>JAPOTD010000103.1 GCA_026709365.1 Gammaproteobacteria bacterium
GACCCCAACGTGCCCAAGCACAAGGGCCTGTCCTACTTCTTTCTGGACATGAAATCCCCCGGCATTGAGATCAAGCCGATCAAGCAGCTGTCCGGCGACGCCAACTTCAACGAGGTCTATTTCACCGACGTGCGCATTCCCGACAGCCAGCGCCTGGGCGAGGTCGGCCAAGGCTGGCAGGTGTCCATCACCACGCTGATGAACGAGCGCGCCTCGATCGGCGCCGGCGGTGCGGGCTCCGACTTCCGCGCCCTGCTGGATCTGGCGCAGACCGTCACCATCAATGACAAGCCGGCCATCGAGGACTCCGCCGTGCGCGCCAAGCTGGCCGACTGGCACTGCAAGCGCTCCGGCCTGAAGTACACCGGCTACCGCTCCCTGAGCGCCCTGTCGCGGGGCGATACGCCCGGGCCGGAGAACTCCATCGGCAAGCTGGTGGCCGCGCCCATGACCCAGGACATGGCCTCCTTCGCCATGGACCTGATGGAGATGTCCGGGGCCGTCTGGGACGAGGAGGACTCCCCGGCGGCAGGGCTGTTCCAAGCCACCTTCATGGCCATACCGGGCTTCCGCATTGCCGGCGGCACCGACGAAATCATGGCCAACATCATCGCCGAGCGGGTTCTGGGGCTGCCCCAGGAGCCGCGGCTGGACAAGGGCATTCCGTTTAACGAGGTGCCGACGGGGGCAGGATAGGCGCAAGGAGCCTGCGCCGTGAAGTTCGGGCTGTTCGTCTATTGCACGGTGGGCCGGCGTTCGGAGCTGGAAGCCGGCATGGCGGGCCGCAATCCGGCGCTCTACCAGCGCATGATTCGCGAGCTGGGCCGGTACGCCGCCTTCGCCGAGGAGCGCGGCTACTTCGGCTTCGGCCATCCGGAACACCATCTGCAAATCGAGGGCTTCGAGGCCTCCAACGATCCCTGCCTGATGGCGAGCTGGCTGGCGCGCCACACGCGCAGGATGCGGATCATCACCTGCGGGTTCGTCTCCACCGCCAACAACCCGCTGGCCACGGCGGAGAAGATCGCCACCTTGGACCACATGCTCGAAGGCCGGTTCGGCGTCGGCTTGGTGCGCGGCTACCAGGCCCGCTGGGTGGAGAACTTCAAGGTGCAGCCGCAGCTCAAAGCAGTGGGGCCTTGGACCAAGGACAACGCGGACGACGCGCTGAACCGCGAATACTTCGCTGAATTCGTGGAGATCGTGGTCAAGGCGCTGGCCAGCGAGACCTTTTCCCATCAAGGCAAGTTCTGGTCTTTCCCGCCGCCGGATTTCGTCAACCCCCACGAGCATCCGGTATACGCCCGCTTCGGGCAGGGCGTGGATGCCGACATGCGGGTGCGCGAAGTCGGCATCGCACCGCGCCCGTTTCAGGACGACATCCCGCTCTACGGCGGCTTCTCCGCCAGCCTGCGCACCGCCAAGTTCTGGGCTCGCTACAAGGGCCGGCCAATCATCATGTCCAGCAACAAGGAGTTTCTCGAACTGCTTTGGTCGCAGTGGCGCCAAGAGGCCGAGGCCCACGGCCACGCGGTCGAGCCAGGCAAGGAGGCCTGCTGGGGCGGCATCATGATCTGCGCTGAAACCGACGCCAAGGCCCAGGCCCTGTTCGAGGACATGGCGTGGTTCTGGAAGACTTGGGCCGTTCCCTTCGGCCAAGGCATGCCAAATTTGCTGGTCGGCTCCCCGGACACCATCAACCGCCGCATCGAGGAGATTTCCAAGGCGGTGCCCATCGACGAGACTTTTTTGCTGTTGCCGGCCGGCATTCATGCGCCGGAGCAAATCGAAGACTCTCTGGACCGCTTCGCCCGAGAAGTCATGCCCAATTGGGGGTGAGGGCGAAACCCCTGCAACGGGGGCATCTTGCCCTCCAACCCTTGGGAACTGAAAAGCCGCGAGGAGGCCGGATGGCCGAATGCAAGCCAGTGTGCTGAACCCTTCGCTTACGTGGCTTCGGAACTGGCGGCGGCGATTTCCGGGAACAGGATCAGTTCGTAGGGCTGTTGGCTGGCATCGGTGAGGATGAGGCGATTTTCGGCCACCTCCGCGAGCACGCGGCCGTCCGGCAAGGGATCGCCAACATGGAAGCGTTCCACGGTGCCGTCCTCAAGGATGAGCAGGAGGGAGGTGCGGCCCGGCACGGCGAACAGGCCGACGAAGCCCATTTCACGCAGTTCGGGATTGAGCCGGCCGAGGCCCGCAGCCGCCGCAGCCCGGCGTTCGGCCTCCTCAAAGGAGATGCCCCATCGGGTGCTTTGCGCAAATCCCTCAAGGTCTTCGGCGGGCAAGCTGCCGATGTCCCGCGCCTTGGGCGGTTCCACTGCTGCCGCTGGCGGCGGCGGCGATGAAACCGGCCAAGCGAAGGCCAGCACTAGGGCGCCTGCCCAAATGCCGAGCACGGTGAGCAGGCGTTTTCTGCCTTGGGGGCTGGACCATCCCAATCGGACGGCAAGGTCGGCAAGGCGCATGGGAACTCCGAAGGAACTCTGTGCCGTCATGTCATGACGGCCATGTTACGACAGTCCTTGCATGAAACAACTCCGATTCAAGGCATCTGCGCAGCCTCACAAACATTTCGGAGCCTGACCCACGCGCTCGGAGTTTCGCGCCAGCGAAACTCCACCGCGCCCGCTCCCAGGGCGCACTTGCGCCGGACTTGAATCAGGGTTGTAAAATTCACCGCACGCCGACGAGGCAGCGCAGACTAGGCCCATGACCCCCAGACGCACCAAGGACATCCTGCTGTACAAGACCTACGCCGAGCTGAAGGCGGAGGCGCAGCGCAATTTCCTCGGCTTCCTGTGGTGGGTGATCGAGCCCATCCTCTTCATGCTGGTGTTCTACTTCGTCTTCGGCAGGCTGCTCGGCGCCCGGCCGGAAGCCTTCATACCCTTTCTGCTGGTCGGCCTGGTGGTTTGGCTGTGGGGCCAGGCGACCATCACCCAGGGCGCGTCGGCCATCACCGCCAACCACGGGCTGTTGAATCAGGCCTTCGTGCCCAAGGTGCTGTTTCCCACAGTGATTTTCCTGAAGAACACCTTCAAGTTCCTGTTTGCGCTGCTGATGCTGCTGATTTTTCTGGTCGCCTACGGCATTGAGGCCTCCCTGATTTGGCTGGAGGCGATCCCCGTGCTGGCGGTTGGCGGCCTGTTCGTTCTGGGTTCGGCCTACTTGGCGTGCGCCCTGACGCCGTTTTTCCCCGACCTGCAGATGCTCATCGACAACGGACTGCGCATGCTGTTCTTCATGTCCGGGATCTTCTACGACATCGACACGCTCAGCACCAGCTACAAGGCGGTGTTCCAAGCCAACCCAGCCGCCGTGCTGATCGACAGCCTGCGCTCGATTCTGCTGGCTGGCGAACATGCCGACTGGTGGCGCCTCGGCGGCGTGCTCGTCGGTGCCCTGTGCGTCGGCGGCGCGGGCTACGCCATAATGCGGGTCAACGAATCACGGTATGCCAAGATCGCCTTCTGAGGGGCGCCCTCCCCTGCTCAGCTTGGCATCGGTCGGCGTCTGCTACCGTCGCCGCCGCACCCTGCGCTCCGCCGGCAAGCTCCATTGGGCCTTGTCCGATGTGAGCTTTGAGGTGATGAGCGGTGAGACGGTGGGCATTCTGGGCGGCAACGGCTCCGGCAAAACCACGCTGCTGAAGGTGCTTGCCGGCATCATCGAGCCCGACCGGGGCAAGGTCGAACGCAACCACTCAAGCATTTCGATGCTGTCCCTGCAGGTGGGATTCCTGCCGCAGCTTTCCGGGCGCGAAAACGCCTTGCTGAGCAGCGTGCTGCTCGGCGAGGACCGGACGGCGGCAAAGCGCAATCTCGACGCAATCGTGCGGTTCGCCGGCCTTGAGGAGTGCATTGACGACCCCTTGGCCACCTACTCCTCCGGCATGCGGGCGCGCCTTGGGTTTTCCGTGGCCTACCACACCACGCCGGAATTGCTGCTGATTGACGAAGTGCTCGGCGTCGGTGACGAGGAGTTTCGGCTGAAGTCCACCGCCGCCATCAAGGAACTGATCAAGTCGGATCGAACGGTCGTGCTGGTTTCCCACAACTTGCCAACCATGCGCGAACTCTGCGACCGGGTGGTCTGGATTCAGGATGGCGAGAGCCGGATGGTCGGCCCGGCGGAGGCGGTGATTGAGGCTTACTTGAGCTAAATCTACTCCGCCACCACGGAGACGGGCACGGACACGGACACCTCCGAGTGGACGCGCACGGTGACCTCGTAGTCGCCCACGGCCCGGAACGCGCCTTCCGAAAGGATGATCTCGCGCTTATGCACTTTAATGCCCTGCTCGGCAAGGGCGTTGGCGATGTCCTGAGCGCCAACCGAGCCGTAAAGCTTGCCCTCGTCGCCAGCCTTGACGACGATGGTGAGGTTGGCTGCGGCCAACTGCCTGCCGCGG
>JAPOTD010000041.1:0-8435 GCA_026709365.1 Gammaproteobacteria bacterium
GAGCGAGGGCGTCCCGCCCTCGAATTCTCGCTCTGTGGGGCGGTTTCGGCATCAGGGCATCCTCACGGCTGGTCGGTCAAAGACCAAAATGAGAATTGCCGGCGCGCCTGCCCGCCACTTGCTGATCAACCGGACCGGCTGAAGCGGGGCGAGGGACCATCCCAATGGGCTGCTTTCCGCGTTTTGCCCCAGCCCGGCTGGCGGCCGCCACAGCGGCGCTGTGGCTGGTGACGGGCTGCGGGGAATCGGCACGAGAGGGGCTGACCCCGAACGCCGACCTGTTGCCGGACCTCGGCCACCTCCGCCTCATCACCGAGGCGCACACCGACGACTTCGACGGCATGGCGCAGCGCCGGACCATCCGCGCCCTGGTGGTGCGCAGCAAGACCTTCTACTTCTTTGACGGTGCCGCCAAGCGGGGCCTCTCCTACGAGCGGCTCAAAGCCTTTGAAGCCTACGTGAACGACCGGCGCGAAACCGGCTCGCTCAACATCAACGTGATCTTCCTGCCGGTCACCCGCGACCAGCTCATCCCGGCGCTGCTTGCTGGCTACGGGGACTTGGCGGTGGCCAACCTGACCATCACCCCGGAGCGCCAAGCCCAAGTCGATTTCTCCATTCCGGTGCAGCGGGAGGTGCGGGAGATCCTGGTGACCGGCCCAGCCGGCGAACCGATCGCCGCCATCGAGGACCTGTCCGGCAAGAGCCTGCACACCCGCCTTTCAAGCAGCTACCACGAGAGCCTGACGGCGCTCAACGAGCACTTTGCGGCCAGCGGACTGCCGCCGGTGGACATCGTTCCCGTGGCCGAGCACCTGGAGGATGAGGAGCTGCTCGAAATGGTCAATGCCAGCCTGATTCCGCGCATCGTGATCGACTCGCACAAGGCGGAATTCTGGATGCGGATATTCGATTCGATCGAAGCCCGCCCCGACATCGTGCTGCGCGCCCAAGCTGATATCGCTTGGGCGTTCCGGCCTGCAAGCCCCAAGCTCAAGGCGATGGTCGATGGCTTTCTCATGAACGTGCGGGAGGGTTCGCTGACCGGCAACGTGCTCCTGCGGCGCTACCTCAAGGAGACGCACTATGTGGAGAACGCCCTGAACTCCGCGGCAATGCGCAAGTTCGACGAGACCGCAAACCTGTTTCAGGAGTACGGAGACCGCTATGACTTCGACTGGCTGATGATCCTGTCCCAAGCCTACCAGGAGTCCCGCCTCGACCAGAGCGCGCGCAGCCACGCCGGGGCCGTCGGCGTCATGCAGCTGCTGCCGAGCACCGCAGCGGACAAGAACGTCAACGTCGGCGACATCACCGAACTGGAGAACAACATCCACGCAGGCAACAAGTACCTGCGCTTCATCCGCGACCGCTACTTCGAATCCGAACCCATGGACGAACTCAACAAAACCCTGTTCGCCTTCGCCTCCTACAACGCCGGCCCGGCCCGCGTCAGCCGGTTGCGCTCCGAGGCGGAGCAGCAGGGCCTCGACCCCAACCTGTGGTTCGACAACGTGGAGGCGGTGGCGGCGCAGCACATCGGCCGCGAGACGGTGGACTACGTCAGCAACATCTACAAATACTGGATCGCCTACCGCCTAAACCGGGAACAACTCACCCAGAGGGCAGGTAGTCAGCCGCCAGCCGCCCAACTTCCCGGAATAAGAGAACAGCACCGCCGAAACCCCGCGCAATGACTGGAAAAAACCCCTTTCACTACAATACCTTAACCGCTACAACCCCTTCTCAACGGCATTCAAAAGATTCCAATTTATCCCTACCTATTGCATAGTTTTAGGGGTACGGGTAGAGTGACGACGGTGCCATAATGCACCTGAAACCACCTTGGAGACCGACTATGCCGAGACAAGCGAAACACACCCTCAACACCGCCAGAATCAAGGCACTGAACAAACCTGGCCGGTACGCTGACGCGGGCGCACCCACTCTGGCCCTGTTTGTGCGCGAAGGCGCAAACGGGGTAATCAAGTCATGGGTGCAGCGATTGACTATCAACGGGGTGCGCCGAGATATCGGGTTAGGCGCATGGCCACTGGTGACACTCGCCAAGGCCCGTACCGTCGCGCTGGACAACCGCCGCGCCGTCCATGAGGGCAGAGACCCGGTAGCCGAGAAACGCCGCGAGAGAGTCCCTACGTTCGCCGACGCCGCCAAGCGCTGCATTGCCGCGAAGCAAGCGGGCTGGAAAAACGACACCCAATCCGGCGTGTGGACTCGCACCCTCGAAGCCTACGCAGTCCCGGCGTTCAGCAGCAGGCCAATCAACACCATTGCCCAAGCCGACGTGCTGAAAGTCTTGGTGCCACTCTGGCAAGCCAAGCCAGCGCAAGCCAAGCTACTACGCCAAAGAATCCGCGCCGTGTTCGCTTGGGGACAAGCACACAACTTCGTTGAATCGAACCCGGCAGGTGAAGGCATATCCGCCGCGCTACCCAAGCAAGCCGCAAGCGAACACCATACCGCCATGCCGTGGAAGGAATTACCCGCAGCGCTGGCGGCGGTGGTGGCCTGTTCGAGTGAACGGGAATGCGTCAAGGCTTGCTTTGCCTTCCAGATCGCAACCGCAACGCGGCCAGTCGAAGCCCGTGAAGCCAAGTGGACTGAGATAGACCTAGACGCGAAGACGTGGACGATACCGGCAAGCCGCATGAAAATGGGACGGGAACACCGCGTACCTTTGAACACTGTGGCGATTGACGCCCTAGAACGCGCCCAGAAAGGCCGTAAGGGCGATTTGGTGTTTCATGGTGGCAAAGGCACAGCATTGCCGCACAACGCCCAGAAACGCCTTATGTCCCGTCTTGGGCTTGTCGGCACGTCGCACGGCTTCCGCAGCTCGTTCCGCGACTGGTGCGCTGAGAACGGCAAGCCGCGGGAAATCGCCGAAGCGGCGCTGGCACATGTTGTCGGTGGTGTTGAAGGCGCGTATTTTCGCACCGACCTATTCAAGCGCAGGGCGCAGCTCATGGACGATTGGGCGCGGTACCTAATGCAAGAACGCGGCAAGGTGGTGGAGTTGACCACAGCGCAATAACAATCTCTCTCACATTGAAGGGGTGCCTACGCACCCCTTTTTTTGACTTCACTAGTGTAGCAAATTCTTACGGTTGTATGCCGTGCGACCCGCCTATTCAAACTCGAATTATTTTGTGGAATCCACATAGCACCAATCCGCAGATGCACCCAACAGGTAGATGCGTGCCGCCATATCAGGCGATAGTTCCGGGAACCTTGATTTTTAGATACCCTAACATTACAAATCTATTGCATTATAGAAAAACATAGTGTAATATATGCCCTGAGACTTTCTTCCAGATTCTGGGGAAAAAGGCCAGACACCCAATTGGGTAGGTGTTCATAGCTTGCACTGGTGGGGATAACCACCACGTTGAAAGTCGTGACTAATGCTAAATTCACAAGCATAGGAGCGGCTTAAAATGGCACTACCCAAACGCAACACTGAAATCACGCCCGCACTGCTGGATAAGCGGGAAGTGATGAAATTAACGGCGCTTTCGTACACGACCCTTTGGAGAATGTCCAAGGTGGGGCAATTTCCCTTAGCGCTAAAACTCCCGACGGGCGGTTTGCGCTGGCGCAAATCCGACGTTGACGAATGGATTGAAAATCTAGCTGCCGGGCAAGCGGGGTAATTTCATTCGATTAGCGGAGCTAGTCGAATGGATACCGGCGCACAAACGCTGTTCGCCCGCGCTGTGGAATCAGTCCACAACGCGGGCGCTGGCGAACGCAATAACCGCGTCTTCAAATCTGCTTGTACCGCAGGCGGGTTGATTGCTGCTGCACGTCTAGACGATTCCGAAGCGCGTACCGCATTGCTAAGCGCGGCTATCGGTATCGGACTCGAAAAGGCCGAAGCAGAGACCGCGATTAAATCGGGCATTCAATCCGGCCAGCAGAAACCAATCCACTCAACCCAAAACGGACAAATTGGCCGTTTTGAACCCGCGCCCACACCACCACCAAAACCGAAGGGCAACCCCGGCGCTATCTGGCAAGCCGGGGTGTCGGCCACCGGCACCCTCGCTGAACGGTACCTAGTCGAACGCCATGCT
This sequence comes from Gammaproteobacteria bacterium, assembly GCA_026709365.1. Lineage (GTDB taxonomy): Bacteria > Pseudomonadota > Gammaproteobacteria > Pseudomonadales > Azotimanducaceae > Azophilus. The sequence goes on from JAPOTD010000041.1 coordinate 4,098, forward strand.
TGGCCACCTGCTGCGGTTGACGGCTACAAGCCCATTCCAGATTCCGTTCGATGGTGTGACAAGGCGCACTGGCCAACCCATGCCGGATTCCGAATACCACAGAACGCCGCAGGGGCCATTCTGTGCCGCTACGAGGGCGTAGGAGGCGCAGGGCGGGCCATACAGTGCGATGCACTGGATTCCACGGGCAAACGCTTAGAACGGCGCTGGCGGCGCTGTGCGGGCGCTAAAGCGGGTGCTTGGTTTACCGCAGGGCGCGGCGGTAGCCCGGTGGTGCTGGTTGAAGGCGAGATAGACGCACTGGCCGCGCAATGGCTGCTGCCGGGGTGCGAAGCCCGCGCTTGCGGAGGGACGGCGGGTTTGGCCAGTGGCGCGGCATTGCCGACTGACGGCAGACCGGCGGAGGTGTGGCCGGATGGCGACCTGGCTGGCGACAAGGCGGCGCAGTCACTCAGCGACCGCGCCCGTATCAGATATCTGCCGAACGGCGACCCCGCAGACACTCTCGCAAAACGCATTCGAGTGGATAGCGCGATGGTGGATTTACTCGACGCATGGCGACAGCTAATCAACGAACAGGAACTCGCAAATGGAAAATCTTGACCAATGGCGCACCCCCATAAAGAACGCCAAAGCGCGGATTTCTGCCGCAATTCAATCGGGCAAACCGCAGCGAATCGCTGACGCACAGAACGCAGCAGGCGAGTTGCTGGACAGTCTCGCCAAGCCGCCGCCTATACAGCAACCAGAAACTGACTACGCGGGCAAACTCGAATCTCTGCTGTCTTGCGAATCGTTAGATGACGTTCGCAACGCGCTGGCACCACCGCCCGCCATGATGCCATTCGACCAACTCCCTAAACCCCAACCCGTCGATTGGGTTTTAGAAGACGTGCTGTATCGAGGCGGTATCGGCTTGGCTATCGGCACACCAAAATGCGGCAAAACCACTGCCATGCGAACCATTGCCCACAGAGTGGCGACCGGCGGCGGTACTTGGGCAGGTAAAAATCTCGCCGGTGGCCAAGCGCTGTATCTGGATTTTGAAAACCCCGCAGGGCTGTCAAACTGGTTGTGGTGGAAACTGGCCGATAGGAAATCCGCAGGCGAGTTGTTGGTTTTAACCAGCGATGCGCTAGGGCGCAACCCATTCGAGATACTAGACGAAACGCTAGGCCAGTGCGACAACCCCACAATCGCATTCATAGACGGCTTGCCTGCTGTTCTTGGTGACGCCGCCGAGGGTTCAAACGCGGGCTACGAACGCATTGTGCTGATTATGGCCCGCCTACGTCAGCTAGCGGAGCGCTACAACATTGCCGTGCTGTGCCAGCAGCATATGCCGTGGAAAATCGACGACAAGAATGGCCGCGCCCGTGCGATGGGTAGTGTTGCGATTACCGGGCAAGTTGACGTTTTGCTGGCTTTTGACAGCGTTGAGGGCGGCGGTTCACATACCGTGGAAACTTCCATGATACGGCACGGGCGCGGTATCCGTGCCGGAACTCAACTCTTGCAGGACACAACAACGCTGGCCGTTGATGTAGCGCCCACCGAACCAGCACCGCAGCAAAACATGGCGTTAGACGATGAATCCCCAGAGTTCTAAAATCGAAACTCGTACTGATGACGAGTGGGTTGCCGATGGATGGGAGTTCTTTGAACTTCCCGACCCACCGCCAACCCTCAGAGATATCGAACAGTGGGCTACCAGAGAAACACTGGAATCTACGGGACTAACAGCGTTGCTGGAAAAGCACTGGCCAAAAACACTATGGGTTACCGGCCCATATCAATCTGACGACAACGACCCAACAACAATCAAAAACCGCCTGTGCGTAATACTTTTCACAGAGGATAATGCGATTGGTTTTGATATCCGAACCGCATACAGCGAATACACAAGCAAATTCAAAACCCCGCTAAAAGAGCTATTCACTGCTTACTACCAATGGAACAACGCTTCTAAGTTGGAACCCGGCGACGGCGCACTGATTCCCAAACCGACCGCACTGGTGCGAAGCAATCACGGAAATCTGATTATCGACGGTGTGCGTAATGACTTGGAAGACCAAACCAGACTCATTCAAATGCTTGATAGAGAACCGGGCGATGACCGAGTTGCCTTGCTTGAAGTGATGGACTTGGCAACCAGCAAAATTCTGGTACACAAAAACAAAGTTGTTCCTTTCGAGCTACGGTTGTTTGTCCACATTCTGGCCTGTGTACCAAGGCATACTTTGGCTGGTGGCCACCAGCAGGTAATTGCTACATTCCGCGAGTTGCTGCGGCTTGTCGGCAAGGTGCAAGACGGCAAGCTGAACTGGAACAGCACACGCGATAGACCGTTGATGAAACACGCGGTTGAACGCTTGAAGAATCTCGGACTGCCTATCATGGTGCGCGGCAGACCGCACCTGTGGTTCCCAATATCAGTCAAGCAAATGCCGGTTGATTGGGGTTTGGAGGATGAAATTCGACTCAACATTGACTGGCCGGAACAATCCGCGAATGGCCCCGAAGTGGATATGGAAAAGATGATTAGCCTATCAACAAGCCGCGCACCCCAATGGCGATCTTACATAGCGGCCAGTTCATGGACTTGGGAACCCGGCATAACGAGAGTCCCGAAAGGTGCGCCGCGGAAGGGCCAACCACAGCAATACGGCTACGCGCTGGATGAATCGCGCTGGCCTATCCATACGCTTGAACGACTGAGAGAGTTGGCGTTTACCGCAGGCGACCGAAGGAATCGAAGCGAAAGCCAAATACTCGCGCCGTGGAATGCCCTTGATGACTTTGAAGTTATCAAAGCGAAAGACCGGCGCAAGGGCGTTGAAGGCTATCGAGTGATACCAAAAGCGGCCCGCGAAAAGATGGCGCAAAGGCTACTTGAAGGCCGCACAAAAATCTGACGCATGTGAGAAGCAACCCTGACGCATGTGAGAAGCAACCCTGACGCATGTGAGAAACAACCCTGACGCATGTGAGAAAACGCACCCCGGAGAACCGCATAAACACTGGATTCTTGTCTCTCACCATAGCCAGAGCGATAGCGGCTGGCATGGTGCAGCTACGCTAAGGGCTTCGCCCCCGCTTGCTGCACCTGTGGACAAAGGAAGATTTTGCGAAACCTGTACAACTCAAACGACACCGTAGCGGTAGGCTAGCGGTGTGCCAGCTACAACCCCACAGCACACCAAGAATCCACAGAAAACCTTTGCGCCATAGGAGTTCTGAATCAACCCTCAATTTTTTTATCGTGTGTGTGTTGAAATTCACCAAAGCGCGACCGCCAACAAGATTCGATATTTTTTTGTGGAATATCCATTGAGAGTATCTGTACAGCGCTAGTGTCTGACGTACCCCCTACCCCCTATAAAAAGTCCAAAAAAATAAGAGTTGGCTGCGGCGTGTGGTTGCAGGCAATAGCGCCGCGAACCACCACACACCCCCCTGCCAACCCTGTCCCAACCCTGTCCCAAGGTAGGCCCGCACATAGCCCAAACACACGCCCGAACAACGCAGCAAACTATTCACGGTGTATCTATCTGTCGCCACCTGTTCCAATACACCGCCGCCAGTTCTCTTAGTGAGGCAAATTCTTACGTTTGTATGCCGTGCGACCCGCCTATTCAAACTCGAATTATTTTGTGGAATCCATAGCACAACTCGAATCGTGCCGTTAGACGCGCTGTAATCGCGTCTAAGCCGTTTTACTGGTTTGGGCGCACAATCACCCGTGAGAGTTCTACAAGCGCTTACAGCGCGTTCTAGTGCTGATTTCAATCTACTTACAAAAAATTCGACCTAGTTTGAAAATATCGACCTAATTGCCGGTTTTTGTCCTGAATGCCCGCCTGCTGCAAGCACCCACTTATTCGCTTGCGAATAAAGCAGTGGGTTGTTTATTAGGATTCCAATAAAGTACCCTGTTCTAAGAATCCTCGCAGGAACTTAAATGCAAACCCAGGTTTTGCGTATCGAAGCCCGAAAAGACGATATCAAGCGCACTGGCGAGTTGCGCCACATACTCGGCGAGTTCCGCCCAGATACCGCCGCACCCCGCGAAGGCATGAAGGCCGTCTATGTGCAGCACGGCGACAACGTGCGCGGTGCCCGTGCCGCATGGACTGAAGCAATGAACCAGCGTAAGACAAAGCGCGGGCGACCGCCTGCACCCATGCTGTCCATGCTGTTTGCTGGCCCACCGCCGATTGATGGCCCCGACGCATGGGATATGCGGAAAACGGGAGAGTGGGCAAAGGCTTCAATCGAGTGGGTTCAAACTCGATGCCCTGATGACGTGATTCTGGGTAGCGCCCTGCATATGGACGA
>JAPOTD010000041.1:8445-36529 GCA_026709365.1 Gammaproteobacteria bacterium
GGACGAACGTAGCCCGCACGTCCACATACTGCTGACCCCGATTGTGCGGCATATGGACGGGTTATCACTTGGCATAAACGCCGTCAAAGACAGTCTCGCCGCGCCGCCCGTCGGATTGCAGAAACTCAAAGGCAAGCACCGCGATTCAATGTCGAGAATGCAAGACGCCTATTATGAGCAAGTCGGGCAGCGCTTTGGACTCGAACGCGGTGAGAAAGGCAGTCAGAAATCGCATGAAGCCGTTGACGTGGTGAAGGCCGCACAGCTACGCGCTGACGATATGCAAGCGAAATCCAAAGCCGTAGCCAAACAGATTGAGGAAGAGGCGCAGGCCGCGGCCAAGACACTGATGGCCGAAGTTGAATCCAATCGACGCGCCCATGACCTACAAATGAAACAGCTAGACGCCAGACAGGCGGCGTTTGCTGATTGGCTTTCGGAGGTAAGCCGACTGGTGGGAAAGTCGTTGGCCAGCTACGGAATCACAATGCCGCCGTGAGGATAAATAGGCGGTTTGGCCAATTGTGTAGGCGGTATGGTTTGGCTACTGATCGTAGTGGCGCAGGGCACGAAAAGTAATATCGAAAACGACCAAATTGGTCGTTTTGCTGCATACCCCGCACACGCGGGATAGACTCAAAAAGGGCTGCCTTCGAGTGGCCCTTTTTTTTGCGCTTCATGGGTGTATAGCAAATACACCTTACATAACCCCCTCCTAGCGTCTATAACGCACGGCCTATGGCTGGCCGTCCTGTCAAACATTTAACGGTTTTCGTTGAAGAGCCGTTGTTTAACGACGTTGTGCAGATATCTGCGCGGCTTTCAATTTCACGCGCTGAAATCATACGACGTGCGATTAGAGATTTTGATTGCCCTGCTGTTCTCGACAGTTTAGACAGCATTGAAAAAACGTTCGGTTTGGCAACGCCGCTTAAGCCTTACTCACTTGAAGACAAGCTGAAATCCATTGCCGAACAGCAGGCCATTCCTGTGATGCACGTCGCCCGCTATGCAATCCGTGCGTTTGTCGAAAAGACAAGGTATGAACTATCAAACGGAAAAGCCCGCGAGTATGCATTAGACGCACTCGCCAGAAAATTCAAAGTACGGCGCAGCCTTGTGACAAACGTTGCTGCTGTACTCGAATCAACCGCCCCAAACAAAAGGAGTCTCTTATGATGAGAGTTTACAAGACGAAACAGGCTGGTATCAGTATGATAGAAGCTATGTTCGGCATGGCTGTGGTGGCCGCTGTTTCAATCGCAGGCGTTATCGCCTTTGGTGAAGTTTCAAGTAGACAGGAAGCGAACAAATTGCTTGCCGGAATGCAAGGCTTCAATGTTGATACCCGGATGTATTTGGAAAATTACCACGATGAAGCAACCGAACTTCTACCTGTAACTATTGATTGGACGATTGATACAACAGCAAAGTACACCACAGAGGCTAAAAAGGGAGACCTTAAATGCGTCACTGGAACACCAGGCACAGGCGAGGGTGAAATCGGAACACATGCGTTGTGCCCCACAGGCACAGTGGCCAACACGGTAGTTTCAAACCCTAACCTAAATCGAATCATAAATATGCCCGGTTTGAAATTTTCCGATGGCGGGCATGATGATGACAGTAAGCTAGAAATGCATATTCCGATAGGCACCAACCAAGCCATAGAAATCGCGCTAGCAATCCACCCCGGCGCGGCAGGTGCTTCTTGGACACCACCCGGTAACATGGGCAAAAACGCTGAATGGGCACATTGCACATTTAAGGGAGCCGGGCCTAACGACGTGGCAATGGCAGTTCAGTATGCAATAGAAGATGTTGAAATATGCGGGCATATGAATAACAGCATATCCAGATACGACCACGTTCAGGCTTCACAGTGTGTTGATGCTGACACAACCCCCCCCTTGGATAAATTAGTAACCCTACCCGACGGCCACTCAGCAGCACTCAATGTTTGCTATCGAACAATGCGCTAATGGCTAGCCGCGTTAATTGGCCATTCGGCGCCCACCAGAACGCCTTGACCTATACCGCTTTGAGTGACGATCAGAAAGCAAGAGCGGCAAGCCAGTGCAAAATGATGATGGGTTCAAACACCCAAACCCAAATGCTGCTGTGTATGGCCGACGAAGCGGCTTCGGTAAACCTACTTGCTGCCTTCCTTGCTGAACACCCCGAGGCGCAAACCAAGCCGTGCGAGATTGTGGGCCATACCTTCGGTAGCCGGGCTGCGGTGGATTGTCTGGTAGGGCGGAATATCGAACGGGTGAAGACGCAGGCCAAGCACGGAATCACACTTTGAACTATGCGCTTTTCCTGATGGCCCGTTGTGCCGTGGTGGTGATGCTGGCGGGCGATATGGTGACAGACAGACTTGAAGCAAGCATGAAAGCGATGGCGAGCAACAGCGCTTGCGCCATGCAAACCGACCTACCGGATGAAGTGGTGTCGCTGTGCGATACGCTGTCTGCAATCAGCCCAGCGCAGGCGCTGCGGGAAGTGGTTGAACAGGTGAAGGCAAACTCATAGCTGCTGCGGGTTGTTGTTGTACCCGTACTCTCCACGGGCTGGCGCACCCGTGCAGCGAAACGCGCCACCAACACCGCAAAACGCCGCAATTGGTACCAATCCGTTTCCAAGGTACCGCGCCGCGAAGTGGTACGGATAAAGGTACCGTCAAAATCTGTTTTTACTAAAATCCTATTGAATCAAGTAGTTATCCGCCAATCGACCAATTACCCGGAGAACTGATGCCGCACTTCAGCGATGATCTCGGCGACCGGGCGGACGGCGTCTATGCGGCCGCAGACTTGTCCGCTCAGCGCGATGCTGGCTTCCATGTCGCCGCCGAAGTAGAGGTCCAAGGCGGTGCCGAACTCGGTCATGGCGTTGGTTTCGGTGTCGTACTCCAAGCGGCTGGTCTTCTCGGTGCGCAGGGCGCGCAAGGCCGGCGAGGCATGGCGGTTGAGGAAGACGGTGTCGGTTTCCTTGGCTTGGACCACGGCGTTCTTCCAGTTTTCATGCACCGGCGACTCCGCCGCCGAGACCATGCGGGTGCCCATCTGCACCCCCTCCGCGCCCAAGGCGAAGGCGGCGGCCATGGAGCGGCCATCGACAAAGCCGCCGGCGGCGATGATGGGCACATCCACTTGGGAGCGCACCAAGGGGAGCAGCACCATGCTGGCCACCTCGCGGGGGTTCTTGAAGCCGCCGCCCTCGCCGCCCTCCGCCACCAAGCCATCGACGCCGCAGGCCACCGCCTTCTTGGCCGCGCCAAGGCTGGGCACCACATGGAAGACGGTGAGGCCTGCGCTCTTCAACTCCTCCGTGTAGCGCTCCGGGTTGCCGGCTGAGGTGGTGACGAACTGCACGCCCTGGTCGATGACGAAGCGCACGATGTTCGGATCGCGCACGAAGGCTTGGGCGATGTTGACGCCGAAGGGCTTGTCGGTGAGTTGGCGCATCTTGAGTATTTCGCCGCGCACGGCATCGAGTTCCCCCGAAGAGGTCTCGATGATGCCGAGCGCCCCGGCGTTGGAGACCGCCGAGGCGAGCGCCGAACGGGCGATCCAGCCCATGGGCGCCTGCACGATGGGAATTTCCACGCCCAGCAGGCGGGTGACGCGATTGTCGAAGGCAGCAGTGTCGTGGGACGAGGAAAGAGCGCTCTGCATGGCCGAAGGGTCTCCAAGCGTTGGTGGAGAAGTGCTAGCCCAACGGGACCGGCAATTCCAAGTGGTCGTCGTAGATGCGCCGTTGATGGGCGCGCAGGCGCGGGGTCAGTGCGGCATTGATGTCGTCGTCACGGCAGCTGTAGGCATCGCGGATCATCGGCAGCGCCGACAGCTCAGCTTCCGGCAACGGGGCGAAGAGATTGGCGAACGCCGCCCAATGGACATCCACGGCGGACAGCGCAGCACCGCACAGCCACCGCCCCTGCCGCAACCGCCCATCGAGCAGGCCGAGCACCTCCAGCACCCGCGACTTGGCTTGACGGGCATGAACCGGGTTCAAGCCGTACTTGGCGGCAAGGTACTGCCCCACCCCCGGCGGGAACTTCCCTTCCGTCTCCTCGTGGGACAGGGCGCGTTGCGCCATGACCAGCCGGTAGGCCCAGCCAAGGCCCATCTGGCCGCAGATTTCGTGGGCCAGGCCGAAGCAGTCCGCCCGCTCCGAAGCGCTGCCGGGAATCAGCGCAGGCTCCGGCGCCAACCGTTCCGCGAGGATGAGGATTTCGGCCCAACCGGTACGCAAGGGCTCGTTCTCGAAGGCCACCACCGGAACGGAGGAGTCCCCCGCCCAAGCGGCGACCGCGCCCTCCTCATCGCCCTCGCCCTGAACGCCGTACTGGCAATCCAGCCCCTTGACGTGGAAGATGCCCTTGGCGGCTTCGGCCCAAGGCGTCGGCACGCCGCGCAGGCAGGCCATGCGCAGCCCCGGCGCCGTTCTGATCTCCGCAATGGTTGCAAATCGAGCCAATCCGGTTCTCCTAGGCCAAGGGAAAAGCGCTGCGCATAAGCAGGCCTCCAAGCTTAACCGCCGCAAGTCTGTGGACGAAAGCCATCCCATCCAAGTTCCGCCTCCATTTTCACAAACACGCTACCGACTTGGCAATTGCGACCCGACGGTCGCGGATGGAGTTTCGCTTACGCGAAACTCCGCACGCGAAACTCCGCACTCGTCGCCCAGGCCAGGTTCCGATATGTTTCTGAGCGCTTGCAATAGGAATCCAGTGCATCCGGAGCCAATTGCATCAAGGACATTGCGCTGCGGCGCTTCCCCGGCGGTGTTCCCGGTTCCGGGCGCGCGGACTTAACTCCCCCACTTCAGCACTCGACGCCAACAACCCGCGCATATCTGCTATAAGGCTGAATATCTTTGGCGGTGCCGGGAGATGCATTCACCAAAGCAATGGACAGGAGACCAGCATGTCAGTCGTGAATTTCGAGCGGCACGGGCACGTTGCCCAAATTACCCTCAATCGGCCGGAGGCGCTCAACGCCATCAGTCCGGAGCTGGCCGTGCGCCTGGACCGCATCTGGCACGAGGTGCGCGACGACGATGCCGTGCGTGTGGCGGTGGTCACCGGCACGGGCCGCTCATTCTGTGCGGGGGCGGACCTCGGCCAGATGATTCCGCTGATGTCCGGCGCCCGCCAGCCGGAGAACGAATGGGATGAGCAGTTGCTGAAGGATCCCGGGACCGGCGGGCGCGCCCTGCTGCGCAACTTCGACCCCGACAAGCCGATCATCGCCGCCCTCAACGGCCACGCCATCGCCGGCGGGATGGAACTGGTTCAGGGCACCGACATCCGCATCGCTGCACCCGCCGCCAAGCTGGGCGTGCAGGAGGTCAAGTGGGCGTTGTTTCCGGCGGGCGGCTCCAGCGTGCGCCTGCCCAGCCAGCTGCCCTTCAGCAAGGCGATGGAACTGCTCCTGACCGGCGATCTCATCAGCGCTGAGGAGGCGCTGGCGCTAGGCTTCCTGAACGACGTTGACAACGAACCGCTGGAGCGGGCCATGACGATCGCCGCAAAGATCGCCGCCAACGGCCCCTTGGCCGTTCGGGCGATACGGCGCTCCGCCCGAGCCTGCCTCGGCTTGCCGGAAGCCGAGGCGCTGAAGGTCGAGAGCCGGTTCTCGGCTCCGGTCTTTCAAACCGAGGATGCCCGGGAAGGCCCGCGCGCCTTCATGGAAAAACGCCAACCCAACTACCAAGGCCGCTAGAGGCCGGCCATGATCAGCTTGCTGCTCGGCGGTCAGTACCTGGTCTTCGCGCTGCTGCTGATCGCACTGGTCGTGTCCCTGTCCTTCCACGAGTTCGGCCACGCGCTGGTGGCCAAGTGGCATGGCGACGACACGGCCGAGCGGGCTGGCCGGCTGACCGTCAATCCGCTGGCCCACATCGATCCGGTCGGATTGCTGATGGTGGTGCTGGTGGGCTTCGGCTACGCCAAGCCGGTGCCCACCGATCCGCGCAACTTCCGTTCGGCAACGTCGGACCTTTGGATCGCCGCGGCCGGACCGGCCATGAACCTGCTGCTGGCGCTATGCACTTGGAACTTCTATCTGGCGCTTCGGGCCAACGGTTGGGAGAATGCGGGCGCGGCGGCGTTCTTCACCCTGCTGGCGCAAATCAACCTGCTGCTGATGGTCTTCAACCTGATTCCCTTGGGGCCCTTGGACGGACACTACATACTGCCCCATCTCCTGCCCGCCCGTTGGGCCAAGCGCTACCGTCAGTTCAACCACCGCTACGGCACCGGCGCTTTACTGGCGCTGATCGTGCTCGGCATCGCCGGGCTGCCCTTGTTTCGATTTCTGGCGGAGTTTTCATTCAGCCTGTTGGGCTGGATCACGCTGCTTTGAGCGCCATTCGGGCAACTGCCATGGAAGCGGTGGCTCAGCTTGACTCACGAAATCGTCGTGATTCGGTCGAGGGCGGGACGCCCTCGATTGAGCTCATGGAACGCCCCTTCCACCGCGGGAATTGGAATTTGCTCCATGCGAGCCGCCGCCCCGGAGCGACGGCGTCTTGCCCTCGCAGTGGCGCCCGTCGGAGCGCCGCCCGCTCAATCCCAGCCAAAGTCAAACTGAGCCACTAACGACGCTTTTCCGACAGACGCTTTTCCGACGTGGCAAAACATGGCAAAGAACACTAAGATGCCGTCAATGCTGATGACTACCTGAGGGGTGAGGCATAGTGTTCGACAAGTTTGACAAGCGCAACTCTGCGGCACCGCGCAACCCAGCGGCACCGGGCAACCCAACAGCGCAGCCAGCAGTCCCGGCGGCGGCTCCGGAAGCCCAGTCCGGGCAACCGCCTCCCGCGCCAAGAACGAATCCGCAGGTGGAAGCCTCCATCGGGCCCGGGCTCAAGGTGTCCGGGGAGGTGTCGGGGAAGGCGGACCTAAAGGTTGAGGGCACCATTGAGGGCGGCATCCACCTGCCCGGCAACAGGGTCACGGTGGCTCAGTCCGGGAACGTCAAGGCCAACATCACCGCAGCCTCCGTGACCGTCAGCGGTCGGGTCGTGGGTGACATAGAGGGCCACGAGTCAGTGGTGCTCACCAAGACCTCGGTGATGCGCGGCAACATCAAGGGACCGCAAGTGAGCCTTGAAGCCGGCAGCAAGTTCCAAGGCAGCATAGACAGCACTCCCAGCAAGGAAGAGGCAAGGCAACCTGCCGCTCCAATCCCCAAAAAGCCGGCCACCGTCAAGGACGTGCCGGCACGGGCGGCGGCGCCCCAACCCAAGGAAAGCGCTGCAAGGCATTGATTCGGAGCAACAAGCAGGTTGTGAGTTTCCAAGCGCACAAACACCCGCCACAGCCACCGACCCTTTCCTCCACACTCATCAAGAGCGCCTTGATGGACAGGGTGTTGGACGACCTCGGAGGCTGGCGGCAGCTCAACGTGCTGGACATCGGCCCGGCCATGCCGGAGACGGTCGAGCTTCTGCATGCCGGAGGCTGTCGCCTGAGCATTGCCGACCTGTTCGAGACCGGGATCATCGAGCAGCAGCGCCACTTGGACCAAGACAGCTTGGCGTCCTGCTTCGAGGAGGCGCTTTGGATGGTCGATGGGCCGCTGCACGTCTGCCTGCTCTGGGACTTTCTCAACTATCTCTCCCCTACGGCGCTGAGCGCCTTCAACCAAGCGCTCAAGCCTTGGATAACGCGGCATACCCGAGCCCATGCGTTTTGCGCCGCCAAGCGGTCGGCACCCCTGATGCAACATCGCTACGGCGTGATCGGCAGGGGCCAGATCCTGCAGGCCAGGGCTCCGGAGCAGCCGCAGGCCAGCGCACCGGCCCCTTGGCGGCACGTGGTCCGCCAACTGAACCTATTCGAGGCCGTCAGAGGCACCTTGCGAACCGGGGGCGTCGTCGAGCTCATCTTGCGGGGGGCGGAACCGCAATCCGCCGAGACCGCGACGCAACGCCTCGGAAACGATGCGGGCCGCGCTCAAGAACAGGCACCGAAAACCGCAGCGCGCCATCCAACCCGAGCACGGCCAGCAAAGACCGGAGTCCCTGCCAGCCAAGCGCCAAGCCCAGGCACGGCATCGGCGGGGTTGCACGGGGGCGCTCCCCGGGAAGTCCCCGAAGCGAAGCCCCAAATCCGTCGGCGGGCCATCGGTTAGTGTCCTGCTCCGCTCCGCCGAGCCGTTAGATGTTCGTCGGCATCCACGGCAGCTACCATTGGGAACTGGACGCCGGCGAACTGCGCGTCAGCAGCGCCGACCCACGTGTGGGGCTCCTCAAGTCCTACCCGGCCCCCGCAGCGTTCAACAACGCCGAGCAAGCGCAATGGTTCGTCCAAGGGCGGATCGACCTGAACGCCGAGGAGCTGGCCGCAGCGGCAAAAGCCAATTCCGAGCCAAAGCCAACAAGCTCATAGTCCGGACCTACGCAAAACCAGGCCGAGTTCACTCGCGGTCTCAAACTCCGATTCCACAACCAGCCCATGGCGCTTGGCGAACGAGCCAAGGGTCGAGCGTTCCCGGCGGCTGATGTCCCGACGCCGAGTCAGCGCCTGACGCGAGCCGGTGACGATGAGCCAGTCCGCCGGCGCATCCGCCAACGTCGCCAGCAAGCCAGGCTGCTGGCGCGCCACCACCGGCACCAGCTTCAGCAGGAAGGCCGCGTCATAGCGCTTGATGCCGGTCTGGCTCTCCAAGGCCGCCCAGCCGTCGCCAATGTCCCAAACGCAGCCTTCCAACAGGCCCGGCGGCGTTTGCGGGCAGGCGTTCACGGCTTCAACGCAACGCGCATCGCGATCGCAGGCCAAGTAACGCCGGAAGCGGCCGCCAACCCGGTCGAACGGAAACAGCAAGGGCATCAAGCCGCAGCCGACATCCAACAGGGTGGCGCAATCGCCCCAAACCGGTCGGGTGCGCTCAAGGAAGTCAGCCAAGTCCGGCCACCGTTCGGCGGTGCTGGCGTGAGTTCGGGCCAGGGCCTCGCGCGCCGCTTGGCACGGCGCGCCCGAGGCGGCGCCGCGCAAACGTTCAAGCGCCTCGGAAAACTCGTCGGCGTCCTGGCGATAGCGCCGCAATCGATAGTAGATGTCCTTCTTGGCCTGCGACGCCGCCCGCCGATAGAGGCGGGTGCGGGCCAAGGCGCGGGCCGAGGGATTCTTCCGAGCCAACGCCCGCAACGCCTCATGGCCGCGCCACGCCCCTTCGATGCAGCCACGCGCCTGATCCGCGCCAATGCGGTAGCGCCGGGCCACGGTCTCGGCCAACCGCTCGGCCAGTTGCGCCAAGGCCGGCTCCAAGGGGTCACTCATGCAGCGCCTCCCAAGTGGGACCGAGCCGGCTCTCCGGAAACCAGCGCTGGTGGATGTCGAGCAGCTCCGCCAAGTGGCTGTTCAGGTTCCCGCCCCGCTCCAGAAAGGCGCGCAGTTCCCGAATGGTGTGGCAGATGGTCCACAAATTGTGCGCCTTGAGCGCCTCAAAATCCGCAAACACCGCCTCCGCCGTGGGCGCCGCAGCGCAGTGCGGGCAGGGGCAGCGGAACTCGCCCGCCAGCACCCGCCCCGGATCGGACAAAGCGCCGTAGGGGGTCATGTACCAACCGCCGCGCGCGTAGTGGGCATAGGAGGAGGAGTCAAAGACATCCGCCCCCAGCGCCACCATGAAGGGCAGTTCCACTGGCTCGCCAGCGCCATAGACATGCATCGGCACCCGCTCGCCGACCAGCCGGCGCGCGTCGCGCAGCACGGCGCCGGCAAAGGCCAGGCTGTGCGCCCGGTTGAAGAAGGGCACTAGGCTGCCGATGGCCAGATACTCGACTTCAAGCTCGGCCATGTGGGCGGCGCTGTCTCGGCGGAGGTCCAGAAAACGTCCGCCCTGCTGCACCCCGGCCACCAAGCCCCGCTCGGCGATGGCCAACGCCTGGCGCACCCGCTTGTGCGTGGTGCGCAGTTTGCCGAGCGCCACGGTCCGCGCATCCCCCGGGGGCGTGATGAGGTCCAATGGCGAGATGATGTCGCTGCCGATGCGGTCCTGAAAGCGCACGATGTCCGCGTTCTTGAGATACAGCCTTCGGGTCAAACCCTGAAAGGCCCCCGAGTCGGTGGCGACCAGGCCAGCAAAGCCCACATGCGCCTTGAGTGACGATGGATCCGTAAGCCGTTCACGCAAGGCGCGCTGCTTGTAGAGAAAGTAGGCGTTGACGATGCAGCCGTCGATGTCCTCGCGGGCCAGTTGGAACACCGGCTCCCGGGGTTGGTAAACCGGCAGGAAGAGCGGCAGGGCATGACGCGCCCCGTCCTTGGTCAGCAAGGTCCGCCGACTGCGGGCCGAATTCACGCTCACCGGCCGGGTGCGCGCGCAGCGCCCGCTGCCGGCAGACGCAACAGGCCCACAGCACCGATGGCAAGGCAAAGCCCGGCGATCACCGTAAGGAACGCCGGCTGGTAGCTGCCTGTGGCATCGAACACCCGTGAAGCGAAGGGGAAGCCGAACAGCGTGAACGGCGTGGTCAGCGGCGTCATCAAACCCATCACCCGGGCAAAGTCCGCCCGGCCAAAGAGCGTGCCGATGAAGATCGTCCACATGGGCAGCCCCGCGCCATAGCCAAGCCCGTAGAAGAACGCCGCAACCATCAGCCCGGCAGGGTCTGCCAACATTAAAATCAGCGACAGGCCGAGGATTTGCGAAATCAGGGCGATGGCCATGAGCAGCCGCTGGTTCAACACATCAGCCAAGACGCCGAACAGAGGCTTGGCCAGGGCCGCCATCAGCGTGGCCACGGCCACCACCGAGGAGGCCTGCGCAGCGGACAGGCCCAGATCCGTGATGTGGGCGTGCAGGGCCAGCAGCACGGCGCCGACCCCGAAGAAGCTCGGCCCGACGATGGCCACGAGCAACCAGATGCGGCGGTCCCGAAGCGCCCGTCCGAAAGTCCAAGCGGAAGCCAGCTCAACCGGATCGGCGGCGCCATCCGCAAGCCTTTGCCCATCCGGCAGCAGGCCCTTCTCCTCCGGGCGGAAGACCGCAAACTTCCACGCCAAGGGGATCAGCACCGCCGCCAAGCCCAGGCCCATCGCGGTCACCGCCCAACGCCAGCCTTGGGTTTCCACGAGCCAGGACACGATCGGCACCAGCACCGCGCCGGAGATGGAAATGCCGAGTTGGGAGACGCCCAAGGCGGTGCCGCGCCGCTTGACGAACCAGTTGGCGATCATCGCATTGCTGGGCAGCGGGCCGATCAGGGTGCTGGCCACAGCCAGCGCCAAGCCGAAGGCCAAGTAGAGATGCCAAAGATGCCGGACCTGCCCGAACGCAACGAAACCCAGCACCAGCGCGGCGATGCCGATGGCCAGCAGCTTGCGGATGGGCGTGCGCAGGATCAGCTTGCCCACCCACGGGCTTAGCGCAGCCACCACAAAGGTCTGCAGGGAGAAGGCCAGGGACACCGCGAAGCGGTCCGCGTCCAAGGCTTCGCTCAAGGGCTTCTGCAGTACGCCATAGGTGTAGAACATGCCCCCCACGGTGAATTGGGTCATGAAGGTGAAGCCGACGATGGACCAGCCGAAGAAGAACGGTCGCGGCGTACCCGAGGGTGTGCTCAAGAGTGATCCCTTTCGAATCAAACAGGTCATTCTATAGACTTGCCTTGCTTTTGCTCGCCACCTCGGCGTCCAGCAGTGGCTCAGTTTGACTCAGGTCGTCGCCGTGAATCGGTCGAGGGCGGGACGTCCTCGCTCCGGGCGTCTCACCTGAGGTGGGCACCTCGCCCCGGAGCGGGGGCATCCTGCCCTCGCAGTGCCGCCAGTCGGAGCGCCAGCCGCTCAAGCCCAGCCAAAGTCAAGCCGAGCCACTACCCGGCGTCCACATCCAAGACGTGAGCGGCGGCAAGCCAGTGGCTGAAAGCCGACCGGTTCTCCTTCGCCTTGGCCGAACGACGCACCCCGCATTCCAATTCGCCGAGAACCACCATGGAGATTCCGCAGTCGCGCAGAGGAATTCTCGGCCTGAATCCGCGAGCCTTGGCCATCGCGAAAATGCAGGTGTCCGTGTGGAGCATGACCCTCACTCGAATCAGCTGCGGGCGCTGGAACGCCAGCCAGCCCACCGCTAGGCGAGCAATCGTTCCTCGCGGATGCTGCGGATTTGGTCGCGGACGGCGGCAGCCTCCTCGAACTCCAGGTTCTTGGCGTGCTCCAGCATTTGGCTTTCAAGCTGCTTGACCAGCTTGCCGAGGGCCTTGGGATCGTCCGGCAGCTCCACGGCGGGGGCACTGCGCTGGCGGTTTCGAGCAGCCTTGCGCGCTGCGCCGGGCGCTTGGTGGCGGGCGCCTTCCATGACGTCGGCCACCTGCTTTACGACGCTCTGCGGGGTGATGCCGTGGGCTTGGTTGAAGGCAATCTGCTTGGCACGGCGGCGCTCGGTCTCGGCGATGGCCCGGTCCATGGAGCCAGTGGCCTTGTCGGCGTAGAGAATGGCCCGCCCGTTGACGTTGCGGGCGGTGCGGCCAATGGTCTGGATCAGGGAGCGCTCGCCGCGCAGGAAGCCCTCCTTGTCGGCATCCAGGATGGCGACCAAGGACACTTCCGGGATGTCCAGGCCTTCGCGCAGCAGGTTGATGCCGACCAGCACGTCGAACTCGGCCATGCGCAGGTCGCGGATGATCTCCATGCGCTCCACGGTGTCGATGTCGGAGTGCAGATAGCGCACCCGGACGCCGTGATCGTCCAGATAATCAGTCAAGTCCTCGGCCATGCGCTTGGTCAGGGTGGTGACCAGCACCCGCTCGCCCCGCTCCGTCACGGCGTTGATTTCGCCAAGCAAATCCTCAACTTGGGTCGATGCGGGACGCACGATCACGTCCGGGTCCACCAGCCCCGTGGGCCGCACCACCTGCTCCACCACCTGTCCCGCAAACTCGCCTTCATAAGGGCCCGGAGTGGCGGAGATGAAGAGCGTCTGCGGGCTCATCCGCTCCCACTCATCGAAGCGCAAGGGCCGGTTGTCGAGCGCCGAAGGCAGGCGGAAGCCGTACTCCACCAACGTCTCCTTGCGCGAGCGGTCGCCCTTGTACATGCCGCCGATCTGCGGGACCGTGACGTGGGATTCATCGATCACCAGCAGGGCGTCCTTGGGCAGGTAGTCGAACAGCGTCGGCGGCGGCTCGCCCGGCTCCCGGCCGGACAGGTAGCGGGAGTAGTTCTCGATGCCCGAGCAGTAGCCGAGCTCGGCGATCATCTCCAGATCGAAGCGGGTGCGCTGCTCCAGGCGTTGCGCTTCCACGAGCTGGTTGCGCTCGGTCAGGTGCGCCAAGCGTTCGCGAAGCTCGTCCTTGATGTCGTCGAGCACGCTCAAAATGCGTTCCCGAGGCGTCACGTAATGGGTCTTCGGGAACACGGTGAAGCGCGGCACCCGGTCCAGAACCTCGCCGGTGAGGGGATCAAACGTCGAAAGGTTTTCGATTTCGTCGTCGAACAGCTCCACCCGCACCGCCTGTGCTTCCGATTCCGCCGGAAAGATGTCCACAACGTCGCCACGCACCCGGTAGGTGCCGCGCTGAAAGGCCATGTCGTTGCGCGTGTACTGCAATTCCGCCAACCGCGTCAGGATGTAGCGCTGATCAACCCGGTCGCCCCGGTCGAGGTGCAGCACCATGCGCAGGTAGGAACCCGGATCGCCCAAGCCGTATATGGCGGAGACCGAGGCGACGATGAGGGTGTCGCGCCGCTCGATGAGCGCCTTGGTGGCGGAGAGCCGCATTTGCTCGATGTGGGCGTTGATCGAGGAGTCCTTCTCGATGTAGGTGTCCGAGGCGGGCACGTAGGCTTCGGGCTGGTAGTAGTCGTAGTAGGAGACGAAGTACTCGACCGCGTTGTTGGGAAAGAACTCGCGGAACTCGCCGTAAAGCTGGGCGGCCAGGGTCTTGTTCGGCGCCAGCACCAGCGTCGGCCGATTCACCGCGGCCACCACGTTGGCAACGGCAAAGGTCTTGCCGGAGCCGGTGACGCCAAGCAGGGTCTGGTGGCTCAAGCCGGCCTCCAAGCCCTCCACCAGCCCGGCGATGGCCGCCGGCTGATCACCCGCCGGCCGATAGTTGGCAACCACTTCAAAATCCGCAACCGCTTGGGTCATAAGCATGGAACCCTTCAATCCAAGCCAGCCGTCATTTTGACCCGGAATCCGTTAGAATGCCGCACCTTTCGACTCTGGGCGAACCCTGCCCGCCAACCGCATGCCGCAGCAACTTGCCGAAAAAAACAGCCATGTCGTGCGCTTTGCCGGCGATTCCGGGGACGGCATTCAGCTGCAGGGCCAGCAGTTCACGATCGCCTCGGCGCTGGCTGGGCACGACCTGTCCACCCTGCCCGACTTCCCGGCCGAAATACGCGCGCCGGCCGGCACCCGCTACGGCGTTTCGGCTTTTCAGATCCAGTTCGGCGGCGAACGCATCACGACGCCGGGCGACACGCCCGACGTGCTACTGGCCTTCAATCCGGCGGCCCTGACAGTCAACCTGCCCCACTTGGCGCCGGGAGCGCTCATCATCGTCGATGACAGCGCCTTTTCCGCGCAACGACTCCGGCGCGCGGAGCTCACCGCCAATCCCCTCGAGGATGGCAGCCTCAATGACTTCAACGTTTGCCGCGTGGACATCTCCCACCTGACCTTGGAGGCGGTGAAGCCCTTTGGCCTGGGCGCCAAGGACTCCGCGCGCTGCAAGAACTTTTGGGCGCTGGGCTTGGTGCTGTGGATGTTCGACCAGTCTCGGGATGCCGCCGCCCGCTGGATTCAGGCCAAGTTCGCCAACCATGAAGCGGTTCGCAACGCCAATCTGGCCGCGCTTGCCGCTGGCCACGCCTACGGCGAGACCGCCGAACTGCAGCACGTTCTCTCCCAACATCCCATTCCCGAAGCGCCGCTGGAATCGGTTGCCTACCGCACCATCACCGGGGCGGAGGCCTTGGCCCTGGGGCTGACCGCAGCGGGGGAGCTGAGCGACACCGAGCTGCTGTTCTGCTCCTATCCCATCACGCCCGCCTCGGCTTTGCTGCATCACCTGACGGGATTGGAGGAAGCCGGCGTCGCCACGTTTCAGGCAGAGGATGAGATCGCCGCCGTCGGCGCCGCCATCGGCGCCTCCTATGCCGGCAAGCTGGGGGTGACTTCCAGCTCCGGGCCCGGCATCGCCCTGAAAACCGAGGCATTGGGGCTGGCGGTTGCGGCGGAGCTGCCCTTGGTGGTGGTCAATTCGCAACGGGCCGGCCCGTCCACCGGCATGCCGACCAAGACCGAGCAAAGCGACCTCTACCAAGCCGTGTACGGCCGCAACGCCGACACCCCCGTGCCGGTGCTGGCCACCCGATCCCCAGCGGACTGCTTTGCAACCGCCATAGAGGCAGTGCGCATCGCCTTGCGCCACATGACGCCCGTGATCCTGCTCACCGACGGCTACATCGCCAACGCCTCGGAGCTTTGGCCCATTCCCGACATTGACGCATTCCAGCCCATCGCCAACCGCAAGCCCACGGCAGCGACGGCCGGCGGCGTTTGGGAGCGGGAAGCCGACAGCTTGGCCCGGCTGTGGGCGGTGCCCGGCGATGCGCGCCACATCCATCGGGTCGGCGGCATCGAGAAGGACATCGAAACCGGCCACATCTCCTATGATCCCGCCAACCACCAAGCCATGACCGACTTGCGCGCCGCCAAGGTCGCCAAGGTGGCCGATCACCTGCCGGAGCAGGCCATCGAGCAGGGGGTTCCCGGCGGCTTGGCGGTAGTGGCTTGGGGATCGACCTTCGGAGCGGTTTATCAGGCCGTCAAGGAGGCCTTGAGCGACGGGCTGGCCGTGGCGCAGATCCACCTGCGCCACCTCAATCCGCTGCCCCCCAACCTGGGCGAACTGCTGGCGGGCTTTGCGGCGGTGCTGGTGCCGGAGCTCAACAGCGGCCAGCTCGCCACCCTGCTGCGTGATCGCCTGCTGATCGAAGTCGCGCAACTCAACCAAGTGTCGGGCCAGCCTTTCCCGGTCGCAGCCGTGAAGGCGGCAATAGCCGAGCATGCGCCCGTGCGGCTGGTGGAAGCCCGCCGCAAGGAAGCCGCGAACTCAGGGGCCTCAAAGAGGATTCGTCGTGGCTGAACTCTCATTCAAGGACTTCGCTTCCGACCAGGAGGTGCGCTGGTGCCCCGGCTGCGGCGACTACTCCATCCTCAAGGCGGTGCAGCGCGCCTTGGCCTCCTGCGGCGCCGACCCCGCCAACACCGTGTTCGTCTCCGGCATCGGCTGCGCCGCGCGGCTGCCCTACTACATCGAATCCTACGGCTTCCACACCATACACGGACGGGCGCCCGCCATCGCCACCGGCGTCAAGCTGGCCAATCCGGAGCTCAATGTCTGGGTGATCACCGGCGACGGCGACGGGCTTTCCATTGGCGGCAACCACCTGCTGCACGCCCTGCGCCGCAACATCGACCTCAACATTCTGCTGTTCAACAACGAAATCTACGGCCTCACCAAGGGGCAGTATTCGCCCACCTCGCGCATCGGCACCACCAGCCCGTCGAGCCCAGGCGGCTCGGTGGACAACCCGGTGCGTCCCGGCGCCTTTGCCGTTGGCGCCGGCGCCACCTTCATCGCCCGGGGCATCGACATCGACCAAAAGGGCCTGCCCGACATCCTCACGGCCGCCCGCGCCCATCGCGGCGCGGCGTTCGTCGAAATCCTGCAAAACTGCATCGTCTATAACAAGGACGTGTTCGATTCCGTATCCAGCCGCAAGACGGCCTCCGACCACCAAATCCGCGTTGAGCACGGCCAGCCGCTGCTCTACGGTCCCGATCAGGACAAGGGGTTGCGCCTGAATACCAAGACCCTGCAGCTCGAAGCCGTCCAAGTTGGCGCGCAAGGGATCGATGAGGTGCTGATCCACGACGAGACCAATCCCACGCTGGCGTTGATGCTGCTCAACCTAGCGCCGCCGCTGCCCACCGCCATTGGCGTGATCCACCGGCGCCAAGCGGAGCCCTTCGAGCAGGCCTTCTGGAACGCAAAGCCCCGCGAAAGGCGGCAACGGGTGGTCACCCTGCTGCACCAGGGGAACTTGGTGGATCACCGCCAAAGCGCAAGCAGCGAATCTGCAGCGGACTTTAGGTAATCCCCCGCGCAACAAAACGCTCTGACGGTGGACGGTCGCCACGGCGCTGGGATCAAGTGGCATGACCGTGCGGATTCCCCGTCAGCCTGAAGGAATGCGCTCATTCTGAGCAAGCTGGTCGGAGTGAGAGGATTTGAACCTCCGGCCCCTACGTCCCGAACGTAGTGCTCTACCAAGCTGAGCTACACTCCGACTCGCCGGGCGCGGCTATTCTAGCGCAGACCGCTGCTGTAGCATAAGCCCATGAGCCTTTTTGACCTGACGGGCAAGCACATCGCGGTGACCGGAGCCTCGTCCGGCTTCGGGCACCATTTTGCGGGCGTTCTGGCCGGGGCCGGGGCGCAGGTGAGCTTGGGTGCCCGGCGCATGGAGCGCATTGATGATCGGGTCAATGCCTTGCGGGCGCAGGGCGGGGAGGCCTTCGGCGCACCCTTGGACGTGAGCCAGTCCGGCAGCGTGGATGGCTTCATCAAGGCGGCCGAGGCGGCTTTCGGGCCCATTGACGTGCTGATCAACAACGCCGGCGTCGAAGCGGGCGCCAAGACCTACACGATGATCGACGAGGCGGACTGGGACCGGGTGCTGGACACCAACCTCAAGGGTGTCTGGCTCGCCTCCAAGGCCTACACCAAGCGGGTGCAGGCCAACGGACAGGCCGGCGGCAACATCATCAACATCTCCTCCATCACCGACCGGCGCACCATCAAGGGCCAGTTCCCCTACGCCGTCTCCAAGGGCGCGTTGACCCGGCTCACGGAAGTCATGGCCTTGGAGGCGGCCAGGTACGGCATCCGGGTCAATGCGCTGGCGCCCGGCTACATCCTCACGGACGTCAGCCGCCTGCTGCTGGAGAGCGACCAGGCGGCGGCGTTCGCCAAGGGCATCCCCATGCGCCGCTACGGCGAGTTCGAGGACCTGGACGGACCGCTGCTGCTGCTCGCCTCCGACGCCTCCGCCTACATGACCGGCAGCACGCTGGTGGTGGATGGCGGACACGTCTGCGCCTCGCTTTGACGACCCGGGTGAGCTAAGAGCTTGCGAACAGCCGGTCGATGTGGTCCTCCGGCAGCGGCCGGGTCAGCATGGATACTGCCCAAGTGCCGAGGATCGATGCCGCCTCGCCGACCACTGCGCAGGCGTAGGGGTTCTCCCGGTAGTGGGCCAGCCACTCGGCGATGCCGGACAGCGGGCCCAGGGAACTCGGCTCGACAATCATCCAGGGCAGCCCGCTGCGCAGCAGCGCGAAGGTGGCCATGCCGCTAATGAGGCCGGTGACGGCGCCAGCCAGGGTCACGCCCCGCCACAGCGCGCCCAGCACCAGCGGGCCGGCAAAGGCCGCCATCATGCCGCCGGTGCCCATCCAGACCAGGAGCGCGATGTTCATGTCCTGCATGGCCCAGGCCATGGCCGTACAGAGCACGAGGACAATGCCCGTGCTCCAGCGGCTGATCACCAGCACCCGGCGATCCACCTGCGCATCGGACAGATGGGCGCGGTACTTGGGCACGATCGATCGCCGATAGATGTCGTTGGCCACGATCTGGGAGGAGGACACGATGAGGCCGTCCGCCGTTGACATGATCGCGGCAAGCACTCCCACGCCGATCAGCGCGGCAAGCCAGGTCGGGAACAGCTCGATGAACAGCGCCGGCAGCGCCTCATTGGCGCTGCGGCCCGCCTCCAGCAGTTCGGGGCCGAGCACGCCGCGGGCGAGGATGCCGCCCAACCCCAGCATGCCCATGGTCAGGCCGACCGCGAAGGCGAGCTTGACGAAGCGCATCCGGTCGTCGTCGTGCTTGAGCGCCCAAACCTTGTTGCCGATGTGCGGCAGCATGCCGAGCGGAATGTGGGCGAACAGCACGGCGATGATCGCCCACCAGGAATCGTAGAGGGAGTTGGACCGGTTCAGCGCCCCGACCAGGTTCTCGTCCTGGGCCCGAAGGCGGTCCAGCATGACGCCAAACCCGCCGTCCACCCCCGATGCGAGGACAAACATCACGATGACCACGACGGCCACCCCAAGCATCATCATGCCCTGAATGCCATCGGTGATGATGTCCGCGTGGGCGCCGCCCAGCACGACATAGACCAGCAGCACGCTGGAGGTGATGATCAGCGCCGTCATGGGCTCAAGGCCGAGCATCACTTCAAACATGACCAAGCCCGACACCAGCTGCCCCGCAATGTAGAAGAACAGCACCAGCGAGAACACCGAGACCAGCAGGCGCACCCCGTCGCTGCGGTAGCGGTCTCCCAGGTACTCAGGAATCGAACGGTTGCCGAAGCGATGCCCGGAGGTCGCCACCAGCCGGATGGTGATGAGCACCCCGAAGTAAACCCCCATCGGGTAGAGGAACTTGCCCCAGACGCTGGCCATGCCGTACTCGTAGCCTAGGCCGGGGCTGCCCAGGAAAGTCGCGCCGCTGGCGGTGGTGGCGGCAAAGGCCAGCGCCAGGAAGTACGGGCCGTAGCTGCTGCGCGCCGTGGCGAAGTCGTCGGCGTTGCCGATCCTGCGGCTGGCCAACCAGCCGAAGCCCAGCATGCCGATCATGTAGATGACGAGAAACAACCAGGACCACTCAGTCAGACTCATCAACGCCCTTCCCCGCGCTCACTTCGGCCACATCTTACCCTGCACGGGACAGATCGCAGCCGCACGCGCCGCGTGGCTCCAAACAAGCAGCCCGCCGGCGGCGCATGAGCGCCTCCCGGACAGCGGCCCTGGCCCAAGGCGAACCAAAACAGGCGCACAAAACAGCGGGCCAAGGCTTACAATCAGGCTCCATCAACGCAACCGGAGCCACCCGTCCGCCGTGAGCGCCATCAACCGCATGGACCACCCGGTATGTCCGGCCAGCCTCGACGAGGCCACGCTGGCCGACCCCGAGGTCCTTGAGTGTCCCTACCCCACATACAGCCTGCTGCGCGAACAGGCACCGGTGTTTCGGGATCCGCGCACCGGCATCTGGGTCATCACCCGCTACGAGGACTTGCGCATGGTGTGCCTGGACACTGAGCGCTTCAGCAACCATCGGCCGAGCAACGATCATGCGAAGCTCACTGGCAATGCCCGCAAGGCCTACGAGCTGTTCCTGGAGAAGGGATGGGTGCCCGGCGAGTCGCTGGCCGCCCGGGACGATCCGGAACACAAGCAGATGCGCTCCATCTTCGATGCGGCCTTTCGTCCCAAGCGCATCAAGGCCTTGGACGGCGAGGTCAGGACCTTGGCTTATGAACTGATCGAAACCTTCATCGACGACGGCCATTGCAACTTCGTCAAGCAGTTTGCGGTGCCGCTGCCGCTGATCATCATCTGCCGCCAGATGGGCGCCAAGGAAGCCGACATCTGGCAGATCAAGGCCTGGACCGACGCCTGGTTCCGGGGCACGGGGTTCGACCTCAGCGAAGCGGAAGCGATCTGGGCCACGGAAATGGAAATCCAGGCCCAGCACTACTTCCAGCCCATCTTCGAGCGCCTGCGCAAGGAACCCGACGGCACCCTGCTCTCCGATCTGGTCAACACGCCGGTGCCGGGCTGGGAACGGACGCTCACCGACAACGAGCTGCACGCCGAGATGATGCAGGACACTTTCGTGGGCGGTTCCGAGACCACCACCAACGCCCTGTCCGCCGGCATCATGCTGCTGGCACGCAACCCCGGCGCGTGGGCGAAGCTGAAGGCGGAGCCGAACAAGCACCTGCGCACCTTCTGCGAGGAGGTGGTGCGCTTGGAAAGCCCGGTGCAGGGCCTCACCCGCACCGCGAAAACCGACATCACCCTGCACGGCGTGACCATTCCCAAGGGTGCGATGATCGATGCCCGGTTCGCCGCCGGCAACCGGGACCCGGCGCAATTCGAGCGTCCCGACGACGTCGATCTGGAGCGCCGCAACGCCGCAGCGCACCTGGGCTACAGCTCCGGCACACACTATTGCTTGGGCGCGCCCTTGGCCCGCCGGGAACTCCACTGGGGCTTCAAGGCCTTCATCGACAACGTTGAGGACTTCCGCCTAACGCCCGGCCGCAACGACTTAAGGCACTATCCGAACTACGGGCTGCGGGCGCTGAATGAGCTGCACATTGAGTTCACGGCGAGATCCGATCGGCGATCCGCTCGCTAGTGTGCTGAACCACAAATAAGTGGGTTTTAGGCGCTAGGCCGTTTCGGTTCCCGGCAAGGCGCGACGACGCCGTGTGGCAGGCCCCACACAAGGAGGAGCAACGCAGCCGGGGGCCGAAACGGCCACGAATAATCCCATTTATTTGTGGTTCAGCACACTAGGCCAGGAGGGTTCTGGAAGGCGCGATAGAAAGCGGCCCAAGTCTTGGGCGCGTTTCAAGAGCGCTCCAAGAGAGTTGACACAAGAGCGTTCCGTTCTTAACAGCAGACCCAAGGAACCAGATAGCAAACCAGTTGGTTGGAGTACAGTCATGCGTCAGGTGGGAGCATTCCAAGCGAAAACGCATCTCTCCGAGTTGCTCGATGCGGCTTCTCGGGGCGAGACGATATCCATCACTAAGCGGGGGCGACCCGTCGCCCGCTTGGTGCCGCCGGAGGCACCCGACCGGTCAAGGGCCGCCGAGGCTGCCAAGAACCTGCGGGCACTGCGCGCCGAGGCGGGTTGGGCAACGCCTGAGAAGATACTGGAGATGCGCGATGAGGGCCGACGTTGATTGGCCCCGTTCGGCAATGCGGGCCACATTGTCGAAGCCGGGTTAGCGGTGCGGCGTCGTCAGGGCGAAACCCACTCGATGGCATTGGCGATTAGGCGCTGATAGTGCGGGTTGGCGTAGGCCTCCGGGTCATCGCCGCCCTGGAGATAGACGATGCGGCTGCGGCCCTCTTGCTTGGCCCAACCCACCAGGTTGCTGCCGGGGTCGTGGCTCCAGCCTTCGTTGTCGAACATCTTGCCGTCCCGCACCGCCCGCGCCGCTGAATGGAAGTTGTCGCGCTCAAAGGCGTAGCCGCTGCGCAGCAAGGGCGTCACTTCGTCCTCAAACACTTCGTAGAGGTAGAGCTCATCCGTCATGGGGAAGGCGTCGGGAACGCCAGCAGTGACCGGATGGTCCGCCACCGTGCTGACGCGGTGGGCCACTTTGTGGCGGTATCCGGAGTCTTGGCAGGGCCTGCCCCGCAACTGGCCGGGCATGTACAGAAAACGCCCGCCGATGATGCGGGCATAGTCCTCCCAAGCCGGCCAGCCAGCGATGGCGTGGTGCAGGAAGACGAATCCGTGGCCGGCTTCCAGCAGCGCCTCGAAATCTCGCTTGTAGTCCTCTTCAGGCTCGGCGAACAGGGGCGCGCCGCCTTCGCGAAAGCGAACGCCGGGCATGTCGTAGTGTACATAGGCGTCATAGCGCCGCGCCTGCTTGACGTTGAACAGCGCCTGGGCCGCAGGCTGCTCCACATGGGTCCAGTTGACGCCCTCCATGGCATCAAAGAGGGCGAAGAACGGCTCCCGTTCAAAGGGATGGCCCTTGGTGACGAGCAGTATCTCCTTCACAGCGGCGGTTTCCGGCCCGCTCAGGCCAAATGTTCGTACAGCGGGTCGTCCGGGTGCCGCTTGCCGCGCGCCAACCCATCGAAGGGCGGGCCTTCAAGTATCGCGGTCGCCGCGGCGTTCCGGTTCCAATCCATCACCACCCGCCGGTGGGCGATCTTCCAGACATCCCCGCGCTTCTCCATGCGGTCGAGGTACCGCCCGATGTAAGTCATTTCGGTATCGCCGCCATTGTCAGCCTGCGCAGCCAGGTAGTGGTACGCCGTCACGTAGGTCTCTACCCGCGCCTCATCGCCGCGCAGGTCAACGGCCATGTTGGTGATGCTGTGCTGGGTGGCAGCGTAACGCTTGATCGCTGTGGGCAGCATCTCGCAAAACTGATGGGCCGGACCGTTGAAGCCGCCGTACGCCACTTCCGCATCAGGCCAATAGGCCGACTTCAGGGTGGCCCCGCAAGCCCGGTCCACGCCGCGGCTGTGCTGGGCCAGCACATCCTGAATCGCCAAGCGGTCCGCCACTTCCGCCAAGTTGGGGACTTGTCCTGTTTCCATTTTGTCTCCTGGCTGTGGCGGCAAGGTAAAGTCTGCCCTGCCTCAATCACTTAGTCTCCACCATCTTGGGCGCTGCCACGTTTATCAATGGAGGTGCTGGACTGTTGCGCCATGCTTACCGGAGTGTCCGGGTCGCCTTCCATGCGATACGCCTTGAAAAGATGCTCTCGACCAGCGTTGGGGTTTGTCAACAGATCAGTGTGCAGCTCGTTGGATCGCAAGTCGAATGTGTAGGCCACGGCGATGCGTTCTGCCTCGCGTCGCACCAACGTCGAGATTTCGAACAGGCCCTTCCCTGCATTCATGTGTGCGGGGATGATGAGTGTGCGACTGTGCGCCGCACCCTCCGTCAGTGCTAAGGGAGTTGGCGCGACATACATTTTGCGGTCGCGGATCAAGATGTCGCCGTAGCTGCCGAAATTCCGAAAGCTCTTGTTCTCGTGGACGTAGGAGCTGTCGGCGTTCAGGAAGCTGCCGTGACAGATCACAAGGTCCAGCACCGGGTAGCGATTGCCGTCCGGCTTATCGGGATAACGCCCGAATACATAGAAAATCTGCCGTCCATTGTGCTCGCCGCAGGGAACTTGGCTGTTCGAGTCATAATTCGCCTGCCGCCCCGGGTAGGCCAGCCCCTTGATTTCGAATCCCTCGGCGTGGCGAACGCAACGAAAGTCGGGATAGGTGTTCCGCCCAGGTTCATCGTAAGGCTCACCAATCGCGTCAAGCCGCGCTTTGAACCAGTTCTGGAAGTGGAACTCTTTGTCCCTTTGTCCTTCTCGCTCTATGAGAACGTCACTGCGGATGGCAGAAACGCATTCCTTGAACAGCTCACCAACGATGCTCACGCATCGACCTCCTCAAAGCTGCGCTCGCCATTCTCATGAAGCGCCTGGATCGATGCCTCTATTCGGGCGGCGCTGGCGTCCAGAATGGTCAGAGCGGCATCCGGGCCGCGCAGGCGCGACAACTCCAGAATCAGTTGGGCCATAACGATTACCCTCACATCATTGCGGCTCAGGGCCCGGCCGCGTCCTTCAAGTCGCTGCACCTGAGCTGCTGCCTTGGAGCGCACCGTTACCCAACGGCAGTCATCCCATCGGGCAGGCTTTAGCTGGAAGCGCTTACGGCAGACCAAGATAATGTCGAGGTCAATGGGTTCCTTGGCCTGCCGTTTCGGCATGGCAACGGACATCTCGGCTTTAATGGGGTGCGCGGCCGATATGCCGAACCCCGCCCTCATCAGCGCCTCCAGCACCGACCGCCACCCCTCGCTGCGGGAATGGTGGTACGTGAAAGCGAGCACACCCTCATCGGACAGGACGCGATTTGCTTCCATCCACACGCCACAAAGCCGCTCAGTGAACGCGCCCGCGTCCGGGTGCTGCACTTCCACCTCCGTACGCGTAGTCGGTGGGCTAGCCTGTTCGTCCCGATCAAGAATGTGACGCTGCCAAACGTGAAAGAAATCGGCGAGTTGGGAGTAGTGCACGTTGTCGAAGAACGGCGGATCCGTGACGATGGCATCCACCGAGCCAGTTCGGAGGTCGGTTCGGCTGGAATCACCACAAGACAAGTAGAGACGCCTACCTTCTTCGAAGAAACGCAGTTCAGTCGCGATGTCGTACCCCAATGGTTCAGACAGTCCGTAAACCTTTTCGGTCCTGACACGGCCATTTTCACGCCGCCGCCGAAGTTCAAAGGGATCCCGGGCATACTCTAGAGTCCGTCCGATACGTCTCTTGAACAGGGTCATGAAGGAACCGGAGCTCTTTGGCGTACCCCAAACATTGGCCTCCAACGGCACACGCTCAGGCTTGAGGATGTGATGGGCAAACATGTGCCGCACTGCGCCAGTGCCTTCTCCTTTGTAGGACACAAACATGTTGTTGAATTCCAGCATGCCGGAAAACAAGCAAGTGAAGAGTTGGCGGAGGGCAGGATCGTCGATTTGGCGGATGCGCTCCGCCAAAACTGACAGACACAACAGCTGCCTTTCGTTGAACATCTCGTGCCAAAAGCGGTAGTTGTAGCCTAGGGCTTGGTTCGTGTTGTAGCCGGGCTCGATGGCGACCCGAGGATAGGCATCCGTTCGGTGCTTCAGCGCTATCACGGCCTTTTTGTAGAGACGTCGGTCCGCGGCGGTCGCCTTGGCGTAGATTTTCTTGCCGTCTGGCGTGAGAACGAGTTTGGCGTAGAGCCTGTGCGCTGGTGGGGCGTTCTGTGCCCTTATGGTCTTCGCGATGGGGAAGCGGTGGGAGCATTCGTGACAGGTGGCGTACTGTCCGCGCGCCGGGCCGGTTCGCGGGTCGAAGCGCTCCGTGCAATGCGAGCAGATCACTTCCGCTGCTTGGTACATGCAGGCATTCACCTCGCCGCAGGCCGGACACACCGACTGGGCTTCGGGGTGGCGTTTCGGATAGGCGTGACGAGCGAATGTCCGGGACGAGAATAGATCCACATGGGATCCGCACTCGGGACAATCGACCTGCTTGACCCAGAAGAAATAGAGAACGTCCGCAGAGGTTCCGTCTTCGAGCTCAGTCCTGTAAAACGCCCTCATCTCGTGCGACACATCACGTTCGATTTCACGGAAAGTCGCTAGAACGGACTCGGCGTCGTGCTCGGCAAGCGCATTCCTTACAAGGAAATGAGCCACCGGATTCACGTCGCGACCGATCACGCGGGCACCCAGCTTGAGGGCTTCGCCAACAGTCGTCCCGCTGCCCATGAACGGATCGAAGACAACCGCGCCCTTGAGCCGCACAGGGCGGTAGAAGGCGTCTAGGACATCCGTTCCCGAAGGCGAGAGCGCACCAAGCACCATCGCCCGGAAAACCGTGCCGAGCCGCTGTGCCCACCACTTGTGGACATGGTAGGTGGGGCGGTTGATTTCCTTGCGCCAGCTCTCCGCCTCGGCGACATCGCTGATCACCTCGAATGGAAATTCGTCGTCTTCAAGCGCACAGGGGCCGCGGAATCCGGAAGCCGTCTCTTTCGGGGTGGGAGCCAGCCGCAGATCGAGCCGCTCCTGAGCCTCCATCAGTCCGGTTGCCATCGCCTCCTCGCAAAACTGTTCGGCAAGCTGATTCCGGTCGCCGCGTCAACGGGTGCGGACACCGTGCCTTCGGGGGCCGGTTAAGTTAAGTCTCGGTTCACTCCCTGCCACGAATTGGCGGCGAGCTGGACCAGCATCGGGAGGTGGCAAATGCGGTTCCGCCAGCTACCCAGGAGCCTCGCGCCAGCCGACGCGGCTGCCCTACCCCGCTCCATCCGGCGGATGGCGGCGGTTGAAGTCCTGCCACGCCGACAGCGCTTCGGGGTAGTCCGCGTCCTTCCAGTCGCCGCCGTAGTAGAGGCGCTGCTTGCGGCTGAGGCCCTCAAGGTATTGCTCGGCTGGCACATAGTAGAGGAACTGAATCTCGCGGCGGGAGAAGCGCCAGCGGCCGTCCACGCGCCGGTAGCGGTCGTTGTACTTCATGGCGGCCAGGCTGACGCGGCCGTTGGGGGTGGTCTCCGCGTGGCTCAGCACCGTGCCGGTGGCGATGTCGGGGTCTGCGTCGTCAATGCGGATGAAAGGGTCGTGGGTCCAGTGGTAGCCGGGGCCGCGAACTTTGAACGCCGCCACGAACATCGCCATGATCTCGTCGCGGTTGCCGGCGCGCATGACGCCGCTGGGCGAGTCAAACTGGGCGTCCTCGGTGAACAGCGACTCAAGCCACGGCATGTCGTGCTCATCGCAAGCCCGGGCGTAGGCGGTGACAAGCTCCTCGATTTCGATGCGTGACTCAAGCCGCTCAACCCGGCGCTCCAGCGCCTGAATGTCCGTCATGGTGCCTCCTTGACCGCCGTGAGGGCCTCGCTGCTGCCGTTCATCATGCGAGCGAGGGTGCGATGGTAGTGCTGGATGCCGGGCTCGTTGCGCCCGATGATGAAGTCTGAATTCGCCCCGGCCGGCAACGCCGCTTGAATCGTCTGCACGACGGCGTAGTCCTCATCGCGCACCGCCTGCAAAGTCATCTCGCTGAAGTTGCGCGCGTCCTCCCGCCATTGTCCGGTTTGCTCGCCGGGGGCGCACAGAATGCTCTGGCGGGTGGTCGTGGTCTCCAGGGTCGGCCCGGGAAAGATGCGGCTGACCAGACAATGGCCGCCCTGGATGCCGGAGACGGACAGGTTCGGGAACGCCGAGTGGATGATTCGAATGTGGTTGTCGGGCTGCCATTCGGATTCCGGCAGTTCCGCCAGCTCCGGCAGGTTGCGGCGCCCGAAGGTCAGGCGCTGGTGCGGGCCGTAGAGGTCGTGTACCAGCAAATTGCCGATGGTGTGCCGCCCCACCGTGGAGCGGTGTACCGAATCGTGGTGATAGACCTCCAGGTAGCCGTCGAGCGTTGGTTTCCAGCCCGGGCCGTCCAGGTCGCGCTGCTCGTAGAGCACCCAGTCACCAAGGCTTAAGGTGTCGAGCTGGGCCGCGAAGTCCCCCAACCAGGCATCGATGTCGAACGCCAGGCCCGGCTTCAGGCAGGCCCAGACCAGCCCGCAGCGCTCGACGCAGTGCAGTTCGGTCAGCGAACGCGAACCGCGGTCGAAGTCGCCAAAGGACGCGCTGCCGGTGACGCCCACCAGCCGGCCGCGGCTGTCGTAGGTCCAAGCGTGGTAGGGGCAGGAAAAGCGGGATCGATTGCCGCTTCCCGCCGGACAGACGATTGCGCCCCGGTGTCGGCAGACGTTGAGGAAGGCATGCGCCAAGCCATCGCCGTCCCGGGTGATCAGGAGCGGAATGCCCATCAGGGTCTGCGCAACGTAGCTGCCCGGCTCCCGCAACTCGATGGACAAGGCAACGGCGATGGGCAGTTGCCGGAAGATGCGGTCAACCTCGCGCTTGTAGCCCACCGGCGCGCCAA
>JAPOTD010000101.1 GCA_026709365.1 Gammaproteobacteria bacterium
CACCGAAGGACCGCCTGGGCGGCGGCTTGGGCGCCGCTGATCTGCGCCACAGCGCTGGCCGGACCCACCTGGCAGCGCCTGCCGCAGCCCGTCGAGCGCAAGGAGGATGGCTTGGTGATCCTGTTCGACCTGTCGCTGTCCATGTACGCGCAGGACCTAAGCCCCTCCAGGCTGGCACGAGCCGGCCACAAGATCGCCGACGTGCTGCGCCTGCGCGACGAAGGCTTCACCGCGCTGGTGGCCTATGCCGGGGACGGCCATGTGGTCGCTCCGTTGACCGACGACGTGCGCACCATCGAGAACCTGCTGACGGCACTGAGCCCCGCCCGGACGCCGGGCGCCGGCCGCAACCCGGCCACCGCCATCGAGCTGGCGCTTGAGCTCTTTGCCAACGCCCGCCTGCCGCAGGGGCGCCTGCTGCTGGTGACTGACGGCATCGATCGGGTCAGCGAGGTCGCGGCCAGCTGCAGCCGACGCTTCCCGTTGTCAATCCTTGGCGTCGGCACCGCTGCGGGCGCACCGATTCCGCTGGAGTTCGCCAATCAGCCGGGACAGCAACTGCGGGACGGCCAAGGCCAGGTGGTTCGAGCCGCCTTGGACAGCGACCGGCTCGCCACGGTGGCCGATCTCTGCCACGGGCGCTACCGCAGCGCCAGCTTGGGCGATGCGGACATCCGCCATCTGCTGGCGACCCCCCTGCCCGGCGAGGACGGCAGCCAAGCGGTGGAGCGGGAGTTCGACGCCTGGGCGGACTTCGGCTACTGGGGGGCCGTGCTGCTGCTGCCGGTCCTGCTGCTGGGCTTCCGCCGCGGCGTCCTCGCCTGCGTCATGGCCGTGCTGCTGCCCTTCCCGGCAAGCGCCAGCGTTTGGGACGACCTGTGGCAGCGCCGCGACCAGCAGGGCTGGCAGGCGCTCCGGGACGGCAGCCCGGAAGCGGCCGCCGAGCTGTTCGAGGACGCGGATTGGCGCAACGCCGCCCGCTACCGCAGCGAGGACTACCCAGGCGCCGCCCAAGGCTGGCGCGAAGCCCAAACCCCCACCGACCACTACAATCTCGGCAACGCCCTAGCCCGGCTTGGCGAGTACCAAGCCGCGATTGCCGCCTACGCCCAAGCCCTGACGAGCGCACCAAACCACGAGGACGCCGCCTTCAACAAGGCGCTCGTGGAGCAGCTTCTCGAACAGCAGGCGAGCCAGGAGGCGCAGTCGGAAAGCCCGCCCAACCCTGGGAAAAACGACGGCCAACCCCCTCAGTTGGGCGGCCAAGGCGCCGACGGGCCGGAGCAAGGCGAAGCGGGCATGGATGCAGCCGAGACCGACGACCCCCAAGACGCGGGAGAGCCGGAGGACACCAATCAGGAAGAGGCGCCGCCAAACGCCGAAAACGCGGATGCCGGGGATGCCGGGGATGCCGAGGACGGCCACGACGAGCAGCAGGCGGCCTTGGAGCAATGGCTGCGCCGAGTGCCCGACGACCCCGGCGGCCTGTTGCGGCGCAAGTTTCAATACGAGACCAACCAACGGCGGCGCCAAGGCGACTACCGCAACCGCGAGCGGGAGAAGATCTGGTGAATCAAGCCCTGCGCATGGCCTGGCTGGCGTTGGCGGCCGCCCTCACCGCCAACGCCAACGCCGCCGTCACGGCCACTTTGGACCGTCAGGTCATTGATGAGCTGGGCACCGTCCAGCTCACCGTGCGCGTGGAAGGCGCCAGCCAAACCGACGACCTCGACGCAACCCCCTTGGAGCGCGAATTCGAGGTGCTCGGCATCAACAACGCCACGCAGGTGCAGATCGTCAACGGCCAAGTCAGCCAATGGGTGGAGCATCGAATCAACCTGCGTCCCAAGCGCAGCGGCTGGCTGGACATTCCGCCGCTCAGTCTCGGCGGCCAGCAGAGCCCGACCCTGCGCCTGCAGGTCGTCCCGTTGGACGCGGGCGCGCGCGACGCCATCGAGACCATGATCCTTTTCGAGGCCGAGGCCTCCCCCAACCCGGTGCGCGTTCAGGCGCAAACCATACTGACCCGAAGCCTGCTCTACACAGCAGGCGTGCAGGTCTATGGCGATCTGCCGGCGGCGCCGGAAATTCCGGGCGCCCTGGTCATCCCGCTGGGCGAGGACCGCTCCGCCACCGCCATCCGGCAAGGCCGGCAGTACGGCGTGCTCGAGCAGCGCTACGCCCTGTTCCCGGAACGCAACGGCCAGCTGCGCATCCCGGAAGTCTCGGTCAACAGCTCGGTGCGCCTGTCCGGACCGACGGGCACACGGCGCTCCGGCATCCGCGTAAGCACCCCGGAAATCCACATTGACGTGCTGCCCATTCCATCCGACTACCCCGCCGAGCAGCCGTGGCTGCCCGCCGAGGACGTCTCCATCACGCAAGCCTGGCAGCCTGCCGACCCGAGCTTTGAGGTCGGCGAGCCCGTGCAGCGCACCATCACCGTCACCGTGCTGGGCAACACCGGCTCCGCCGTGCCGCCCCTGAACCTCAGCCTGTCCGAGCGCTTCTTCAAGCAATATCCGGAACCCGTGCGCCTCGACGACGGCAATTCCGGCCTCGGCATCCAAGGCAGCCGCCGGGAGACCCACACCCTCATTCCCGTGCATCCCGGCGAGACGGAGCTGCCGCCCTTAACGCTCACTTGGTGGGACAGCGTCAACGAGCGGGTGCGCCAGGCCGTGCTGCCCGGACGGGAACTGCGCATCACCGGCGAAGCGTCAGCGGAGCAGGGATCCGCGCCGGGGCGCGAAGCCAGCGAACCCAGCAGCGCAGCGAACGCCCAGCCGCCTGCCCTCCCGGAAGGAGACGCCCCCAAATCCGACAACGCCTCCCATCCCATTTGGCTGCTGGCGCTCACCGCCGCCGGATTTCTCGGTTGGATGGCCACTTGGTTGCTCATGCGCCGCCGCAGGCCCGTTCGCGTCCCAATGCCGCACGATGCAGCCGCTGCTGCGTGGAAGGCCCTCAGCCAAGCCTGCAAAACGGGTCAAACGGAAGCCATGCGCAACGCTTGGCTGAAGTGCCTGAGCGCTCACTGGCAACTTTCAGCCGCCGACACCTTGGCCCGCATACGCCGAACGCCCGACGTCCAGGAACTGTTGGATCGCCTCAACCGGAGCCTCTACGCCAGCGACCCCAGCGGCGAGATCAGCGGCCCGGAACTGCTCGGCGCCACCCGCGCGCTGCTGAAGGAGGAGCGGAAGGCGGAGCGGACCGCGCCGCCGCTGTCCGCTTTGCACGGATGAGGAGCGGAAGCTCGCAGCAGGCATGGGATTCAAATTCGCACATCGGACTCCACGCATGGCACAATTTGATCTGACTGGTTAGACTAAATCTCTCGTGATCGCTTCATCCAGTTTGGCAGGAACGAACCCGTGACGGTCCTGCTCTCCGTTTACGAAGCCAAAACGCGCTTTTCCGAAGTGATCCGTCAGGTGCGCGAAGGCAGGACGATCACGATCTCCTACCGAGGGGAGCCCGTCGCGGAAATCAGCCCCGCACGAGGGCCCGAGTCGTTTGCGGACCGGCTTGAGGACTTAAGACGACGGGGGATACTGACCCGCTCCAAAGGGCCTCACAGCGAACTCGCTCCCGGAGAGCCGCAGCCGGGAGCCCTTGATCGGTTCCTTTCCAAGCGCGATGAATGACCAATGACCATCGCGTATGTGGACACCTCGGCCTTGGTCGCGGTGGCCTTCAGCGAAACGGAAGCTCCTGCAGTCGCGCAACGCCTGAACGCCTGGACCGTCATAATGTCCTCCAAACTGCTCGAAGCGGAGCTACGGTCGGCTTATTCCCGTAAAGGCCGCCGCTTTGAGGCGGACCGCATCGCGCGCATCGAGTGGATCATGCCCAATCAGCCCCTATCCCCGGAAATCGCCGCAGTGCTCGATGCGGGCCATGTGCGCGGCGCGGATCTCTGGCATCTGGCGACCGCACTCCATGTCGCGCCCGATCCCGGCGAATTGTCCTTCGTGACGCTCGACAGGAAGCAGGGTGCGACAGCCGACCGCCTCATGGCGACACGCTCCTTCAACTTGAATCTGTTGTGCCAAAAGGAGTGTGCAAAATGAGTAAACGACCCTCAGTGCTGCCCGTAACCTTCGTCGAAACCATGAACGTCCCCGGCCGCTGCGGCGGCCTCGGGCTAAGCGCCTGCCCGGTAGTTACCTTGGCCATGGCCCTGGAGAGGGCGGTGGAGAATGCCCATGCCGTCGCGATCGAGCGCGTCCGAGGAAGAATGACGTTCCAGCTTGCGCGACTAGGTGATGCCGCGGGAACGGTCGGGCCCTCCCCTAGTGTCCTGTGCCAAAAATGGGTTGAATTAATGATTGGCTTCCTGGACCTCCG
>JAPOTD010000107.1:0-21021 GCA_026709365.1 Gammaproteobacteria bacterium
CACATGCAATTTGGATCCGCCGTATTTTGTGAAATACGGTCAGGCCCCCGGCGGCGCATTCTCTTGCAGCATGCCCCCGTCGGGGCTGCCCGGACACAGCCTCACCATTTCCTCAACTTCATGGCAGCAAACAGTCCGGGCGCATCCAAACACAAGCTATTGCATAAATGTGTACACGCATGGCGGCTATTTTCAAAATAACCTTATCACCGCAGTTTGGTTCAGAACGCCACCTGACCCGAGCCCAGCGCCAGCCAGTAGTTCAGGTTGGGGCACGGGGTGCTTTGCCGACCCAAGGGGATATGCGGAATGCAACAGGCTTCGGACGGCTTGCAACAATGACCCAAGCACGACGTGGGAACAAAGCAGAAACAGGTGCATTCCGGCCAGCAACTGACTGGCCGCGCACCGACTCGCCGGGGCGGTCTTCGGGCCGCTGTTCCGTCGCGTTGACCTTCGCCGCATCGCTTCAAGGCATGTGTTCAGCGAGTGTGTCTCTTGCGCTGGGGGCGCTCAGGCTGCGCAGGGTGTTCCGGGAGCGCATGGTGTGGCTTCTGCGCAGCATGTCGCTGGCGCGCGTCTTCCGCGGCCTTGATGCGCCAGATTTCGTCACTCAGCACTGCATCCGACCGCATCATTTTCCAGCGCCGCTCTTTCGCTTGGTAATCGCGCTTGAACTGCTCGTAGATCTGGTGGGCGCTCGCGATCATCCTCGCCAGCAGCCCGACCGCGGCTTGGGCTTGCTCCTCGATGCGTTCGAGCTCGCGGGTGGCCGCGTCGAGCGCATCGAGGCGCTCGGTATGCTCCGCCTCGATGCGCCCAGCGGTCTCAACGAGCGCCCTGCGCCTGTCCTCCGCGTAGCCCTCGGGAGAGAGTCTGTCAGGCTGCCTGGTCGTTTTCTCGCGCTTCGCGTCAATCTCGAATCCGCGTTCGCGGAGGAACCCGGCCCACTCAGATTGCAGGGCCATGCCGACAGCGCGAGGGGTATCCCGAAACTCGCCGCCATGCCGTCTCCGGATTTCGGCCTCGTGCTTTCGGCAGAGCAGCTTGCCGTGATGGCCCGTAGTCAACCAGCGGGTGCTGGTTTCGGTTCCGGCATCCGCCCCCCTGCCCTTTGTGATTTTGAGCTTGCTAGGTGAGACGAAATAATCGACGACATGACGGCCCTTCTCGTCGCGATCTAGCCTGCCAGCGAACGCGGCGTCTTGGCCGTACACCTGTGCAACGAACTCACGTCCGAGCTTAAACATGTGTTGCTCGTTTTCCGGCGTGATTTCAAGCGCGGTCGGAAACTGCAGCAGCACATGCAGCACGGGCTTGCGGCAGGCTTTGTGTACGCGCCAGCCTCGCGTGTGCTGCTCAAACGCCCGGCACAAATCTTGAGTGCCCCACACCAGCGGCTCTGCTTCGCGGACGCGCCTAGCTGCTCCGATTGCGTCACTTCGCTTGCCGTGCCGCTCCTGTGCGGCAAGGGCGGGTAGGTTCAGAGAGTTGACGCGCACGGCTGCTTTGTTGCTCATAGTATCGCTCCGTAGATTCAGCATCGAGGGAGTTTACCAAATTAGATTTGGTAAACCCGCTTTACGAAAACGCCTACGGCATTTTCGCGGGCCATTGCATGGAGCGGATTTGGAAGTCATCCAGTTTGACTTCCACTGGACGGGAATCGCGGTAGCGACCGTCACCAGAGCAAGCGGATCGCTTCGCGCTCTACCCCCGTCGGGCTACGCCCGCCGACCCGTGCTAGGGGTGCTCCGCCGAGTAAAACTCGGCTAACGTGAGCTACGCTCACAGCGCCGCGAGCGGCGCTTGCTGACCAGTGCGAAGCGGGTGGGGTGGGGTGTGTTTGCGGTGCGGTTGTCTCTCAAATACGCGGTGTATTTGGGAGACCGTGACGCTCAAAAAGATATCTTTTTGTTCAGAGTCGAACAAAATGATATCTTTTCCTGCCGCCTTACAAGGCGGTGTTCCATTCCCTTCCCTCGCCACCCAATTGCCTCGTCTTCCCTTTCCGCCTTACAAGGCGGTGTTCCATTCCTCTATTGGAGGCGTGGGGGCGGGCGTGTGTTCGAGAACACGCGCCCAGCCCTACCTACCCCTATCGGTATCGGTATGGGGAAAGCGCAAAATCCAGTGTTTATGCGACTTTCCGAGGTGCGTTTTCTCACCTGCGTATAGGTGTTTTCTCACTTGCGTATAGGTGTTTTCTCACCTGCGTATAGGTGTTTTCTCACTTGCGTATAGGTTCATGGTTTCTGCAATTCGAGTTTTTGAAGCACGGTTTTGGGCATGATACGCCAACCGCGAATGCCTTTTCGATTGTCCACGGCGGGTATCAAATCAAAGTCAAGCGCGAACCACGGCGCTAGAATCTCCTTGTGTGTTCGATTTCTTATATCGTTCGCACCGAACGCCAGTTCCCGCAATCTCGCCAAGGTCAGTACTGGATAATCGAAGGCGTTGCGGCTATCACCCCACACACCCCTTCGCTTACTGACGGGCTTCCGCGTTTTGCCGGGTACCCAGGTCAGTGATTTTGCCGCTATGTACGCTCGCCACTGCGGCGCAGACTTCGTTGATAGTTCCAACATCTTGCTCATATCCACCTGCGGGCCATCGGCCGAGCCCGGCGGGCACAGAACTTCGATTCTGACTTCATCATCCAGCGCCCACCTTTCCGGCTTTTGTCTGACGGCCAACGGCATCCACAAGGCGGGCTTGCCGTTGTGTTCTTGGATAATCGGCACCTGCACATGAGATAGTTTCTCGACGGATTCGATTAACTTAGGTCGTTCTCGAACAGCATTCCATTTAAGTCTCCCATCCGGCGTTCCCCATCCTGAGAGGACAGCCAGTTCGCGCACAGTGGCGTAAACGATTTCAGGCCGGTATGTGTTCATGGCGTTGTGTGGTATCGCGGCCAGCAGGTGGACGAATAGGCGCAAGTCCAATGGTGCGCCGCGCCCTCGCGCCATGATTGTCTTTCCGGTGCCGTCCATAACGTCCAGCAGCGCAACCCGGTCTTCGTCTTTCTCGCGCATTTGAAGCAAGCCGGGCGGTGGCGCTTCGGTGTCTTTGGGAATCACCAATCTGTTTTGATTGGCCTGCACCAGCACCCGCGCCGCGGTCTTCGGCAGTATTGCGCTAGTGCCCTTTTCAAGGGAGATTTGATTGGTCCATTGGTAGTACTCTTGGAACAGCTCTTTAAGTGGTGGGGTTTTCAATTTTCTTCGATATTTGGTGTACGCCGTTCTAATGTCTACTAGCCCGTCAGCGCCAATAAAAAATGCACCCGGCCAATGCTCGTTTAGCTTTGCCCGCTTGATGTTTTCCGTATTCGCCCACAGCTGCAATTCTCGGTATGTGGGCGACGGTTCGGGCAGCCCATAATGCGCCCAGCCAGCGGACAGCCATGCATCGTCGGTGCGAGTGTCTTGCGCCATTCGACTCACTCAGCTAATCGAATATCTTTACCCCGCTTGCCCGGCAGATAGATTCTCAATCCATGACTCGATTTCGCTTTTGCGCCAGCGCAAGCCGCCTGTTGGCAATTTGAGTGCCTGCGGGAACTTCCCAGCTTTGGACAGTCGCCAGATTGTCGTGTACGAGAGCGCCGTGAGTGCCATCGTTTCGCGCTTGGTGAGTAGCGCGGGCGTGATTTCCGTTTCCCGTTTCGGCGATGCCATAAGAGCCTCCCGCCGCTTTCGCGGCTTTGTGTGACTCTCTGCATTCCTAAATCCACGTTTCCAATGGGAAACAACTAGTAGTTACTCAAACGGATATTGATGTCAGATATCCAAATTTGAGAAAGTCGGTTTTGAAGTGGAGAGCATCTTACAATGGATGGTATGGAGTTGCAAGGGGTTTTTAGAACTAAACAATAAGGTATTGCGGCTACTTCGCTGTCGCCAGCTCTACTACGGTGCCGCGCTCTTGCGTAAGATACCGCGCAAATGAATCCATAAGTTCGCGCCTTCGGGAAAACAAGTCGCTGCGAAAGTAGGCCCCTTCAACGCCGCCGACAACGTGCGCCAAAGCCGCCTCGGCGATTTCACGCGGCTTGCCGGTGTCGGCGCACCAGTCGCGGAACGAGCTGCGGAAGCCGTGCGACGTGCCGACAAGCCCTAGACGCGCCATAAGCCGCTTCTGGGCGTTGTGCGCCAATGCCCTGCCCTTGGTGCCCGGAAACACCAAATCGCCTCTACGGGCCTTCTGGGCGCGTTCCAGCGCGTCAGTCGCCACGGCGTTCAACGGCACCCGGTGTTCAACGCCGGTCTTCATGCGGCTTGCCGGAATCGTCCACGTCCGGGATTCCCAGTCAATTTCAGCCCACGTTGCTTCGCGGGCTTCGCTTGGCCGCGCTGCGGTCGCGATCTGGAAGGCGAAGCACGCCTTGACGGCCTCGCGCCCGCCGGACCGTGCCACGGCCGCAAGCGCGGCGGGCAACTCAGCGTAGGGCATGGCGTCGAAGTGCCGTGCGGCGGACTGCTTGGGCAACGCGGCGGCGATGCCCTCGCCCGCCGGGTTCGATTCAACGTGGCCGTGCGCTTGGGCCCAAGCGAAGACGGCGCGGACTCTTTGGCGAAGGTGCTTCGCTTGCGACGGCTTGGATTGCCAAAGGGGCACCAGCACCTTCAGCACGTCGGCCTGCTGAATCGCGTTGACGGGTCGGCCGCCGAATGCCGGGTCGGCGTAGGCTTGGAGCGTGCGGGTCCATACGCCAGCGATGGCCTCGCCGTCCCTCCATCCGCCCTTCTTCGCCGCAATGCACTGCCTTGCCGCCTCGGCGAACGTCGGGACTCGCTGGCGGCGCCTCTCCGCCGCCGGGTCGCGGCCCTCGTGCGCCGCACGGCGATTCCCCAAGGCGGCGGCGCGGGCCTTCGCCAGCGTCACCAACGGCCAGGAGCCCAGCCCCATCTCCCGCCTCACCCCGTCGATGGTGAGCCTCTGCACCCAGGTTTTGAGGATTGCTCCGTTGGCGCCTTCGCGGACAAAGAGCATGAGCGTTGGCGCGCCGGCGTCAGCGTACCGGCCCGGTGCGTTCAGCGCCTTGATTCCGGCGCAGGTGAGCATGGTTTTCGCCTGTCTCGGCATTGGCGGTCTCCCAGTGGTGGACTGGAGGGCATTATGGCAGACAATCAGCCTAAATGTACCACTAAAAGTGTGCAATACGCCGTGATGAACTGAAACACTTGGAAAGGAAAAGAAGCCCAAACGTCAGTCATAAGTATTTGTAAAAAAAGGCTTTACTATACTGTTGGGGCAGGTTTTCGGGACAACTGTTCAGTTACATCTCGAATCTAGCCCACGCGACGAGTGCGCGGAGTTTCGCGCAGCGAAACTCCATCCGCGCCCGCGCAGGCGGGCGCGCAGGCGCTTGCACGCCCCAAGGCCGGTGCGGCAAACTCGCATTGTTTATCTCGACAGGAAGGCGATCCATGAAGGCAGCGGTGTTTCGGGAAGTGAACGTGCCGATGGAGGTGGAGGAAATCGAGGTCTCCAAGCCTGGCCCCCGGGAAGTTTTGGTGCGCACCGCTGCGGCTGGCGTCTGCCACAGCGACATGCATTTTTTCAACGGCACCTATCCGGGCGTCACGCCCATGGTGCTCGGCCACGAAAGCGCCGGGGTGGTGGAGGCGGTGGGCGCCGACGTCCACTACGTTGCGCCAGGGGATCACGTCATCACCTGCCTGTCGGTGTTCTGCGGCCACTGCGAACACTGCCTCACTGGGCGCATGAACCTCTGCGAGGAGCCGGAGACCCGGCGCCGCAAGGAGGAGGAGCCGCGCATCAGCCAGGGCGGCACGGCCCTTGGGCAGTTCGCCAATTTGGGCTCCTTTGCCGAATACATGCTGGTTCACGAGCACGCGGTGGCCAAGATTCGCGATGACATGCCGCTCGACCGAGCCGCCTTGATCGGCTGCGGCGTGACCACCGGCGTGGGCGCAGTGATTCACACCGCCAAGGTTCGGCCCGGCGAAACGGTGGCGGTGATCGGTTGCGGGGGCATCGGGCTGTCGTGCATCAACGGCGCGGCCATCGCCGGGGCGGGCCGCATCATCGCGGTGGACACCGTGCCCTCAAAGCTGGAGCTGGCCCGCAAGTTCGGCGCCACCGACGCGGTCAACGCCAAGGAGGACGACCCGGTGGGAACGGTCATGGCCATGACCTCCGGCGGGGTCCATCACGCCTTTGAGGCCATCGGCCTGAAGGTGACCGCCGAACAGGCCTTCCAGATGCTCAAGCACGGCGGCACCGCCACCGTGATCGGCATGATTCCGCCGGGCGGCATGGTGTCCCTGCACGGCGTGGACTTCCTGTTCGAGAAGAAGATCCAGGGCTCGTTCATGGGGTCGAACCGCTTCCGGGTGGACATGCCGCGCTTCGTTGACTTTTACCTGCAGGGCAAGCTGCACTTGGACGACATGGTGTCCAGCCGCATCAAGCTCAGCGATGTGAACGATGCCCTGCTGGCCTTGGAAACCGGCGAGGTGGCCCGCAGCGTCATCCTCTTCGACGCTTAGTTCAAAATCGAGCGCGGGGGCCTCGGTCCGAGGTACGACGCTCAGTCCGGGGACGACGCCGGGACCGGGGTGCCTTGGGGCGAGGGCATAACAAACCGACACGCACCGAAAGTGCGCGTTCACGCCGTCGATTGGATCAAGCGATCCGTTCGAGGAAGTTAGGCGCTGATCGCGGTCGAGTCCGGCCGGCCCACCACGCCCGCCACCATGTTGCGCCGGTCCTTGGACGGTTTCTGCGTTGGCGCCTGCCGGGCGGTGAAGTCGAACGGATCGGTATCGATGTCCTCCAGGACGATCTCGCCGTTCAGCACGGCCGCCTTCCAAGCCTCGTGCTCATCATGGCGCCCGTGAAATTCGGGCATGACCGCTTCGGCGAACAACTCAAGGCTGCTGCAAATGTCCTCGTGGGAGTTCTTGCCCGCTTGGTTGAGCAGGATCACCTGATCCACGTTGGCATCCTCCAACTCCCGCAAGCGCTGGCGTATGGTGTCCGGCGAGCCGATCAGCTCGCTGCCGGAGCGCCGCTGGCCGGCCGGCGTCTCCTTCCAGGCTTGGTAGCGGTCCCAGATGTGGACTTCGCCCGGTTCGAAGGGGCCTTCCCGGTTGTAGAGCTGCAGGGCGAATTGGAAGAAGGTCCAGCCGTCGGCCTTGCGCCAAGCCGCCTCATCCGTTTCCGCGCACATGAAGCCGCTCACCACCGCAACGTTGGGATTGGCTTGGTATTCGCAAAGCCGTTCCTGCTGATGGATGAAGGTGTTGTAGTAGGCGTTCACCCAAGCTCGGGCAGCGGCCAGATCGACGAACTTGAAGCACAGCGCCCCCATGCCGCGGTGGGCGGAGTACTTGATGGTCTCGAGTTGGGAGCAGGCCACCCACAGCGGCGGGTGGGGCTTTTGCAGGGGCTTGGGCACCACCGCCCGCTTCGGGAACTTGAAGTATTCGCCGTCGTACTCCCAGCCGTGGTTCCAGAACATCGGCAGCATGCAGCGCACGGCGTCCTCCCAGATGTCGCGCTTGTCGCGAAAGCGCAGGTTGAAGGGATGCAGCTCGGTGACCGAGGAGCCTTCGCCGAGGCCGAGCTCCACCCGGCCGTTGGAGACCAGGTCCAAGGTCGCCACCTTCTCCGCCACCCGTGCCGGATGGTTGGTGGTCATCTGAATGATGCCGTGGCCAAGGCGGATGTTCTCGGTGCGCTGGCTGGCGGCGGCGAGAAAGACCTCCGGCGCGGAGGAGTGGGAGTACTCCTCCAGAAAGTGGTGCTCC
The DNA here is from genome assembly GCA_026709365.1 of Gammaproteobacteria bacterium. Lineage (GTDB taxonomy): Bacteria > Pseudomonadota > Gammaproteobacteria > Pseudomonadales > Azotimanducaceae > Azophilus. The sequence continues at coordinate 7,788 of JAPOTD010000107.1, forward strand.
ACTTCCCAAGCGTAGTCGAAGCCCAGCCGGTCGGCGAGCTCGATCTGCTCAAGTGAGTTCTGGATCAACCGGTGCTCGCTGGACTCGTCCCAGTCCCGCGGCAGCTGATGCTCGTAGAAAATGCCGAATTTCATGGACTTTTTTCCCCTCTTTTTGTGCGATGGCGCATTAAGCAGCGCGATGGCGCGTAAGTAAGGCAATGGCGCACAAGTTTGGCATATTGCGGCCTTGGGGGACAGGCGCGCCCGCGTAGCGGGCGCGTTTGATGGGCAAAACTCCGCGCGCTCGTCGCGTAGGTCAGATTCCGAAATGTTTCCGGACTCGCGCAGGTGCGCTCACGGGGCGGGTGCATTTGATGAGGCTCAGTTTGACTTTGTTTGGGCTTGAGCGGGTGGCGCTATACTGCCTGCCATGGAGCTCCTCGCTTGATCGACACCGACGGATCGCAACGGACGCCGACCAAGCGTTCGGCCCTGCCCCAACGACAACCCGCCGGGCCGACCCACAGCCGTGCCGGTTCGTCTCGATAAGCCTTGGCGGTCCCTTGATGCCGCGGCGGATCTGCCCGGCCAGCTCGGGGTGTTCGAGTTGGCCGATGAGGCCGGCCGGGTGTGCTGCATCGGTTACGCCGGGGGACGCAGCCGCTTCGGCTTAAGGAGCGAAGTCAGTGCGACGGCCGAGCGCATCCCGGAGGCCCGCCGTTTTCGCGTGGAGGTCACGGCGGCCTACCTCACCCGCCACCGGGAGCTGCTGATGGCCCATCAGACGGATCATGGGGCGCTCCCGTCCCACAACGATCCACCGCCCCGCCTGGGCACGCTCAGTCCGGCGTAGCATGGACTTGGCACTGACCGAAGAGCAGGAGATGGTCACCGGCATGGTCCGGCGCTTCGTGCGCGAGGAGATCCTGCCGTTGGAGCTGACCCTGGATCCCGACGCCGACGAGTTGCCGGAGGCGGACCGGCTGCGCTTGACGGACCAGACCCGTGCCATGGGCCTGCACGGCTTGGACATACCGCCGGAGTTCGGCGGACCGGACATCGATCTGGTCACCCGCACCCTGATCGCCATCGAAACCAGCCAGCACCGCGCCGGATTGTATGCGCCCTGCTACGGGGTGTTTGGCGGCGCGGGCCTGGCCCAGCTTTTGGAAGCCACCGAAGCCCAGCAGGCGCGCTACCTGCATCCCATGCTGCGCGGCGAGAAGAGCGGCTTCTTCGGGCTGACCGAGCCGTCCGGCGGCAGCGACCCGGCCCGCGCCATCCAAACCCGGGCGGTGCGCGACGGCGACGACTGGATCATCAACGGCGGCAAGATCTTCATCAGCGGGGCGGATCGAGCCGATTTCGGCTTGGTGTTCGCCCGCACCGACCCGGACAAGGGGCGCAACGGGGTGACCTGCTTCATCGTCGATACGGATACGCCGGGCTTTCACGTACGCCGGGTGGTGCATACCCTGCGCAGCGCCCGCTACGCCACCGAACTGCAGTTCGAGGACATGCGCGTGCCCCATGCCAATGTGCTCGGCGCGGTCAACGGCGGTTTCGCCATCGCCAACGATCGGCTCTCCAGGCAACGCATTCCCTATGCCGCCGGCTGCATTGGCGTCGCCATCAAGGCCCACGAACTGGCCTTGGAGTACGCACCCCAACGGCAGACCTTCGGAGCGCCGCTGTCGTCCCGGCAGGCCATTCAGTGGATGCTCGTCGATAACGAGGTCGATATCCGCCAAGCCCGTTGGCTGACTTTGGAAGCCGCGGCCCGCGCCCAACGGGGCGATGCTTTCCGCAAGGAAGCGGCCATGGCCAAACTGGTGGCCACCGAAGCCGGCAGCCGGGTGGTGGATCGCTGCATGCAGATTTTCGGCGGCTACGGGGTCACCAAGGACTTCCCGTTCGAGCGCTGGTATCGGGAAATGCGCATTCGCCGCATCGGTGAGGGGCCCAACGAGGTGCAGCGGCACATCATCGCCCGAGACCTGCTCGGCGCGTCATTGCGATGAGCAACGGCGTTTCCCGCCGTCCAAGCGAACCTTCGGTTCGTTGGGTTTCGCTGGCGCAAAACCCCGGCGAGTTGGGCAGCCCTCCGGAGCGAGGGCATCTTGCCCTCGACTGGGTAACGCAGGGCAGATTTGATCCAAAAGTGATCGCTTAGCTGTATGGATGCCCGACGCTGAAATCGCCCTACAGAGCGAGAATTCGACGGCGGGACGCCCTCCGAGGGTTCCCGCGTCGGAGCGGGGCATCTTGCCCTCGATTGGGCTGTTGAAACGCAATTTCAATTGGAAGGCTGGACAGTGGCCCCGTGCAAGCCTCCGCTCCGGCGCCAAACGCCAACACGGTGCCGAACGCCTGTTGCCAGATAATGCGATCCGGTTCAAATTAACGGTTGAGCCGTCACAAGGGGACAACGCATGCCGCTGGCCATGAACAAGGAAGTCTTCATTACCTGCGCCGTCACCGGCGCCGGCGCCACCCAGGACCGCAGCCCCCATGTGCCGCGCTCGCCTGCGGCCATCGCCGCCAGCGCCTTGGACGCCGCTGAGGCAGGCGCAGCCGTCGTCCATTGCCACGTGCGCGATCCGGAAACCGGCGCGCCAGCTCGAACGCCGGAGCTGTACCGGGAATTGACCGAGCGCATTCGCGCGGCCTCGACCGACGTGGTGCTGAACCTGACCTCGGGCATGGGCGGCGATCTGTATCTCGGGTCGGTCGAGCAGCCGTTGCCGCCCGGCAACCAGAGCGACATGGCGGGTGCCAGCGAGCGCATGCAGCCCATTGCCGAATGCCGCCCGGAAATCTGCACGCTGGATTGCGGCACCATGAACTTCGCCGAAGCCGACTACGTGATGACCAACACGCCGGGCATGCTGCGCGCCATGGGCGGCATGATGGCCAAGCTGGGCGTGCAGGTGGAGATTGAAGCCTTCGACACCGGCCATCTTTGGTTTGCGCAGCGGCTGGTGGCGGAAGGGGTGCTCCAGGCGCCGGTGCTGGCGCAACTATGCATGGGGGTGCCCTGGGGCGCTCCGGACGACCTGAACACGCTGATGGCCATGGTCAACAACGTGCCCAAGGACTGGTTCTGGTCGGCCTTCAGCTTGGGCGCCCATCAGATGCCTTACGTGGCGGCTGCGGTCTTGGCCGGCGGCAACGTGCGCGTCGGCCTTGAGGACAACCTCTACTTGGGCAAGGGCAACTTGGCCACCAACGCCGAACTGGTTGAGCATGCCGTCAGGATCGTGGAGAGCCTAGGCGCCCGGGTGATCGGGCCGGCTGAGGTCCGGGAGCGGCTGCGGCTGACCAAGCGCAGCCCGGCATGAAGGCGGCCATCGTCGGCGCCGGCGTCATTGGCGGCGGCTGGGCGGCCCGATTCCTGCTGCATGGCTGGACGGTTGCGGTCTTCGACCCTTCGGCGAGCGCGCGCTCCCGTCTTGAAGCGACCTTGGCGGCGGCCCGGCGCAGCTTGCCGAAGCTCTACGATGCGCCCTTGCCGGAAGAGGGCCGCTTGATTCTGGCGCCTGACTTGGAGACGGCCGTTGCCGACGCCGACTGGATCCAGGAAAGCGTCGCCGAAGACGTTGATGCGAAGCGCGCGATCCACGCGGCGGTGGCCGAGGCCTCCCGCTCCGATGCGCCCATCGCCTCTTCAACCTCGGGATTCAAGCCGTCCGTGCTGGCTGCGGGCATGGCCCACGCCGACCGCCTGCTGGTGTGCCACCCCTTCAATCCCGTCTATCTGCTGCCGCTGGTGGAGGTGGTGCCTTCCGAGAGCACCGGCGCTGCGATCGTCGATGGGGCGATGGCGGTGCTTGAAGCGCTCGGCATGAAGCCGGTTCGCATTCGGCGCGAGATCGATGCCCACGTCGCCGACCGGCTGTTGGAGGCGATGTGGCGGGAGGCGCTCTGGCTGGTGCGCGACGGCATCGCCACCACTGGTGAGATCGATACCGTGATTCGTTGCGGCTTCGGTCCCCGCTGGGCGCAGATGGGCTTGTTTGAAACCTATCGGATCGCTGGCGGCGAAGCGGGCATGAGGCACTTTCTGGCTCAGTTCGGCCCGGCTCTTAAGTGGCCCTGGAGCCGCCTCACCGACGTGCCGGAACTGACCGGCGAGCTGATTGAGAAGATCGCCGAACAGTCCGACGAGCAGGCACAGGGTGCGTCGATTCGCGAACTCGAACGGCGGCGGGACGACAATCTGGTGGCGATGTTCAGGGCCCTCAAGAGCAGGGGCGAAGGTGTTGGCGAGGTGCTCAATGCCGCTGAGGCGCGCCTGAGATGACTGTGCGGGCTCAGAAACATATCGAACTAGCCTGGGCTGCGAGCGCGGAGTTTCGCGCAGCGAAACTCCATCCGCGACCGTCAGGTCGTGCCTTGGCTGATGTTCAACTGCCAACGCATGGTCAGGGGGGAGGCCGCACACCCTCCAAGCCCTGCATGGTTAGGGAGAGGGGTAGCGCAATCACCAACAGGATGAACATCAGGGCGAGGCCGGCCAGCAGGGCGACCAAGACCGCCTGCCCTAGGCCATGCGCCTCTCCGCCGTGGTGTTGATGGTAGTCGATGGCTGGGCCTTGCAGGCGATTGCCGAGGAATCCGGCGATGGCAACCTGCGCTGCGATGAACAGCGGCGCCCAAGCCATGGTCTGGGGCAGCAGCAGGCTGGCGGCAAGGATGGCGCCGTAAACAATCAAGCCCGAACGCACGATGCGCTTGGCGAGCTCGGGTTTGCCGAGCACGGCGTAGTTGTGCGCCGCCATGTAGATGGGAGCCACCAAGGAACCAAGGGCGGCGCCGACCATCATGCCGTTGACGGTGTAGAGCCGCGTTGGCGATGCGGTCTTGTTCACGCTCGGGTTCCGCCGGATTCGTTCCAGCGAGTCTATATAATCGGGCGACGGAATGGGACATCCCGACCTCGCCGGGTTTGCCCGCAAAGTGGAGATGGCGTGCATGGAAATTGAGGTTTTCTCCGATGTGGTGTGCCCTTGGTGCTACATCGGCAAGCGGCGCCTTGATGCGGCGCTGAAGACGCCGGTTGGCGAGGGGGTGACCCTGCGCTGGCGACCTTACCAGCTGCGCCCCGGATTGCCCGCCAATGGCGTTGAACGGGCGGAGCACCTCCGGGCCCGTTACGGCGAGGATGCCGATCCGGGCCGCGTTCCCCAGCGCTTGGCCGCAGAGGCGGAGGATGCGGGCCTGACCTTCGATTTCGCCGCCATGAAGCGTCTGCCGAACACCTTTCAAGCCCACCGTCTCATGGAGTTGGCCTGGGATGAGGGAGTGCAGCATCAGCTGGCCGAAGCGTTGTTCGACGCCTATTTCCGGGCCGGCAAGGACATCAGCCAAAAGGCAACGCTCATCGAAGCGGCCGAGCAGTCCGGCATCGAGGGCATCCGGGCAGCTGGATATCTCGACGGTGACGCCGGCGCGGACCGGGTTCGGCAACAACTCGAACGCGCTGTGGAGTTGGGCGTCTCAGGCGTTCCCTGCTATCTCCTTGCTGGCCGATTCACCCTGCCGGGCGCTCAAACCTCGGAAGTCATGGAGCAGTTCATTCAACGGGCCAAGGAGCGGCTTGCCTGAACCGGCCGCAAGGAACCCCCCTTGTCCAAGGACTTGACGTCAATGGACAGGTGCACCAAGAACCGCTTAAACCGCTTAACCCATTTTTCGTTTCTGCCGGAAGGCATGCAGTCGGCTCTCAGGAAACAAGCGCAAAAGCCAATTCGCCATGCTCCCGGACATGAAGGTCGCCGCCATGGAACAGGCCGTGCAGTCGGCTTGGCGGCAAAGTCAGCCGAGCCGCTGATCCATGGCGTGGGCTGGCAGGCCCTGGGTTTCACCGACGATCTTGGCGGGGATCCCGGCTACCGTCACGTGATCGGGCACGTCCTCGAGGACAACGCTGCCGGCGCCCACCTTGGCGCCTGTGCCCACCTTGATGTTGCCGATGATCTTGCAGCCTGCGGCCAGCAGCACGCCGCGGCCGATCTTCGGATGCCGGTCGCCCGACTCCTTGCCGGTGCCGCCCAGCGTGACGGCGTGCAGGATGGATACGTCATCGCCGACCACCGCGGTCTCTCCGGCCACCAATCCGGTGGCGTGATCAAGCATGATGCCAGCGCCGAAACGGGCTGCGGGATGGAGATCGACGCTCAGGGTGACGCTGATTTGGTTCTGAAAGAAGTGGGCCAGGGTCCTGCGGCCCTGCCGCCAAAGCCAATGGGCGATGCGATGGGCTTGCAGCGCGTGAAAGCCCTTGAAGAACAGGAAGGGAGTGAGCGGATCCTCGCAGGCGGGATCGCGATGGAAGGTGGCCATCATGTCATTGGCTGCGGACTGCAGGATGCCGGGATCGTTTTCAATGGCCTCCTGAATGACGTCGCGAATCAGCATGGTGGGCAGCATCGGGTTGTCGAGCTTGCTGGCCAACCGGAAGCTCAGCGCCGCGCCGAAGCTGTGGTGATTGAGCACGGTGGCATGAAAGTAGCTGCCAAGAATGGGCTCCTCGCTGGCCTTGGCCCGCGCCTCCCGGCGCAGCACCGGCCACAGGTCCGCAGGTGTGCGCACCGCTTCAGGGGTGTCCGAAGCTAGCGCTTCAACGTGGTTTTGGTTCATGGCTGCGACTTTCGAAGGGTGAACCAAGGGTAACGCTGACAGGGCCGATTTAGAAGCAGGCGCCTCTCGCCCAGGGCGAGAGGCGGTTGGAGTTTCGCTGCGCGAAACTCTGCGCCTGTTGCATGGGCCCGGTTCCAATATATCTCTGAGCCCGCGCAGCACTGCTCTGCTGCAAAGCCTGCGCGATAGTTGCCTTAATCAGTTTCGTGGAAGTGCTCTTAACTAATTGACTTAAATTACTAAAATTCATTAAAGCGAGTCGTGCGCTTCACCAGCCAGATCATGCCCCCGAGGCTGGCGCTGCTGCTGGCCAGTGCCGCCCAGCCCGCGCCGTCGAGGCCGATCCACGGCCTCGTTGCGAACAGCGCCGTGAAAAACAGGGCCACTGCTCCGGCCTGCAGGATGAGCACGTCAACCACTCGGTCCATGGCGTAGCTCGCCGGGCGCAACGGTGCCGCGCCCAGTTCCAGGGCGGCGGCCCCAAGCAGCAGCGCCAGCAACGTTGCTCCGGCACGGAAGGGTTCGCCGGCCAGCAGGGCCAGCAGGTCGGCGCCGAAACCCAGGCCGGCCAAGGCAAAGGCTCCGCCCACCAGCGCCAGGATCGCGCTTGCCCGCCAAGTCAGCGACAGGAATGCGGTTCTGTCCCGGTCCCAAAGCTCGGTCAGGTCGGGAAAGATGGCTTGGCGCAGCAGCACCACGGGCTTGCTCACCACCTCCGCGATGTCGCGGGCCAGGCGGTAGATGCCTGCGCCCTGGGCGCCGAACAGGAGGCCGACGGCCAAGGTGGCGCCGTGCCGGGGCACCATGTCCAGGTTCGACTGCCAGTAAACCGCCTTTAGGAAGGGTGCGAGCTTGGGCTGCATCGTCAAGGCGGGGCGGATGGGCGCACCGAGCTTGGCCACGCCCAGATAGGGCGCGGCGCTTGCCAGCAGCAGCGCGTGCTCGAGCAACAGGCTCGCGCCCCAGACCATCACGTACCACTCGATCGGGGCGCCCAAGGCGATGCAGGCCGCCACGCCGGCCAACCGCAGGGCGGGCGCGGCCACCAATTGAACGCTGAGCAGCCGGTACCGGTCCAAGCCGCGCAACGCGCCCTTGGCGGCGCCCGTGGCCGTGCAAACTAGAGCGGCGACGTAAATCCAAGCGGCGTTGGCGAATTCCGCGGGCAAGCCCATCGGTTGGGCGGCAAACGTAAGACCGGCAGCGGCGAGGATGGCCGCCGACAGGGCGATGAGCAGGTCGAAGCGAAACAGGGCGCCGATCAAGTCCAGCCAAGCCGGCGCGGGTTGACCGGGTCCGTCGCCGCGGTCCAGCAAGCCCTGCCCGAAGCGGATGGCCGCCTCCGACGACTTGACGCTGCATAGGTGCCGCAGCATCTGTGCCGCCGTATGCAGCAGGATGACCAGCCCGAACGGCCCCGGCCCGAGGCTTCGCGCCATCAGGGCGGTGGCGGCCAGGGCCAGCAGCGCACCGGCGCCGCGGCCGCTGAGCAGCCAGCCGAAGTTGCGCGCGACCCGTCGGGTGGCGCTCAACGAAAGGCCTTCAGGCGATAGAGGCGCCAAGCCAGGGGCCAAGCAAAGAGCAGGGGATAGCGGCGTTGCCGTTCGGTGACGTCCAAGCGCACGCCCGAGTGGCGTTCCACTTTCCAGAGCATGTAGTCCACCGCATCCTCGAAGGTGAGGGCGGACTTGACGATGCGCAGCAACGAAAGGAGCTTCCCCACTGCTAGGGCCAGGGGCCAGGCTTGGGAGCCTCGTTGCGAGGTTGCGCTGGCCTGGCGCGCTTGGAAGAGCCGGTCGTAGTGGCCTTGGTTGGCGGCGTAGAGCGCCGCCCGCTTGCGCTGCCCTTCGGATCGAAACTCGGCCGCGTAGGTGCGGGCGAAAACGGCCATCCAGAAGGCGGCTGAGGTCTCCGGGGCGGGGTTCGGGGGCACTTCGTCCATCAGGCGCTCGACCGATCGGACGGCCACGAAGTCAAGCTGCGCGGCCACGTCCTGGTTCCGGCAATGGAGCCGCTGGCAGGGTTGGGCGAAACGTGCCCAGAAGTAGGGATGCCGGTCGCCGGTGACCGCTCTCTTGAGCTGCGCCATGGTGAGAACGCTGACTTTGGCCCGCCCGCTCCTCGGGTTGTCGAAGTGCAGGTTCAGGACGTTGGGCGGCAGCGCGGCGCCCAGCCAACGATGCAGGCGCGGCTGGGCAGGCCAGCCGTTCAGCAGGACGTAGAGGTCCGGCATGGCGTCCGCCACGCCGCGCAAGTAGGAGCCGTACAGGACGATGGCGTCCACCCGTTCGCCGTAACGTTCAAGAAGGTCGGCGACGAGGCGGGCGACGGCGTCGTCAACGGGCTTGCCGTCCATGGGGGCGCCCTCACTTTCCATAGGCGCGCCTCGTGGACGCAAAGCTGCGGTGGGCGCGGGGATGGCGCAGCGCCGCATCGGGGTCTGCCAGCCAGGACAGCAAGGGGCCGCTTCGGATCCTGCAGCCGACCGCGACGCCGAACCGCACCAGCATCACCACGGACGACAGCGCCGTCCACAGCGCCACTAGGACGAAGCCCGCCACAGGCGCCCCGGCCAGCAGGCACAAGGTCAAAATCACCAGGCAGGGATTGCGGCGGGCGGTGATCAAGCGGAAGTATGCATCGAAGGGGCGCCAAGCGAAGAGGCTTACCGAGCCCAAGGCGTGAAAGGCCCCCTCAATGATTCGGCCGGCCAGGTAGCCCACGACGGTCAGCATCAGGAGCGCGTCGAAACCCAAGCCCCAAATAGGTTCGAACGGGGTCACGGACAGGCCCCACAGCCAATACCAGAAAGGTGGGTGGAGAATGTCCATGCCGTGGTCCAGCCAATGCCCCACCCGGCTTGATTGAACGGTGACCCGAGCCAGCTTCCCGTCCACGGTGTCGAGAAAGGTCATCAGCCAAGCGGGGGCCAGCCCAGCCCACAGCCAGCCTTCGGCCCTTGGGGCCTGACCGGCCATAAGGAACAGCCAACAGGCGGCCAGCATGAGGATCAGCCCGGCGAGGGTGACGGCGTTGGGTGAGATTCGCCAGTCGGCGCAGACGCGTACGACGGCCTTGGCCGGCACCGGCCACCACCATTTGGTGACGAAGTCGGTGATGCCCTTGTAGGACGCGCCGTACAGGCGGTCTTCCAAGGCGGTGGCCCGGTCCGGGGTGATGCGTTCGAGCAGCGGCGGGGCGGCGAGGCGCAGATCGCCTTCAAAGGCGGCAAGGTCGCCCGCGCCAAGACGAGGCAAGTCGGTGGCGGCGGGCGACGCTTCACCCCTGAGCAGGGCCTGGGCCGCTTCAACTTGGGCCGCCGCAACGGCTGCGGCGGCCGGCACCTCGCCGTCCATCAGCACGCCGCCGCGCCGCAGCAGGCCCTCAAGGGTGCGCGGCTCGAACAGGTAGTCCGCCCGGATGAGCAGTGCGTTGCCGGCTGGGCTTTCGGGCGCCTTGGGCGACAATTCGACGCCGTCGACGCGCGCCAACTGGCGAGCCAGCCGCGCTGGGCTGGTCAGGCCCCAAAGGGTGACGTCGGATTGTCCAATGATGCGGGCGGAGGTCATTGCGCCGGATGAAGGGAAAAGTCCATTATGTGCCACGCCATGCGCCTTATCCACATTTCCGATTTGCATCTGACCGACCTATCGACGGTCGAGCCGCGGGAGATTCGCGGCAAGCGGCGCCTCGGCTACGCCTCGTGGCACAGGCGCCGCCGCCACCGCTGCCTGGCGGCGCATCTGGAAGCTCTGCGCCGCGCGGTTCGGGACGCGCAGCCGGACTTCATCGTGATCACCGGCGATCTCATCCACCTCGGACTGCCCAGTGAGCTGGCAGCGGCTGCGGATTGGCTTGAAGCCTTGGCGCCGCCCCACAGGATTATGGTGACGCCGGGCAACCACGACCTCTACGCCAAGGACTCCTGGGCGGCCTGCGAAAGGCACTGGGGCGGGTATCTGCACCTCAGCCCAACCGTCGGCGAGACTCAGGAGGCGCCTTTTCGGAACCGCTTCCCGTCCCAAGTGCGGCTTGGGGGGATCGAGCTCTACGGGCTCAACAGCGGCTGCCCGACGCCGTGGGGCGCCGCCTGGGGCCACCTCGGGGTCGGCCAAAGGCAGCGTCTGCGGTGCCTTATGGGGCAAGCCCCAGTCGGGACGCTCAAGGTGGTGGCGCTGCATCATGCGCCGGTGCCCGGTGTCATGTCGAGGCGCAGGGCGCTTGCCGATGCCCGCCCCCTCAAGGCCGTGCTGGCGGATGCCCACCTGGTGCTGCACGGGCACGGGCATTGGAGCCGCAGCTACCGCTGCGGCCAAGCTCGGGTCTTCGCCGTCGGCTCGGCTTCCACGGCGGATGCCGCCTTTCGCCAGTTCGACATTCAGGAGTCGGCGCCCGACGTGCAAGTTCGCATGAGCCTGCATGTGCGGTCTGCGGACGGCGGCGGCTTCGCGCTCGGCGAGGAAGCCGCCTTCAGCGTTTCAATCGCAGGCTGACCAGGGCCGCGGCCAAGGCGAGCCCATCCGGCGCCAAGCCGGCCAGCGGCGCCGGCCAGCGATAGAGCAGGCCGACTTGGAGGCAGGTGCGCTCCAGCAGGTAGAAGAGGATGCCGATCAGTGCGCACAGGGTGATGCGGGCGCTCAACGGCGTGCTGCGCACGTTGCCCACCACGAAGGGCAGGCCCAGCAAGCCCATGGCAAACAGCCCCATCGGCAGGCCAAGCAACTGCCACAGCAGCACTTCAAAGCGGTGCGCATCAAGGTCGTTGCTGCGCAGATGGCCGATGTAGCCGATGAGATCCGTGGGCGCAAGGGCATGTTCGGCCTGCAGCAGGGCGGCAATCTGCTCGGCGTCGATGTCACTGGACCAAGGCAGTTGGTCAAAGCGGCTCCGGGCAACGCTTTGGGCCTCAAAGCGGGTGACCCGCACGTCGTGCAGCAGCCAGGAATCGGGTCCGACGACGTCGGCGCGAGTGGCCTGAATGAGCTCGCGAACCTGTCCCTCGCCATCGAGTCGGTAGATCTCGATGTCCGAGGGCATGACACCGAAGGCCACCTCGCCGACCCGCACCAAGCTGGACGCGCTGCGGGTCCAGTAGGCGTCATCCTCCTTGGCGGCGTTGTCGAAGCTGCGGGCGCGCAGGTCCGAGGCGCGCCCTTCAAAGCCGGGGATGACGGCCTGCTGCAGGATCAGCGCCGAGGCGGCCACGGCAAGCAGCATCAGCAGCAGCGGAAGGGCCAGCCGCGTGACGCTGATGCCGCTGGCGCGCAGGGCAGTGACCTCAAGTTGGCTCGCCAGTTGGCCGAGGCCGATTACGGTGCCCAACAGGCAGGTGATGGGCAGTAGGTCGAGAGCGATTCGGGGCAGCTGGAAACCAACCGCGCGCAAGGCTTCCAAGGTGCCGAAGTCGCCCTTGCCCACGTCCTCCAACTGCTCGGCCAAGGCAACGAAGCCGAACAAGCCCAGCAGCAGCAGGAAAACCGGCGAGCCGCCGCGCAGCAAGGCCTGCAGCAGATGGCGGTCCAGCAAGCTCAAGGAGCGGCCCGTCGCGCCAAGGGCCAAGCGATGGCCAGGACGATGGCCAAAGCGCCCGGCGCCCACCAAATGTGCGTCAGGGCGCCTTGCTCGACTTCCGAACGGACGACGCCGATGACATTGAAGTAGAGCACGTAGATGACGACTGCCAGCAACACCCTGGCATAGCGCCCCCGGCGTGGCCGAGTGCGGCTGAGGGGTGCGGCGACCAGAGCCAGGAGCAGCGTCGAGACGGCAGTGGACCAACGCCACTGCGCCTCCGCGCGGTCCTCGGGGCGGAGTGAGGCCGATAGCGCCCGGGTGGGCTGCGCCTTGGGCCGGTGGCCGGGGGATGGCGGAGCGACTGCGGGCGCCCAGATTTGGAACGCCTCGAAACGCCCGGCCAAGTCCCTGTCGCCCGGCCCTTGGAGCGGCGCCTGCTTGTAGATCATGGCCTGCAGCAGAGCCAGCAAGTGGGCATCGGGGCGGGCAAGGACGGAGAGCTGGCCTCGGGCGGCGGAGATCACCTCCAACGTGCCGCCGCGGCTTGAGCGCACGAACACGCCGCGCAGCTCCCCGGTGGCCGCATCGCGCTCGTCGATGAAGACCATGCGCTCAGCTTCGCCATGAATCAGGAATCGGCCGGGGGGCAGGTCCTCAAGCTCCGCGGCGGCCTTGGCGTCCGCCTCCAGCGCGTACAGGCTCTGGTAGGCCCAAGGCCGAACCCAGAGGGAGACGGCCGCGACCAGGATGGCCACGGCGGCGGCCATGCCGACCACCGGCACCAGCAGGCGGCGCTCGCTGAACCCCCCCGCGCGCAACCCGATCATCTCCCAATCGGAATAGAGGCGGCCCAAGGAGACGATCAGGCCGATGTAGAGGGCAATCGGCAGCAGCACTTCAAGGGCGATGAGCGCCTTGAGTCCGGTGAGGGCGAGGATCGCGGACCCTTCCAGCAGCCCGTCGTTTGCCTCGGTGAGAAACCGGGTTAGGCTGTAGGCGATGAACACGCTCACCAGCAGCAGCGCAGTGAGGGCGAATGGCTTAGTGGTTTCCCGGGCCAGGTATCGATCAACGATCATGTTGAAGTTCGCTCAGGC
>JAPOTD010000107.1:21031-36439 GCA_026709365.1 Gammaproteobacteria bacterium
ATGGCTAGCCATTGCGGAGGCTGCCGCGTCCGGCGGGGTGCCTTTGCTCATCAGCGCCGACCGCGCTTGGGAGCCGCCTGCTGAGTTGGCCGGAGACGGCGAAGCGCTCCGTCTGCAGGGGAACTTCCGGATGAGCGGCCCCGATTGGCGGCTGACCGCGGACTCGGCGCAGGTTTACGGCCCGGTGGAGGATCCCGAGCGGCTGGTCATCGTCGGCGCGCCGGCTCGCGTGACCTTGATCCGGCGCAACGGCGAGCCCGCTTCGGGCACTGGGGAGCGGATCATTTACTGGCCCCGGCGCGAACTCGTTGAGGTTCACGGCGGCGCCTTCGCTGCCGGGGGCCTTTCCGCGGCCAGCTCGAGGATCATCTATGACTTGGGCGAGGAGCGGCTTGAGTCCACGGGCGAGGCGGGCGTCACTTTCGTTGCGCGGGAGAGCGCTGGACCGCAGGTGGGCGGCCCCTGACGCGGCCCGTGGCTCACAGTGGCGCGACGGGCCGCTGCCGCCCGAGCGCCAACCGGTTTGCTGCGGGTACGTCTCAGTTTGCCTCATCAAAACGGCACCACACCGGGCAGTGGTCGGAAGGTTTCTCGGAACCCCTGATCCGGTAGTCGATGCCGCAATCCGCCACCGCGCCGGCGAGCGCCTCGGTGACCAGCACCAAGTCGATGCGCAGTCCCCGCTTGGGGTCGCGTTCAAAGCCCCGGCTGCGGTAGTCAAACCAGCTGTAGCGGCGCTCTTCGCCGTCGCCGACATGGCGGCTGTAGGCATCGGTCAGGCCCCAGTCCATCAGCGCCGCCAGCCATTCGCGCTCTTCCGGCAGGAAGCTGGTCTTGCCGGAGCGCAGCCAGCGCTTGCGGTTGTCCTCGCCGATGCCGATGTCGGCGTCCTCCGGCGCCACGTTCATGTCGCCGGCGACGATCAGCGGCGCTGCGGGGTCGCAGCGCTCGTTGAGGTAGCGGACGAGGTCGCTGTAGTACTGCGCCTTGGCTGGAAACTTGACCGGATGGTCACGGCTTTCGCCTTGGGGAAAGTAGCCGTTTATGACCTGCACCCGCCGCCCGCCGACGTCGTAGCTGGCGCAGACGAAACGGCGCTGCTGGTCGGCCTCGCGCCACGGAAAGCCGCATTGCGCATCAGTCGGCGGGCTGCGGGAGAACAGGGCGACGCCGTAGTGGCCCTTCTGTCCGTGGATGACGAGGTGCTCGTAGCCGATCGCCTGAACAGCCTCCACGGGGAACTCGGGATCGTCCACCTTGGTTTCCTGCACGGCGAGGACGTCCGGATGATGGGCTTGGTCGATTGCCTCGATCTGATGCAGGCGGGCGCGGATGCCGTTGGCGTTGAAGGTTACGAAGCGCATGGAACTTTCTCCGCTTTGCCTTGATCCAACCAAACAGGGGCGCTCATGCGGGCTGGCGTTGAGCGTCACGGACTTCGGGCGCCCCTGCAGGAATTGGCGGCATTGTACAATGGGCTTTGGCCGTTAGCCGCCCGATGGTTAGGAGAACTGATGAGTGACAAGGAGGCTCATTTCGACTGGCAGGATCCGCTCCTGCTGGACGAACTGCTGAGCGAGGAGGAGCGCTTGGTCAGGAACACCGCGCGCGACTACGCTCAGGAGCGGCTCCTGCCGCGGGTGATCGAGGCCAACCGCCAGGAGTCCTTCGACCGCGCCATCATGACCGAGATGGGAGCGCTCGGCATGCTGGGCGCAACCCTTCCCGAGCGCTATGGCTGCGCGGCGGTGAACTACGTCTCCTACGGGCTGATGGCTCGGGAGGTGGAGCGCATCGATTCCGGATACCGCTCGGCGATGAGCGTCCAGTCCTCCCTTGTCATGCACCCCATCTACGCCTACGGCTCCGAAGCGCAGCGCGAGCGCATTCTGCCGAAGCTGGCCAGCGGTGAGTGGGTCGGCTGCTTCGGGCTGACCGAGCCCGACCACGGCTCGGACCCCGGCTCCATGACCACCCGCGCGGAGTCGGTGGACGGCGGCTACCGGCTCAACGGTGCCAAGACGTGGATCACCAACTCGCCCATCGCCGACATTGCGGTGGTCTGGGCGAAGCTCGATGGCGTCATCCGGGGCTTCATCGTCGAGCGTGGCTTCGACGGGTTCAGCACCCCGAAAATCGTTGGCAAGATGAGCCTGCGGGCCTCAGTGACCGGCGAAATCGCGTTGCAGGACGCCTTTGTTCCCGAGGAGAACCTGCTGCCCAACGCCAAGGGCCTAAGCGGTCCGTTCGGGTGCCTCAACCGAGCCCGCTACGGCATCGCCTGGGGCGCCATGGGCGCCGCCGAGTTCTGCTGGCAAGCGGCTCGCAGCTACACCTTGGAACGGCAGCAGTTCGGCCGCCCCTTGGCTGCCAACCAACTCATTCAGAAGAAGCTGGCGGACATGCAGACGGAGATCGCCTTGGGACTGCAGGGCTGCCTGCGCGCCGGCCGCTTGCTCGACGAGGCCCGCCTGCCGGTGGAGAGCATTTCGTTGATGAAGCGCAACAACTGCGGCAAGGCCCTGGACATCGCCCGCATGGCGCGGGACATGCATGGCGGCAACGGCATCTCCGATGAATTCCACGTGATTCGCCACGTCATGAACCTTGAGACCGTCAACACCTATGAAGGCACCCATGACGTGCATGCGCTGATACTGGGACGCGCCCAGACGGGCCTGCAAGCTTTCTTTTGATATCAGGAAAATATCGCCTATAGGACATGGCTGGAATCCCTTTACGACATTAGCCGACCGGCGTTGCCTGCCAGACGCTGACTGGTAGGGTGCGGCAACGGCAAACCTAGTAGGTGAGGTGTGGAGGATGATCCGTATCCTCGTAGTGGACAGCCATCGGCTGTTTCGGACGGGTCTGAGGAAGATGCTGCCTGAGAGCAATGGCTTCAGCATCGTGGCGGAAGCCGAGAACGGCGAGCAGGCGGTTGATCTGGCGCGGGAGCTCATGCCCCACGTTGTCCTGATGGACATCCTGATGCCCGGCATCGGTGGGTTGGAGGCCACCGTGCGCATTCGCCGGTTGAACCTCGACATCAAGGTGGTGGCGCTCACCGCTTGCTGGATGAATCCGTTTCCACTGCAAATGCTGCGCGCCGGGGCCACGGGCTACCTCACCAAGGGCGTCCATCAGGACGAGCTGCATCTCGCCATCCGCAAGGTCTATGCCGGGCGGCGCTACGTCTGCGGGGAAATCGCCCAGCAGCTTGCCGTCGAGGCCTTCGACACCAGCCAAGGCACGCCTTTCAATCGGCTTTCCGGGCGTGAAATGCAGATCATGCTGATGATCATCAACTGCCACAAGGTCAGCGACATCTCCGAGAACCTGCATCTGTCGCCCAAGACCATCAACAGCTACCGGTACCGCATCTTCGAGAAGCTCGGCGTGACCAGCGACGTGGAACTCACCCTGCTGTCGGTGCGCTACGGCCTGATACGGCCCGAATCGACCGGGCTGACGGAGTTGGTGTCCTAACGTCCAAACGGCCACCGGCTGCGCGCGCAGCGGCGCCGGCAACTTGAACGAGCGCTCCGCGCAGGCAGCAGGACCCGCCAAGTTGCGCCAGTAACTTGAACGTGCGCTCCGGGCACGCGCTTTCGGTTAAACTGCGGCAGCCATGACGGTCGCCCCCAGCCGCTTTGATCCGCAACCCCTGCTGGCCAACCTGAGCCAAAAGCCCGGCGTTTACCGCATGCT
The DNA here is from genome assembly GCA_026709365.1 of Gammaproteobacteria bacterium. Classification (GTDB taxonomy): domain Bacteria; phylum Pseudomonadota; class Gammaproteobacteria; order Pseudomonadales; family Azotimanducaceae; genus Azophilus. The sequence goes on from JAPOTD010000107.1 coordinate 24,743, forward strand.
CGATGCGGGGGGCAAGGTGCTCTACGTCGGCAAGGCGCGCAACCTCAAGCGCCGCGTGGCCAGCTACTTCCGCGGCCGCGGGCTCGACCGCAAGACCCTGGCCCTCATGGGCAAGGTGAACGACATCGGCGTCACCGTCACCAACAGCGAAACCGAGGCGCTGCTGCTTGAGCAAAGCCTGATCAAGGCCGAGCGTCCGCCGTACAACATCGTGCTGCGCGATGACAAGTCCTATCCGTTCATCCACTTGACCGACCATGCCGAGTTTCCGCGCCTGTGCTTCCACCGGGGCGCGAAGCGCAAGGCAGGGCGCTACTTCGGCCCCTTTCCGTCGGCCAGCGCCGTGCGCGAGAGCCTGAACATCCTGCAGAAGCTGTTCCGCATCCGCCAATGCGACGAGAGCTTCTTCAAGAACCGTTCCCGCCCCTGCCTCCAATACCAGATCCAACGGTGCAGCGGCCCCTGCGTTGGCTTGATCGACGCCGAGGCCTACCGAAAGGACGTCGCCTTGGGCACCCTCTTCCTGGAAGGACGCAGCAGCCAGGTTCTCGAATCCCTCAAGCAGAGCATGGAGTGCGCCGCCGAGCGCCTGGACTTCGAGCACGCGGCCCGCTACCGCGACCAGATCGCCCAGTTGCGGCGGGTGCAGGAGCAGCAGTACGTGCATGCCGCCGACGGCGACGTGGATGTCTTTGCCTTGGCCGACGGAGGGGCGCTTGCCTGTGTGCAGGGGCTGTTCATTCGGGCCGGCAGAATGCTCGGCCAGCGGGCTTGGTATCCGCGCAACGAGCTGGGCGTCGGCGAGGCGGACCTGTTGGGCGCCTTTCTCTCCCAGTTCTATCTCGGCAGCGTTGACCGGGACATCCCCAAGACGATCATCACTTCCGTGCCGGTCAGCGACGCCGGCATTTTGGCCGCCGCGCTCAGAGAGCGGGTCGGCCGCAAGGTGGAAGTGGCCGCAGCCGTGCGCGCCCAGCGGGCCCGCTGGCGGCAGATGGCGCTCGACAACGCCCGCGTCAGCTTGGCTGCCTACTTGGCCGACAAACGCAACGTCTTCGCCCGCATGATCGCGCTGCAGGACGCCTTGGGGCTGGAGGACAGGCCGGAGCGCTTGGAGTGCTTCGACATCAGCCACACCATGGGCGAGGCGACCGTGGCTTCCTGCGTGGTCTTCGACGCCGGCGGGCCGCTGAAGTCCGACTACCGACGGTTCAACATTGACGACGTCGCGCCCGGCGACGACTACGCCGCCATGGAACAGGCCCTGCGACGTCGCTACACCCGCCTTCGGCAAGGGGAGGGCGCCTTGCCGGACGTCTTGGTGATCGATGGCGGCAAGGGGCAAATTCACCGGGCGCAGGACGTGCTTGACGAGTTGCAGGTGGACGGCGTCCACGTTTTGGGCGTCGCCAAGGGGCCGGGCAGACGTTCGGGCAGCGAGCGTTTTTTCACCCGTGCCGGGGAAGTGCCGTTGCCGCCCCAATCCGATGCGTTCCATTTGCTGCAGCACATCCGCGACGAGGCGCACCGCTTTGCCGTTACCGGCCACCGGCAACGCCGCAAGAAGCTCAAGGCCCGTTCCGAGCTCGACGAAGTGCCCGGCGTCGGCCCCAAGCGGCGGCGTGGGCTGCTGACCCACTTCGGCGGCCTTGCGGCGCTCAAGGGGGCCAGCGTCGAGGAGATCGCCAAGGCCCCTGGCATCAGCCGGCGCTTGGCGGAAGACGTGTTCGGCGTCCTGCACGCGGAGTGATGGAGCACTAGCATGAACTGGCCGAACTTGGTGACCTTGGGGCGGATTGTCCTAGTGCCGGTGTTCGCGCTGACCTACCTGCTGCCCAGCGACGGCGCCTATCCTTGGGCCAGCGTGTTGTTCGCGGCTGCGGCCTTCACCGACTGGCTGGATGGCTACCTGGCCCGCAAGCTCGGCCAGACCACCCGCTTCGGGGCGTTTCTCGACCCGGTCGCCGACAAGCTCATCGTGGTGACGGCGCTGACGGTGCTGATTGGCGAGCACGGCAACCTGTGGATGACCTTTGCGGGCATCGTCATTATCAGCCGTGAAGTGTTCATCAGCGCCCTGCGCGAGTGGATGGCGGAGATGAACCGGCGCGGGTTGGTGGCGGTCGTCATGGTCGGCAAGGTCAAGACCGTGCTGCAAATGGCAGCCGTCGCCCTGCTGCTGGCCAACCCCCCGGAATTCGAGCGTTCCTGGGTCATCGTCGGCTATGTCCTGCTCTACATCGCCACCTTCATGACGCTGTGGTCGATGACCGTCTATCTGCTGGCCGCTTGGCCGACGCTGCAGCTGGGGATGAAACGCAACCGATAGCGGTTGTCCAAGTCCAAGGACGCATGGGACTCCATTCCCACCAACGGACCCGCTCGGCGTTTGCAGGCTTGGAAGCCTATCGGAACCTGACCTAGGCGACGAGCGCGGAGTTTCGCGCCAGCGAAACTACATGCGCGAACGTCAGTTCGCGCGGGCTCAGAGGCCTATCGGACCTGACCTAAGCGACGAGTACGGAGTTTCGCGATAGCGAAACTACACACGCGAAGGCCAGTTCGCGCGGGCTCAGAAGTCTATCGAACCCGACGCAACGGGCGCGGAGTTTCGCGCCAGCGAAACTACATGCGCGAACGTCAGTTCGCGCGGGTGCGTCCTCCGCCACGCTTGGATACACTGCGCACCCATTCAACGCCACCCCAAGGAAACCCGATGCCGCTGACGGAAGTGCTCATGCTCCTGGGGTTCGCCTTGGCCGCCTATTCCGTGGTGTCCAATGACTCGATCCAGACCTTGGGCACCTTCCTGTCCTCCAATGCCCATCGGCCTTGGTGGCTGCTGTGGCTGTTCACCGGCTCAGTCCTGGTGGCGGTCGCGACATGGGGCTGGGTCGTCAACGACGGCGACCCCGCCCATGGTCGTCTGGCCGCCTTCCCGCCGCCTGAAGGGGGCGTGAATTGGCTGCATGTGCTGGCGCCGTTCACCCTGCTGGTGCTGACCCGCTTTGGGGTGCCGGTGAGCACCACCTTCCTGGTGCTGAGCGTGTTTGCGCCGGGCAACATCGAGAACATGCTGTTCAAGTCCCTGGCCGGCTACGGCGTCGCCTTTGTGGTGGCCATCGGCCTGTACTTTGCCGTGCGCCGCTTCAACGATTACCTAGCGCGCACCGCCGGGACCGCCGAAGCCCAAGCTTTGCGTTGGGTGGTCCTGCAATGGCTGGCCACCGCGTTTCTCTGGAGCCAGTGGCTGATCCAGGACTTGGCGAACATCTTCGTGTTCCTGCCGCGCACCATCGACTTCACCGCCCTGCTCGGTGCGCTGGCGCTCCTGCTGGCCATGCAGGGCATCATCTACTACCAGCGGGGCGGTCAGATCCAGCGGATCGTCACCAGCAAGACCCTAACCACGGATGTCCGCTCCGCCACCATCATCGACTTCGTCTTCGGCCTCATCCTGCTGGTCTTCAAGGAGTGGAGCAACATGCCGATGAGCACCACTTGGGTGTTTCTCGGCTTGCTGGCCGGCCGCGAGCTGGCCATGCGGGTGCAGGGCGGCGGCGACCTTAGGGCGGCGGGCAAGCTGGTTGGCAGCGATGCCCTCAAGGCCTTCGCCGGCTTGGTGGTGAGCTTGATCCTGGCTGTGGCGGGGATTTACTTCACGGGTTGAGGGAGACGGTCGGCCGCGATGTTCGGGCTCGAAAAGCTTCGGAACCTGACCCGCGCTGTGGTGGCGGAGTTTCGCGTAGCGAAACTCCAACGCGCCCGCTTGGCGGGCGCGCAGCATTGGTGCTGATGTAGCATCGGGCGGCCATGAGGAAGTACCCGCCAACGCCCCAGGAACTCCGCGAGTGGATGGACCGCAAGGGCCTGTCCAACAAGGAGGTCGCCAAGGCGCTGCGCCTTTCCGATGGGCGCGTGGTGCGCTTTTGGACTTCCAAGAAGGATCCGCGGCCGATTCCCTATCCGAGTTGGTACACCCTGCGCCACAAGTTCGGCAAGTAGGCCGGATGCGCTTGCCGCGCTCCCGGCCCAAGCGTTGGAGGGAACACTCCAAATCTCCACGGCGTTCGTAGCCGGACGGCTCGGGCGTCCTGCCGACGTCGATGGGGCTCAGAAACTGTTCGTACAGGTTGCAACTTAAGGATCCGAAGCCTTGGGGCTCAGAAACGATTCCAGGTCAGCACGTCCTCAATGGGCTTGCGCTTGACGGGCATGAAGGCGCGTTGCGGGTATCCGACCGCGACGTACACGAACAGATGCAGGTCGTCCGGGATATTGCACAACGCCCGAATCTCCGGCTCGGCATGGCCGGGGAACGTGGTGAAGCAGGTGCCGATGCCCAACGAGCGTGCCGCGACCACCAGGTTCTGGGCAGCCGGGTAGATCGTTGAGTGCATGAAGCTGTCCTGCGGCGCTTGGGGCGGATACACCTTGCGCGCCATGCAGACAATCCATGCGGGAACCTTGGCGAAGTTCCTGGCCAGATGCTCGGCGCCGAGCATCATCCGCTCCTCCACGCCGTCCCTTCCGACGGGACGGTTGGCGAAGAAGGGCGCCATGCCCTCGAGCACCTTTTCTCCGACGGGTTCCTTGATGGCCGGGTCGTCGATGACGAGGAACGCCCATCCTTGGCTGTTGCCGGGATTGGAGGCGCGGGTGGCGGCGTGGATGAGCTTCTCAAGAGACTCCTTGCTTACGGGCTTCTCCCTGAAGTAGCGCATCGCCGTGCAGGTTTCCATGGCCTCGATTGCGTTCACACTGGATTTCTCAATATGCGGGTGCTTTACCCGGCGCGTCCCGCCGATCGAATCTTCCATGGTTTGATCAAGGCTTCTGGAACAACAGCGTGAAGCGGTCGGTGTTGCCGCTCACCGAGCGCCGCCCCACTTCATAGCGCAGTTCGTCGTCAAGACGGTAGTGCAGGTCGGAGTAGTCCACGAAGTCGAAGCCGGCCGCCTCGATTTCCTGGATGGCCAGCACCGGGTCCATGCGCCGCCAGTTCTCCGAGTTGTCCGCCTGCATGTGGCGGCGAGTGTGGTCGATCACGCCGTAGTAGCCGCCGGGCTTCAACGCCGCGAAAGCCGAGGCGTTCAGGGCGGCGCGTCCATCAGCCGTGAAGTTGTGCAGGTTGCGGAAGGTCAGCACCAAGTCCATGTCCTCGGCCTGGAAGCTCAAGCCCTCCACTCGGCGTCCCTGGCGAACCATCTCGCCCTGGGGCTCGATGATGGTGATGCGGTCGAAGCCTGGCTTGCCGATCAGCCTGTCCTTGAGCGGGTCGGTGTAGATGGAGACGAAAAGCGCGCCGTTCTCATACAGCAGCGGAGCCAGTATCTTGGTGTACCAGCCGGCGCCGGGCAGCAGTTCCAGCACCCGCATGTCCTGCCGCAGGCGCAGGAATGCCAGGGTCTCGGCGGGTTTTCGGTTGGCGTCCCGCGCCCGGTCCGCCGCATCGCGGATGTCCGCCGCTTGGGCGGCGGCAACGGCTTCGGCCAAGTCCGCCTTCGCGGCGGCAGCGGTGAAGGGGAGCAGCGCGGCAAGCGCGATTTGGATCCAGTTTTTCATGGTGCTTCCTGCAATGGTTGGTTATGGGAGTTCTGGCTGGGTTGGCGGATCAGCGATTCGGTCCTCGGTTCATCGGGTACGGCTGCCAGCGCTCCAAGGGCGCGCGCGGCAGCACGGTTGGATTGACGCAGCTGAGCGGCCATCGGCCCCGCAGCACCAGGGCGACCTCACGGCCCACCCGGCGCCGGGTTTCGGGACGCATGCGGGTGGTGGCGGAGGCCACATGGGGAGTGAGAACCACTTGGTCCATGTCCAGCAACGGATTGTCCCGAGCGATCGGCTCGCGCTCCAGCACGTCCAGGCCGGCGGCGGCGATGCGCTGCTCGGCCAAGGCGTTGATCAGGTCCCGCTCCTTGATGATGGAACCTCGGGCGGTGTTGATGATGACGGCGCTCGGCTGCATTTGCGCAAAGGCCCCGGCGTCAAAGGCATGGCGGGTCTCGGCGTTGAGCGGTGCGTGTATGGACAGGTAGTCGCTGCGCTCCAGCAGTTCCGGGAAGCTGACCGGTTCGACGCCGGCCTCGCTGACGGTCAGTTCACTGACGTAAGGGTCATGGGCGATGACGCGCAAGCCAAAGGCCGCCGCCCGCCGCGCCGTGCAGCGGGCCACGTTGCCGAAGGCGAACAAGCCCAAGGTCCGGCCCATCAGCCTCGGCACCTCGTTGAGCAGCGAGCGTCCCTTGAACCAGTCCCCCTCGCTCACCAAGCGCTGCATGATGCGGCTGCGCCGGCCCGCCGCCAGCAGCAGCATCATGGCGTGGTCGGCGACCTCCTCAATGAACACGTCGGGCACGTTGGTGACGACGATGCCGGCCTCGGTGGCCGCCTCGATGTCCACCATATCGACGCCGACGCTGCCGACGCCGATCACCACGCAGCGGTCGAGTTCGCCGATGATGGCGCGGTCGATGCGAATGCCCCAGGAGGTGATGATGGCGTCGGCGTCCTTGGCGCCGGCGGCGAATGCCGCAGCGCTGGTTCCCGCCACTTCCACGATCTCCGCCACCGGCGCCAGCGCTTCAAGCTCAAGCGCATAGCGCTGCGCCGCCGCTTCGGCATGGGCCCTGCGCGGCAGTTGCACGGCGACCTTCTTCTTGCTCAAAGCCATCGCTCCACAGATGCGTTTTGAACCGTCGTCCCGGTTAGGGCGCGGAGGCGGATTCTCGCATGAATGGGGAACTTGTGCGGAGGCGCGCCCGCGACGCGGGCGAGTTGGAGTTTCGCTGCGCGAAACTCCGCTACCGTTGCGTCGGTCAGGTTCCGACGTTTTCTGAGCCCGCGCATCCGCTTTGCGGGCGCGTTGGAGTTTCACTGATGCGAAACTCCGCGCTAGTCGTTTATGACGTGTTCAAGCGAGCCGTCTCCAAGCCTATGTTAGAGTTGCGATTGCGACTTGGTTCGTCCACATGGTGTCGGCGCTCGAATCGGCCCAGCAGAGCAGGAGCATCCAATGCGACCCAACAAGGCCTTGGCGGCGTGGCGTGGCGGCGGGCAAACCATCGGCCTGTGGCTGTCCTTGGCCAACGTCCACATTGCGGAGACCCTGTCCGGCCTTGGCTTCGATTGGGTTTGCATCGACCTGCAGCATGGCCTGCTCGACTACAAGGACCTCACTGCCATGCTGCCCGCCGTTTCCGCCAGTGACGCGACCCCCTTGGTGCGAGTGCCTTGGAACGAGCCCTACGAGATCATGAAAGCGTTGGACGCTGGCGCTTACGGGGTGATCGTGCCAATGGTCAACAACCGCGCCGAAGCCGAGCAGGCGGTGGCCGCCTGCCGCTACCTGCCCCAAGGCAACCGTTCATTCGGGCCCATACGCGCCGCGCTCTACGGCGGCCGCGGCTACGCCATGCAGGCCAATGGCGAAATTGCCTGCATCGCGATGATCGAAACGGCGGAGGGCATCGAAAACGTGGCGGAGATCGTTGCCGTGCCGGGCCTTGACGGCGTGTACATCGGCCCCTCCGATCTGGCGCTATCCTTGGGGCTTGCGCCGAGGGGCGACAACGACGATCCCGTCCATGCCGCAACCGTGGAGCGCATTCGAGAGGCCTGCCACCGGCAAGGCGTGGCCGTCGGCATCCATACCGGCACAGTGGAGTACACGAAACGCTACTTGGAGGCCGGCTTCAACTTCGTCACGCTCGGCTCGGATCTGGGTTTTATGGTCCGCGCTGCGGCGGGCGACTTGGCGACCGTTCGGGACACCTTGGAAAAGCCGCGCGAAAAGACCGGTTACTAGACTCTAAATCAAGGATATACAATGAACTACGAGCAAATTCTCTATTCAGAAGAGGGCAGGGTGGGGGTCATCACCCTTAACCGCCCGGAGCGCATGAACGCTTGGACCCAAACCATGCGCGAGGAACTGACTGACGCCGTCAGCGCCTGCAACGAAGCCCCCGGCATCGGCGCCATGGTCATCACTGGCGCCGGGCGGGGCTTTTGCGCCGGCGCTGACATCAAGCAGAACTTCCAGGCGCGAATTGATGGCCAGGATCCGGAGCGCACGGCCCGCAACAGCGTCGATTGGGTGTCCTTGCTGCGCTCCTCCAAGCCGATCGTCGCCGCCGTCAACGGAGCCAGCGTCGGCGTCGGAGCGACCATGATCCTGCCCTGCGACGTCATCGTCGCCTCCGAAGCCGCGAAGTTTGCCATGGCCTTCATCAAGATGGGCTTGGTGCCGGAACTGGCCAGCTCCCATTTTCTCGTGCAGCGCATGGGCTTTGGGCGGGCCAGCGAGATGTGCCTGTCCGGGCGTCTCTACAGCGCGGCTGAGGCGCATGCGGCGGGCTTGGTGGACCGCTTGGCCAAACCGGAGGCGTTGCTGGACACCGCCTTGGAGATAGCTCGCTCCTTCGCCGCCAACCCGAACCCCCAGCTGCGCTGGGTCAAGCAATTGTTGACGGAGAACGGATCGGATGCGGATTTGGCCCAAGTGCAGAAGCGGGAAGGCGCGTTGCTGAAGGCCGCCTACGAGACGCCGGAGCACAAGGAGGCGGTGGCCGCATTCCTTGAGAAACGGCCCGCAAACTTCCGCAAGCTGACCGGTTAGGCGCCGCCTTGCATCGGCGCAGCCGCAATGAACGCCGGCGCTTCGCAGCTGGTGCCGGACTGAGCGGGCGTTGCATCCAACGCCATGCGGTGCTGCCGGAGGCCTTCCCGCCGTTTCGGCTCCAACCGCTCGCCGACGGACTTTAGGAAGCGAGCGGTTCATGCCGTTGGCCGCGCCTCCCGCTCATTCACTGCGCTCCGGCGAACCGCCGCCTCCCGACTACTACCGCAACAACTTGCTGCGCTTGGCGCGCTTGGTCATGACCGAGCACGCCGATTTGCTGGCAGCGGAGGATGTGCGCTGCCTCTCCGCCATCTTGGAAGCCGGCAAGCCCGCGCAGCGCCTGCTCGCCCGCTTGGTCTCCCGCAAAGGGCCGCTGCTGCGTCTTGACCGGGTCAGCTACGCCGAGGTGGATGGCTTGACGCAGGCGCTTCAGGCCTTGGCTGACGCCGAGCTGGTGCGGATGAATCCCGAGGCTGCAGCGCGGGAGCTGCTGGCCATGCTCACCCGCGCCGAACTCCGCAGCCGATTTGAGGCGGCGCAGGGCACCAAGGCGAACATGATTGAGACGATCATCGAGCGCCACTCGGAGTCCTGCATCCGGGCCTTGGTGAGGGCGCAAACGCCTTGGCTGACGGTGGCTTGCTGGCCCAGCCTGAAACTGGCTCAACTGCTCTTTTTTGGCGATGGCCACCGGGACCTGAGCGTGTTCGTGCTGGAGGACCTTGGCATGCGGCGCTATGAGGATTACGCCCTGAACCCGGATCATCGCCTGTTCAGGGATCGGCATGAGCTCGACCGCTATCTGCGGGCCCGGCTGTTGAATGAAGCCTCCCGCAACCTGGACCAGTTGCCCGGCATGGCCCGGCCGCTGTCCAAGGCTTTGGCGGAGTGTGCCGTCCGGCCCTCCCGCTTGGAGGAGAAGACGCTGAACCGGGCGCGCAATCGCTTGGGACGCTGGTTTGAACGGGCAGGGGATTGGCAGTCCGCCCTCGGTTGCTATGCGGCTTCGACGGCGCATCCGGCGCGGGAGCGGCGGGTGCGGCTCCTGCGCCGCATCGGCGATGAGCAGGCTGCGCAAGACCTGCTGCGCGCCATTGCCCTGGCGCCGACCTGTGCCGAGGAGGCCGACTTTGCCAGCCGCTTCGGGCAGCGGAGACCGCAATGCGCGCCGAAGATCGAGACCAAGACCCTCGGGGCGATGGGTGCTGCCCGGATCGAGCGGCACGCCATGGCGCTGCTCGCCGTCGAGGGCGGCGAGGCCTGGCATCTGGAAAACCACCTGCCCCGGGGACTGGCCGGGCTGGCTTTTTGGGAGGTGGTGTTCGCGCCGGTGCCAGGGGCCTTTCTCAATCCATACCAGGATGCGCCGCTGGACCTCCACTGGCAGGACTTCGCGGCAACCCGCGCCGAAGCCATCGCCACGCGCAAGGAGTGCTTGGCCATACCGGCGCAGTTCGCGCAATCCCTGCGCGGCACGCTGAAAGGAAAGAGGGGGGTCGCCAATCGATTGGTCAGTTGGCGGCACCTGGACAGCTATCTGATTGAACGGTTGCTCGAAACCGTGCCCCACGAGGTTCTGTTCAAGCTGGCCTGCCGCGTGATCGACAATCCAGGGGCCACTCGAACCGGATTCCCCGACCTGCTGGTTCTCTACGGCACCCGCGACTACGAGTTTGTCGAGGTCAAGGGGCCGACGGACAGCCTGCAGCCTGCCCAACGGCAGTGGTTCAACTATCTGGAAGGCAACGGCTTCAACGCCAAGGTGCTCAAATTCAGAACCTAAGCCCGCAACTGCTCCCCGTGCGTTGGCTGGCCGAGCAGGTCCACCGCTCCGGCGACTTGTACGCCTATAGGGGCGCGCCGACCCAAGGCGCCGAGGGCATCGCCACCCAGCGCCGCTTGCAGCGCGACCGCCCGGGCGCTTACCAAGCCGAACTGCCGGTGCAATTGGAAGTCGGCGTGGCTGGCGTGCGCCATGAGCTTCGCGGGCGCCTCGATGGCGCAGACCTCAGCGCCGCGCCCGCCGTCATCGAGGAGTTCAAGACCACGCGGGCGGACCCGGAAGTGGCGCATCGACACGACGGTCCGGTGCACTGGGCCCAAGTCCGCCTCTACGCCGCCATGCTCGCCGCAGCGCGCCCAACCTTGCGGGACTGGCGTTTGCGTCTGCTGTACTGCCATCCGGACAACGGCCAGGTGCGGGTTTTCGAGGAACGGCAAAGCGCCGCCGCCCTGCAGGCCTTTCTGCGCGACACCTTGGCGCGCTTGGCCGCCCGCGTGGGGCCGTGGCAGGAACACCAAGCGGCCCGCAACGCTTGGCTGGCCGAGAGGGCGTTTCCCTACCCGAGCTATCGGCCCCATCAACGCGCTGCGGCGCGGCGCTGCTATCAGGCGCTGACGACTCGGGAGTCCTTGCTGCTCGAGGCGCCGACCGGCAGCGGCAAGAGCATGGCGGTGCTCTACGCCGCCCTGAGGAGCCTGCCGCAAACAGGCGCCTCGAAACTGATCTTCCTCACCAGCCGCGGCACCGGCGCTGCGGCTGCGGAGGCGGCCTTGGAGCGCATCGATGCCGGTTCCGGGCACATCCGCCGCATCACCTTGGCATCGAAGGAGAAGCAATGCCTCACGCCGGGCATGCCCTGCTCGGCGGACCAGTGCCCCTATGCCAAGGGCTACTTCGACAAACGGGCACAGGCCGAGGCGGCGCTGCTCGCCGACCCGGCCATCACCCCCGAGCGGGTGCGGGAAGTCGGTCGCCGCCATGAGGTTTGCCCCTATGAGCTGTCCCTGGATGCCGCACTCTGGGCTGACGTGGTGGTCGGCGACTACAACTACGTCTTCGACCCCGTGGTGCGCCTGCGGCGTTTTGCCGACGGCAAGGACATCGATCTGCTGATTGATGAGGCCCACCAGTTGGGCGATCGCGCCGAGGAGTCGCTGTCGGTCGGCCTCAGCCGCAGCGCCTTCAAGGCCGCCTTGACCGAGCCGCTGCCGACGCTGCTGGCAAAGCGCCTGCGGGGCATTGATCGCGCCTTGGTCAACCTGCGCCGCGAGCACGGCCACCCGGACCAGGC
>JAPOTD010000072.1:0-9895 GCA_026709365.1 Gammaproteobacteria bacterium
AAGCTACACGCGAGAAGAATCAGTGCTGCGCATGGTGCGCAAGACTGCGAGCTTTCCGGCCGGCCGCTGGGCTATGCGGGTTCAGAGACATCTCGAACTTGGCTCACGCAACCGGTGCGGAGTTTCGCGCAGCGAAACTACATACGCGACCGTCAGGTCGCGCCCACGTCAGGTCGCGCCCTTGCCCAAGCTCGCCCAATGGGTTATATAGCTCCTATGCTGACGGTAGCGGAGACGCTGACATTCTCGCGCCAGGCCAGCAAGCTCTTCACAGTGGACGAGAAGCAGGAACTCATCGACTTCCTCGCAGCGAATCCCCTTGCCGGGGACCTCATTCCCGGAACCGGTGGCGTTCGCAAGCTGCGCTTCCGGGCCGGTGGCAGCGGCAAGCGCGGCGGCAGCCGCGTCATCTACTACCACCTCGACGAAGACAGCCCGCTGTACGCGCTGCTCGCCTACGCCAAGTCCGCTCGGACGGACCTCACGCCGGAAGAGCGCCGCACTGTGGCGACCCTCGCCGCCAGCATCAAGGCCGCTGCAAGGAGTAACCAATCATGAGCACGTTCGGTGATGATCTCGTTCAATCCCTCCGCGAGGCGCTCGCGCACGCCAAGGGCGAAGGACCGGCCATCGTCCACCCCGATGTCTCGCCGCGCGAGGTTCGCAAGGCAATCAACCTAACGCAGGCGCAGATGGCGCCGCTGGTGGGCATGAGCCTCTCCGGCTACCGGAAGTGGGAGCAGGGCGCCCGGCGCGTCAGCGGACCTGCTGCGGCACTGCTGCAAGTCATCCGCGAGGAACCCGACGCGGTTCGGCGCGCCCTCCTGCGTGCGTAAAACCGACTGAGGGCGACCCCCACAATGAAACCAAAAGAGACAGAAGCCATTGCGCTGTGATTGCGTACCGATGACTGGTTGGCGCCGCTTCTCTGGAAGTCGGAGTTTCGCAATCCCCTTTGGCCGTCGGACACGGGAAGGACTTAAACTGCGGGTATGAAAACAGCCGGATCGATCCCCGAGACAGCTTCGAGCGCACCGAACGACTGGCCCCCCAACAAGGGCGTTCCCGAAGCGAAGTCGATGCCAACGCGCCTGACGAGCACATCGCACACCATGGGGGTGACCGGGTCACCGCCGCGATGAATCAAGCATGCAGCAAGGTGGAGGAGAACAATGACGCTTTCCTCACCGCAGCCGGCAGGCGGGTGCTCGACAATACCGAGTGGCAGTTTTAGGGAGTTTCTTGGCCGTCGCCTTCCCAAAGGGCAAGTTCGTCGTCGCCCATCGATTCGTCGAAATCGGGCACCGTGGCAACGAGGCGCGCCAGCGAGCCGAACCGGAACTCGCTCGGTTGCACCGGCACAAGCCGAACCGCAGGCTTGCCGTCTCAGGCGATCACCACATCGTTGCCGGACTGAGTCTCGGTGATCAACTCCGACAACTTGGACTTGGCATCCTCCGTGCGGAGCAGCATGACCTCAATTCCGTGCAAATTGCCCGATGAGCCAAAGTGGGAGGTCGGCCCGTTGGGCGGTCAACCGCTGGTGCCTCATTTGCTGTGCACAGCCCCAGAAAAATACTGTTCATCCATATAGTTCCATGATACCGTACCCGCATGCTGATCATGATCAAGGGAATCGGCAAGGGCGTCTTGAGGACATACGGGCTAGGGCTGCGATATTGGAGCAACAGCTAACACTACTGGATGGAATGGCAGAACCAACGTCACCCAAAGGCTTGCCCGAACAGTCTGCGCACAAAGTCACAGTGGGCAACTTCGCCTTGCGGCTAGTCGGCGGAGGTTGTAGGGTATCCATCCGTGAAAACCTTCGCGGCTATCCCTCAAGGCATCTACCGGTGAAACTGACCGGCAGCAACACCGCCTTCGGCCGACACGAGTCCTTCCCCCTGCGCTTCGGTTGGATTACCAAGGGCCTGCGCGCCCTTGCGGACAACCCGAAGATATTCACTAGCGAGAACGCCACTGTCGAGTTGGGCGTCGGCAAAAACATGGTGAACTCGATTCGCTACTGGCTGCAGGCGACACAGATGGCCCGCCGAGACCCGAAGACCAACATGCTGAAGCGCACCACGCTGGCAGAAATCGTCTTCGGCGACGATGGAGACCCTTACTTGGAAGACGAGGGGACCATCTGGCTTCTCCACTGGCTTTTGGCCACCAACCCCAAGGAAGCGACCGCAGTCTATTGGTTCTTCAACCACTTCCACAAACCTGCGTTCACAACGGGGGAAGTCGTGACCGGACTCACGGACTTCGCCAAGCGCGGGCTTTCGTCTAGGACTTCCGTGACGACCTTGAAGGGCGACGCCCAACTGCTGCTGCGGATGTATGCAAGGACAGCGGCCAACGCGCGGATTGCCTTGGAGGACGTCCTCGACTCGCCACTGGCCATGCTGGACCTGCAGGAACGGCTCGATACCAAGTCATGGCGAGCGGCGCCGATGGACCGTGCTGAGTTGCCGTCGCACGTCTTCGCCTTCGCCATCGCTGAACTCTTCGAACACGCTGAGCTGAATCAGTTCGCCATCACCGATCTCATGTACAGCGGCTATGAGCATTGCGCTCCCGGCGCTGTCTTCCGCATGACCGAGGACGGTCTCGTCAGCAAGCTGGAGGCTCTCTGCGAGGAGTATCCGAACGCCCTTCGGCTGGACCGCACAGCTGGCATCTTTCAACTCCTCAAGATGGCACCGCTCAACCCGTTGGAAATTCTCAAAGCGCACTATGCGCCCAATGCAAGGCTTGCTGCATGAGCCCTGTCGGCCAGATCAACGTCAACACGCGCTACACCCGCTCAATCAACGTCGATCGGGATCGCGGGTCGCCATCCATAGTCGATGCCTACCTTCCCACCGCGCGCAGCATCGCTCTTTTGGAGGATGTCAGGGCAGCACTTGGTCGGACTGACCAGCCTCGTGCCTGGAGCCTCGTTGGGCCTTACGGGTCGGGAAAGTCGTCCTTCGCTCTCTTCCTCCACGAACTGCTTGGCCCACCCGGAGCCGCCAAGAAGGCGGCCAAAAGGTCTCTAGCCACCGAGCGGCCGGATCTCGCGAGACGCTTCGCTCGTCAGGATTCTTGGTGCAGGGTGGTTCTGACCGGCAGCGAGGAGCCCCTAAGCGCTCGTCTGCTCGCCGCGCTCGACGAAGCGGCTACGAACTTCTGGGGGAGCAAACTAGGTCGGAAGCCGACCGTGATTGAAGAGCTTCGACGTGCGCGCCGACGGCGCAAGCTTCCCGACAGCGAGCTACTCGATCTCGTTGACGACCTACAGAGTGCTATCGAACGCAGCGGGGCAGGCGGCTTGTTGATCATCATCGACGAGTTGGGCAAGTTCCTTGAGCACGAGGCTAAACAAGGCGGCGGCAGTATCCATCTCCTCCAGCAACTCGCCGAGCGAGCCTACCGGGCGAAAAAAGCCAATCTCCTCTTCTTCGTCCTCCTGCACCAAGGCTTCGATCTCTACGCGAGGGGCATGGGCGAGCGGTTGAAAAATGACTGGGCGAAGGTGCAAGGGCGCTTCGAAAGCGTCTCGTTCGTCGAGGCGCCCGAACAGACTCTGCGCGTCGTGGCCGCCGCCTTCTCCAATTCACTCACGGAATCCCAGCATCAGTCCGTAGCCAAGCAAGCTGCACGCACGGCGAAGGCACTGGCAAAGGCCAAGGCTTTGCCCAAGGGACTTGATGCCGACGCGGCCGCAAGCATCTTTGCGTCCTGCTACCCAATCCACCCCATCTCACTACTGGTGCTGCCGCAACTCTGCCAAAAGTTCGCCCAAAACGAACGGACCTTGTTCAGCTACCTCGGCAGTCGGGAGCCTCATGGCTTTCAGGACTCGCTCGCGTCGCTGACCAAGTTCAGCGATCGGGTCCACCCCGATCAGATTTACGACTATTTCGTCCACAATCAGCCCGCCGTGCTCGCCGATCCGCTAACGCATCGGCGGTGGGCGGAGGTCGTAACCGCCGTCGAGCGAATTGAAGGGGCAGCTGGGACAAACGAGATTCCCAACAACGGAACCCGCCCTTCGGTCATGCTCGCCAAGACCATCGGCGTACTGAACCTAATTTCTCGCAGCGATGGCCTCAAAGCGTCTGAGGACATCCTTCGACGACTCTTTCCCGACAAGCAGGCGTTCCGCGACGCGATGCAACCCCTGCTGGACTCATCCGTCGTGCAGTTCCGGCGATTTAGCGGTGAGTATCGGGTTTGGCAGGGAACCGACTTCGACATTGACGAGCGGACGGACGAGGAAAGGGACAAACTCGGCCAGTTTGACTTGGCCGCCGCCCTTAGTGAGCGCGGAGCAGCGGAGCCTGTGCTCGCTCGCCGACACTCCATTAGCACCGGGTCGCTCCGCCACTTCGACGTCAGCTTTGTCGATGCCCGCTCACCACGCCTCGCCCCCAAGACCAACAGGGACCACCCGAGAATCGTATTCTTCCTCGCCGAAAGTCACAGCGACGAAAGGGCTTTCGCGGATGCACTGAGTTCGGCAGGGCCTAACGAGGTGTGGGCGCTCCACAAGAACACGTCGGCCATCCGGGCTGCGATCTCCGATGCGCTCGCCTTGGAAGGCGTCCAGCGGAGCGGTCAGGAGCTGGCTGGTGACCCCATTGCGGCACGAGAAGTTCGGGAACGCCTGCAGGCAGCCAGAACCGCGGAGCGGGAAGTGCTGAGCGGGCTTATTGGCGACCCCACATTGTCCGAATGGCACTGGCGGGGCGAGCACCTCGCGTTAACTGATCGGCGCGCCCTCCAACATGCGCTTTCCGATGCGATGGACCGCATCTACGCCGATGCGCCGATCATTCGCAACGAGTTGATCAACCGCGATCGCCTTTCATCTCAGGCTGCGGCCGCGAGGAACAAGCTGTTCCAGCATATGCTTGCCGATGAGGCCAAGCCCGGTCTCAACATCCAGAAGTACCCCCCGGAGCGCGCCATCTATCGCTCCGTACTCGAAAAAGGTCGTTTGCACGTCGAAGCGGAAGCGGGGTGGGCTTTCGTAGCACCAGATGGCAGAGATTCCCTTCAACTCGGCCCTACTTGGATGCGACTCGATGCACTCCTAGCCGCGTCGGAAGCCGAACCCGTGACTCTGGAACGGCTCATGGAGGCGTTGGCTGAACCTCCCTTTGGCGTCAAACGTGGCGTCTTCCCAATCCTGTTCCTGCACCACTACCTGCTGCATCGCTACGAAATCGCGCTCTACAGTGAAGGAACCTATGCGCCGGAGCTGACCTACGAATACCTAGAGCGGATGGTTCGCCGTCCCGACCTCTTCTCCTTCCAGCGTTTTCGGATCGATGGCGTTCGCGCCACGCTATTCAATGAGTACAGCCGCGCATTATTCGGCGAGGTGCGGGAATCCGTGCAACTCCTCGATCTCGCTCGTCCCCTGACTCAGTTCGTCCTGAGCTTGGACGAGTACGCGCAGAGGACTCGGCGCCTATCCGACAGGACGCTGCGCGTGAGGCAAGCATTCTTCCTGTCCAAATCCCCGGAGAAATTCCTATTCAATGAACTGCCGACAGCTTGCGGCTTCGACGATGCTGAGGATTTGTCAGGCTTCGCTCCAAGGCTCATCGACGCCCTGCGCGAACTAAAGGGCGCCCAGTCCGCTCTGCGCGAGTTCATGCGTCAAGCGCTCTGCGCAAGCTTCGCCTTGGCCGAGACCATGCCCTTGACTGAGCTCCGGGTCGTGTTGAGAGGCCGGTGCCACGGACTCGACCAATACACTGTGGACGTAAAGGGCTTACGGAGCTTCATCCGCCGGGTGTGTGAGCCCGCCGCCACGGACGAGGACTGGTTCGACAGCGTCCTCTTGTTCCTAGGCCACAAGCCATCCGCAAAGTGGACCGACCAAGATCGCGACACGGCAGAGTACCGGCTGGCTGAGTTCTCGAAGCGCCTGCGGGACATCGAGAAGCTGCGGCTCCACTTCAATGGCACCGCGAAGCGAGACCCCGCGCAGGAGGTCATTCTCCTCAAGGCGATCAGCAACCTCACTGGAGAAACCGACGAGGTGGTAACCTTGAACGAGCGAACGAGGGCCGCGATAGCCAACGCAAAGCAAAGGGTGGAAAGAGTGCTGTCAGAAATTCATGACAATGAGCTTGCACTGGCACTCATCGCGGAACTAACCAGCGAATTTCTTGCCCGGCACCGCCAATCCAACCTGTCGAGGAGCGACACCGATGATGCCAGCAGAAAATTCGGATAGCGACGCGATTCCAATTGACCTCAAGCCGACGAGGCACATCCTCGGGCTTTCGGGCGGAAAGGACAGCGCGGCACTCGCCATCTATCTCAAGGATCAGGGCCGCGACGAGCAGATCGAGTACTTCTTCTGTGACACCGGAGCCGAGTTGCCGGAAGTGTACGAGTACCTCGACCGCCTAGAGGACTACCTCGACCGCCCGATCGCCCGGCTGAGCAGCGGACGCGACTTCGACCATCACCTGAAGCGGTTCAACAACTTCCTCCCCGCTCCCCACGCTCGCTGGTGTACCCGGGTGATGAAGCTGGAGCCGCTTGAGGCCTACGTCGGTGGCGACCCCTGCGTCAGTTACATCGGATTCCGCGCCGACGAAAACCGCGGCGGGTATATCAGCCACAAGC
Organism: Gammaproteobacteria bacterium; assembly: GCA_026709365.1. Taxonomy (GTDB): domain Bacteria; phylum Pseudomonadota; class Gammaproteobacteria; order Pseudomonadales; family Azotimanducaceae; genus Azophilus. The sequence continues at coordinate 6,643 of JAPOTD010000072.1, forward strand.
CGAACATCAAGGCTGAGTACCCGTTCATAGAGGACGGCATCGTCCGGGCGGATGTGTTCCGGATTCTTGAGGACACGGTGGGTGTGCCCGAGTACTACAAGTGGCGCAGCCGATCCGGCTGCTACTTCTGTTTCTTCCAGCGCCGGGAAGAGTGGCTCGGCCTCGCGGACAATCATCCAGAGCTATTTGAGCGCGCCAAGCAGTACGAGCAAGTTGATCCGCAGACGCAAAAGCGGTTTACTTGGGTCCAAGGAACGACGCTGGATGAAGTCCTCGCGCAACGTGACCATATTGAGCGGGCAGCGAACGCAAACAAGGCGAAGGTTGGGTCATCTAGTTGGCAAAACGCCCTGCTCGCAGATGACGCCGACGATCGGGCGTGCCTGATCTGCACACTTTGAACCTTTAGAGTCGCGAAGCGGTCGCTATCTCTTTCTCCCGGCACGCACACACCCGATACTCCAACAAACGATGCAACGCGAAAACCAACACCTAGACGACTTCCCGGGCGTCCATCCCCGACAGGTGTTCCAGAAACTTGATGACCACGATGCGGCTCTCTTGCTGCCGGATGGTGCATTCAACTTGGTGTCCACACTCACACCCGAGCGGCTGGAGGGGTCTTCAAAGGCCGAAACGCTAGCCAACCTCTTCTCGATAGAGCTCGCCGTCGACGACCCGCATAGGAGAGCATTGCTGATAGCCTCTCTTCCCAAGATCAAACTCATAGAGTTGAAGGAGCGGCTTGGACTAAGACCCGAGGACTTGTCGGAACCGATGGATGCTCGCATACGACGTGCCTTCTTGGGCTTCTTCGGTGTATCCAAGGCCCCCCGCCAACCTATAGCTGAACCCGGCCCTTCGGAAACGGTTGTCCCAGGACGAAGTCTGTTCCCCCACCAGAAACGAGCTGCTTCGGAAGTCGAGCGGTTCCTCTATCGCGAGGAAGGTCGGGTCATGCTCCATCTCCCAACGGGAGCCGGCAAGACTCGAACCGCGATGAGCATTGTCGTATCGCATCTCCGTACGCATTCCCCGGGCCTCGTGCTCTGGTTGGCCACGACCCGCGAACTCCTAGAGCAAGCTGCGCTGGAGTTCCATGCCGCTTGGCAGCAGGCAGGCGATCGGCAACTACGCTGTCTGAGATTCTATTCGGCCAACGACCCGCCCATCGACGATATGGAAGATGGCATCGTCGTAGGGGGGCTAGCGAAGCTGAATGCCTTTGGAAAGGACCGAGAACGTCTGTGGCACCTTGGCGACCGCACGACGATGGTCGTTTTTGACGAAGCGCACCAAGCAGTCGCGACGACCTACCGGGATATCCTTGAAACCGTAGTCAAACGCAGACCTCGTACACCGCTTCTGGGGCTGAGCGCTACTCCGGGCAGAACATGGGTAGATGTGGATCTGGATTCCGAGGTCGCCCACCTGTTTAAGTGCAATAAGGTCACACTTGACTTTCCCGGTTCCGACCCTATCGCCTGGATGACCGCAGAGGGGTACCTCGCAAGAGTTGTATTCTCGCAACTTAACGTACAGCCTGGAATCAAGCTCTCGCAAACTGACCTCGAGGAACTATCCAATGCCCTCGATATCCCAACTACACTAGCTGAGAGGCTCGGCAACGACGAACAAAGGAATCTGCGTATCGTTGAACGACTGAGGCATTTGAGCTGTTCGCATCCCAGAGTGCTGGTCTTCGCTCCTTCGGTTTCCTGCGCCAGGCTCCTGACAAACGTCTGCCGAGGAATCGGCTTGATAGCAGACTTGGTCACCGGACAAACCGATGCGGCCGAGCGAACACGAATCATCCGAGACTTCACCCGACCGGATAGTGCGCACCGCATATTGCTAAACTACGGTGTGCTGACGACGGGCTTCGACGCACCGTCCGCCAGCGCCGTTGTAATCGCACGCCCAACGAAGTCGCTAGTGCTGTACAGCCAGATGCTCGGGCGGGTTATTCGCGGTCCCAAAGCTGGCGGGACGCCCACTTGCGAGGTCGTGACCGTGGTCGATACCAACTTGCCCGGCTTTCGCAACCACGCTGAGGCTTTCACAAACTGGGAGGACGTATGGCAGAACAATTAGACGGGCAGCACGGGTTTCAAATGGAAATCGACTACTCGATTGTCTCACCCAGTCTCACTATCGAGGCTATGCGGGACAGCGGCTACAAGGACACCGACCACGCCCTAGCCGAACTGATCGACAATTCTGTCGAAGCCAAAAGTACCCTGATCGAAGTCATTGCCGTGGAGACGCCGCCGGACCCCAGTGTTCCCTACAGTCGCGCCAAGGTCACCCAGATCGCTGTGATCGACGACGGACACGGCATGTCGCTGAACGTGCTGCGCCGAGCGCTGAAGTTCGGGGACGGCACCCGGAGAGACCGTACCCAACGAGGTATCGGGCGCTTCGGCGTTGGCCTTCCGCAGTCCTCCATCTCGCAGTGCAAGCGCGTCGACGTGTGGACTTGGACGAACGGAGCCGATAACGCCCTCCACTGCTATCTCGATCTTCATGAGATCAACGAGGATGGCGTTCAGGTCGTCCCTAAACCTGATCCCCTCCCGCTGCCAGACCAGTGGTGGTCTATTTCCCACAATGCCAGTGCGCCGTCCGGCACTCTGGTGGTCTGGAGCGAGCTCGACCGGGTAAGGTGGAGCGGCGGTTCCAAGACCCTTGAGCGAACAGGAGAACTGTGCGGGCGCATATACCGGAAGTTCATCGTGGACAAACAGCAGCCCGTAAAGATCGATACGGTCCTTGCGTCCGTCCGACCGTCAACCTCCGACTTGCTCGTCGAGCAGGAGCGTCGGACGTGCCTGCCAAACGACCCTCTCTATCTGATGGCTCCGTCAGCCACCCCGCCACCGTTCGACGATCGCCCAATGTTCAAGGAATTCAACAAGCGCACTTGGACCATCAAGGTTAACGGCGAAGTAGGCGAGATTTGCGTCCGCTGTTCAATGGCCACCGTCGAGGCCATCAACGAGAAGAAGTCGAGCATCGTTTGGCCCCGGCCCTACGCCAAGGCGGGCGAAGCACCTTGGGGCAAGCATGCAAACCGCAACAAGGGAGTCTCCATCGTCCGGGCACGGCGGGAGCTTGAGATGAGTCTCGCATGGGTCAACAACTATGAGCCCGAGGAACGCTGGTGGTCAGTTGAGGTGGAGTTCGACCCGATCCTCGACGAGATTTTCGGCGTGGTCAACAACAAGCAGCACGCGCACGCGTTTGTCGACGG
>JAPOTD010000072.1:9905-36059 GCA_026709365.1 Gammaproteobacteria bacterium
TTGAAAAACAAGTTGATTGGTTCTCCCGTTCGCAGGCTTCGACCAAAGGGAGGTCCTGGAACCAGGAGAGTCTTTCGGGGACTACCGCGAACGACTCGAGAATACCGGCAACCTTCGTTACCATCTTCTCGACGTCTGGATCTGGATCGACTACCAGATCACGCGGATGAGAAAAGAGCGCCGCGATCTGATGAGGGGTACGGGTAAAACTCGAAGCCACCCAGACACTGGCGTTCAGCTCGAAGACTCTGCCACCGACGTCATCAACGATCAGGCCGAGAAAGGGGAAATTGGGGAGTCCGACAAGGCACCCCCGGTAACGCCCGAAGAGAAGCAGGCCAATATTGCCCGGTCCGCAACTCAGCGACGAGTTCCCCAAGAGACCGCTGAAGAGTGGGCGTACGAAACTGTGAGCAAAGGTCGCCGAGTCCTTCTAAAGGCCGTCGACCTCGGTCACCGTGACGCCTTCTTCGGCGTCGAGTCCGTCAACGATATCATTGAGATCTGGCTCAACGACCAACATCCGGTGCATAAGCACCTCATCGAAGTGCTCAGGTCGGAGGCGGACGAAGAGGAACAAGACCCGGAAATACTGGCAAACCGACTGCGCGACGCGGCTTTCTCCTTGGAGATGCTGCTCGTTGCTTGGGCGAGGCACGAGGACAAGGCACCAGCGGGCCTTCGGGAGACGATGGGAGATCTACGCATGGATTGGGGGAGGGAGGCGCGTAAGTTCCTCGAAGTCATTGAGTCATGATACTGGCCGACGAGGTGATTGAGCTGCTGCGCTCCGCCCAACGAAACGCTCTGATCGTTGCCCCATTCATCCGGAGCGAGGCCTTGACCAAGCTTCTCGATGCGATTCCGCCGGAAGTTGAAACCACTGTCGTCACCCGGTGGCGACCTCTCGACTTGCTGGCGGGCGCGAGCGACCTACAAGTCTTCGACGTGGCAGTTCGGAAGTCCGCTCAACTACTTCTGCGCAACGACCTGCACGCCAAGCTTTTCGCCGCCGACAACGACTGCCTAGTCGGTTCCGCAAACGTGACGAATCTCGCCCTTGGCTGGCGCCAACCAGCGAACCTCGAACTGCTCATCTCGGTTCCACGCACGCAATCCGGCATACCCGAATTCGAACGAACCCTTTTGGCTGGTTGCGTACTTGCCACCGACGGGCAGCGCGAAGCGCTCAAGGCTGTCGTAGAAGACCTCAAATCCCGTGCGCAACAAAACGCCTCTCTTGCCGACCGCCTCGGCGAACCGCCTTCTATTCTTCCTTGGAACTGGGTGCCCCGTACCCGTACTCCCGAGGATCTATACGCCGTGTACTCGGGCGAAACCGAATTCGGTCGTGAACTACTGGATGCCATGCAAGCCGATCTCCGCGCAATCAGTCCGCCAGCGTCCCTCGATCTTGCCCAATTCAACAACTGGCTGGCTACCATGATCTCCCAGACTCCGTTAATCGCGTGGATCGTGTCCGAAATCGACCACACCGGAAGCGTCAACGAGACCAACTTGGAGAAGAAACTGTCCGAAATGCACATCGACACAGACAAGCATCGCGCCCGCGATATCCTAGAAACCGTGCGGCGATGGATGACCCACTTTCTCCCCACCCGCTATGAGACAACCGCTGATTCACTGAAGCTCATCAGAGCAAAGACCCTTTAGCCCAATCGCATCCGTACCAATCACGGGGACAGTATCTCGGCACACCCTCCAAGGCTGATTCATCACCCCGTCAAATCCCGCCCCAGCTTAGCCCCCAGCCGCAGGCGCAGGGCATTGAGGCGGATGAAGCCTTCCGCGTCCGCTTGGCTGTAGGCGCCCCGATCATCCTCGAAGGTCACCACATCCTCATCGTAGAGGCTGTTTGGCGAGCGGCGGCCCAGCACGGAGACGGCACCCTTGTAGAGCTTCAGGCGCACCGTGCCGCTGACCGGCTGCTGGGAGGCGTCGATCAGCGCCTGCAGCACCTTGCGCTCCGGGGACCACCAATAGCCGTTGTAGATGAGGCTGGCGTAGCGCGGCATGAGTTCATCCTTCAGGTGCGCCACCTCGCGGTCCAAGGTGAGCGATTCCATGGCGCGGTGGGCCTTGAGCAGGATGGTGCCGCCGGGGGTTTCGTAGCAGCCGCGGGACTTCATGCCCACCGCCCGGTTCTCCACTAGGTCGTCGCGCCCGACGCCGTGGGCGCCGCCGATGGCGTTGAGGCGGGCCAACAGCGCCGCCGGGCTCATCGTCTGGCCATCCAGCGCCACCGCATCGCCGGCCGCAAACTCAAGCTCGATCTGCGCCGGGGCGTCCGGGGCGGCTTCCGGGGCGACGGTCCAGCGCCACATGGCCTCATCGGGGGCGTTCCACGGGTCTTCCAGCCCACCGCCTTCGTAGGAGATGTGCAGCAGGTTGGCGTCCATGGAGTAAGGCGACTTCTCGCCGCGCTGGTAATCCACCGGAATCTGGTGCCGCTCGCAGAAGGCCATCAGCGCCTCCCGGGAGTTCAGATCCCACTCCCGCCAAGGCGCGATCACCTGGATGTCCGGGTTCAGGGCGTAGGCGCCCAGCTCGAAGCGCACCTGGTCGTTGCCCTTGCCCGTCGCGCCGTGGGCGATGGCGTCAGCGCCGGCTTGCTCGGCGATCTCGACCAGCCGCCGGGCGATCAGCGGGCGGGCGATGCTGGTGCCGAGCAGGTACTCTCCTTCGTAAAGGGTGTTGGCGCGGAACATGGGGAAGACGTAGTCGCGAACGAACTCCTCGGTTAGATCCTCGATGTGAATTTCCCGCACGCCCATGGCCTCGGCCTTGGCACGGGCCGGCTCCACCTCCTCGCCCTGGCCGATGTCGGCGGTGAAGGTCACCACCTCGGCGCCGTAGGTCTCCTGCAGCCAGCGGCAGATGACCGAGGTGTCCAACCCCCCGGAGTAGGCCAGCACGATCTTCTCAACGTTTTTGCTTGTCATCTGCGGTGCGGCAAACGCCAGTCTGGAAAGGCGGCGCATGATACCCAAGGTGGCCAGCAGGTGGCCAATGAAGAAACGCCAAAGTAGTGGCTCAGTTTGACTCAGGTCATCGTCGTGATTCGGTCGAGGGCGGGACGCCCTCGCTCCGGGGGTTGTCGCCTGAGCCCAGCGGATTCCGGGAGCAAGAAGGACCGGCGGCGCAATGCGGGCGGCAAGCATCCAAGGGGGCCCCTTGCTGAAGCACGCGCAAAAGGACGCAATCAAGCCATTGACAAGACGGAAACTCGCTCCGGGGATCTCCCCTGAAGTGGGCGTTTCGCCCCGGAGCGAGGGCATCTTGCCCTCGCAGTGACGCTCGTCAGAGCGCCAGCCGCTCAAGCCTAGACAAAGCCAAACTGAGCCACTATCAACGCCAAAGCAGCAGTTCTCATTCATGCCTCTCAACCTGCTTCACCAAGCCTTGTCGGGTGGGACTCGCTCCGCGGGATGACGCCGAAACTGGGCGTGGCGCATTGGAGCGAGCCCCACCCTCGGTTGGGAAAACTGAGCCAGACCTGATCCAAAATGAGAGTTGCTGACGCCAAAATCAAAAAAGCGGATAAAAAATCACGCTTTTATGCGCATAAAAATGCCAAAATTTCCTCTTTTATGCGCATAAAAATGGAAAAAGAGAGCTGGCAATGGCATCGTAAGCGGCGTTGGCCGCAGACTGGAAGAACCCGTTCAATGCTCGAACGCCTCGCCTACCAACGACTCCTGGCCTGGAAGCAGCAGGCTGCGCGCAAGCCGTTGCTGCTCGACGGTGCTCGGCAGGTCGGCAAGTCCTGGTTGATCGGGCGGCAATTCGGCCCGCGGGAGTTCCGCGAAGTGCATTGGCTTGACTTCCGGGCCAATCCCCAACTTTCGGCCTTGTTCGCCGAGAGCTTGGATCCCGCCACGATCATCGACAACATCGAGATCGAGTTGGGCCAGCGCATCGACATCAAGCGGGATTTGCTGTTCCTTGATGAGATCGGCGAATGCCAGCAGGCCGTGGACGCACTGAAGTACTTTGCGGAACGGCTGCCGCACGCCTTCGTCTGCGCATCCGGGTCGAACATTGGCCTGCTTCGATCATTTCCCGTTGGCAAGGTGGATGAACTGGCCCTCCTTCCCCTGTGTTTCGAGGAGTTCCTGATGGCCGCAGGGCGGGAGCCACTCCTTGCAGCCCACCGCGCCCAGCGGCAAAGCGGCACAGTGCATCAACAGCTCTGGCCGCGATTGCTCGACTACTATTTCGTCGGCGGCATGCCCGAAGCGGTGGCGGCTTGGTTTGAGCCGGGCCAACGCCTTCTTGAGCGCACCGCCCAAGTGACGCGCATTCACCGCAATCTCATCAATGGCTACCGCCGGGACTTCGGCAAGTACGCCGGCATCCATGACGCCCAGCACATCGAGCGGGTGCTCGAGAGCGTGCCGATGCAACTCGCCGCTTGCCAAGAGGGGTCGGTGGCGCGCTATCGATTCAAGGGAGTCGTCCCCCAAAAGCAGCGCTACCGGGAATTGGCGGGGCCCATCGATTGGTTGGAAAAGGCGCGGCTGCTGTGGAAGTGCTTCCCCGTGCAGGGGCGGCCCGAGCCCCCCTTGCAGGCTCGGATCAAGGCCAACCGCTTCCGTCTCTACCTGTTCGACGTGGGCCTGCTCGGGCACATGCTCGGCATGACCTATGCGGACCAACGGGCGCAAAGCGCAGCCCACAAGGGCTACATCGCCGAGAACTTCGTCCGCACGGAACTTGGCGCCCACTGCCGCCAACCCTGCTACGGCTGGTTTGAGGCACGCGCTGAAATCGAGTTTCTCATTCGCGACCGCCAAGGCCAGGTCATTCCCGTGGAGGTGAAAAGCGGCAGCCGCACCCGCGCCCGCAGCTTGAGCGCCTACATCGACCGCTACGCCCCAACCCGGGCCATCAAGCTGACCGGGGCTCCGGGGAGCCGCTCCTCCGGCCCGGTCGAGACGTGGCCGCTTTACCATGCGCAGTTTCTAGCCTACCTATCAAGGAAGCCCTTTTGACAAAGCGAAACTCGACCCGACCGGAAGATGAGGCCAGCAAGGCCGCTTCCCCAAAATCACCGCCGCACCGGCGAAGGGGGCCGCGCAACGAGCGGCGCAAACAGATCAGGGACCAAATGGAGACCATCTTCCTGCGAGAGGGATTTCGAGGCCTGACCATCGACAGCTTGGCCAAGCGCCTGCGCTGCTCCAACCGAACCCTTTACGAAATCGCCCCGAGCAAGGAGGAGATGTTTCTGGTCGTTCTCGACCGCTGGCTCGAGCGAATCCGCCATCTCGGGCAGGAGGGCGCGATGGCGCAAAGCGACCCAATCAAGCGGGTCGAGGCGTTTTTGGAACCCGGCGTGACCGAAACGCGGGAAGCCAGCGCCGCTTTCGTGGAGGACGTGAGGTCCTACCTGCCCGCCAAGCAGATGCTGGGACGCCATCAGGAAGAGCGCATGAAGGTTCTTGAGAGCATGGTTTCCGAGGGCATCCGCCAAGGCAGCTTCCGGGAGGTCCACGCCTACTTGGTGAGCGAAGTGCTACTCTCCGCCGTGACCAGAATTGATGAGATCGACTTCCAATCCCGCGCCGGACTTACTTTCAGCGAAGCGTTTGGGGAACTGTACGACTTGTTTTTGCACGGCTTGGTCATCAATGACTGACCGCCCTTATCTGGGGGATCCCGCACCTGAGCGAGGGCATCTTGCCCTCGATTGGGTAACGGAGGGTGGATTTGATTTAAAGTGATAATTGTTGACACAAGCCCCCGCTCAAGCCCCGACAACACAAGCCCACACAAGCCCAAAGGACTTGTTGCGGTAATATTTTGATGTTATCTTACCAATAAGCTACCCAAACAGGCGTTAAGGAGCCCGGCGTTGGCGGGAAGCTTCGCAGCCCGGCATCGCACCCGCAATTTGGAGCGCCAGCCATTGGCGTAAGGGGGATATGTTCGATGAGGGAGTTGCCAAACAGATCGCTCCAGCAATCCATTGCGCTCGTTTTGAGCATCGCCGCCGCGACAGCCTCCGCCCAGCAATTGGAGATCGAGGAAATGGTCGTCACGGCGGAAAAACGGGCAACCAACCTGCAATCCACCGCCAAGTCAATCTCGGCCTTGTCGGGCGAGGACCTGGAACTGCTGCAGGTGGCCGAAATCGGCGGGCTGGCGCTTTCGGTTCCCAACGTCAATTTCGGACAGACCACCGGCAACGCGCGCATCGCCATTCGCGGCATCGGCTTCGACAACTTGAGCTTGGGCAACGAGGGGCGGGTTGCGTTCCACGTTGACGACCTCTACGTCAGCAGGCCCGCAGCGGCGCTGGCCAACTTCTACGACTTGGAGCGCGTGGAGGTGCTGAGAGGCCCGCAGGGCTTCCTCTACGGCCGCAATGCCACGGCCGGGGCGATCAACATCATCACCCGGCAGCCGGGCGATGAGTTCAATGGCCACCTCAGCCTTACGGGCGGCAACTACGGCCTGATCAAGACGCAAGGCGCCGTGGGCGGGCCGCTGTCAGACACCTTGGGCGCGCGCTTGGCCTTTCAGGTGGTGGAGCGGGACGGTTACGGCACCAACCAGACGAACGGCGGGGAGATTGACGACGAATCGACCCGAGCCGTGCGCGGCGTCGTCACTTGGCAGCCGGGCAGCCGCGTTGAACTGAACCTGCGCGCCGATTACATGGAGCAGGACGACCACGCGTACAGTTTCCGGTACTTGGGCCCCGGCAGCCTGCCCGACCCGGCCGTCGGATGGCCCGGCCTGCCGGTCAAGGGCACGCTCGTGGGCGGCAAGCTGCCGGATGACCTCCGGGACAGCACGGCGGATTCCGGGCCGCTGAACGAGCGGGAGTTCATCGGCGTCTCGGCCGACTTGACGTGGGCGCTGGGCGACTACGACCTGAAGTTCATCACCGGCTACCGATCCACCGAGTTCGACACCACCACCGATCTCGACAACACCGACATCCCCCTGACCATCTACAACCAGTTCTCCGATTCAGAGCACAACAGCCAGGAACTGCGCTTAAGCCGCGAAGGCGGCTTCGGTGATTGGATGATCGGCGGATACCGCTTCAGCGAAGATCTCACCGCCGCGACTCGCGGCGCCCTTGATCCTTACGTGGTACCGCCGCTGGGACTGCCCGGCCCGGTCGGACTCAGGCGCGGAGGCACGCTGATCGGAGCGCTCGAAACGCGGGCATGGGCGTTGTTCGGCCACTTTCGCTGGCGTCTGAGCAACGCTTTTGCGGTTCGGGTGGGTGGCCGCTACAGCGACGAGAAGAAGTCAATCGACGAACTGAACCAACTCGACTTCGCCTCTCCCTATCCGCCTTTTGGACCCTATTTTCCGCCCACGCCCCCCGGCGCGCGGGAGCGCAAGTCGGCGACTTGGGATTCGTTCACGCCATCGGTGACGCTGGAGTACCAAGCGAACGACGATGCGTTCCTCTACTTCGATTACTCCCAAGGGTTCAAGAGCGGCGGCTATAACGTCGGCAACCTGCAGCCGGCGTTCGACCCCGAGGAAATCGACCAATACGAGATAGGCGTCCGCGCCGATTGGCTGCAGGGGCGCCTGCGCACCAATGCCTCCCTGTTCCTCTACGACTACACGGAACTGCAGGTGTCGAAAGTGAACGGGCTGGTCATCACCGTGGAAAACGCCGCGGACTCCAACCTGTACGGCGCCGAGCTCGAGGTGATCGCGCTGCTGACGGCCAACCTGCGGCTCGAAGCCAGCCTTGGATTGCTCGACACCGAATTCAAGGACTACAGCTCCCAAGATCCGGCCAGACCCGCCGCTCTTTTTGGCGTGTTTGATCTCACCGGCAATGAACTCACCCAAGCGCCGGACTACACCCTAAACCTCGCCGCCGAGTACCTGTTGCCAATGGCGGCGGGTGACTTCACCGTCCGGCTGGATGCGCGCTTTGTCAGCGACGTATGGCTGAGCGTTTACAATCTTGACCATATGCAACAAACAGCCTACGAGTGGTTCGACGCACAGATGCAATACCGGAGCCGGAACGGCAGATGGGGCTTCGGCGCCTTCGTGAACAATATCGGCAATGAAGACGTGATCAATGCGGCATTGATCGCATCCGCCTTGGTCGGCTCTCCGATCAACGGATCATTTGCCCCGCCGAGAACCTACGGCTTCTCCGTGAACCTGCAGTTTTGACGACCCCCGCCTTGCGTCGGCGAGTCATCACTTGAATCCTTCGATCTTTCTTCTGGAGTCACACCATGTATAAAGCGCACCGTTTCGTCACCGGCCTCAACGACCAGGGGCAGTCCACCGTCAAGATCGACGACGACGCCCCAAACGTCATGACGAGTGAGGGATGGCCGGGCGCCTACATTTCCGAACTATGGGTGACGGACAGCTGTCCTGTGGACAACAGTGGCGACACGGACACGTCGCTGCGCCCGATACAACATGACCCGACGCCCTTGGGATCGATATTTCGCGTTGCCGAGATCCCGCCCGAAACGTCGGGCGAGATTGACCTCCGAGCCGCATTCAATCAGATCGGCACCCGAAACAAGCCGTCCGATGAGGACATCGACAAGCACCCGACCATGCACTACACGGATTCCATCGACTACGTGGTGGTCATTTCCGGCGAAATGCACATGCGAATGGAGGATGGCGAAGTGCTCCTGCGGCAGGGCGATTGCGTCGTGCAGCGCGGCACCAAGCACGCTTGGGTGAACCGCAGCGGCAAGCCCTGCGTGATCGCGGCGGTGCTGATCGATGCAAAACCCTTGACTTGAGGGACCGGCCCGCCCAAGGCCACGCACAACAGCCCTAGCTAAAATCCCGACTTGAGCCGATGCACGGGCACTGAGGGCCGCACTTCCTGCACGGTTGAACCGAGCATCTCGACATCAAGGCGCACCACATCGCCAGGCTGCAGCCAGCCGCGGAACCCCGCGCCTGCATCGTCGGCCAAGTCCTCCGCCTCACCGGCAACCAGGCTCTGGCCGAGCGACAGGGCGAAGTGCTCCGCAAGGCAGCAGGTGGGCACCGTGCCGGAGCCGATGGCATCGCCCGGCAAAACGCGCGTGCCCCGCGAGGCGAACGACACCACCTCGCCGAACGACCAGTCCATCTGGTCCAACCTCCCCTCGCCAACGAGCTCGTCGTTCACGAAGGCGCGGGCGCCGAGACTGAAGGAATTGCCGCTCCGGTAGGGTTCCAATTCGTCCTTGGTGACGAACATGGGTCCCAAGGTGTTGGCGCCGTCCTTGCCTTTCGCCTGCCCGATGCCGAGCACGCCTTCCAAGCGCTGGAGGTCGCGGGCGCTCCAGTCGTTGAAGATGGTGAAACCGGCGATGTGGGCATCGCCATCGTCGGGATGCACGTTCGAGCCTTCGCGGCCAATGATTGCGGCGACTTCAAGCTCGAAGTCGAACCACTCGCTGCCCGGAAAGATCTCCACCGGATCGCGCGGGCCCACCACGGAGGCCGTGTTGCCAAAGTAGAACGCCGGTATCTGGCGCCACTCATCCTCGATTTCAACGCCCGGACGCGCATTGCGCAGGTGCTGCAGAAACAGCAGCGTGTCCCGAATTTGCAACGGCCGGACCGGCGGCGCGAGATCCGCGTCCGCGTAGCTCACCACGGCGGCCGGATTGCTCCGTGCCCGCTCGCCGGCTCGGGCCAGCCGCTCGCCATCATCGCCCAGCAAATCCAGAACGCGCAGCTCCGCCTCAAGCAGGTGAATGCCACCATCAACAACCAGGCCAGCGCGTTCCCGACCGGCATCTCGAACCATCACCCATTTCATGGCATCCACCTCCCTGACTTGCGCCAAATCCTGAGCCTTGCCGACAGCCCGCAGCGCAGAAAAGTCACGGTTGCAAGGCCGCTGCCGCAACATCCTGACGTTAGCGGCATTCTACACAGGGTCTTCGCGAAAGTTGGCGGGACATGCGGGCCAGCGCTGTGCGGGCTCAGAAACGTTTCAGAATCTGACCCCCACAACGAGCGCGGAGTTTCGCGCAGCGAAACTCCAACCGCCTCTCGCCCTCTGGGCGAGAGGCGCGGGCTTGTTTTATCGGCGGCAACCTGTTTAGGTCGCTCAATGGGCGAAGTCAGCATGGCAAACCGGTTTCGGGGCTTCCTGCCCGTGGTGGTGGACGTGGAGACCAGCGGCTTCGACCCTGAGCGCCACGGCCTGCTGGAAATCGCGGCGCTGACGCTGCGGTTCGACGACGGCAATCTGGTGATCGACGGCCGCCATCGGTGGCCGGTTCGGCCGTTTCCGAAGGCGCTGATCAATCCCGACTCCCTGCGCGTGACCGGCATCGACCTGAACGACCCGGCGCGGCGGGCCATCCCGGAAACCGAAGCCATCAAGCAGCTGTTTAGAACGGCCCGTGCCAGCATCAAGCGTCACGGCTGCCATCGCGGCATTCTGGTGGGCCACAACGCAGCCTTCGATGCCGGCTTCGTACACAGCGCCGCCAAGCGGGCGGGCGTCAAGCGCAACCCCTTCCATCCGTTCAGCACCATCGACACCGCCGCCCTCGGCGCGGTGGCCTACGGCCACACGGTGTTGCGCGAGGCCTGCGCCCGAGCCTGCATCGACTACGACAAGGAGCAGGCGCACGGCGCCCTGTACGACGCCGAGCGCTGCGCGATGCTGTTTTGCGCGATCGTGAACGATTGGGGCGACGCGCTCGGCGAGCGGGCCGCTTGGTTGAAGGCTAGCGCCTAGCCGGCTGCGGCTTCCTTGACCAATGGCTCGAGTTCGCCGCTCTCGAACATCTCGGTGACAATGTCGCAGCCGCCAATCAGTTCGCCCTTGACGTAAAGCTGCGGGAAGGTGGGCCAGTCGGCGTAGCCCGGCAGGGTGGCGCGGATTTCCGGATTGCTCAGGATGTCCACGTAGGCGAAACGCTCGCCGCAGGCCGCCAGGCACTGCACCGTCTGCGCCGAAAACCCGCACTGGGGGGCGCCCGGCGATCCCTTCATGTAGAGGATGATGGGGTTTCCCTCAATCTGCTGCTTGATGGTGTCCAGCACCGAATCCGTGGTTGCATCAGCCATTGTCGTGCCTTTACCTCGTGGATGGGATTGGCGAGCATTGTAAGGCAATTGCGCGCAGGCTCCTAGAAGGCGCCTCTCGCCCGGAGGGCGAGAGGCGGTTGGAGTTTCGGTGCGCGAATCGCCGCGCTAGTCGCTTAGGCTGGGTTCCGAAATGTTTCCGAGCCCGCATAGGAGAGGATGACCATGACCGAGTTCGACCGCCACATCGACCGCAGCGGCACCAGCAGCGCCAAGTGGGACAAGTACCAAGGCCGGGACGTGCTGCCGTTCTGGGTGGCCGACATGGACTTCGAGGCGCCGGGCTTCCTGCTCGACGCGCTCCGCGCCCGGATCGAGCACCCGATCTTCGGCTACACGCGCATCCCCAGCGGCTTGGTCGCCGCCTTCCAGAGCTGGCTTGAGCGCAACTACCATTGGCCGGTGCCCGAGGAGTGGCTGGTGTGGATTCCCGGCGTGGTCACCGGCCTGAATCTCGCCGCCATGGCCACCGCGCAGCCCGGTGGCGGCGTGCTCATTCCCACTCCGGTTTACTATCCCTTCCGCTCGGTGCCCGCCAATGCGGACCAGCGCGCCATCGAGGTGCCGATGGCGCGCGACGGCGATCGCTGGGTGATGGACATCGACGCCCTTGAGGCCGCCGCCGATGCCGACACCCGCATCCTAATGATCGCCAATCCGCAAAACCCCACCGGACGGATCTATGACCAAGCGGAACTGCAGGAATTGGCGGCTTTCGCGGCGCGGCGCGGCCTGGTGATCTGCGCCGACGAGATCCACTGCCCCATTCTGCTCGACCGGCAAGCCAGCCACCGGCCCATCGCCAGCTTGGATACCGAAATCGCCTTACGCAGCATCTCGCTCTACGCCGCCACCAAGGCCTACAACGTGCCCGGCCTTTCCTGCGCGGTGGCGGTGATCCCCGATGCGGGCTTAAGGCGGCGCTTCAACCAGGCCCGCCGCGACTTGACACCCTCGATCGGGCCCTTGGCCCACGCCGCCTCGGAAGCGGCCTTCAACGACCAAAGCGGCTGGCTTGAGCGCCTGCTCGCCTACCTGCGCGGCAACCATGAACGGGTGCTGGCGGTGGCTGGCCCGCGCATGACGCCCGTGGAAGGCACCTACCTCGCCTGGATCGATGTGCGCGACCTCGGCTTGGCCGACCCCGGCGCGCACTTCGAGCGCTTCGGGCTCGGCCTTTCCGACGGCGCCGCCTTCGGCGGCCCCGGCTTCGTGCGCTTCAACTTCGGCTGCCCGCGCCCGCTGCTGGAGGAGGGCCTAGCGCGATTCAGCGCCGCCATCGAAGGGGCGCAAACGGCGTAGCGTCCAGCGTTGAGCGCCTTTGGGGGTGTTCCGGCCGAGCTGCAAGAGGCAATCGAAAGGACGCCATAACCGAAGCCGTTTGCGACGGCAACAAGCGATTTATGCGACAAAAAACCTCATTTGCGACAAATAAAAGACGGCTTTTCGCTTTATATGTCGCATAAAGATCTTTAGCGACATATAATCCGCCAAATGCCCAAGCGAATACCCGAGCAAGAGCTTGACGCTGTTCTCAACGTTGTGGCGCCCCATCCGGAGGGTGTGCGGGTCAGCGCCATCCGCGAGGGACTGCCGTACGAGCTGCCGTTGCGGATGCTGCAGCGCCGCCTCGCCCTGTTGGTGGAACAAAAGCGGCTGATTGCCGAAGGAAAGACCAAGAGCCGTCGCTATCGCGTCCCTGCCAGCTTGGCTGCCAAAGCGGGTTCAGCCCCGGTTGCCATGACCGCCGAGGCATATCTTAACGTCCAAGTGCCGATCTCCCCAGAGGCGGAGTTGGTTAAGCAGGCGATTCGCGCACCAATCCAAAGACGGCAGCCGACGGGCTACCAACGCGCCTTCCTTGATGACTACCGGCCCAACATCACCCACTACTTGCCAGCGGAAACGCGCCAACGCTTGCTCAACATGGGTCGCCCGCCCCAGGGCGAGCGTCCGGCCGGAACCTACGCCCGAACGATCTACAGCCGACTGCTGGTCGATCTGTCGTGGAACTCCAGCCGCTTGGAAGGCAACACCTACTCCCTGCTGGAAACCGAGCGCCTGTTGGAGCTCGGTGAAGCCGCCGAGGGCAGGAATGCGCTGGAAGCGCAAATGATCCTAAACCACAAGGCGGCCATCGAACTGCTAGTTGACCACGCCGATGAGATCGGCTTCAACCGGTACACCATCCTGAATCTGCACGCCCTGCTCGCTGACAACCTGCTTGCTGATCCGCAGGCCGGTGGTCGCCTGAGGCGCATTCCGGTGGGCATTGACGGCACGGTTTACTATCCGCTGGAAGTGCCGCAGCTCATTGAAGAGTGCTTCCGGAAAATTCTGGATGCTGCGGACGCGATCATGGACCCCTTTGAGCAGGCCTTCTTCGCCCTAGTGCACCTCGCCTACCTGCAAGGCTTCCAGGACGTCAACAAGCGGGTCTCTCGCTTGGCCGCGAACATCCCGCTGATCCACGGCAATCTCTGCCCCGTGTCCTTCGTGGATGTGCCGGAGAGAGACTACATCGATGGCGTGTTGGCCGTGTATGAGCTGAATCGCATCGAGTTGCTGCGCGACCTGTTCGTCTGGGCCTACGAGCGCAGCAGCGCAAGGTACTCGGCGGTGCGGCAGTCCTTAGGTGAGCCAGACCCGTTCCGGTTGCGTTACCGTGCGCTGGTCGCAGAACTGGTCAGCGCAATGGTACGCACCGGATTGGATAGAAAGGCCGTGACTGCATTGGCGCGGGAGCGCGCGGCGGAGAAGGTGCCGCCGACAGACCAAGCACGATTCGTTGAGGTCGTGGAGACCGAGATAATGAGCCTCCACGAAGGCAACATCGTACGCTACCGCCTGCGGCCCGCCGAATATCAAGCGTGGCGGCAAGGCTGGCGTTGACGGGGCAGCGGGTTCGTTCAGTTTGCGCCACCCTACCGCCCTTTGAGCCCAGACGCGGCCTCCCCGGATTCGCCACCGGAGAGCGGAGCCGCGTCACTGCGCCCGACATCCTGCAACAAATCCGGGCAAGGGGTAGTGGCTCAGTTTGACTTTGGCGGGATTTGAGCGGCTGGCGCTCTGACGAGCGCCACTGCGAGGGCAGGATGCCCTCGCTCCAAGGCGAAACGCCCACTTCAGGTGAGATCCCCGGAGCGAGGGCGTCCCGCCCTCGACCGAATCACGACGACGTGAGTCAAACTGAGCCACTACTGGGCAAGGGCGGGAACCCACATCATCCAGTTGACCCTGCCATGTTCGAGGGCAAGCTCGAAGCTGTCGTCGCATGGCTCCGCTGAGCGCTAGGCCCGGTAGCGCGAAGGGCCTGCCCTCGCGGCGGATAAGCTCTCAGCGACGGTGGGCCAGCGGCCTGCCGCCCGGCAGTGAAGTGGACGAACTCGCACGGACACCGTCCGCTAAATCTTCTCCAGCAGATTTCTGAGTTCGTCGCACTGCCGCACCCGTTGCGCGGTCGTCGTGCCGATGAATGAAGCGGACAGGCAGGTGACGCCCGCCTCCCGGTACGCTTGGATCTGATCACGCACGTACCCTTCCGGGCCGATGAGGGAGGTCTCGTCCAGGAAGCGCTGCGGCACCTGGGCTTCGGCTTCGGACTTGCGCCCGGCAAGGTAAAGCTCCTGAATCGCCTGGGCTTCTTTCTCGTAACCATACTGGCGAAAGATCTGGTTGTAGAAGTTCTTGTCCTTGGCCCCCATGCCGCCCACGTAGAGCGCCGTGCGCGGCCGAGCCAGATTCCGATGAGCCTCCAAGCCTTCGCCGATGCCCACGGCGCCGCCCGCGAACACCTGCAACGGCGGCAGCTCCGGAGCCCGCTTCCTCATCCCCTCCTTCAGCGCATTGCCCCACACCTTGTAAGCACGCTGCGGGTTGAAGAAGGCCGGCAGCCAGGCTTCGGCCTTCTCCGCGGTCATGGCAACGCTCTTCGCGCCAAGCGTTGCCAAGGCGATCGGAACGGCTTCGCGCACCGGGCGATTGATGATCTTCAATGGCTTGCCCAGACCGGTGCCCTGGCTGGCGGGGAGCGGCAACCGGTACTTCTCCCCTTGGTGGGTGAGCTTGTCCTCCCGCCGCCACACCGCGCGGCAGATGTCCATCACCTCCCGCATCCGGGTCAGCGGCGCGTCGTAGGGAACGCCATGAAACCCCTCCACGACCTGGGGGCCGGAGGCGCCGAGCCCGAGCATGAAGCGTCCCTTCGAGACCGCATCCAGGCCCGCGGCAGTCATGGCCAGGAGCGCTGGCGTGCGGCTGTAGATATTGACGATGCCCGACGCCAGGGTGACCTTTTCCGTCACCGCAGCCAAGTAGCCCAACGCGCTGATCGAATCAAACGAGTAGGACTCCGCCACCCAAATGCAGTCGGCGCCGGCTTTTTCGAGCGCCCGCAACTCATCGGCCTGCTCCGCAATGCTGCCGTGCGAATAGTGCGCGCTGATCGAGATTTTCATGGCTGTCTCCCTGATGCCGGCTCGTGGACGTTCCGCTCTTCAGTGCGGTCGGTGGTGGTTCGGCCTGCATCTTGCCGTAACGCGACGCGGGCGTCCAAAGATTACGACCGAGCGGAGGGCAACATCGGTTTTCAGTCCGACCGGTCCGAGGCATTGCGCGTCTGTGGCGGATCCGCAGTGACTGCGGTGAACAGCGCCATCCCCGCAAACAAGGTCATGCCTACGAATGCGTCAACAGGGAGGTTCCAGCGAACTTGACGCTATTGATGTACATAAATACTATGTTTTCTTATTAGATATTTGAAATTGGAGCCGTTGGTGCGACAGATCGACTGCATTCATGCGCTACACAAACACACCTTGGATGCGCCGCCGGTTCTTACCAAGGCCGACCTCGCCCACCTGCTGCCGCACACCAACCTGCACACGTTCAACGCCACCCTGGGCCGATTGGCAGCGAGCGGGGTCCTCATTCGCGCGGCTCAAGGCACCTACGTTCATGCCCTCACCGGGGGAGCGCGGGAGGACATCCTTCAGCATGTGGCTTGCGCATTGCGCAGGGGGGAGTACAGCTACGTCAGCTTGGAGACCGCCCTCTCCCGGTGGGGCGCAATCTCCGAAATTCCCATGCGGCTCACCCTGATGACCACCGGACGCAGCCAATGCTATGAGACCCCGTACGGCGCCATTGAGTTCATTCACACTACGCGCTCAGTGATCTCGATCCTAGACGGCACCGTGCGATCCGATGAGCCTTTGCGCCTGGCCAAGGCCATGACGGCCTATGAGGACCTAAAGCGCGTGGGGCGAAACTTGGATCTTGTTGACCCCGAGGAACTCCGCGATGCCGCTTAAGCCCGGCCCGTTCAACGAGCTAGTCCGACGGTCCGTCGCCGGTCCGGCCAACGCGCATCTGGGTGATGTCATCCAAAAGGAATTGCTGCATTACGACGTTCTCGCTTGCATGGCGAGATCGGGCTTTCTTAGCGACTTGGTGTTTCAAGGGGGAACGGCCTTGCGCCTATGCCATGGCGCGCCGCGCTACAGCGAGGACTTGGACTTTGCCACGACACCGGGCTTTGACGTCGGGGCGCTGGCAACCTTCAACGCCAAAATTGAGTCGCGCATCGCCGGGCGCTACGGCTTGCCCGCCCGCCTCAAGGCGCCAAAGACCCGCCAATTGGGGAGTCGAGGCGCCCGGGTTGCCGTTCACCGTTGGCAGCTCGTGGTGGACACCGCACCGGACCGGCCCGACCTGCCGAGTCAGCGCGTCAAGATCGAGGTGGCCGAAGTGCTTGCCCACACAAGCGAAGCGCGCCGCCTTCGGCGCAACTACGAGCACTTGCCGGACGGTTACGAGAACGTTCTGCTCTCAGTGGAAACGCTCAGCGAGATCATGGCGGACAAGCTCATCGCCCTTCCCAGCTCACACGCCGCTGGGCGCACCCGCAACAAGGATATCTGGGATCTGTATTGGCTATCGGGCAAAGGGGTGACGCCTGCCGCTCATCTCATCTCGGCGAAGGCGTCCGACTACCGGCTTGACAACTACGCGGACATGATCGAAAAAACCCTAGCCGACCTGCCAGCGCTCCTGAGCAGCAACGGCTTCCGCGCCACCATGCAGGCGTTCCTTGACGCCCAAGCCTTCAACGAGACGTTCGGATCCCCACAGTTTTCCGGCCACCTGACAGGCGTCATGCAAGAACTGCTTAGCCAAGCGAAGGCGCTGGGCGCCTAATGGAACTGCGGCGCATCGAGCGAACCCGGCTGAGGGTCCCGGCCCTCGGACGGGGGTGCGCCGCCATCGGCAATCCGCATCGCCGGGTCGGGGAGGCCGACGCCGCCTTATTCAGGCCCGTCGAACTTGCTCAACCCGTCTTGGGGGTCTTCCACAGCCGCACTGTGAACCGGTTCTCCTCCTCGATCAACTCCGGCTCGGTGCCGTTGTGTGCCCGCATGCCGGGAATGATCTTGTTTCTGACCCCCATGCCGCGGGCGTCAACGTAGCCGTAGTCGCGCATGACGTTCACCAGCGTTTGGTTGCGGGCGTAGCGCATGCCCAGTTTCATGCTCTGGGGTGTCACGGTGTTCGGGAGGCGCCCCGGGCTTTGAATCTCCAGACGGTCCGAATAGATCAAGAACATGATGTCGGTGCCGGCAACGCTGTAGTCCCGGTGGACGAGCGCATTGACCACCGCCTCCCGAATCACGCTTTCCGGATACTCCCATCGGTCCACCCGCCGGGGGCCGTCGAGATGGGCCGTGGGCGTGGTGTTGCGCCGAACGAAGTCCCAAGCCTGATCGACCAACCCAATCTCAACCAAGGAACCGTCCGCCGCGCCCAAGGGAACGAGGGGGCCGCGCAGATCCTCATCCGCCCGCGTGGCGTAGTCGGCATCGGAGCCTGGATAACAGATCGCCCGAACGCCGGACTGCGGCACGAATCGGTTCGGCTTGCGCCCGAACAGCAGCGCACCGTCAATCGTCGCAACAAGTTGCCCAGCGGATTCGGTCATCAGTTCGAGGTTTCGGAGCAGTGACTCCCAGCCCTCCACATCGCTCTCTCCGGGCACGTCGCCAGCCAAAATTCGGCTGAGATAATCGCGCAGACGGCGAATGTCCAAGGTGTCAAGGCTGGCGCCGGGCGCGGGCTTCAGGCCGTAGCGCAACCAGCCGGAAGCTTGGTACATGCGCCCCAATTCCTCGCGGCTCGCCTCCCGAGAGCTGTTGCCAACCCGCATGTAATAGGTCTTGCGGCCATTGTGGAGGCGCGCATAGGGCTTGTCGGGGCCTTGCGTGACCGTGACCGCAAGCACGTCACGGCCCGGCTTGCTCAACATCCCTTGTCCATGAGAGCAAGGGCACCACGGGGGGCTCAATCTTGGCGCGGCACAGTTCAACCACCCATTCCTCAACGCCGTCACCCGTGACGCCCGACAGGCTTCCATCGTCCTCAACGCCCAGCAGCACAGTGCCGCCTTCCAGATTCAGGAAGGCGGCCAACGTCTTGGCAAGATCATGGTTCCGCACGCCTTGCCGTTTGAACTCCAACACGGAGTCCTCGCCATTGCGGATTAGCTCAAGCAACTCAGCCCGGTTCATCAACTGGCCCTGTCCTCTCCGCTGCTACTTTAGCCCCTGCCCCCATCCCGTCGCCACTCAGACCGGATGAGCATTTCGCCAAGCCGGGCTTTAAGCCAAACTGAGCCACTGGCGAGTGTCCGCCTTCCACTGCGGCGGCGACACAAACTGAGACATCGCAACGGGACTGTGCGAGCTCAGAAACGTATCGGAAACTGACTCACGCAACCTGTGCGCCCGCTCCGCGGACGCACAGGGACTTGACGATTCCCCGGACATGACTACGGTAGTGACCATGGTTTCATTTGGCGGTTCGGTGCGACCTTCTCGTCGGCCATCACCCAAAGAACAGCAATTCTGGGATCCGCACAAGTTGGGGGGCCGTTTCTTGAACAGCAACGTCTCGACGCGACGCTTTAGGCAAGCCGGCAATCCCCGCCCATGATGTCCACATCCACCGTCGTGCTCACCACCTTGGTCGCCTACAAGCTGGTGCTGATTGGCATTGGCTTGTGGGCCCGGTCCCGCAATCGCGACGAGGCGGACTTCTTCCTCGGCGGACGGGGCTTGGGGCCTTGGGTGGCGGGGCTGTCCTACGCGGCCAGCACCTCCTCGGCCTGGGTGATCCTCGGCTTCTCCGGATTCGTCTATGCCGTGGGCTTAAGCGCCCTGTGGATGGTGCCGGGCATCTGGGCGGGCTATGCGGTGGTGTGGCTGGCGTTCGGGCGGCGGCTGCGCGAGGAGTCCTTGGCCCATGACCAGCTCACCCTGACCGACTTCCTGCTGCAGGATGCCGCCCCCCGGCAGCGGACAGCGGCGGCCGCGCTGGCTGCGGCGTTGGTGATCGGCTGCTTCGTGTTCTACATCGCGGCCCAGTTCGATGCCGCCGGCAAGGCCTTGGCGGAGCACTTCGCGCTGTCCGTGGCGGAAGCGGTGGTGCTTGGCGCCCTGATCGTGGCGATCTATTCCATGCTGGGCGGCTATTGGGCCGTGTCCGTCACCGACACCTTGCAGGCGGTCATCATGATGCTGGTCGCCATTGGCGTGCCGCTGGCCGCGCTGGCCGCCGCCGGCGGCCCGGCGGCAGTGCTGAGCGCGCTGGCGGAACGGATGCCGCCAGCCTACCTGCAGATCACCGGCGGCCACTCGGCGCTGGTCTTCATCGGCTTTGCGGTCGGCGCGCTGGGCATGTCGCTCGGCACCTTCGGACAGCCGCATCTGCTCAGCCGGCTGATGGCGATACGGGGCGAACGCGAGCGGCTGCGCGGCTTTGCCATCGTCATCAGCTGGGGCGTGGTGGTGTTTCTCGGCATGATCGCGCTCGGGCTGTCCGGGCGGGCGCTCATGCCCGAACTGGCCAACGGCGAAGCGCTGTTCTACCGCGCCGCCACTGATTACCTGCCCGCCGTGCTGGCTGGGATCGTGGTGGCCGCCACCCTGTCGGCGGTGATGTCCACCGTGGACTCGATTCTGCTGGCCGCATCCGGCGCGGTGGCCCATGACCTCGGCGTCAACCGGCGCTTTCCGGAGAGGCAACTGCTGATCTCGCGCACGGTCACCCTCGCCGTGGCGGTGCTGGCGGTGGCGCTCACGCTGTCGCTGCCGGACACCATATTCAACCGGGTGCTGTTCGCCTGGTCGGCGCTCGGCGCCGCCTTCGGCCCCATCGTGGTCTGGCGGGTGACGGGACGCTTGGTTCCCGCTCGGGCGGCGCTGGCCTGCATGCTGGCGGGGTTCGGCACAACCGTGCTGTTCTACGCCCTGGGCGCTGCGCCAGCGACCGACAGCCTGCTGTCGCACGCCGCGCACCTGCCCGGCGACCCCTTCGAGCGGGCCGTGCCCTGGCTGCCGCCTCTTCTGATACTGACGCTTTGGGCTGGGAACAGCCGTGGGAATGGCTAGGAGCCAGCCATCCCTCGATATGGCCGAATTCCCAGCGCAGGCGGCCTCGCTGTAAGTCATCGACAAACCCGGCTTCGCTCAGGCACTGCTTCCCAACGTCCAACCGGGACATGGCCGTGCGACTTTAGAGCCATATCGAAATCTGACCCGATGCAACGGCAGCGGAGTTTCGCGTAGCGAAACTCCATCCGCGACCCTGAGGTCGCGCGGACTGGCTTTTTCCACCGGGATGGTCCATGGTGCTGGGCATGGCGGCGGGTTTCAACAAGTCGGAAGCGCAGCCTCACGCGCTTTCAGACGCTTACAAAGCCTACTTCCTAGGTGTGCTGACGCTCACATACACCTTCAACTTCATTGATCGAACCATATTCTCGATCCTGATTCCGCCCATCAAGGCTGAATTGGAGCTTTCGGATACGCAACTGGGGCTGGTGGGCGGCATCGCGTTTGCCTTGTTCTACAGCACACTGGGGTTGCCGATCGCAAAATGGGCGGACCGCGGCAATCGGGTCAACATCATTACCTTGTGCCTATCGGTGTGGAGTGCAATGACCGCCGCCGGCGCCCTCGTGATGAACTTCTGGCATCTGCTCGCGGTGCGCATCGGCGTAGCCATCGGCGAAGCCGGCGGCACGCCGCCCGCGCACTCCATCATCGGCGACCTGTACGAGCCTCGGCGCCGGACCACCGCAGTGTCCATCTACCAAATCGGTGCGCCGCTGGGCGGGGCATTGGGTCTCATTGTCGGCGGGTGGGCGGCCGAGAACTTTGGCTGGCGAAACGCCCTGCTGATCGTTGGGCTGCCGGGATTGCTGCTGGCGCTGTTGCTGCGCGCCACTCTGCGCGAACCACCCCGAGGCCTGTCCGAAGTCAAGGCAACGGATGGGAAGGCATCGACCATTCTCGGCGTCGCAAGGCTTCTTTGGGCCCGCCGCACCTATCGCTACATGATCACCGGCACGGCATTCACTTCGATCGCAAGCTATGCGCACATCCAGTGGACCCCGGCCTTTCTGGTGCGCTCCCATGAATTGGGCCTATCGACAATCGGCTTTCTGCTGGGTGCGTTCAGTCTTGTCGGAGGGGTGTTGGGCGTGGCGGCGGGAGGCTACCTGTCGGACCGGCTGGCCGAGCGCGACCCGAAGTGGTGGATGCTGACCCCCGGGTTCGGGATCCTAATCGGCCTGCCCTTCGCCGTGGCGGCCTTGCTGCTGACGGACATCACCTGGGTGCTGGTCTGCCTGTTCATCCCATCGCTGACCACAGCCATCTATCCGGGGCCAACCTTCGCGACGGCGCAAAAGCTCGTCGGCGTGAAAATGCGGGCAATGGCGGTGGCTTTCTCCCTCTTCGTCATAACCATGGTGGGGCTGGGCATCGGCCCGCTGCTCGTTGGCGGAATCAGCGATCTGCTGAGCGCGACCTACGGGGAGGATTCACTGCGCGTGTCCCTGCTCTGGATACAGGTGCTCAAACTAATCTCCGGCTGCTTCTACATCCTAGCTGCAAGCTCAATCGCGGCGGACTTGAAACGGGCGCCGGACTAACATCACTGTGCGGGTTGGGAAACACTTCGAACCTGACCTACGCTGCGGCAGCGGAGGTTCGCGCTAGCGAAACTCCATCCGCGCCCGCTTTGCGGGCGCGCCTTGACAGCCGTTTTGTGCTAGCCGTATAACGGCGCCCGTCCCTGTCCGCGTCCTCCGAGCACGGCCCCACCAACCGGAAGCAGTCTTGGCCCAATCACTTGTCATCGTCGAATCGCCCGCGAAGGCGCGAACGATCAACCGCTATCTGGGCAAGGACTACGTCGTGAAGTCCAGCGTCGGCCACATCCGGGACCTGCCCACCGGCAAGGGCGCCAAGAACGCTGGCGCGCAGCCGCGCAGCGCCGCTGCCAAGGCATCCAAACTGTCGGCCTCCGAACGGGCAGCCGAGCGGGAGCGGCGGGCTCGGGGGCAGCTCGTGCGGCGCATGGGGGTTGATCCGGACAACCAGTGGCAGGCAGCGTATGAAGTGCTGCCCGGCAAGGAGAAGGTGGTCGATGAGCTGTCCCGCTTGGCGGCCCGGGCCGACGCGATTTACCTCGCCACCGATCTGGACCGGGAAGGGGAGGCCATCGCCTGGCACTTGCGCGAAACCATCGGCGGGCGCCCTGACCGCTATCGGCGCGTCGTCTTCAACGAGATCACCCGCAAGGCCATTCAGGACGCCTTCCGCTCGCCCGGGGACTTGGACATGGACCGGGTCAACGCCCAGCAGGCGCGCCGCTTCCTCGACCGCGTGGTGGGCTTCGAACTCTCCCCGCTGCTTTGGGCCAAGGTGGCGCGGGGCCTGTCGGCGGGGCGGGTGCAGTCGGTTGCGGTGCGGCTGGTGGTGGAGCGGGAGCGGGAGATCAGGGCTTTCAAGCCCGAGGAGTATTGGGAGCTGTTCGCCGATCTAAAACGCCGGGGCGACGCGGAGCCGCTGCGCTTCCAAGTGGTCAAGGAGGACGGCAAGGCCTTCCGTCCCGGCAACCAAGCGGCTGCCCAGGACGCCCTTGGGCGGCTTCGGCAACGCCGCTTTGAGGTCAGCGACCGCACCGACCGGCCGACCAGGACCCGCCCCAATCCGCCGCTGATCACCTCCACCATGCAGCAGGCCGCCAGCGGCCGGCTGGGCTTTGGCGTCAAGCGCACCATGACCTTGGCGCAGCGGCTTTACGAGGCGGGGCACATCACCTACATGCGCACCGATTCGACCAATCTCAGCAGCGACGCCGTGGCTGCCTGCCGTGATCACATCAAGACTGAGTTCGGCCAGCGTTACCTACCCGACAAGCCTCGTTCATATGCCAGCAAGAAGGGGGCTCAGGAGGCCCACGAAGCCATTCGCCCCACCAACGTGGCCGTGCCCGCCGCAAGGCTGTCCGACGTGGCCGAGGACGCAGCGCGGCTCTACGACCTGATCCGCCGGCAGTTCGTCGCCTGCCAGATGCCGGATGCGGAGTACCTCGCCACCACGGTGCTGGCCAACGGCGGCGAGTTTGAGTTGCGCATTCGCGGCCGCATCCAAGTGTTCGATGGCCACACCCGGGCGCTGCCCTCGATGACGAGAGGGGATGACGCCAAGCCCTTGCCGGAACTCGCCGTCGGCGAAGCCTTGGCCTTGGCGGAAGCCGAGGCGGTGCAGCACTTCACCAAGCCGCCTGCCCGCTACGGCGAGGCCAGCCTCGTCCGGGAGCTGGAAAAACGCGGCATCGGCCGCCCCTCCACCTACGCCGCCATCATTTCCACCATCCAGGAGCGCGGCTACGTCAGCATCGTCAACCGCCGCTGCCACGCCGAGAAAATCGGCGAGCTGGTCACCGACCGGCTCGTGGAGCAGTTCAGCAACCTCATGGACTACGGCTTCACCGCCGCCTTGGAGCAGGAACTCGACCAGATTGCCGAGGGCGATGCCAACTGGCGGGGCGTGCTGGATGCGTTCTATGGCGATTTCAGCACCAAGCTGACGGCTGCCCGCAGCGACGGCGGCATGCGCCCCAACACCCCAACGGAAACCGGCATAGCCTGCGCGAAGTGCGGCCGGCCCATGCAGCTGCGCACAGCCGGCACAGGCGTTTTTCTAGGGTGTTCGGGATACGCATTGCCGCCCAAGGAGCGCTGCCAGAACACGATGAACCTCACGCCCGGTGAAGAGGCCGTGGATGTGGACGTTGACGATGAAGGCGAATCGAAGCTGCTGCGCAGCCGCCGCAAGTGCCCGCTCTGCGCAACGCCGATGACGTGCTACCTAGTGGACGAGACCCGCAAGCTGCACATCTGCGGCAACAACCCGGACTGCGCGGGCTTCGAGGTGGAGGAGGGCAAGTTCCGCGTCAAGGGCTACGAAGGGCCGGTGCTGGAATGCGACCGATGCGGCGCCGACATGCAATTGAAGACCGGCCGCTTCGGCAAGTACTTCGGCTGCACCGCCTGCGCCAACACCCGCAAGCTGCTGCGCAACGGCCAGCCGGCGCCGCCGAAGGCCGACCCGGTGCCGATGCCGGAACTGCGCTGTGAGAAGGTGGACGACCACTATCTGCTGCGCGATGGGGCATCGGGCATCTTCCTGGCGGCCAGCCAGTTCCCCAAGAACCGGGAGACGCGGGCGCCGAAGGTCGCGGAACTGCTGCCTCACGCCAATGAGCTCGATCCCAAGTTCAAGTACCTGCTATCGGCGCCAACCCAAGATCCCGACGGCCAGCCGACGGTCATCCGCTACAGCCGCAAGACGGGACAGCAATACGTGCAATCGGAGATCGACGGCAAGGCCACCGGCTGGCAGGCGTTCTACCAAGACGGTCAATGGGTCGAGCGCAAGGCCCCGCCCCGCAAGACCCGCGCCAAAACGGCCAAGCGCAAGCCCGTCCAGGGAACCGGCCGTCGCACCGCGAAAAAAACCCTGCGCGCTTGAGCGCGACCGTTCCCCATCATTGCCACGCATAGGCCCACTCCAATGATCGACCATCAAGCAGGCATCTTCCGTGAAGGCACCGCGCACCACATCTTTCTGGAGTTCAGCCTGCCGGAGTTCGGCACTCCCGAAGCGCCAGCCTCGCTGCCAGGGCGCTCGCTGGCGCTGGCCCCGGTGCCCGACGGGGAGCAGGTCATCGGCTTCGGCCAAGGCTTGATGGCGGCGCTGGGCTCGCCCGAAGCCTCCCCCCCTCCGGCATTGGCCGACTTCGGGGTCGTGGCAGGCAGTGGCAACTCCGCGCCGGCCTCGCAGCGCGACCTCTTCATCTGGCTGCACGGCGAGGCCCGCGACGAGCTGTTCGCCCGCGCCTTGGCTTGGCGCGATGCGTTGTCGGGCGTGGCGCGCCTGGAGGCGGAGGAGCACGGCTTCCGGTTTCGGGACAGCCGCGACCTGACGGGGTTCGTGGACGGCTCCGCCAACCCGAAGGAGGATGCGCGTTTGTCCGCCGCCCTGATCGGGGCCGGCCCCCATGTCGGCGGCAGCTTCATCATGGCCCAGCGCTGGATACACGATTTGGCCGGATTCAGCGCCTTGCCGGTGGCCGACCAGGAGCGGGTGATTGGCCGCACCAAGGCTGACAGCATTGAACTCACCGGCGAGGCCATGCCGCCGGACAGCCACGTCAGCCGCACCGACATCAAGCGCGGCGGCGAGGCGGTCAAGATCTACCGCCGCAGCAGCCCGGTCGGCGGCCTGAAGGACGCCGGCCTCCACTTTCTGGCGTTCAGCGCCGACCCGGACCGCTTCCGCTGGCTTCTCGAGTCCATGTACGGCCTGACAGCGGACGGCCTCAGCGATCGGCTGCTGGGCCACTCCCGGCCCGTGACCGGCAGCTTCTTCTACGCGCCGCCGCCATCGGCCCTGTTGGACGCCTTCGGTGACGGGCCTGCGCCCTGATCCTGCGCCCGATTGACGACCTCAACAACACCTCGATTTTGTGGGGAGCACCAAAACCGAAACTAGGTGCGCGTATTCGCACACGCGTATTCGCATGCGTTGACATTTGCCGTGCAATTCCCGGAAACTGCGCTCGGAGGCCGTCCGGCCACGAATTGGAGGAACATCCCGTGAAACCGTCAATGGGGGGGGGGGGGGGGGGGGGGGGGGGGGGGGGGGGGGGGGGGGGGGGGGG
>JAPOTD010000074.1 GCA_026709365.1 Gammaproteobacteria bacterium
AGAGACCTCGCGCTCCCCGGCTGAAGGCTCCCTCATGCGAGGGGCAGGCCCCTCGCGCTCCCCGGCTGAACCTGTCTTCATGCGAGGGGCAAGCCCCTCGCGCTCCCCGGCTGAAGGCTCTCCAAGCGGTAGGGCCGTTCGGGCTTTAACTGCTGATCTCCGCAATTTGCCAAGACCGGCACCGGCTCCTCGGCCACTGCAACGTTGACGAAAAGCGGTTTTCCTTGATGGTTGAAGGTCACCTTGGCGTGGCCTTCACCCTCCTCCAACGCCACCCACTCCAAGCCGTCATGGCCCGCAAATCCCTCCGCCGCCTGCACGGGCTTGGGATAGCGCGAGCGGCCCCGAAGATAGCGCCGCGGCACGGCACCGGCTTCCACTTCGGTGACAAATCGCTCGACGGCCTCCTCACCGGCATCGTCGCCGACGGTGCCCACGCGGCCGTAAAGCACGCCTTGCGGCAGCACCAGCACGTTGGGCGCGAAGCGGTGGCCGCCCAAGTGAGTCGCTTGCCAAACACGCTCCCCGAGGCGTTCCCGAAGCCGGTTGTAGAGTGGCAATCCGAAGCGGGCGCAGCACAGGTCGCGCTGGCCGTTGGTGCAGACAAAGTAGCGAGGCGCCTCAAGACGCTCGCCTGAATCCTCATGCAGCAGCGCCTCGATCGGTGTGCGAACCAAGCCATCGTAGCCCGGACCTCCAGACCCGAAGACCCGCAGCACGCCATCCCGATGAACCAGCAGGCGAGTGTCCGACCGGTCGATTTCCGGCTGGCGGATGAACTGCGCACGAACCTTGTGGCCTTGGCCCTCAAGCGCTGCGACGCCTTGCGCCAACCAACTTCGCACGCCCTCGCCCAAGGCGTTGTCCGTCATCGCCTTTGCCCGCCAAGCGGGGCGGTACTCAAGCAGCAGCGAAATGTCCACCACCGCAGCCGTGCCCAGCATGGGCTGGTCGGCGCTGGCCTCGCAACAGTAGATTCGCTCGCTCATCGGCGTCATTTCATCGCAGGCCAGCAACCTGAATCAAGGGCAACCGCACAGCTTCGCTGTTGCAAGACAGCAAGTGCAAAAATTGACGTTTTTTGACCCTTATTCGACAATTGTTGACATGCTGCCTCCAAACGCCCCTGTTCAATCACAAAAAAACCCAATGGCTGAAGTCTTCCTCTCCACAAAGGAAACGTCCAAGGCAACCCAGCGCGCGGCGCAGCGCGGTCTGGCCAGGAAGCTGGGGCCTAGACTTTACACGTCCAACATGGATGGCTCTCCTGAGCAGGTCATCCGCAGAAACCTCTGGCAAGTGATCGACGCCTACGCGCCTGGCGCGCTCATTGCCGACAGGACCGCCTTGGAATTGGCCCCCGCCGACGACGGAAGCATTTTCATCGTCTCAAACCGCCGCAGGGATGTGGTTCTTCCCGGCATCACCATCAAGTCCAGGGGCGATGGCAAACCGACGGATGGCGACCTCCCCTTCATGGGCGGCTCGCTCCGGCTGAGCTCCCCCCATCGTTCGCTGCTGGACAACCTGCACCGTTTCCGCACCCAACGGGGGAGCGCGTCCCGCACCTTGGGCCAGGAGGGCGTGGAGGCCTACATGGAGCGCATTGCGGCCACCGGCGGCGCGGATGCCTTGGGCAGGGTGGTCGATGCGGCATCCCGAGTGGCGGCCTCCATTGGCCGCGAAAGTGAATTGCGCCGCTTGCGGGGCATGTTTGCCGAACTGTCAGGCGGAGCGACCGGCTGGCTGAAGACCCCGCTGGCCAAGGCCAGAGCCCAAGGCGAGCCTTATGACCCGGCAAGCTGCGCCCGCTTTGACCGCATGGTCGCCGCACTCAGGCTCCTGCCCAGAACGGCGATGCGCTCAAGGCTCGAGGCAGGCGGGGAGGCATGGCGCGCCTTTGCCTTCTTTGACGCCTGCTTCTCAAACCGTGATGAACGTCGAGCTGAACGCAGCTGGCCTGCAGCCCATCCTCATCCCAACAGCCTATCGGGAGAACTACTTGGCCGCCCAACGCTCCCCATCGGCAGGAAACGCCCCGGAGACCCTTCCCAGGGCGCTGCACCGCATTCAACAATGGGTGTGCGGCATCAGTTGGAAGGATGGCGTTGATGCTGCCGCCCGTGAGCTCAAAGCGAGGCATGCCTTCATGACGGAGGCCGAGCTTGATGACCTGAACCTTCGGCTGCTGGATGCGCCTGAGGACGGTCCAAAGGCGTCCGAGCCAAGCATCGAGTCCCACTGACCGACGAAGGCTCTGGCTGTCGGCCTACGTTCCCCGAGGACTGAACGACTGACCCATGCAGCTCAAAAGACACATCGGAACCCGACCCACGCAACGTGCGCGGAGTTTCGCGTCAGCGAAACTCCACCCGCCTCTCGCCCCTGGGCGAGAGGCGCATGACCTTGCGCCAGTCGCGCCGCTCCGCTAGCTTTAGCCACCTCAAGCGAGGAGCGATCTTATGGACATCACTCAACAATTGGCTCAGCGCATCGTTGACACGCGCCCCGAGCGCATTCCCGAGTCGGCGCGGGTGGTTGCCCGCCAAGCGTTGATGGACTTCATTGGCGTTGCCATTGCCGGTGCGCGGGAGCCGCTGGCCGACATTTTGGCGGCGGAAATCGACGCTGAGGGCAGTCATCCCCAAGCCCAGCTTCTGGGTCGTTCGGGCCGCGCCTCCGTGCGTCAGGCGGCGCTGTTCAACGGCTCCGCCGGCCACGCCCACGACTACGACGACGTACAGGCGGCCATGACCGGCCATCCCACCGTTCCGGTGGCGCCGGCGGCTTTGGCCTTGGCCGAGCACTTGGACCGAAGCGGCGCCGAGGTCGTTGCTGCCTTTTGCGCAGGGGTGGATGCCGAGTGCGTACTGGGCCGATTCGCCGGCACCAACCACTACACAAGGGGATGGCATTCCACGGGCACGTTGGGCGCCTTCGGCGCCGCCGCCGCCGCCGCCCAACTGCGCCATCTCGACGTGACGCAAACCGCCACGGCGCTGGGCATCGCCGGCACCCAGGCTGCCGGCCTCAAGGCGCAGTTCGGGACCATGTGCAAGCCGCTGCATGCCGGCCACGCCGCCGCCACGGGCGTCGATGCGGCCAACCTCGCCGCCCGGGGCTTCACCAGCCGCTTGGACATCCTGGAAGCCGATCAGGGCTTTCTCGCCACGCAAAGCGAGTGCGGCAGCGCGGCGCAGTGGGAGAAGGCGCTGTCCGTGCCCGCCTACACCCAGGACATCTGCTTCAAGTACCACGCCGCCTGCTACCTGACCCACTCCTCCATCGAAGCGGTGAAATCCCTGAGCGAGCGCCACGGCCTCGCGCCCAAGGACGTTGCCGACATGGAGATTTGCGTGGATCCGGGTCACTTGAAGGTCTGCAACATTGCCGAACCCCAAACCGGACTGGAGGCCAAGTTCAGCCTGCGCCTCACCGCCGCGATGGCGATGGCTGGGGTGAACACCGCCAGCATCGACGTGTTCACGGATGAAGCCGCCCAAAACGAGGAACTGGCCGCATTGCGAGACCGGGTAAGCGTTGCCGCCCACACCGATCGCAACCCCAACAGCATCGTCAACATCCGCACCGCGGATGGCCGCAGCTATTCCGAAGCCTGCAACGTGGCGATTCCCATGACCGACCTGGATGCCCAGTGGCGCAAGCTCGAAACCAAGTTCCGCGCCTTGGTCGCCCCTCGCCTTGGGGACGCCGCGGCCAGCGCCATCATCGAAGCCTGCCACGGGCTGGAGCAGGCGGACAGCATCAAACCCTTGATGGCATTGGTGAAAGGCCATGCCGCGTAGCGCGAGGAAGCCATGAATCCACAACCCCGACGCCCCCGCCGCTGCCAGCTCTCGGTGCCCGGCAGTTCCGAGAAGATGATGGCCAAGGCCGCTGGCCTGGACCTCGACCATGTGTTCCTTGATCTGGAGGATGCCGTGGCCCCCAGCGCCAAGGCCGAGGCCCGAGGGCTGGTGGTCGATGCCATCAATGGCTTGCAATGGCGGCCGCGTGCCGTCTGCGTGCGCATCAACGACGTGGACACCGAGTGGTGCCACGACGACATCATCGAAGTGGTGGCCGGCGCCGGCGCCAAGCTCGACACCCTGATGCTCACCAAGGCCAAGCGGGCGGCGGACGTGATCTTCGTTCACCTCATGCTCGATCAGCTCGAGAGGAAGCTCGGCCTTTCCCGGCGCATCGGCATCGAGTGCCTGATCGAGGAGGTCGAGGGCATGATGAACGTCAATGAGATCGCCGCCTGCTCCGACCGCTTGGAGTGCTTGGTGTTCGGCATGGGCGACTACTCGGCGAGCCAGCAGATGCAAATCGCCACCGTGGGCGGCTCGGGCAGCTATCCGCCGGACCTCTGGCACTACCCGCGCTACCAACTGACCGTCGCCTGCCGGGCCAACGGCATCGATCCGGTGGACGGCCCCTATGCCAACTTCCGCGATGCGGAGGGCTACCGCAAGGAGGCCGAGCGCGCCCATGCGCTGGGCATGGCCGGCAAGTGGGCGATCCATCCCAGCCAGATCGAGCTGGCCAACGAACGCTTCACGCCCTCCGCAGCGGACGTGGCCTCAGCCCGCGCCCAGAAGGCGGCCTACGATGAGGCGCTGGCCCAGGGCATCGGCTCGATCAACGTGGATGGCGTAATGGTCGATGCGGCCAGCATCCGCATCGTTCAGAACACCATCGACCGCGCCGACCTGATCGGCATCTGAAACCCAATCCCCATGACCGAGCACTACCTCACCGACGAGCGCCGCATGATTCAGGACGTGGCGCGGGAGTTCACCCGAAACGAAGTGCTGCCGACAGCCAACGCGCTGGATCCCGTGCAGGGCGAAATCCCCATGGCGCTGCGCGACAAGATGGGGGAGATGGGCTATTTCGGCATCCAGATGTCCGAGGAGCATGGCGGCATGGGCTTGGGCGTCTTTGAGTACTGCCTGGTGGCCGAGGAGTTGGCGCGGGGCTGGATGAGCGTGGCCAGCATCATCGCCCGGGCGGCCTCGCTGATGGGCGTCGGCGGCTGGCCGGAGGACAAGCGCTGCGAACTGACCGCCAAGGCCGCCCAAGGGAAGTACTTGGCCGCCGTATCCCTCTCCGAACCCAACGTCGGCTCCGACCTCGCCTCGGTCAGTTGCCGGGCGGTGCTGGACGGGGACGAATGGGTCATCACCGGCAACAAGTACTGGTGTACCTTTGCCGACGGCGCCGACTACATTCAACTGCTGGCCCGCGCCGAGGGCAGCGACGATCCGACGCTCAAGGGCCTGAAGAGCTTCATCATCGAAAAGGAGCGCGGCGCCCTGCCCGAGGGCTGCTCCGGGTCGCCCATCCCGAAGATCGGCTACTTTGGCTGGAACACCTTTGAGCTGGCTTTCGACGGCTGCCGCATTCCCAAGGAGAACGTCATCACCGGCGGCGCCGGCGACGGCTTCAAGAACACCGTCAATTGGCTGAACGTGGCCCGGGCGCACACGGCAGCGCGCTCCATCGGCTTGGCGCGGGGAGCGCTTGAGGACGCCATGGACTACGCCCACGAGCGGGTGCAGTTCGGCGTGTCCATCGCCGACTTCCAGGAAACCCGCTTCAAGATTGCCCGCATGGCCAGCGAAGTGGAAGCCGCCCGGCAGCTCATGTACCACGTCGCCACCCTCATGGACAACGGCGAGAAGGCTGACCGCGAAGCCGCCATGGTGAAGTGGTACGCCAGCGAGATGGCCGAACGGGTCACCTCCGACGCCCTGCAGATCCTTGGCGGGGCCGGCTACACCAAGCTGCACGCCGTGGAGCGCTACTGGCGCGACGCCCGGCTGACCAAGATCTTCGAGGGCACCAGCGAGATTCAACTGCGCATCATCTCCGACCGGCTGCTGGGCAGGCCGTCGAGCCGGAACCTGGCCTAAGAACCAACAACCCGTGAGCGCCGTCAGGAAACTCGTCGTTGACGGGCCGTTCCCCATGCGCCGCGGCGTCTTGGACAGTCCCACCATCGCCTTCGAGACTTGGGGCACGCTCAATCCCCGAGGGGAAAACGCGGTGCTGGTCTTCACTGGCCTGTCGCCGTCCGCCCACATCGCCTCCTCGCCTGAAGACCCCTCTGCGGGTTGGTGGGAGGACATGGTCGGCCCAGGCAAGCCGATCGACACGACCCGCTTTTTCGTGATCTGCGTCAACTCGCTGGGCAGCTGCTTCGGCTCCACCGGGCCCGCTTCGATCAACCCAGCCACCAACAGCCACTATCGGCTCGACTTTCCAGTGCTCTGCCTGGAGGACATCGCCGCCGCGGGCGCCCAAGTGCTGGACCATTTGCGCATCGACAGGGCCCACGCCGTGGTTGGCGCTTCGATGGGCGGCATGACGGCGCTGGCCTTCGCCCTGCTCCATCCCGGCCGCAGCGCGAGGCTGGTTTCGATTTCCGCCGCCGCCCGCAGCCTGCCCTTCGCCATTGCGCTGCGCTCCTTGCAGCGGGAGATGATTCGTCGCGACCCCGAGTGGCGCCAAGGCGGTTACGACTTCGAGAAGGGGCCGATCACCGGCATGCGGCTGGCGCGCAAGCTCGGCATGATCACCTATCGCTCGGCAGCGGAGTGGGCGCAGCGTTTCGGGCGCGAGCGGGCCACGGCGGAGCCGCCCCATGAGCATCCGTTCGGCATCGACTTCGAGGTCGAATCCTACCTTGAGGCGCACGCCAACCGATTCATCGGCGCGTTCGACGCCAACTGCTACCTGTATCTGTCCCGGGCCATGGACCTGTTTGACGCCGCCGACCACGGCGGCACACTGGACCGGGCGTTCAGCCAGCTTGAGCTGGACCAAGCGCTGATCATTGGCGTGGAGTCGGACTTCCTCTTCCCCGCCCACCAGCAGGCCGACTTGGCCGCCGCTCTGGCGCCGCACGTCAAGGACGTTGATTTCAAGCGCTTGGGCTCCTTGCAGGGACACGACTCCTTCCTGGTCGATATGGATCGCTTCCGACCCGCCATCGCCGGCTTCTTCTGAGGCTTGCGAGCGGCCGCCACCGGGTGCCCTGAACCAACCAACGGCCTTCAAGGCTCGATGGCCCGCCTTGCAAACTCCAGCAACGCCTCCGCGGTTAGATAGCCGCCAGCCAAGAGTCGCCGTTCACGGCCCCGCTGCTCCAGAACCGACGGCAGCGCGCTGGTGCCGAAGTCCCGGGACGTGCTCATCTGAAAGTACGTTGCGGCCCGCACCTTCTCCGACCCGGCAGCTTGCAGAAACGCCTCGCGATCCAAGCCGCAACCCTGGGCGGCTGCGGCCAAGACCTCAAGATTGTTGATGTCCGCCCCCTCCACGAAGAAGCGCTCCTGCAAGCGATGCAGGTAATCGAAGGGCGGTGCGTCAAGCACCTGCCGGACGGCCTGCACCGCGATGCAGGGCAAGGTGCTGTTGTAGATCAGCGGCGTCGGCAGCTTGAAGCCGAAAGCCTGGCCCGTGGTGGCTTGGACCTCGCGCCAGATGCCCATCAGATGGCCACGCCCGAACTCACCGATCGGCTGGGTGCCGTGAATGTTGATGCCTCCCATCAACAGGTCGAACGCCTCCGGCAGCACTGCCCGCGCCCGGTCCACCTCCGGCGTCATGCCCCAGCACCAGGAGCACATCGGATCGGTGACGATCAGAATTTTGGCCCCGCCAGTATCACTTGATCCAAGGTCTGCGGGCATTTGGTCAACGGCAATCTAAGCGCTCTCCAGCAGACCTCGCCAGTCTTCCCGCGCGTCCAGGGGCGCACCTCAAGAATCCAGTTCCACATCAATTTCGGTGGGCAATCCGGTTCGCCAACTCATCATCGGTGATGACGCTGTCCGCTCAAAGTTCATCCACAAGGACTCCTGCCTGGTTTGACGCACCGAGTGACAGTTGCGCGGCGGTGCATCCACCCGGCGCCAGCTTGCGTACAAGTGGTCGTAGAGCGGGGTTCGGTAGCCGGACAGCACCGCACGGCCGCGGATGGTGTGGAGCACCGCGGCGAGTTCGGCGTGTTCCGCATCGATCATTTCGTGGCCATAGGCGGCCTTGTCGCCCCGGGCGGCATGGACATAGGGCGGGTCGAGATAGAAGACGGTCTCCGGGGTGTCGTAACGCTGAATGACCTCGACTGCCGGCGCGTTTTCGATCTGCACCCTGGCCAAGCGCTGGACAATCTCCGGCAGAGCCTCGACGGAACCCAACCAGCGGGAGACCGCACCCGCCATGCCGGCGCGGGAAGTCAGCACGCAATGGGCCCAGCGGCCTTCGCTGCTGGTTTGGGCCAAGCCGGTGCGGGTTTGCCGAGCGCGCACGAAGAAGCGCCGCGCCCGCTCGATGGCCGGCAGATTCGGTTCGTGCTCGCAAGCCTTGGCGAGCTCCTCGCGGGAAAAAGGCGTCAGGCCGATGGCGCGAATCAAGTCATCACTTTGATCGCGCAGCACCGTGAAGAAATTGACCAGCTCCCCGTCAATGTCGTTGTAGGTCTCCACCGGCGCGGGTTGCCGGTTGAGAATCACCGCAGCGGAGCCGCCGAAGACGTCACAGAAGTGGGTGGCGTCTTCCGGAATCTGGGGCAGGATGAAGGGCAGGTGGCTGAACTTGCCGCCATACCAGCCGAAGGCGATCAGCTTCTTGCGCTTGCCTGTGCCCTTGGCAATGCGGCGACCGCTGCCTGTGCTGTTGACCGAGGGTTGCGACCTGCTCATGCACGCCTCCAAGGTTGCGATGTTAGCCGGATTGGCCGATCCAAGGCCAACCGCCGACTACGCTAATTTCTGTATGGGTAAACAGTAACGGAGGAAGCGTGAGGTGTCCACGACTTTTGCTTCACCTTTTGCTTCACCCATGGTCGGCGACTTCGGCCCGGTGCGTCCCATGCGAGATCGAGCTCGCGCCTTCAGCCATGATCCCGATGCAGGCGCTGTCGGCGTATCCGGCATTGCGCAGCGCTTGCAGGCAGGTCGGCGCTTCCGCATCCGGTACGCAGGCCAGCAGACCACCGGCGGTTTGCGGGTCGGCCAACAGCCGCACGGCCGGGTCCGCAGGCAGGCAGCCGCGCAGTTCAAAGCGGGACAGCACGCGCTCGTTTTCGGGCTGCAGCACGCTGGCCGCGCCGCGCTCGAAGGCGTCCATCGACCCGTCCAAGACGGGCAAGCCATCCAACCAAAGCTCCGCGCCCAATCCGCTGGCGTCCAACATCTCCGCCAAGTGCCCGATCAGGCCGAAGCCGGTGACGTCGGTTGCGGCACGAACCCCGTGCCGACGCAGCAGGGCAAGCGCATCGGCATTGGAACGGTCCAAGCGGCGCAGGGCATCGTGGACCTGGGCGGTGGGCGCCATGCCACGCATGTGCGCGGCGAGCAGCACGCCGATGCCCAAAGGCTTGGTGAGGATCAGCCGGTCGCCGGGCTGCGCGTCCCCCTTGCCCAGCGGGGGATCGACCGCTGCGCCGCTGATCGCCAAGCCCAGCGACAGCTCCGCGCCTTCGGCGGAGTGGCCGCCCACCAGCGGCACGGCATCGGCGTTCAACACCTGCACCGCGCCGAGCAGCATTTGGTGCAGCTCATCCTCCATCAAAGCCTCCGACATCAGCGGCACCGTCGCCAGCGCCAAGGCGCCGGTCGGCACCGCGCCCATGGCGTAGATGTCATTCAGGCAGTGATGGGCGGTCAGGCGGCCGAACTGGTGGGGGTCGTCCACCAGGCTGCGAAAACCATCGATGGTCAAGGCCAAGGGGGCTGGGTTGGACGCCAGCAGGGCTGCATCATCACCGATGCCCTGCAGCAGATGGGGACCCGATTGCACGGGCAGCCGGGACAGTACCCGATTGAGCACGCCGGCTCCGATCTTGGCGCCGCAGCCGCCGCAGCGCATGGCGTCGAGCCCATCGCCTTGCTCCAGCGCCGCCTCATCCATGCTCGGCAACGCCTGGTAGCGCCGCATGAAGCGCCGATCAATCCGCCGCTTCCAATGCCACGCCCAACGCCCGGAAACGGCCAAGGCGCCCCTTGAGGCCACCGCCCGGCCATTGCCGGTGCCGACTAGGCTCAAGGCCCGGCGCTGGAGTCGAAAGGGCCGCGCCGAACGGCCGGCAAGGAAACGGCGCAAATTGGTCGCCAGCGCGGGCCCCGCGCGCACCGCGTAAACGCCGGACTTCGGGCGTCCCCCGCCTTCGAGGTGAGCAATGTCCCCGGCGGCGTAAACCCGTTCGTGGGAAACGGAGCGCAAGTTGGCGTTCACCCGGACGAAGCCCCTGTCGTCGGTGGCCAGCCCGCTGTCCGCAACCCAGGACGGCGCTCGGACGCCCGTCACCCAAAACAGATGATCGAATGCCAGTTCCGCGCCATCCCGCAAGCGCAGCGCCTGCGGCGACCCTGAGGCGACCTGGCCGCGAACTAGGGCTATGTCCGCTTTGGCCAACTCGCCAAGGAGCAGCCTTTTCGCCAGAAAGCCGTGGCCCGGCAGAATGTCGTCGGCGACCACCTTGATATCGGTGGATTCCGGCAGGGCCCGGCGGGCGGCCAAGGCCAACTCAAGGCCTCCGGCGCCGCCGCCGACAAGCACCAGCTTGGCGTTTGGGCGGATGCCGTCGCGCAGCTTGTCCCATTCCGGCAGAAAGCGGCCAATGGGCTTGACGCGAACGCCCAATTCGACGGGAGCCTCCGGCGCCGCGCCACAGTTGATGGACAGCAGGTCAAAGCGAATGGGCGGCC
This sequence comes from Gammaproteobacteria bacterium, assembly GCA_026709365.1. GTDB lineage: Bacteria > Pseudomonadota > Gammaproteobacteria > Pseudomonadales > Azotimanducaceae > Azophilus. The sequence continues at coordinate 10,722 of JAPOTD010000074.1, forward strand.
GCTGGGCGCAGTGAACCCAGCCTGCATCCAAGTCAAGCCCGCTCACCTCATCTGCCAGCAGACGGGCACCCGCAAAGCGGCACAGCGGGCCGAGGTCGATGTGAATGTCATTCCATCGATGGAAGCCCGCTACGTATCCAGGCAGCATGCCCGAATAAGGCGTATGGACCTCCCGGGCAACCACGGTGACTCGAACCCCGTCCAATGGCGCCATGCCGAACGACTTGAGCACTTGGACGTGGCTGTGCCCTCCCCCGACCAACACGAGATCCCGACGGGGCGGTTTGGACGGCGTCTTCACGAAACCCGCCAATCTCCCTAGACGGAGACGGATTCCGCGGCAGCGGCTGGGCAATCCGAAAAATAGGTCGCGCCGAACAGGGAACTGAAGTCGAGCCGATCCTGGTCCGGGCTGAAGCCGCGCCCAACGGGTGGTGCCAGCAGGCGCCAAGCCGCATCGAAGCGCGCTTGCATGGAGAAGAAGCTCTCGCCGGGGTCCAAGGTGGCGCCGTATCGGAGATCGCTTGAGGTGACCTGAAATCCACCGGCCGTCGGCTGCGCCGCGGGAAAGCTCCAGCCCATGGTGAACCAATCAAAGGTGCGGCCTTCGTCCGTGGCCGCCAACGCCGAAACCGCCGCTTGGCCCGCCCGCGGCGCCCGTCCCCATTGGATGGCGCATGGCGACCAAGTGGAGAGGTAGCCGATCCGCACCTCGCCGGGGGTGCGCGCGACAATGCGCCGGTAATGCACTTGCAGGATGGTGGGAAAGGCGCTCAACTCATAGTCCGCCACGCCTTCCGCCTCCAGTTGGGCGGCGGCAAACCGCTCCGCCTCCCGGTTCTGCGCCCATCCGTAGGCAAGGTAGGCGCAGCTCATCGCCAAGGCGGCAAGGGCCGCAGCCTTGCGGCGGCGCGGGCCTTTGAACCAAATGCCCACCGCCAATCCGCCGAGCAGGATCAGGGTGTAGGCCGGATCGATGATGGGCATGGCGTTGATCGCAAAGCGCCGATCGGAAAACGGCGCCAGCCACTGGGTGCCGTAGGTCGTCAAGCCGTCCAAAAGCGGGTGCGACAGCAGCGCCAGCGTGGCCACCGCCAGCCACCAGAGATGTTGGCGGCCCCAGCGCAAGCCATCGCCGAAGCGCCGCCACAGCCAGTGGCCAGCCAGCGGGCCCACCGCCAGCAACACCGCAAAGGAGTGGGTGACGCCCCGATGGTGCCGCAGGGCGTCAAAGAAATCGCCGCCGATGGAGAGCGCCACGTCAATGTCTGGAGCGGCTCCCAAGGCGGCGCCGGCGATGACCACCCCCTTGGCCATGTCCGCGGGCGCGGCGCTGCGAGCCGTAATCGCGCCAAGAGCCGCTTGGGAGACCGGATCCAATCAGCGCTCCCCTGAGGCCGCCATGCGGTCGATGTTCGCTGCACCTTGGCCGGCCAGCCTGTGGACGGCGATCGGCACGGCGATCCCCGCGCCCAAGTCGAGCATCCCAGGCACTTGAGGGATCGTCACGCCGCCTCCGTATGTTGGGCAATGATCTTGGCCAGTTGCGCCGGTCCCCGCAGGCGCACGCGCTCGAACAGTTGCCCTTGCCGGTCAAGCAGCACCAAGGTCGGAGTTTGCATCACCTGCGCAGCGACGGCCAGTTCGGCGCTGGCCACAACCCGCTCCTCGCGCAAGCCATGCCGATGGGCAAAGCCTGCCAAGGCCCGGCTGGCAGCGCCGCCCACCATGACCAGCGGCAGGGCCGGATGGCCGTGCAAAGCGGCTTCATAGCCCGGCAGCAAGGACTTGCAGACGGCGCACTCATCGTTGACGAAGAGCAGCGCGATGGGCCGGCCTGCGGAGAGCGCCCGCAACGGGCCGGCAAAGCCTGCCGCCGTGGCCACCTGCATGGCGTCAAGGTCGATTCGATCCACCTTGGCGGCCTCCCGGCGGGCCTTCTGCAACAATCCGCCCACCGGCGCAGTGCGCTCGTGGAGCACGCCAATCTGGCGGGCCAGGGACAGCGTCACGAAGCCGAGGGCCAACAAGCCCAGCAGCAGGCCAACTTGGGAGGCGATGACGGCGGTCACGGGCTACGGCTTGCGCATCCAGCGGCTTGCGGAAGCGGTTTCCTCCACTGCCTCGCCGACTTTGGCCCAGCCGTTGAAGCCGGGCTCCAAGTGGGCGACGTCCGGATAGCCCATGTCGAGCAGCGCCTTGGCCGCAAGCGCGGAGCGCCCGCCAGCGGCGCAATAGACGACGATGCGCGCATCCGGCGTGAAGTAGTCCCGAAAATAGGGGCTTTCCGGGTCGGCCCAAAATTCCAGCATGCCCCGGGGCGCGTGGCGGGCGCCGGGAATGGCGCCCAAGTCCACGTACTCCTGAATTTCCCGCACGTCAACCAGCAGCAGGTCATCCCGTTGCGCAAGCTCCCCCTTCAACGCCTCGACGGAGAGGTTTTCAATGTCTTGCTTGATCTCCCCGACAGTGGCAAAAACGGACTTGATGCCCAAGGTTCCTCTCCTTCGCAAAAAACGGCATTTTTGCAGATTTGCCGACGCAATGCTGCGCGGGCTTAAGAAAACATCGGAACCTGACCCAAGCAACGCGCGCAAACGCGCCCGCCGTGCGGGCGCGCCGGCTCGGGGTTATGATGGGCCGACAGCGGATCAACGGGAGGGAGCGACATGAGTTCACGCAGGCAATTCCTTAAGGCGGGCGCCCTAGGCACCGGTGCTGCGGCCATGACCCCGGCGCTGCCCCAAGCCGCGGTTCGGCGGGCGGATGCTGCCAATCAGGTGCGCCGCTACGTGACCTTGGGCCGCACCGGGCTGAAAATGTCCGATATCTCGTTCGGTTCCAGTCGGCTGCGCGAGGGTGAGGAGGATCTGGTCCGCCACGCCTTGGACAAGGGCGTCAACTACTTCGACACCGCCGAGGGCTACACGGACGGCCAATCGGAACGAGTGCTCGGCAACGTGCTCAGGGACGAGCGGGAACGCGTCATCATCGCCTCCAAGACCTTCGCCTCGGCGAGCGCGTCCAAGGAGCGCATCATGGGCGATCTGGAGGGCAGCCTAAAGCGCCTGCAAACCGACCATGTGGACATCTACTTCAACCACGCCGTCAACGACCCTGACCGGCTCGACAACCCGGAGTGGCTCGAGTTCTGCGAGCGCGCCAAGCGGCAGGGCAAGATTCGGTTCACCGGAATGTCCGGGCACGCCGGGCGTTTGGTGGAGTGCCTCGACCACGCCTTCGACCAGGACATGGTGGACGTGGTGCTGGTCTCCCTCAACTTTGGCCAGGATCCCGAGTTCCACGAACGCTTCACCCGCGGCTTCGATCTGGTCGCCCGCCATCCGCAACTGCCGCGGGCCTTGCGCCGCGCCAAGGAACTCGACGTGGGCGTCATCGCCATGAAGTGCCTGATGGGCGCGCGCCTGAACGACATGCGGCCCTACGAGCGGGACGGCGCCTCATTCGCCCAGGCGGCCTTCCGTTGGACGCTCTCCCAGCCCCATGTGGACGCCTTGGTCATCTCCATGACCTCAACCGCCAAAATCGACGAATTCCTGGGCGCATCGGCTGGGCAGTCCTTGGCCACCGGCGACGCCGCCCTGTTGCGCCGCTACGCCGCCTTGAACGGCGCAAGCCACTGTCGGCAAGGCTGCAGCGATTGCGTCGGCGCCTGCCCGTTCGACGTCCCCATCGCCGACGTGCTGCGCACCCGCATGTACGCCACGGACTACCAGGACCTGGACTTCGCCCGCCGTGAGTACGCCCAATTGGAGGTCAACGCCAGCGCCTGCCTCGGCTGCAGCGGGGCACCCTGCCAGGACGCCTGCAGCCACGGGCTGGCCATCGCCGAACTCTGCGCACCCACTCATCGGATGCTGGCCTGAAGACATGGCGCTGGACGACATTCTGGCCGCCTTCAAGGACGGCGCCATCGACTCCGATGAGGCAAGCCGTCGGATCCGCGCGTCCTTCTACCGGAATGTCGGCCAAGGCGGCGGAGGCCATTCGACCCTGGACAGCGACCGCCTGGCCCGCACGGGCGCCTCGGAGGTGATCTACGGGGCGGGCAAGAGCGCAGTCGAGATCGCCGAATTGGTCGAGGCCCTGGTCGAGGAAGGGCAAAATGCCTTGGTCACTCGAACCACCGTGGAGGCTTACGAACGGGTGATTGAACGCACTGCCATCGCCCGTTACCACGAGGCGGCGGCAGCCATCACCGCCACCGTTCAGGAGCCTGCCGGCGTCGATGCCCTGGTCGCGGTCATCACTGCCGGCACGTCGGATGCGCCGGTGGCGGAGGAGGCGGCGGTCACCGCCGCCTTTTACGGCAACCCGGTGCTGCGCGTGCGCGACGTGGGGGTCTCCGGCCTACACCGACTGCTGGCCCGGCTCGACGAGATTCGCCAAGCGCGGGTGGTGATCGTCGTGGCCGGCATGGAAGGCGCCCTGCCCAGCGTGGTCGGCGGCTTGGTGGAGGCGCCGGTCATCAGCGTGCCCACCAGCGTCGGCTACGGGGCCGCCTTCGGCGGCGTCACGGCACTGCTGGGCATGCTGTCCAGCTGCGCGGCGGGCCTGGCCGTGGTCAACATCGACAACGGCTTCGGCGCCGGCTACCTCGCCCACAAGATCAATCGGCTTTGACCGTGGCGCTCCAACCGCTTTCCGGCGAACACGCCGCCAAGCTGGAAGCCCTCAAGGCCAGCCTGCGGGCGATGGACAGCGCCTTGGTCGCGTACTCGGGCGGCGTGGACAGTTCCTTGGTCGCCTTCCTGGCCGCCGAGGCTTTGGGTCCCAAGGCGCTGGCGGTCACCTCCGGCAGCGCCAGCCTCAAGCGCTCCGACCTAAGCCTGGCCAAACGCCTGGCCGGTGAGTGGGGCATGCGCCATCGAGTGATTGTCACCGACGAGCTCAGCAAGCCGGACTACCGCGCCAACCCGGTCAACCGCTGCTTCCACTGCAAGACCTCGCTGTACACGGCACTGGCGAACATGGCCCGGCAGGAGGGGTTTGCCGAAGTCCTGAACGGCACCAACACCGATGACCTCGGCGACCATCGGCCGGGCCTCATCGCCGCCCAGGACTTCGCCGTCCGCTCGCCCTTGGTGGAGGCGGACGTGGACAAGGCCGGGGTTCGCGCCTTGGCGGCCCATCTTGGCCTCGACAATGCCGGGAAGCCGCAGTCCGCCTGCCTGTCGAGCCGCTTCCCTTACGGCGCCTCGATCAGTGCCGAACGGCTTGCCCAGGTGGAGCGGGCCGAGGAGTGCCTGGCTCGGCTCGGCTTCGTTGAATTCCGGGTCCGCCACCACGAGGATGTCGCCCGCCTGGAGATTGGCGCTGACGAGCTCGGGCGGGCACTGGAGCTGCGCGATGCGCTGCAAGCCGAGATTCAGGCCTGCGGCTACCGCTTCGTTACCTTGGATCTTGGCGCCTTCCGCTCCGGATCATTGAACGAAGGCATCATCAAGGCGATCAACGTCAGATAGGCGGAAGAACCTTGACCCTCGAAATCATCCCGGTGAGCAACAAGCGCCTGCTCAAGGCGTTCATCAAGGTGCCTTGGCCCATCTACAGGGACGACGGCGCTTGGCGTGCGCCCTTGGTGATGGAGCGCTTGATGGCCCTCTCCCCGAAGTCGCCGGTGTTCGACCATTTGGACTGGCAGGCTTGGATCGCCCGACGCGATGGCCGGCCGGTCGGCAGGATCACCGCCCAGATCGATGCCCTCCACCAAGCGCAGCACGATGAGGGCACGGGCTTCTTCGGGCTGATCGAGGGCGAGGATGACCCAGACCTGTTCGACACCCTGTTCAAGACCGCGGAGGATTGGCTGCGCCACCGGGGTATGCAGCGGATCATCGGCCCGATCAACCTGAACATCAACCAGGAGATCGGGCTGCTCACCGAAGGCCACGACACCCCGCCCTACGTCATGATGGGCCACGCCCGTCCCTACTACCGTCAACGCATTGAGGCCCTAGGCTACCGGCCGTGCCAACACTTGCTCGCCTACGAAGCGGCGAACGCCTTTGAGGAGCCCCGAGCCATCGCCGCTCAGCGCAAACGGCTGGCGCGGCGCATTGCGCTGCGGCCGTTGGACCGGGCCCGGAAGGCCGCGGACCTGGAACGGATGCGCAGCATCTTCAATGACGCCTGGGCGGACAACTGGGGCTTCGTGCCCTTCACCGAGCGGGAGTTTCAAGCCTTGGGCCAAGTGCTGTTGGCGGTGGTGCCGAACGACCTGATCTGGCTCGCCGAAATCGAGGGCGAAGCGGTGGGCTTCATCGTCATGCTGCCCAACATCAACGATGCGGTCGCCGACTTGAATGGCCGGCTGCTGCCGTGGGGATGGGCCAAGCTGCTGTGGCGGCTGAAGGCTCGGTTGCCGTCCAGCGGCCGGGTGCCGCTGATGGGCGTGCGCCGTCAACTGCAAGACGGCCCGCTCGGCGCCGGGGTCGCCATGAGCCTGATCCATCGAACCGCCCAAGCCGCCTTGGGCCACGGCATCACCACCTCCGAGACCTCGTGGATACTTGAGGACAACAAGGGCATGCGGGCCATCATGGAGCGCATCGGCGGCGTGATCAGCAAGCGCTACACGGTGTACGAAAAGTCGCTGGTCCCGCCATGAAGGCCGTCGTGCTGGCAGGAAGCCGTGCTGAGGAACGGCGCCTCGCGCCGTCTGAGGGCGGAAACCCGCTTCAGGCGGAACGCCTGTCTCGAGTGGGGTCGCGGAGCGAGGGCGGCCCGTCCTCAATGGGGCCGCAGGAGTGCGCTTCCGGCCAGGAAGCTGGAAGTGCGTTCCATGGAAGGCTCGGCGCAATGCGACCATCCCCCCTGACGCCGGTGGCGGGGATTCCCTCGCTCGTTCGGGTATTGCGGGCGCTGCGCGGCACCGAGGCGATCGACGGCGGCCTGCTGGCCGGCCCTGAGCAACGGCATGGCCAACATGCAGGCGCGGTCTCCAACCTGCTTGCCGCCGGGGACTTTGAGTGGACTGCGCCGGCGGCGGGGCCAGCCCAAAGCGCGCTCAAGGCCGTTCAGCAACTCGACACTTGGCCCATTCTGCTGACCACGGGCGACCACGCCCTCCTGACGGCGCCAACCATCGACAGCTTCTGCGCTGCGGCAGCCGTCCAGAACGCCGATTTGACGGTGGGCTTGGCGCCCCATCGCTTGGTCGCCGAGCGCTTTCCGGGCTTGAAGCGCACCCGGCTGCGCTTCGCCGACGGCCCCTATTGCGGCACCAACCTCTTCTACCTCCACAATGCCCGGGCGGCACGGGCCATCGCCTTCTGGATTGACGTGCAAGCCAACCGCAAGCGGCCCTGGCGAATCGTGCGGCGCTTCGGATTGCGCATCTTGGCTGCCTACGCCTGCGAGCGCTTGAGCGTCGATGGCGCTTTGGCCACAGCGTCCCGCTTGACCGACTGCTCCATCGGCTGGGTGGGCGTGTTGGATCCGGTTGCCGCCATTGACGTGGACTCCGCCGCCGATCTTGAAGTTGCCGAACGGATACTGCGATGCCGGTCCCGCTCCTGTTGACCAACCCGAACGCAGGGCTCGGCGAACGCCAGCTCGCGTTTCCAGGGGAGCGCTTCGTGCTGGGCTCAGGGCCGCTTCCGGACCTGTCCCGCTTCAGCGTCCTGGTGCTTGCCGGTGGCGACGGCACCGTGCAGCGCACCCTGACCGAGGCTCTTGAGCTGACGCCGGCCAGCGCCCTGCCGCCCATTGCCGTGCTTCCGGCTGGACGCACCAACATGTCGGCGGTGGACATCAATCACCACCGGCGCTTCACGCAGTGCGTCAAGGCGCTCGAGGCGATGCTGGACGGCGGAGTGCTGCCGCCAAGCACCACTCGGCCGCTCGTTCAGGTGGACCAGGCCGACAGCCGCCAATACGGCTTGTTCTTCGGGCTGGGCGCGGTGTGCTTCGGGGTGGCTCATTGGAAAGGCGACCGCCCCGGCAGCCAGCTCGGCACCACGTTGCGCACCGTTTGGTCCTCGGCAAAGGGCTACTTGGCCCCCAAGCATCAAACGGTCCGCTGGAACGGCGAGACCCGGCAGGTGTTTGCGATGATCGCCACCTCCCTGAACCGGCTGCTCTTCGGCTGCCGTCCCTATTGGGGGGACGGCAAGGGGATGCACAACACCTGGGTGTTCGCCAACGCCCAAGGCCGGGTGCGGCGCAGCTTGCGGCTGCTCCGGGGCGATGCGTCCCTGGCCCGGCTGCCGGGCTACGCCAGCGGCAACCAAATCGACATCGAACTTGAGCTCGACGGCCCGTACACCATTGACGGCGAGCTGTTCGAGAACCGGGGGCCGTTGCGGCTTTCCTTGAGCGAACCCTTGCGATGGCTGGCGCTGTGAACAACCGGGGGGGCGGCGGGAGAGGCGGCGCGCCCAAGCCGCGGTTCGCAATCCGCTTGGGCAAGCTGGTCATGCGCGCCTTGGATGCCTTTCTCGCCCGCCACTCGCGCATCGCCACCACGCCGTTCATTGATCGCAGCGCTTTTGCCTGGGTGCCCGTGCTGGAAGCCGAAGCCGCCGCCATCCGCGCCGAACTCAACGCCATCATGCGCCATCCCCAGGACATACCCACGTTCCATGAAATGTCGCCCGATCAAGTCCGCATCTCCAAGGGGGACAACTGGAGGACGTTCGTGATGCGCGTGTTTGGCCACCGGATCGACGACAACTGCGCCGCCTGCCCGAACACCGCAGCGCTCATCGACGCCCTGCCCGGCGTGCAGAACGCCTGGTTCTCGATTCTGGCCCCCGGCTACCACATCCCCCCCCACCGGGGACCGACCAAGGCCCTGGTGCGCTGCCACCTCGGCTTGCGGATTCCCGCCAACGCGGCGGACTGCTGGATTCGGGTGGGCGATCAGGTTCGCCAGTGGGAGGACGGCCGCTGCCTGCTGTTCGACGACACCTTTGAGCACGAGGTGCGCAACGACACCGCCGAATCCCGGGTGGTGCTGTTCCTGGACGTGGAGCGCCCCTTAAACGGCGCCGGGCAAGCCTGCCGAAAGCTGGTGCTGGCCCTGTTTCGGGCGACCGCCTACGTCAAGCGTCCGTTGGCCAACATCAAGCGCTGGAACCAAGGGCTGCGGGAAGGTGCTGACTGACTTCGCCCAAGCCAAGGCACCCCGCGCCGCCCACGCCGATGTCTGCATCATCGGCGCCGGCGCAGCCGGCATCACGCTGGCTCGAGGCTTGAGCGGCCAAGGTCTGCGCATCCTGCTGGTGGAGAGCGGCGGCTTGGACTACGGCCCCGAGAGCGCCGCCCTCGGCGTCGGCGAGAACGTCGGCGCGGCCTACTATCCACTTGAGGAGAGCCGCCTGCGGTTTTTCGGCGGCACTACCAACATCTGGGGCGGCCGCTGCGTCCCCTTGGACGAGATCGACTTTGCAGCGCGGGACTGGGTGGCGCACAGCGGCTGGCCCATTGAGGCGAAGGAACTGGCCGACGGCTACCGCGCCGCCCACGCCGACTTGGGGCTGGGCGCCCTCGATGACGGCGCCGATGCCCAGCGCCGTTGGGGCGCACCTGCCCTGTCGATGAACGCCGCCCGCTTCACCAGCCGCTGCTGGCGCTTCGACCGGCAGCGAGAGCGCTTCCATGCCAAGCAGACCCAAGACGTGCTCAAGGCGCCGGACGTCGAAACGCTGATCAACGCCACGGCCACGTGCCTCCAAGCCAACCCCGATCGTTCAGGCCTCGACCATGTGCTGGTGCGCAACGCGGACGGACATTCGGCAAGGATCAAGGCGCGCGCTTACGTGCTGGCTTGCGGCGGCATCGAGAACGCCCGCCTGCTGCTGGCCTCAAACGACGTGGAACCCCAGGGCATCGGCAACCGGCACGACCAAGTGGGGCGCTTCTTCATGGAACATCCCCATGGTCGCCTCGGCCGCATCCGCACCCGCAAGCCCTACCGTCTTTGGAACGCCTTCCGCATGCGCTTCCCGCCGGGCGGCATTCCCGTGGCGCCGGTGCTGCTGCCGACGCCCGCCCTGCAACGGGAGCGGGGCACGCTCAACACCGCCTTGACCTTCAAGTGGCAGCGCAATCCCGAAGCGGGCGTGCCCCGCGCCCGGCAGGCCTATCAGGCACTGAAGCACCAGCTGACGCCCGGACGCGGCAACCGGCGGCTCTGGCATGCCTACCGCGGGCTGCGATTCGCCTATGCGCGATCCCTGCGTCCGCTCGTCACCCGAGGCCTGATGCGGCTGCAGGACTTCCAACTCAGCGTCATGATCCGCGCTGAACAGGCGCCCAATCCCGCCAGCCGCGTCCTGCTCTCCACGCGCAAGGATGCGCTCGGCTGCGCCAAGGCGAACTTGGATTGGCGGCTTGGCGAACAGGACAAGCACACTCTGCGGGAGCTGGCAGATGCCCTGAACGAAGAGTTGGCGCGCCTCGATTTGGGCATTTTGGAGCCCTCGCCTTGGCTGGATGAACCCGGCCTCGATTGGCCCGTGGACGACACGGTGGGCAACCACCCCATCGGCGGCTATCACCATGCGGGCACCACCCGCATGAGCGCCGACCCGACTGATGGGGTAGTTGACCGCAGCTGCGCCGCCCACGGCTATCCCAACCTCTACATCCTTGGCAGTTCCGTGTTCCCCACTGCCGGCTGGGCCAACCCCACCCTGACCATCCTGGCATTGGCGCACCGCTTGAAGGCCCATCTGCTGCGCGAGCTCAAAAAAATATCGAATCTGGCCTAAGCGAGGAGCGCGGAGTTTCGCGCCAGCGAAACTCCAACCGCGCCGGCTTCGCGGGTGCGCATCTGCTTGCCGCACGGGACATCCGTCGTCCTTAGGGAGCCTCTGACCAAGTCCCGTTCGTCCAGCGCTTCACGACTTGCGGATCGAAACGGTCCCGCGAGGCGGCGCTCCATCCGGAGGCGGAGCGGAATTCAGGCCGCAGATGCCGTGGGGCGCTCTGATCTTCCCGGACTTAATCAGAGAGGCTCCTTGGTGTCCTGCCCCAAGTTGGGCTTCTGAAGTGCGCCCTCGGTCGGGATGCTGCGCATCTGATTCATGGGCGGCTTCAACCCGGCATCAAGGCAAATCGATTAAACTGGAACGATGAAAGTGATCGTTCTTTCCGCCGGCCAAGGCAAGCGGCTGCTGCCGTTGACCGAGGGCCGTCCCAAGTGCGCCTTGATGCTGGGCGAACGAACCGTGCTCGGCTGGCAGTTGGAGGCATTGGCGGCCGCCGGTGCCACCGAAGTGGTGGTGGCCACGGGCTTTCGCGCGGGGCTCATCGGCCAACTCATCGACGGCTATGCCAAACTTGTCGTTCGCACGGCCCACAATCCCTTCTACGCCCACTGCGACAATCTTGGCACCTGCTGGGTGGTGCGCCATGAAATGACCGACCCGTTCGTCATCGTCAACGGCGACACCCTGTTCGAGCCCGAGGTCTTTGCCCGGCTGATCAACAGCCCGGACGACCATCCCATCACCTTGGTCACCAACCTCAAGGACGGCTACGACGATGACGACATGAAGGTGATCGTCTGCGGCAACGAACTCAAGCAGGTGGACAAGAAGCTGCCCGCCAGCGAGGTTCACGGCGAGTCCATCGGCATGATCCGCTTCCAAGGTGACGGCCCTAGGCTTTTCCGGGAGCGGCTTGAATCGATGATGGCCGTGGAGTCCACCTTGGGCCGTTGGTATCTGTCCGCCATCGACGCCTTGGCCGCCCAAGGCCATGTGGGCGTAGTCACCACCGGCAGCCATGACTGGTGCGAGATCGACGACCGCAAGGACTTGGAGCACGCCCGCGCCACCGTGCCTCTGTGGTTTAAGGAGACATGCCTGTAAGCACGCTTCAGCAGATGCTGAGTGAGTGCGCAAACCCGCTGCGTTGTCCCGGCGGATTTCCAATCGAGGGCGGGACGCCCTCGCTCCGTGGGTCGTCGCCCGAACCCAGCGGATTCCCGGAGCGAGGGTGCCCCGTCCTAGAAATGAACCAAGGAACTCCGCCCAATTTCGTTGACTGAATCTGGTTTAGGGGCATGTGAGGAAAAAGCCGTTGCGCCAGTTCAATCAGCCGCACCCCGATGGTCCCGGAGTGCGTTGACCTCGCGCCGCAACGCCAGCGCCGCTTCGCGGGACGCTTCCTCGAAGCGAGCTTCGTTGCCGTCAGCGCCTGCATAGAGCACCGAGCGCGAGGCATTGATGATGAGCCCTTGGCGGTCGGCATCCAAGCCGGCCGCAAGCGCTTGCGCCAAGTCGCCCCCTTGGGCGCCGACGCCCGGAACCAGCAGCGGCATGCAGCCGACAGCTTCACGAATCCGGGCCAACTCTTCGGAGTGGGTGGCGCCGGCCACCAGCATTAGGTTGCCGTCGCGATTCCACTCCTTGGCAGCCGCCGCAACGCGCAGGTACAGGGGCGCATCAAGGGGATGCGCCTGCAGCCAGCCGCTGCCGGCGTTGCTGGTACGGCAAAGCAGGGCCACGCCGCGCCCTGGATAGCTTAGGAAAGGGCGAATGCTCTCTTCGCCAAGATAAGGGTTGATGGTCACGGCATCTGCGTTGTAGCGCTCAAAGGCTTCCTTGGCGTAAAACTCGGCCGTGGCACCGATGTCGCTGCGCTTGGCGTCGAGAATGACCGGCACGTCCGGCCAGCGCTGGTGAATGAAGGCGATGAGGCTGGCCAGTTGATCCTCCGCGCCCTCGGCGGCGAAGTGCGCCGCCTGGGGCTTGAAGGCGCAGACCAGATCGGCGGTGGCCTCGACGATGGCGCAGCAAAAGTCGCGCAAGGCGAGCGGGGATTGGCGCAAGGCGGCGGGCAGGCGGCTGCGAACCGGATCCAAGCCCACGCAGATCAGCGAACCGCTGTGCGACCAAGCCTGTCGGAGGCGGTCATGGAATGCGAGGGCGGCGCTCACAGCGGGGTTCCCCGCTCCTTAAGCATGCGCTCGACGGTTTCAACGATGGCGCGGGTTTGGGAATCAATTTCCAGATTCACCCGGTCCCCCTGAGCCACTGACCCCAAGGTGGTGCGGGCGATGGTCTCGGGAATCAGGCTCACCTTGATGCGCCGGGCTGACGCCTCCACGGCGGCGATCGTGAGGCTTGCGCCGTCGAGTGCGGCGAAGCCCTTGTGCTGCAGGAAGCGCAGCCAATCGGCCTCCACGCGGAACCACAGGTTGCGCTCGTTCTCGCCTTCCTCAATGGCATCCACCAGTGCGGTGCCAACGATGTGGCCGGAGAGGATGTGCCCGCCGATCTCGTCGCCGACCCGAAAGGAGCGCTCCACATTGACTCGGCTGCCTGGGGCAAGCGCACCAAGATTGGTGTGGTCGAGGGTTTCGCGAACCACGTCAAAGCAGGCACTGCCCGCCTCAACGCCAGTGGCCGTCAGGCAAACGCCGTTGACCGCCACGGATCCCCCAAGAGCCAAGCCTTGGGAAAGATCGCCGATCTGGATGCGCATGCGCCGCAGCCCCGGCTGGTCCGCCACCGAGGCCACTTCGCACAGTCCTTGGACAATTCCGGTAAACACTAGGACATGGGAACGGGAAACGCGAGCAACCGCGCTTCCCGCACCGTTGCTAGAGCGCCGAAGCGAGCTGCTGGCGGCGAGTGGCTTCCCGGTCGATGTAGGTGATCCATTGCTGGCAGATGCGCTGGTTGGACTGGTCGCGCACACGCCGGGACTCGTTGCGGCAAGCCACGAAGGAGGTGCGGGCCGACGTTAGGCGGTCGCGATTGTAGTCGCACATGCCGCGCACAATCTGCACACTCTGCGCCTTGCGCAATCCACCCTTGTCCAAAGCGTTGGAAGCCGCTGCAACGCACCGGTCGAACTGGTCGTCCTCCAAGTAGAGCTGCGCCAGGCTCTCGTAAATTCTACCGTCATCAGCCAGCTGGGCGGCCTCCTCGAAGACCGGAATGGCCTTGTCCACCTCCTGGGAAAGCTGGTAGGCCTGCCCGAAGGCTCGCAGGTTCTTGTCGGTGCGCTCGATGATCTCGTCGCCAAATCCCTGGCCCATGACCGCCGCAGCGCGAATGGGCACCTCCTCCTGCATCAGCAAACCGGCCAAGGTGGTCAGGTCCGACTCGCGGGTCAGGAACCCAGCTTCGTAGGCGGCCATCATGGTATAGACCTGTTGCTTGCCCATGCCTTCCTGGCCTTGGATGCCGGCAAGGCGTATCCAATAGTCCCGCTTGGGGAAGTCCCGCACCAGAATTTCCAGAATTTCCAGAACCTTGGGCCAATTCTCCAATTCAAAATATAAGAAGTTGAGCAGCGCCCACCAGTTTTCCTTGACGGCGGTGTCGCGCTCCTTGGCGACGGCGATGCCGCGTTCGATCTGGCCGACGGCGCTGGCGTAATCCTGCATTTGGTAGTACACCTGCCCCATGAAGATATGCGGTTCCGGTCCCGGATTGTTGGCCTTGGATATCCAGATCTCCATGTAGCGCAGGGCGTCGTCGTAACGTTCATCCACGAAGCAAAGCTGCGCCAGGGTGTATAGGGTGGTGGTCTCCAGACCCTCCGGAATGTCCTCCCCCTGCTTAAGGACTTCCTCATAGTGGCGAATGGCCGCGCCATAGTCCTCCTTAGAGAAGTGGACGAAGCCGAGCATGTTGTGAATCTGCCCCACTTCGTTGCCGTTGTAGCGGCAGCTGCGACCAGTGCGGCAACGGTCAAGCATGCCTTGCAGCACCGCTTGCGCGCCATTGAGATCCGTGGCGTCAATGAACTCCTGCGCCTCGGCCAGCTTCTTGAAGGTGGCCTCGCTCATGGACGGCACCCGGCGGGTCTTCTGGCGGGGCTGCTCATCCTCCTGGCCGAAAGCCGACGCAACGCCACCGAGCTTGAGGCCGGGCGACACCTGAATGCCAAACAGGAGAACCAGCGTCGCCGTCAAAGCGGCGGCAACGCCACCGATGCGCCTTGCCATTCCAAAGCGTTCCACACTCGTCATGTTTCGCTCCTGCTCCTTCCGTTCCTTCCGCACAGTGAAACTCGTTCCAGCCGAATCAGCCGTCCTGCAACTCAAAGGTGATGCGGTTGCGCACCCCGGCCACGTCAATCGGTTCGCCGTTCACGACCTTGGGCTTGTACTTGAACTTGAGCGCGGCGTTGACGGCGGCGCGGTCGAAGATGCCCGGCGGCTTGGACTCGATCACCACCGGATCGCGCACCCCGCCGGTGCGGGTGACGACGAACTCCAGCAGGACGTAGCCCTCGATGCCTCGGGTTTGCGCCCGGCGCGGATACACCGGGGCCACCTTGACAATGGGCAGGTACTCGCCGTCGGAACTGAAACCCCCGGTGCCGCCGGGATCGACTTCCACCTGAATGTCCACCGCGCCGAATTCGACGCCTTGGGAGACTTCGGAGGCATCGAAATCCGGCCGGGGCATGTCCGGAGGCGGCTCATCCGGCGGCGGCGGCGGCTTGGGCTTGCGCTGCTTGGTCTCAATGGAGATGTCGTCCTCAACCCGGACGAAGTCCACAATTTTGCCGGAAACGCCGTCATCGAAGGGGCTCTTGTCGCTTTTGATGAGCGCCTGCATGAGCAGGAACAGGCCAAAGGTGGCAACGGCGCCCAAGGCCACCGCAAAACCGAATCGCATCAACATGCTACACCTCCGTGGAAATGGCGACTTCGGTGAGGCCCGCAGCGCGGGCCGCCGACAGAACCGCCTTCAATTGTCCGTACTTGGCCTCCCGGTCGGATTGGATCACCAAGCCGCCTTTCGGGTTCTCCGCATGGAGGCGCTCAATGTGGGCTCGAACCGCCGTTGAGTCCACTTTCTTCTTGTCGATCCAAATGTCGCCGTTGGGGCCGATGGCGACCAGCACGCTGACCGTCGGCTTCTGCTCCGCGGTGTCGGCGTCCGGACGCAGGATGTCAATGCCAGCCTGCTTGATGAAGGTGGCCGTGACGATGAAGAAGATCAACATGATGAACACCACGTCGAGCATGGGGGTCAAGTTGATGTCCGAGTCCTCATCGGTACGGGAAAATCGGTTTGACCGACGCGCCATATCGTTTTGCTCCTGTTGGCTTATGCCGTATCGCTTGGCGAAACGCTCAGTTGTCCATGGTCAAGTGGTCCTCAAACAGTTCGACCTCGAAATCCACTTTCCGCTTGACGAAGGTGCTGCCAAGCAGGCCCGACAGGGACGCGATCATGCCGGACATGGTGGGTATGGTGGCCATCGAGACGCCGGCGGCCATGGAGCGGGCGTTGCCGCCTTGGGTGGCCATGGCGTCGAAAACCGAGATCATGCCGGTGACCGTGCCCAGCAACCCAAGCAGCGGGCACAGGGTCACGCAGGTTTGAATGAGCGGCAGGCTCCCGGTGATGCGATCCGAGGCTTCGGAGATGATGCGGTCCCGAATCTGGTGGGCACTCCATGAACGCCGCTCCGGACGGCTTTCCCACAAGTCCGCGGCCTCCTGAACCACCAGTTTGTGCTGGGAGAGGAAGTACCACATGCGCTCGAAGATCAATGTCCACATCAGGAAGGTCAGGGCGGCAATGAGAAAGAGCACGTTGCCGCCCTGCTCCATGAACAGGACGATGGCCAGATAGGCGTCGCCTAGCATCGTGACGCCCTACTCCAGCGCTCGGCCTGACTTTTCGGCGTGCTCGGCGATCAAGCCCTGGGTCTGCTCCTCAAGCACGTGAATGACCGAGCGGCTGCGCTGGGCGACGATGGCGTGCAGCAAGGTGGTGGGAATGGCCACGCACAAGCCGAGCACCGTCGTCATCAAGGCCGTGGAAATGCCGCCGGCCATTGTCTTCGGATCGCCGGTGCCGAACAAGGTGATGGCTTGGAAGGTCAGGATCATGCCGATCACCGTGCCGAGCAGCCCGAGCAGCGGCGCGACCACGGAAATCACCTGAATGAGCGTGATGTTCCTTGTTATCTTGGGCGTCTCGCCCAAGATCGCCTCGCCAAGCTTCAATTCCAAGGTCTCGACGTCCACGTTGGTGTTTTGATGGTAAACGTTGAGCACACGGCCAAGGGGGTTGCCCTCGCTGGGCTCATCGGATCGCTTCTGGGCATTGACCCGGGCGCCAGTGACCGACAGCGTGATCAGGCGTTCAACGGCCAGCAGCACACCGATGATGCCGCCGAGGATGATGACCGCACCCACATAGCCGCCTTGGCCGTCGCAGAACGGCAAGTAGCACTCGCCCTTGGCGATGCCGCCGAACGGCGAGCCAACCCGTTCGCCCACGGTGGCCGCCTGAATGAGCAGGGACAGCAGGGAGCCGCGAGTGGGATCCACGGCCAAGGGGACCACCTCGCCAACGCCGGCCGCCTCAAGATCCTCCACGGTGTTGGTGAAGCGGGCTGCCGGTTGGCGCGCCAATTCGACGATGGCCCCGTCGTCGGGATCGTAGTTGAGGTACTCACCGTCGCCAATCAGCGCGAAGGCGCCGACTCGCACCACGTCCGTCTCCTTCTGCTCCCCGCTCAACAGCGTAACGGTCGCCGGAAAGCGGGCGATGCGACCGGATTCGGTCATTTCACGCTGCAGTTCGAACCAAAGATCCTCCATCTCCTCAATGGTGGCCAGTTGGCTGGCGGTGCCCATCTTCGCCGCCAGTTGGCCCAGCCAATCGCCGCGGTTGGGGAACTCGGCGGAGATCAGGGAGCCTTCAAACAGTCCGCGGGTGTCGCCGGCCACCTGCTGCAGAACGCCGAACAGCTCGCGCAGGGAGCCGAGACGCCGATCAAGCTGCTCCTGAAGGTCGCCGATGCGGATTTCGTTTTCGTTGAATTGGGTCTCCAGCCGGTCCGAGCGCCGTTCCTCACGCCGCCGCTCCGCCTTGGCATCGTCAAGCATTTGCGCTTGGCGCGCCTTGTCGTTCTGGAAGCGCTGCTCGCGCTCGCGGTGCTCAGCGGACTCCACCACCCGCCGCTGCTCAACGTTGCGCAGCAGCTCGTCAAGGCTGTCGGCCTGATTCACCTGCAAGGTGCTGGCCGAGCCGCCGGACTCCTCCGCGGCCTGGGTGCCGAAGGCGGCGAACAGCAGCATCCCCGCCGCTGCGGAGCAAGCCAGAATGACTCGATTGGCTGATTTCATCGGTTAGACCTCCGGTCCGGTGATCGGGAGCGTAATCATGTCCACGGACAACTGCTTGCGCGCCATGCGGATGCCGTTTCGAACCGGGGTGGTGAACTCGTCGCCGACCACCTCCCAACGGTTGTCAACCTTGTTCCACATGCCGGTCTCCTCGCCGTCGGGAGTCTGGAAGACCAAGGCGACGCGGCCCACCTTAAGGATGTCCGCCTTGCGGTCCACGCCATCGACGTTGATGGTGTCGCCGTAGGCTTCCATGGTGCGGCCGTACTCGTTCTCGATCTGAAAGGCGCGCAGCACCTGCGAGAACTTTTCCGAGACGGCGACATCGGCCCGATCCATCATCTCCCGCAGCCGCTCCACGCGGTCGTTGCGCTCATCGAGCAGAAAGGGCAGGTCCAGGTTCACGAACTGCTCAAGGCCGTCGATCATGCGCAGCATGAGCGGCGTGATCTGGCGCTCGATGATCGTCACCCGATCGATGGACTCGGTCAGCTGGGTCATCTCCCGTTCCTGATTGGCAATTTGCCTTTCAAACTGCCGGTTATAGACGCGCAGCCCCTCAATCTCCTTGAGCACGGTCTTGTAGTCGTTGAGGAGCTTGTGGGTCTCCTCAGTGAGCGCGTCAATCCGGGCTTGGGAGGTCTTGGCTTGCTGGTTGATGCGCTCCGCGACCTGATAGATGTCCGCCAAAGTGGCCCCTGCGGCAGGGCCGGCTGCGCTCACGGCCATAAAGAACATCAACGAGGAAAGCCAACCGTGGCATCTGTTTCTCATACGTCTTCCTAGGAAAGTGAATTAAATCGGCAGCAGCCCGTCAAGCCCGCCGCGCACCTTGGCGCAACCGCCCGGGCGTCGCTGTCACCCGCAGGCCGACTGGCAGCCCAACCATCGGTGGTTGACGCGCTCCTCTTGGATGTATCCCGGCCTGATGTCCATGCCAGATGCGCCGCCCCCTTCCAATGTCGGCAAAGCATCAACAAACGGTTTTGCCTTGTCAAGGCAGTTTTCGGACCAAGCAGTTTTCGGATCAACCCAGGCGTTCCTGAAAGAACGCCAAGGTGCGCTGGCGGGCCAAGTCGGCGCTCGGCGCGTCATAGCTGCCGCGATGGTCGCAGTTGAAGCCGTGGTCCGCCGGATAGACGTAAACCGGGACATCCGGCTGGGCGGACCTCACCTGATCCACGTCGGACATCGGAATGTGGGCATCGAGCTCCCCGAAGTGCATGATGACCGGACACTTCGGCGAGCGCGCCGCCTCCCCGGCCACGCCGCCCCCGTAGTAGGAGGCGGCGGCGGCCACGCCAGTCAATTCACAAGCCGCCAGCCAAGTCAGCAAGCCACCGAAGCAGTAGCCCACCACCCCGACCGAGCCATGCGCCGAGGCGTGATTGACGGCAGCTTGGATGTCCGCCAGGGTGTTGGGCATTTGCAGCTTCTGAAACGCGAGCTCAATGCCCCGCCCCATGTCCGCCGCCTCGTAGCCAAGCTCCACGTTCGGCTCCACGCGGTCGAAAATCTGCGGCGCAACGGCCGCGTAGCCAGCCTCCGCATAGCCGTCAGCCACCGCACGGATGTGGCCGTTGACCCCGAAGACCTCCTGAATGACCACCACGCCGCCCTTCGGCGCGCCAGCCGGCATCGATTCCCAAGCGCCCAACTCGAACCCGTCCGCGGAGCGCAACGCGATTTGCTGTCCCATGGCTTTTTTCTCCCAGCCTTGCGAAGCGCCATGTTGTAACACAGTTTGGCCGGGAATGCGCACCCGCTTTGCGGGTGCGTTGGAGTTTCGCTGGCGCGAAACTCCGTGCCGGTTGCGTCGGGTCGGGTTCGATGTGTTCACCCGCTCCGCGGGTGCGTGTTTTGCCGTCACGGATTCGTCATAATTGTGTCTTGTAATGCCGCCAAGCCATCCTCCCGCAGGCACCAGCATGGACAGCAAGGTTCTGGTCATTGAAGACGAGCTCGAGATTCGCGAGATGCTCAACTTTTCGCTGACCCGGGCGGGTTTCAGCGTCTGCGAGGCGGACAGCGCCGAGTCAGCGCTGCGTCAACTTGACGGCCCGCTGCCGGCGCTGCTCATCATCGATTGGATGCTGCCGGGCATGAGCGGCGTGGAACTCGCCCGCCAGCTGCGGCGGGACGAGCACACGGCCCACCTGCCGATGATCATGCTCACCGCGCGCGGCGAGGAGACCGACAAGCTCAAGAGCTTTGACTCCGGCGTGGACGACTACCTCACCAAGCCCTTCTCGCCAAAGGAGCTCGCCGCCCGCATGCGGGCGCTGCTGCGGCGCACCGGAACGCCGGACAGCGGTGTCATCGCCTGCGGCCCCATGCGCTTGGACCTAAAGGCGCACAAGCTCTCCGTCGATGGACAGGCGGTGAAGGTCGGGCCTACCGAGTTCCGCTTGCTGGAGTTGTTCATGCGCAATCCGAATCGCGCCTTTGACCGGGCCCAACTCCTCGATCGTGCATGGGGCCGCAGCATCTATGTCGAGGAACGCACGGTCGATGTGCACGTGCTGCGCCTGCGCAAGACGCTCAAGCCCCACGGCACCGACCACCTCATTCAAACCGTGCGCGGCGTGGGCTATCGATTCAGCCCCGCCTGATGGATCTCTACAGCCGCAAGGAACTGCTTGCCGCCGCAGCGCTGGCGCTGGCCGCCCTCGCCATCGGCCTCCCGCTCGGCATCCCGGGGTGGGCGTTGTTCGCCGTGGCCACGGTCGGGCTCGTTTACCAGCATCGGGACTTGCGCAAGTTCGTGCGCTGGGCCAAGAATCCGCTGCGGCGTCCCAAGTTCGCGAACGAGGGGCTGCAGCAGGCCAGCCGCTCCCTGCGTCGGTCCTTGAAGCAGGCGCGACGGCGAACGCGCGAGGCCCTGCGGCAGACGTCCCACTTCCGCGGTCTGACGGCGGCGCTGCCGGATGCCGCCATTCTGGTGGACCCACAAGGCAACATCGTCAACTTCAACAACGCCTCAGTGCTCCTGCTGCACCTGAATCGCGAGGACACCGGCAACCACCTAGGCACCCTGTTGCGGCACCCAGAAGCCATCCGGTTGCTGGAGCAGCAAACGCCGGACGCAACCGCGGAGTTCAGCTCCCCGTTCGTCGAGGGCCAACGCTTGGAACTGCGCCGCGTGCCCGTGGCCAAGGACCAGGATCTCATCCTGGCCCGAGACGTGACCCATCTCAATCGGCTGTTGAGCATGCGGCAGGACTTCGTGGCCAACGTCTCCCATGAACTGCGCACCCCGCTGACCATCATCGTCGGCTACTTGGAGGTCATTGAGGACGAGGAGTTGGATGACGCAACCCTGCGCCAGCTGGTACGTAAGCTGGCCTCGCCAACGCATCGCATGCAGACCCTGGTCGATGACCTGCTCGTGCTCACTCGGCTGGAGTCGAGCCCCACGCCCGAGCCCAGTGACCTGGCCGCGGTCGATGTCAAGCAGTTGGTGGACGGCGTGGTGGAGGACTTGGCGGGCTTGGCCGGCAAGCGCCACCGGATCAACCAGCGCATGTCCTGCGACTTGCGGCTGCTCGGCATCGAGAAGGAGTTGCACAGCGCCTGCAGCAACCTGATCGCCAACGCCATCAAGTACAGTCCCCAGGGCGGCAACGTCAACGTCAGTTGGACGGACTGCGGCGACAACGGAGCCGTGCTGGAGGTCTGCGACGACGGCGTGGGCATCGCGCCCGAGCACCTGTCAAGGCTGACCGAGCGCTTCTACCGCGTCGATCGGGCGGGGGGGCGCGTACGGGGCGGCACCGGCTTGGGGCTGGCCATCGTCAAGCATGTGCTCATGCGGCACAACAGCCAACTGCAGATCGAAAGCGAGGTTGGCAAGGGCAGCCGCTTCTACTGCCACTTCCGGCCTGGCCAGCTGCAAGCGCAGCATTCCGGCTAAGCGGCGGGACGGCCACTGCAATTGACCGAGACCCGGCGTTGTCTGCCGGGAGCGAACCTCAGCCATTGAAGCCGGCCCGATGCCGTCATCCGCGCCCCAGCTAGCCCTCTCCAATGATCCCGTGGAAGTCCGGGAAGGCTGGGTTCACGGCTGCGGCGCCGCAGCGCTCAGCGCCGCGCCATCGGCGTCTGCATCAGGTGGTGGCCGCCATCGAGGATCAGGGTCTCGCCGGTGACCACGCCGGCGCCGGTGAGGAAGAGGAGAATGCCCTCGGCAACGGTGTCAGGCGTGGTGGTCAGGCGCAGCGGGGTGTTCCGCTCCAGATGTGCCTTGGCCCGGTCATAGGCCTCCTGGCCCATGCCTTCGGCCAGCCAATCCCCTTGAATGAAGCCTGGGCAGACCGTGTTGACCCGGATCTCCGGCCCCAAAACCCGCGCCAACGATAGGCCCAGGGTAATCAAGGCACCCTTCGAGGCGGCGTAGGCAATGGAGCTGCCCACTCCCATGACCCCGGCGATGGAGGCCACGTTGACGATGCTGCCGCGGCCGCCACGCCGCATCAGGGGCGCGGCGGCGCGGGCCATCTGGTAGGGGCCCACCGCGTTGACGCCGTAGATGCGCAGGAAGTCCTGCTTGTCCAAGCCCGCCAAGTCGTCGTGGGCGCAGAACTTGGTGGTGCCGGCGTTGTTGACCAGGCCATCGAGCCGTCCCCACCTCGATTCCGCCGCCGCGACCAGCTTGCGGCAGTCCGCATCGTCGCTCACGTCGGCCCGCACTACCTCGGTTTCAACGCCAAGGGCATGGCACTCCGCTTCCGTGCGCTTGGCCCCGGCTTCGTTGTGGGCGTAGTTGATGACCAAGTGACAGCCCAACTCGGCCAACTGCCGGGCGCAGGCCGCCCCGACGCCGCTTGATGAGCCGGTGACAATGACCACGCCGTCCTGCAAGTCCATCATGCCGTCCTTTGCTTAAACTAGGGAAACTGAAGGCTGTTGCCCGGCCCTTGGAGCCTGCGGCGCAGGCTCCAAGGCAACCGGGCGGAGGCTCCTCAAGCGAACCGAAGGGAGCTTCTTCAGCCGTTGATTCTGGGGATCCCCTCAACGCCAACGGATTCCAAGGCCGTGACCCCAAGCAGTGGCTTAACGCCCTCATCCCCGAAATCAAGGGTAGTATTCGCCTTTTTTGCTAGGAGGTCAAAGCCGCATGGGAACCATTGAAGCCGTCATCTGGGACTTCGGCGGCGTGTTGACGACCTCGCCGTTCGAGGCATTCAGCCGCTACGAGCAGGCCCACGGGCTGCCCAAGGACTTCATTCGCGGCGTCAACGCCACCAATCCGGAAAGCAATGCTTGGGCGCGATTCGAGTCGGCTCAGCTAACCTTGACGGAGTTCGACGCGGCGTTCGCCGCCGAGACGGCAGCAAAGGGGTGCAGGGTGCCAGGACGGGACGTCATCGCGCTGCTCAGCGGCGACCTGCGGCCGCGCATGGTCGAGGCGCTAAAGCGCTGCAAGGCGCACTTCAAGGTGGCCTGCATCACCAACAACGTCAAGTCCGGCAAGGGGCCGGCGATGGCCACCAGTGACGCCAAGCGCAAGCGAACCGAAGCCGTCATGGCGCTGTTCGACCTCGTGGTGGAGTCGAGCGTCGAGGGCATCCGCAAGCCGAACCCGGAGATCTACCGCCTGACTTGTGACAGGCTCGGCGTCGCCCCCGACGCCTGCGCCTTCCTCGACGACCTTGGCGTCAACCTAAAGCCCGCCCGTCAGCTTGGCATGCGAACCATCAAGGTGGTGGTGGAGGATCAGGCGATTCGGGAACTGGCGCAGATCACGGGTATCAAGATGCCCTCCGCCTGAAGGCTAACCGCCCTCAATGCGCGACATGAAGAAGACCTCGCTGTCGGCGCCGATGGGCTCCAGGAAGGCGTCCTGGTAGATCTGCCCGTCGATGGCCACCGCGGCCCTGTTCAGCGGCTCGCCAACCCCGGGCCAGCGCCTCTCCAGCGCAGCCAAAAGATCCCGGTAGCTGGCCGCCGCCACCTCGATCTCCCGCTCGCCCCCGGTGTGGGCGAGCAGGTGATCGGGGAAGACGACCGTGGCCACCTGCGCCCGCTTGACACCTATTCGCCGCCAAGCGCCGCCAGTACGCGCGGCGGCGACAGCGGCAGGTCGTTGATGCGCACGCCGGTCGCGTCGCGCACCGCGTTGGAGGCAACCGCCAGCGGGGCGACGATGGGCGTCTCGCCGACGCCGCGCACCCCGTAGGGATGGCTCGGATTGGGCACTTCAACGATTTCCGTGTCGATCATCGGCAAGTCCGAAGCCACGGGCACCCGGTAGTCCAGGAAGCCTGCGTTCTCCATCACGCCATTCGCGTCGTAGATGTACTCCTCATTGAGCGCCCACCCCAAGCCTTGGACCGCGCCACCTTGCATCTGCCCCTCCACGTAGGCCGGATGGATGGCCTTGCCGGCATCCTGAATGCCGGTGAAGGACAGCACCTCGACGGCGCCGGTTTCCGCATCCACCTTCACATCGCCGAAATTGATGGCGAAGCTGGCCCCCGCGCCTTGGGCGTTCAACGATGCCCGGCCCAGGATCGGACCGCCGGTCTTGGGTGCGCTGGCCGCGAGGTCCGCTAGGCTCAGGGGCTTGACGTCGGCGTTCACGCCGGGCGCCGGAACCGCCTGGCCGTCCTGCCACTCCACCTGCTCCTCGTCCATGCCCCAAGTGGCGGCCGCCCGAGACTTGCACTGGGCGATGATGTCCTCGCAAGCCTGCACCACGGCCATGCCAGTGGCGAAGGTGGTGCGGCTGCCGCCGGTGACGTTGCAGAAGCCGGTGCTTTCGGTA
>JAPOTD010000009.1 GCA_026709365.1 Gammaproteobacteria bacterium
ATCGCCGACCGGTCGCTCGGCCAAGTGTTTCGGCAGTGGCAGGTCATCGACTGTGACGACGGCTTCGTCCGCAGCGCCCCGGTTGGCTCCTTCCAAGCCAATACCCTTGGCGTGCATGATCTATTTGGCAACGTGGCGGAGTGGGTCAATGACTGCGGTCCCAGCGGCTGCGGCTACCACATCGCCCGCGGCAGCGCTTGGGACTCCGTCGGCGATGAACTTAAGCCATCGTTCCGCGAGAGCTACGACCGTCCCTCGGACACACGCGGTTTCCGGGTGGTGCGGGAACTGTAGGGCGTTTGCGGGCCATTCTGCGGAGGCCGTGTGTCCTGCGGCCGTCCCGCAGTCGCAAGTGTGTGTCCCGCTGCCGAGTGTGTGTGTCCCGGAACCGTGAGGTTTAGTTGTGTGTCCGCGAGCCGACGAAAGTTGTGTGTCCGGGAGCCGCGTAGTGTGTGTCCCGGAACCGTGTGCGCAGCCGTCCAGTCGTGTGTCCGCAGCCACTGTGTCCGCAGCCCAGGTTTCTCGTCGTCCTCACTCCGGACAAGCGCGCTGTGCGGGCTCAGAAACATTTCGGAGCCTGACCCGCGCAACGGTGCCGGGGTTTCGCGCAGCGAAACTCCAACGCGCCCGCCTCGCGGGCGCGCCTTGACGGTGAGCCGTCCAACCGCTCTGCCGTCGGGTGGCCACACTGCGGCGTTATACTCCGGCCATCCACATACGGCTTACTGACGAATTCGCCCGTGCAGCTTGACGTTTCCATCCCCGGCTTGGATCGCCAGTCCATCGGCGTCGTGCGGTCGGCCGACGCGGGCGGCGAGACGGCGCTGGTCGCCTCGCCGGCCACCGAGGAGGGGCCGCCCGCCGTGGCCAAGCCGTTGATGCCGCCGCAACAAACGTTTCATCGTGAAGGTGTCCCTGCCTAATGGAAATCCCCTCGCCGACATGACCGCGACGCTGGCCTTGTCGCACCGGACCCGCTATGCCTACCAACTTCCGGTCAGCCAGTCGCGTCAGCTGCTGCGCCTGACGCCGCGTGAGGCCCCCGGCCAGCGCGTCCTATCGACGCGCATCGAGGTTTCGCCGCAGCCCCAGGAAATGGCCACCCACATGGACGCCTTTGGCAACCAACTCACCGCGCTGCTGATTCTTGAGGAGCACCGGGCGCTCGACATCAAGGCGGAAGCGCAGATCGAACTGGCGCCCGCCGACCGCATCGACCTGCAGGCCGGCCGGAGTTGGGAGCACACCGCGAAGCGCCTGCAAGCGCCCATCGACGAACCGAGTTGGGAGGCCGCCCAGTTCTGCTATCCCTCGCCTGGAGTGACGCTCGACGGCGCCCTGGACTTTTGCCGCGACCTGTTCGCCCCGCGCCGTTCCGTGCTGGACATAGGCTGGAGGCTGTGCGAACGCATCTTCAATTCCATCGAGTACTGCGAAGGCGTCACCAGCGTGAACACGCCAGTGGCGGAGGTCTTCAGCCATCGCCAAGGCGTCTGCCAAGACTTCGCCCATGTCGCCATTGCCTGCCTGCGCACCTACGGCTTGGCCGCCCGCTACGTCAGCGGCTACGTGCGCAACATCCGTCGTCAAGGAGCCGCCGAGGGCAATGCCTCGGACGCCTCCCACGCCTGGTTCTCCGTCTGGTGCCCGAAGTTCGGCTGGACCGACTTCGACCCCACCAACAACCTACAGCCGGACCAATCGCACGTCTCCTTGGCTTGGGGACGGGACTATGGCGACGTCAGCCCCACCACTGGCTTCATTCAGGGCGGCGGCGAGCAAACGCTCGAAGTGGCAGTGCAGGTCACCGAGCAGAGCCGCAAGTGAACGTCGAAGGGGACTTTGAAGTCGTGCTGGCAAAGTCAGGCCTGACCCTGCCGATCGTTGCCGGACAGTCGATTCTGGAGGCGGTGGAAGCCGCCGGAGTGGATGCGCCCCACTCCTGCATCAGCGGCATCTGCGGCGCTTGCGAGACCCGGGTGCTGGATGGCCTGCCCGACCACCAGGACGACATCCTTACCGCTGAGGAGCGCCAGCGCAACGACCTGATGATGATCTGCTGCTCGCGCTCGCGCACGGCCCAGCTGGTCCTCGACCTGTGAGCGGAATCACCGGCATCATCCTGTGCGGCGGTCGCGGCCGCCGCTTGGGCGGCGCTGACAAGCCGCTGCTGCCTTGGTGCGGGCGGACGCTGGCGGCGCGCACCGCCGAGCGGCTGCGCCCGCAGGTGAGCGCACTGCTGATCAGCGCCAACCGCAACTTCGACGAATACCGACTGCTGGCGCCGGTGGTGGCCGATGAACTGCCGCCGCACCAAGGTCCATTGGCCGGCATCGCGGCGGCACTGCGGCGCTGCGCAACGCCCTTGGCCCTCGTGTGTCCGGGCGATGCGCCCTTGGTTCCGCTCGATCTGGCCGAACGCCTGCGCGCCGCTCTGGAGGCGCAGCCGGCCGATTCCGGCCCGTTGGTCGCCGCGGCTCACGACGGCGAGCGCCGCCACCCGCTGCATTGCCTGCTACGGGTCGAAGCCATTGGCGCCTTGGATCGCCATCTCGCTGCCGGCGGCCGCGCCGCGCACGGCTGGCTTGACTCGATGGACGCGGTCGATGTGCAATTCAGGGGCTGCAAGGCAGCCTTCCGCAGTTTCAACTTGAGGCAGGATTTTGAGGAAGTCCCGGCCCCCGCAACGGAGACGCCGCCATGAGCGCACTCGAAGTTCGGCAGTTCCACCGGCTGCTCGCCGACGTTTGCCGCACGTTCCCCATCCTGCTTCTCGCCGGGGCCAGCCTCTTGGCCGCTGAGCCAGCCGACCCCCATCTTTGGCTTGAGGACGTCGAGGGCGAGCGGGCGCTGGCTTGGGTTGCGGCGCAAAACTGGGCGTCCGAGGCCCGGCTGACCGCTGACCCCCACTTTGCCGCCATCGAGAAGGCCGCCTACGCAGTCTATGCCGCGACCGACCGCATCCCCTACGCCCGCCAAGCCGGTCGGCGGATGCTGAACTTTTGGCAGGACGAGGCACACGTGCGCGGCCTGCTGCGCAGCGCCGAACTGTCAGCCTACCTGGCTGGCGAACCGCAGTGGGAGACGTTGCTGGACATCGACCAACTGGCCGAGGACGAGGGCGAGAACTGGGTGTACAAGGGTGCCGAATGCCTGGAGCCGGATGCCGGCCGCTGCTTGCTGATGCTCTCCCGGGGCGGGGGCGATGCGGTGGTCGTGCGGGAGTTCGACCTCGACGCCAAGCGCTTCGCAAAGGACGGCTTCGTCAGTTCCGAAGCCAAGCAATCGGTCGCTTGGCTGGACGCGGACCGCTTGCTGATCGCCAAGGCGGGCGACGGCTTCAGGGTTACGGACTCCGGCTACGGGGCCGAGTTGCGGCTCTGGCGCCGCGGCGAGCCGTTGTCGGCGAGGCGGCTGCTGCTTGAGGTGCCCGCTGACCACGTTGCGGTCAGCGGCGCGGTGGTTGCAAACGCGCTCGGCACCTTCCCGTTTGCCGTCGCTGCGCCGACCTTCTTTGCGGAGGACGTTTACTATCTTGGCGACGCTTTGGGCGACGGGCTGAACGGCGGCGCCGGACTCGATGGGGAGGAGGGCGGCGCGGCGCGGAACCCGCCGCGGCCGTCGCCGCAACAGCCGTCGCCGCAACAGCCTTCGCCAAAAAAGCTGCCGCTGCCACCCGATGTGGACTGGCGCGGACTGTTTCAGGATCGCCTGATCGGCCTCACCCGCAGCGAATGGCGTCCCGTCGCCGGGGTGGCCGGCGAGCCGGCCGGCGCCCCGATTCCGGCCGGGGCCCTGTTCGCCGTGCCGCTGAGCGACCTGCTGGCCGGTCGGCTGGCGAATGTTGAGACGCTGGTGCGCCCCACTGCGCGGCGCGCCATCACCCAGGTGCGGGTCGGCCGCTCCAGCCTGCACGTCGGCGTCACCGAGGATGTGGTGATGCAGTTGCTGGAGCTTAGCCCGCAGGCGGCGGGGTGGGGCCGTCGAACCGTGCCGCTACCGGAAAACGGCACCTTGAGCATCGTTTCCGCCAACCCCCACAGCGATCTGGCGCTAGTGAACTTTGAGGCCTTCCTGAATCCGGACACGCTCTACGCCGTCACCCCCGGCGAGGCCCCGAACCCGGTGGCGCAGCTGCCGGCCCGCTTCGACGCCGC
>JAPOTD010000008.1 GCA_026709365.1 Gammaproteobacteria bacterium
GGGGGCATTAGGGTTTCGGCCTCCGAACGCACCCATGCCAACCACGGACTAGGAGGCCCCCCAATGAAGCCATTGACAATGACGCTCGCTGCCGCGCTGGTGGCTACGCTGATGGCCGCGCCTCCAGCGCTGGCGGCCGCGGCGACCGGGAACGACGCCGCGTGCAGGCCAGAGGCCGGAGACAACCGGACCACGGGGGTGACAAGTCAAGACACCACCAACTGCGCCTTTCCTAACTGCGTTTTGCAGATTTCCGCAATTGCTCAAAACAGTGCAACCGTTTCTTTGGATATAGCCCATGACCACACCTTCGGCGGGCAATACAGAGTTTCCCCTAGCACCCCGAAACGGGTGGATGTCGCCGTGATGGGCAATGATGCCAAGTCGGGAAGCGTCGTGTGGGGCCACCAGATTGGTGAGTTGAGTGGAGGCACAGGAATCCTAAGCGGGTCACGGACCTTCACCGGCCTCAAGCCTGACGCGCATTACGTTGCCGTGGTGTACGCTCCCTATGTCGGATACAGCAATCTCAATCCGTTTGCCACGTTCTGCTTCCGAACGGCTCCCGCACCGTGGGCGCCACATCCATTTAACACCGGATGTGCTGCCGACCCAAGAGGCTACGCTACATGCGCCGCTGAGCGGCAAGCCTGCACCGACGGCGGCGGGACTTGGAGCAACAGCAACCGCACCTGCACGAACTGACCGGACTTGACGGCCACGCAAGGGGCGGACTTCGGGCCGCCGTGGGCTTTCCAATCTCCTCCAAGTGCCGCGCCTTGTCCTCGTTCAGCCATTCCAACTCCTTCTCAATCTCCGACTTCCTATCGAACCTGGCGCCCGCAAAGCGGGCGCGCAGTTTCAACTGACGCCGCTCGCGGATATCATGCCAACTGCTTATGAATGCCGTGGCCGACAACCCACCCGACAAACTGATCCTCGTCATTCTTGACGGTTTCGGCCATCGGGAGGACGCGGCGGACAATGCCGTCGCTGCGGCACACACGCCGAATTGGGACGGTTTCCTGTCCCGCTGCCCGCACACCCTGATCTCCGGCTCCGGCGTGGATGTGGGACTCCCCGCAGGCCAGATGGGCAACTCCGAGGTCGGGCACATGGTGATCGGCGCCGGGCGGGTCGTGCTCCAAGATTTAGCGCGCATCAACCGCGCTATGGAGCGCGGCGAATTCGAGGGCAACGCCCGCTTGGCAGCGCTCATTGAGGGCTTGCGGCGATCCGGCGGCGCCCTGCACGTTCTGGGCCTGCTCTCGCCCGGCGGCGTCCATTCCCATGAGCGGCAGATTTTCCAGCTGATCCGCACCGCGCGCGACAAGGGCGCGGGGGCCATTCACCTGCACGCCTTTCTCGATGGGCGCGACACCCCGCCGGCCAGCGCAGCCGCCTCCCTGGAGCAAGCCGATGCCCTGTTCCGTACACTCGGCACTGGCGGCGTGGCCTCGGTCTGCGGGCGCTACTTCGCCATGGACCGGGACCAGCGCTGGCAGCGAACTGAACGGGCCTTCAAGCTGGTCGTTCATGGCGAGGCGCCGTTCCATGCGGTCGACGGTCCCGCAGCCCTGCGGCTCGCCTATGAGCGTGGCGAAACCGATGAGTTCGTCCAGCCCACCGCAGTGCGCGCTCCCGGCGGTCCAGCACCGGTGCTCACCGAGCAGGACGCGATCCTGTTCGCCAACTTTCGTGCCGACCGGGCCAGGCAACTGAGCCGTGCTCTGCTGCAGGCGGATTTCGACGAATTCCCCCGCCGCCGATTCACCCCGGTCGAGAACGGCGCCACCCTGACCCGCTACGCGGAGGACCTTGAGGTTCCCTGCCTGTTCGAGCCGGCCATGCTGGCCAACACCTTCGGCGAGCATCTCTCCAACCTTGGCAAACGGCAACTGCGGGCCGCCGAAACGGAAAAGTACGCCCATGTGACCTTCTTCTTCTCCGGCGGCCGGGAGCAGGCCCTGCCCGGCGAGGAGCGCCTGCTGGTGCCCAGCCCCAAGGTCGCCACCTACGACTTGAAGCCGGAAATGAGCGCCGCCGAGCTGACCGGGGGCCTCATCGACGCAATGCGCTCGGAGCGCTTTGATGCCATCGTCTGCAACTACGCCAACGGCGACATGGTGGGGCACACTGGTCAATTCGACGCCGCAGTGGCCGCGGTCGAAACCTTGGACCAATGCCTGGGCCGATTGGCAGCGACGGCCGCGGAACGCGGCTGGCGCATGCTGATCACCGCCGACCACGGCAACGTGGAGCGCATGCGCGACGCCGACACGGCCCAACCCCACACCGCCCACACCACCGAAGCCGTGCCCTTGGTGGTGGTCGGCAACGGGCCGCCGGCGCTGGCCGACGGCGGCACATTGGCCGACGTTGCGCCCACCGCGCTCGCCCTCATGGGCATCGACCCTCCCCCGGAAATGACGGGACGATCCCTGATACGGGGATGAAAAGGCTCCTTCGGCGCAAGGGCGTCCTGCCGCTCCATGGAGCAACTCGGCTGCAAGTCGCCGTTCCTGCAAGCGATGCATAGCCAGCGCGGCAGCTTCCTGAACCGAGACCAGACCAAGGGTATGGCGAATCCCAGGCTTGCGGCCCCGCCACGGCCTTGGTCAGAGCGTCGTTCGCCGCATCGAAGAGCGGCAGGCGTGTTGGCCACGGCGCTGCTGCTTGCCCTGTGGATCAACACGGCAGTGGCCGCCGATGAGGGAAGCCAAGCCAAGGCGAAGCTGGAGTCGGTTTTGGCTGAACTCAACGACCTCGAATCCTGGCTGTCCGACGCCGAGCGCCGACGCCTGCGCTGGCTCAAGGACGTGCAGGTTCGAGATGGCGCCGTCGCCCGATTGAGCGCCGCCGTTGGCACCGGTGAAGCCGCGTTGGCAAACATCCGGGGCGCGCTGGCCGACCTGCAGGTTGAACAGCAGCGCCTGAACGCGCAACGCGAAGAGGCGGTGCGCCGTCTGGCCAACCACCTTGCCGCCGCCTATCGGCTGAGCGGCGAGCAATTCGTCAAGCTGCTGTTCAACCAGCAGTCGGCAGCAACCCTGGAGCGCGTCCTGGCGTACCACCGCTTCATCACCACCGCGCGCATTCAGGCATTGGATGCCTTCCGCCAGCTGTCGCTTGAGATCGAGCGCAACGCCGAGGCGCTTCAGACCCAACGGGCCGTCGAGCGCCGGGATTTGGAGCACCTGCGCCTGCGGCGGCAATCGCTGCGGACGGAGCGCGAAGCCCGCGATGCCCTGATCGCCGCGCTGGACCAGGAATTTGAAGACAAGGAAAACCGCCGCACCCGCCTGCTGGCCGACCGCCAGCGGCTGCAGAGCCTCATCGATCAAATCGAACGCCGCACCATCCCCGGGGTGGGCGGTTTCACGGCCCGCAAGGGCAGTCTCGCATGGCCCCTGCGCGGCGAGCTGGCGGCACGCTTCGGCGAGCCCCGAGGCGACGGCGAGGCAGCTTGGCAAGGGCTGCTGCTGAACGCGCCGACCGGCGCCGCAGTCGCGGCGGTCCATGGCGGGCGGGTGGTGTTCGCCGATTGGCTGCGCGGCTTCGGGAACATGGCCATCATCGACCACGGCGAGGGCTACATGACCCTCTACGGCCAAGCCGACCAACTGACCAAAAAGGTCAATGACCTGGTCGAAGCCGGCGAAGTCGTCGCCCACGCCGGCCAAAGCGGCGGCGCGGCGGCCAGCGGCATCTACTTCGAATTGCGCCACAAGGGGCAAACGGTTGATCCTTGGCAATGGCTCGCGCCGCCGTGATCCTGCGCCCCCTCGTACACTTCGGCGTCCTGGTCAGCATCGTGACCGGCATGGCGCTGGGGGTGATCGCCTACCGTGCAATCTCCGGCGCCGGCCCGCTCGCCAAACAGCTGATGGGCGAAGCCGTTCACCAAATCAAGGCCAACTACGTCGAGGAGGTGACCGATGAACAGCTCGCCAACGATGCGGTGCGCGGCATGCTGCGCGGGCTGGACCGCCACTCCCGCTATCTCGACCGAGACGCCTTCGCCCGCCTGCAGGCGGATGCCGATGGCTGGTTCAGCGGCATCGGCGTGGAACTGGCCCTGACCGGCGGCTACTTCACCATCAAAGCCACCCTTGACGGCTCCCCCGCCAGGCAAGCCGGGCTGCTGCCCGGCGATCGGATCACCGCCATCGACGGAGCATCCTTGAAGGGCAAGCGCCTGCAATGGGTGGCGAGCAGCCTGCGCGGGCCACCAAGCGCGCCGGTGCGTCTGCGGGTGCGGCGCGGCGGGGAGCAATTCGACCTCGACCTCGCCCGCGCCTTGATTGCCGCACCCAGCGTCCGGTGGCGTTGGCTTGAGGCGGGCTACGCCTACGCTCGAATCACCCGCTTCAACAAGCGCACCGGCAGCGAATTTGAGGACGCCTTGGACACCTTGTCAGCGGCGCGCCCAATCACGGGCTTGGTGCTTGACGTGCGCGGCAACAGCGGGGGAATCCTCCCCGCCTCAGTCGAAGTTGCCGGCGCCCTGCTCCACGGCGGCGTGGTCACCACCATGCGGAGCCGACCGACCGCTCCCAGCCAAACGTACCGCGCCCCGCCCGGCGACGCCCTGAGCGGCGCCCCGGTGGTGGTTCTAATCGACGGGAAGGCCGCATCAGCCTCGGAAATCGTCGCCGGAGCGCTGCAGGATCACGGACGGGCCATCCTGCTCGGCGACACCAGCTTCGGCAAGGGCACCGTGCAATCGCTGGTGCCCCTATCGGGCGCCCAAGGGCTCAAGCTGACAACCGGCCATTACTTCACGCCCAGCGGCAACTCCATCCACGATGCCGGCATCAGGCCAGACGTGGAAGCCGACCCAACCGACAGCGAAGCACTGCTGGCGCAGGCGGTGGAACTTCTGAAGGCCCCCCTTGCCGTCAAGGCATCGCCCCAAGTCGAACTGGACTAGCCAAGGCTGTCCGGGGCAATCGTCCAAGGTTCCGGCCAAGCGCCGTGGCTCGCGTAGCTTGCGCCATGCTTCTTGAGATAGAGCTGAAGCGGACGGTAGGGCACCCGCTTGAGCTTTCCGAAGTTGGTATCTTCGTTGAAGTCCCTACCTTCACTCTTCTTGCGCCCGTACCCGTCTCATCAAGGTCTTTGCCCTGCTTGAGCTTCTCCCTGCCGATTTTGCTCGGCACGCAAGGCGTCTCGCAGTCGCCAAACCATCTGCCCCCTCGGCGGACGAGATGATCATCACGCGCCAATATGCAGTCGATCATTGGAAAGAGACCAATGTCCACGATGGTCGGCCCATAGAGCTCCGGCCTACTTCGAATCGGGCGCAGCTCGTAAGCCAACACCATCAGCACATCCATCTCCGGATCCACGTTCTTTACGGTCACCTTCTGCGTCAGTCGAGCGGACGCTTCCCGCACGGTGGGTGGCGTCTTCATTTCCACGCCCTTCGGATCCCTGTACAGCAACTTGAGTTCCAAGCGCCTGCCGCTACGGTGTCGATAGTCGGGGTAGCCTTCCCGCTCTCCCAAGATGCCTTCGTGCTTGGAAAGCCCAACGACATTCATGTCAACCAATTGATTTTCATATAAATTTGACAATTCTGGAATACACGCATCCATCAATGTGCCAACAATCGTGCCAATCTGAGAGGGCTCAAACGCCTTCAGCACTGAGCGAGGAAGACGCAGAACCTCAAGTTGAACGCCAATCAGGCCGGATAGACCGTCACTAAGCTCGGCAAGATCAGCTTGAGCAATCCCTTTGGTCACTTCAGTCGTTCCCGGAGCCGCCGATCAGGTCGCGGAATTCGACTGGAATGACATCCTGAAGCGTCGCCCCAATTGCCCGACACAGTTGCATCAGTTCAATGAGATCCACCCGTCGCTCGCATGTCTCAACCTTGGACAGGTAGGATTGTGGTCGCCCCAGCCGCTGTGCGACTTCGAGTTGGGTAAGACCCGCTCGTTCGCGAGCTTGGCGAACCAATGCGACGACTTCAATGTAACGCTGGTCGTGAATTGACTTCACGCAATCGCCTTTTGTCCACAAATGAGCTCCTTCATGCCGGACCGCAAACCCTGTGGCAGACAGACATAAAATCCCAAAAAAGGATAATTCGGGCAATCGTGACGAACGACTTGACCGCGCCGCTCCCAAGTTGATAATGGCCTTCCATGGCAAAGCGGCATCAAACTCGGGCGGGAGACTGGGAAAGCATTGTGGGGCGGCTTCAGGAGTTGGTTCTGGCAAATTCGGGTGAGGATGAGTTTCGGGAAATCTTCAAAATCCTCGTCGCCAAGCTCTATTCTGAGAAATTCGCCGGACGGGCACCGGAATTCCAAGCCCAAGCCTCTCCAACCAAAACTGCATACCTGATCAACGATCTGCTTGCGAGAGCAAGTTCACGCTGGCCAGGCATCATCGACGACGATGCCCGCTCCCGGCTTACGGATGACCACCTGAGCATCTGCGCAGAGGCAATTGCGGGCCACTCGCTCTGCGACACAAACCTCGAAGTGCTGGACGGCTTTTTTGAGTTTCTAGTCAGTCGCGCCATCAAAGGCTCAAAAGGCCAGTTCTTCACACCGCGCCAAGTAGTTGAGTGTTGCGTGAAGATCATGAACCCAAGCCCATCGGAAGTCGTTCTGGACCCCGCTTGCGGTTCCGGCGGTTTTCTTATGCATGTTCTCAACCACAATGCAGACCGTCTTCTGGAATCTCGCCAAGATTACTGCTCCAAGAATCTATGGGGCTGCGACTTCGACAAACGTGCCATTCAAATTGCCAAGGCTCTAATGCTTGTGGCAAGCGATGGCAGCGCAAACCTGCATCAACTAAACAGCTTGGCCAAAGCTGCTTCGAGAGATCTGCTGGGCTTCGCTGACGACAGCACACCAAGGTTGACCATTGAGGATCTTCTGCGGACAAAGGCCCGAAAGTTTAGGGGGTTTGATGTCATTTTGACCAATCCCCCATTTGCGGGCGAGATTAGGGAACAGTCGGTGCTGGAGACCTATCAGGTAGCAAAACGAAATCGCCGCACTGAGAGAGACGCGCTGTTCCTTGAGAGATGCGTTGAATTGCTTAGGCCGGGTGGTCGATTGGGCATCGTGCTGCCGCACAACAAGTTCGGATCGGCCAGTTGGTCATATCTTCGCGAATGGTTGGCGCAAAACTTGAAAATTGTCGTGGTTCTGGGCCTTGATCGCAGAGCCTTTTTGCCTCATACCCATCAGAAGACCAGCGTTCTTTTTGGCATAAAGCGCGAAAAGCCGGTAAGACAGCCCGACAGGGAGCCCATCCTGTTTGTTCTCAGTGAATCATCGGGCAAGGACTCCGCTGGCAGAATTCAACCACGCCGCGGCACCCGGCCTGAAGAATCCGCTTGGCTCCGTGCTGACCACGACTTCGAGAGCGTTCTTGATCAGGTCAGGAGTTTCACGCGCGCTCACGAAGTGGGATGGAGTGTCTAAGTGGCTATTTCATCAGTGATCGATATCTCGAAGCTAGACAAAGGTTACGTGCTCGCGCCTGAGCGCTACGATCCTCGGCGAGGCCGCTTGAACAGCAGTGGTCCTTGCCTATCGGATTTCGTCAATGTGCTCCGTGATCAGGTGAACCCTTCAGGGTGCCGCAGCGCGGACAGATTTCTGGTTCTCGATACGGGTGATGCACACAACGGTGTCGTCAAGCCCAACAAAGTCCCAGTGGACGGCTCTTCGATCAAAAGTGCCAAAAAGCGGATTCAGCCAGCCCAAGTCGTCATATCACGACTGAGGCCCTACCTTCGGCAAGTCGCTTGGATCGATCCGGGTTTGCGGGACGGCAAATCTCAAAACGTCGAGCTGCTTTGCAGCACGGAGTTCTTCGTGCTCGGATCGGCAGACGGCAACAGCATAGCTTTCCTCGCGCCATTTCTGCTGAGTCCCCACATTCAATCGATCTTAGCTGCTTCCCAAGAAGGCGGACACCACCCGAGATTCAACGAGCGGACCTTGAGGTCATTGCCAATTCCAAAACAACTGATCGAGCGCCGATCAGCGCTTTCTGAACAGGTCGAACGAGCAGTCAACAAGGCACGAGAAGCGTATCGCATCATTCAGGAGAGCGTCGTTGCTGCGAGCGAACTGCGCTAAGTCAGCGAATGCTGGGAGCCAACGGTGATGGACTCTGATTGCAAACTCTCAAAGAGCGGATGAGAACTCTCTCCACGCGCACCCGCTAGCCGACCTCAGCCAGCACGCCCGCCAAGCAATCGAACATGGCCTCCAAATCCGAAGGCTGGGCGACAAACGGCGGTCCGAACTGCAGCGTATCGCCGCCCCAGCGCACATAGAAGCCGGCTGCCCACACTTTCACCCCCGCCTCGTAGGGCCTGACCAAGGGGTCGCCCTCCCGGGGTCGCAGCTGGAGCGCCCCGGCCAGCCCATAGTTTCGGATGTCCACCACATGCGGCGCGCCCTTGAGTTCGTGCAGGCAGGTCTCAAAGCGGACCGCCAGCTCCCGCACCCTTGCGATCAGCCCTTCGGCGACCAGCAGATCGAGCGCCGCAAGCCCGGCTGCGCAGGCGACCGGATGCGCTGAGTAGGTGTAGCCGTGGGGCAGTTCGATGGCGTGTTGCGGCTTCGAGGTCTCCATGAAGGCGCCGTAAATCGCCTCGCTGGCCACGACCGCGCCCATGGGAATGGTGCCGTTGGTCAGTTGCTTGGCAAGATTCAGCAGGTCCGGGACCACGCCGAACTCCTCGGCGCCGGTCATTGATCCCGTGCGCCCAAACCCAGTGATCACCTCATCAAAGATCAACAGCAGCTCATGGCGGTCGCAGATCTCCCGCAGCCGCTGCAGGTATCCCGCAGGCGGCACCACAACGCCGCCGGACCCCGACATGGGCTCCACGATCACGGCGGCAATGTTCGAGGCGTCATGCAGCGCCACGATCTCCTCCAATTGATCCGCAAGATGGCTCCCGTACTGCGGCATCCCGCGGCTGAAGGCGTTCTCGGGCAGCAACGTGGCGGAAAGGTGGTCGGCATCGAGCAGCGGCCCGTACATCTGCCGGTTGGGGCCGATGCCGCCCAAGCTCGTGCCCCCGAAGTTGACGCCGTGATAGCCGCGAATCCGGCCGATCAGCTTGGTTTTGCTCGGACGGCCGGCCTCGCGCCAGTAGGCCCGGGCGATCTTGAGCGCGGTATCGGTGCATTCCGATCCCGAATTGGTGAAGAAGACGTGGGAAAGCCCATCAGGCATCAACTCGACGATCCGGTTGGCCAACTCGAAACTCAAGGCATGGCCGAACTGGAAGGCGGGCGCGTAGTCCATGCGGCGCAGTTGGTCGGTCACCGCTTCGGCGATGGCTGGGTGGCCATGGCCGGCACCGCAACACCACAGCCCTGACAGTCCGTCGAATACCTTGCGACCGTCCAGCGTGAGGTAGTGGCAGCCCTCGGCGCGGGCCACCAGCCGCGGATCCCGCTTGAACGCCCGGTTCGCGGTGTAGGGCATCCAATGGGCGTCGTAGAAGGCCGGTCCTTGGTTATTCAAATGAAAACCTCCTTGGCGTCGCCACAACTGGGCGTTGCGGCGTCCGGGTGCGCGGCCTACTGGTCTTTCCCGTCCCGCAAGGCCGGCAGGACTTGCCTTCCGTAGGCCTCCAGGGTCTCATCCTGAGCATCGTGCATAAGGTACATGGCGAACTGGGCCGCGCCAAGGCCAGCCAACGCCCTGAGCTTGTCGATGTGGTCCTGCACCGCGCCCGCAATGCAGAAGCGATCAATGATCTCGTCAATCCGCGCGGCGAGATCATCGCACAAGCGGCGGAGAGCCGTGACGAACTCCTGGTGGCCGAGCTTGATCTGGACTTGATCGACGAAGTCCGCTCAACTTGGCAGTTCTATCGCGACCGCAGGCCGGACAGCTACGAGAGTCTGGTCGCGCCATGAAATCAAGAGGCCAGGACAGGAGAGCCCAATGAAACTCAAGGACCCAGGACTGCTCAAAACCCAAGCGTTGATTGACGGCCACTGGCTCGATGCGGATGACGGCGGCAGCATCCCGGTCGTGAACCCCGCCGACGGCGAGGTCATCGCCCGAGTCGCCCGCTGCCAAGCCGCCGAAACCCGCCGCGCCATAGAGGCCGCCAGCCGTGCGTTCCAAGACTGGCGCAGCCGAACGGCCAGGCACCGCTCCCGGGCGCTCAGGCGCTGGTTCGATCTGATCATGGCCCATCAGGAGGATTTGGCGGTGATCATGACGGCGGAACAAGGCAAGCCGCTGGCGGAGTCCCGAGGCGAGGTTGCCTACGGCGCCGCCTTCCTGGAGTGGTTCGCCGAGGAGGCCCCGCGGGTTTACGGCGACACGATTCCCGGGCCGGCGCCGGACAAGCGCATCGTCACCCTGAAGCAGCCGGTCGGCGTGGTCGCCTGCATCACCCCGTGGAACTTTCCCATCGCCATGCTTACCCGGAAAGTCGGCCCGGCCCTCGCCGCCGGCTGCGCGGTGGTGTGCAAGCCGGCCTCCGCCACCCCGCTATCCGCGCTGGCCATCGCTGAGCTGGCGATTCGGGCCGACATCCCGGCCGGAGTGGTCAACGTGCTCGCCGGCGACACCCAAGCAATCGGGGGTGAACTCACGGCCAATCCGGAAGTGCGCAAGCTGACCTTCACGGGCTCCACGGCCGTGGGCACGAAGCTGCTTGAACAATGCGCGGCAACGGTCAAGCGCACGTCGATGGAACTCGGCGGCAATGCCCCGTTCATCGTGTTCAACGACGCCGACCTCGATGCCGCCATTCGAGGCGCGCTGATTTGCAAGTTTCGCAATGCCGGCCAAACCTGCGTCTGCGCCAACCGCATCCTGGTCCAGTCCGACATCCACGATGCCTTTGCCGAACGCCTCGCGAAGGCGGTTGGCGCCTTGCGGGTCGGCAACGGGATGCGGCCCGAAACGGAAGTGGGTCCGCTGATCGACGGCAAGGCGGCCGATGCCGTGCTGGGCATGGTGGAGGACGCCGTGGAACTCGGCGCGCAAGTGCTTGTCGGAGGCCAACGGGCCGCGCATGGCGAGTGCTTCGTGGAACCCACGGTGCTCAGCGGCGCGCGAAGCGACATGCGCGTGTTCCGGGAGGAGATTTTCGGCCCCGTCGCGCCGTTGGTGAAATTCGACACCGAAGATGAGGCAGTCGAACTCGCCAACGACACCGAGTATGGACTGGCGGCCTACTTCTACTCCAGGGACATTGGCCGCGTCTGGCGCATGGCCGAGCGCCTCGACTACGGCATCGTCGGCATCAATGAGGGAATCATCTCCAACGAAGCCGCCCCATTCGGCGGCATGAAGGCGTCCGGCGTTGGCCGCGAAGGGTCAAAGTACGGCATGGATGAGTACTTGGAGATCAAGTATCTGTGCATGGGGGGGATTTAGCCCGCGCGACCTGAAGGCCGCGGCGCACCAGAGGTCCGCGCTCGTCGCTTGAGTCTGTTTCGACAGGTTCCGAACCCGCACGCTGCCTGCTCGCAAAGCCGGATGGCGCAGGCTCCTAGGTCACCACAGCAGGCCCAGCTGCTTGAGCCGGTGTTCGGCCTCGTCATGGCTGGACCTGGGAGGCGGGCTGGTGCTGCGGGTTCGGCGACCGCCGTGCTGAGCTTGGGCGGGCATTGCGAACGCCCAGTGCTGGGCGCACTGCCGACGAAACTTCACGGACGCCGAGGGTCCGGAAAACCATGTTCGCGGACCGACCGCTACGGTCCGATCTCAACCGAACCAAGGATCCGCCATCCTAATAGCCGACGGAAGTCCAGAACGGCCTGGAATGACCGCTTACCTGAGAGAACCACTTGCTCATGTGCGCGGCCAGCGATCAGGGGCGGAGCATCGCCTGACCTAATCGAAAACAGTTGCCTCACGCGCCCTTCGTCAAGCAGCGCGTTGGCGGAACAGCCGACAGTGGGGCTACTCGAACCTCGCACCTCATCATCCGGAGTCTTCCGCCTCGTTGATCGTTTCGCGAAAAATATCATTCAGCCGCAGCCCCAAGTCTTCAGATTCGAGCAGGTTCGGGCGACCGAGGCCGGAGAACGCGTCCCGGTGCCGATCGAGTTCGGCAGCGATGAAGTGGTTGAGTTCGGGAGTGGGCTCGCCGGTGCCCCGTTCGGGAGCGGCTCGCTTGACGTCGAGCAGCTTGGCGATGCCAGGACGGATCGCTTCCGGCGCCACCGCCTCCACCAGCGACTCGAACCGGACCGGTGGAATGCCGAGCCCCCGCTCGATGTGCCGGATCGCGAGCAGCGGCCTTAGCATGTACAGATACTTCTTCAGCCGCACCTGGCTTCCGGTGAGATGTTCGCGGAAGTTCCTCCGGGCCATGTGGCTGTAGTGGTAGCACAACGCGGTGGCATTGAAATGCGCCGCTGTCAGTTGACGTAGCGAGGCTGCGAAGCTGCCCCGTTCCATGTAGCGGATCATGCTGTTCAGCCATTCGAGAAGCGCGCCGTTCGTGCGGGTGAAAAGATGCAGTGCCTTTCTGAGGTCCCAGCCGCTGCAATCGATATCGTCGAAGATGGGGCGTTCAATCACGTCACGACGGCGCTCGATATCGAACGATAGATACCAGTCGCGAGGCCGTGCGTAAACGAAACGCACGTCGTAATCCGAGTCCGGTGACTCGAACCCCCAAGCTCGGCTCCCCGCCTCGCAGGCATACATGATCGTTACGCCTTCCTCAGACTCTATCGCGGCGAGTCGGTCGAGGATTCCACGCTCGACCGTCGGTTCGATGAGGCGTCGGCCAACCGCAGTCATCGCCCCCTCTCGACCCCCGTCTCACTTCGCCCATAAGCCAATTCAAACACCGTATCGGTCATCCAGCGTTTGAACCCCTCGTTGTCCATGAACTGCTTGAAGAGTTCGGCGTCATCCTTCACTAGCGACGTCATCACCCGCCGCAGCGCTCCATCGTGCTCTATCCGGGCGTTTTGCATGTCTGAGTTCTGCCGGGCGTTGCGGAAGGCGCGGTCCTCGGCGACCTTGGCGAGGATTGTCTGCGTGATCATCTGCCGAACTCGGTCCGCATCTTCCCACGCGATGTCGCCGAAGTGCTGGTTGAACGTTTTCAGAATGTTCGATAGCCGGTCAATCTCCGGCTCAGGCCGACTGCCGCCGCCGGCCGCTGGCACCGGGCCGATCTCCGCATCCTCGTCCGCGAGCATGATCGTCTGCAAGGACTGCTTCTCGACCCGGTAGCTGTCCATGTCGATCGCGTCGAGGATGCCGCGGGACAGGTCGTCCTCCCGCGGAGCGGGGAGTTTTGAAATCAGGAAGTCCAGAAAGATCGAGCGCTCCTCCCAAGCTGCGTTGGTGTAAGGCAACACGCTGGCAAGGAAGCCGTAGGTGCGCACGAACGTCTTGGCGCTGCCCTTGAAGGCCACTTGGCCATCCTCGTCGAGGTCGCTTTGGTAAGCTGCGACGCACTCATCAAGGATCGG
This sequence comes from Gammaproteobacteria bacterium, assembly GCA_026709365.1. Classification (GTDB taxonomy): domain Bacteria; phylum Pseudomonadota; class Gammaproteobacteria; order Pseudomonadales; family Azotimanducaceae; genus Azophilus. The sequence goes on from JAPOTD010000008.1 coordinate 13,461, forward strand.
ATCAAGCTGGTCGCGTTCGACCCCGTCTAGGAAACGTCGCACCAGTTCGCGCACTTGGTCCGGCGAGCAAACTCCCGCCTCGTCGAGTGCCGCCTGCAAGTCGTGCAGCTTGTCGGGGTCGGTCTCGTCGGCCAGCACGGTCGCTCGGTAGTAGTCCGCGAACGCTTCCCGAATCGTGTCCGCATCGTTCTGGAAGTCCAAGACGAAAGCGTCGTGCTTCTTCGGATGCGCCCTGTTGAGCCGCGAGAGGGTCTGCACCGCCTTGATGCCGGAGAGCGTCTTGTCCACGTACATCGTGTGCAGCAGCGGCTCGTCGTACCCCGTTTGGAACTTGTCCGCACAGACCAGGAAACGATAGGGGTCTTCCTGAATGCGCTTGGCAATGTCGTTGGAGGGGAATCCGTTCAGCGACGCCTCGGTGACCGAGGCTCCGGCGAACTCGTGCTCGCCGGAGAACGCGACGACGGCTCGGTGAGGGCTGCGGCGCTCGCGCAGGTACTCGCTGATGGCATGGAAGTACTGAATGGCCCGCTCAATGCCATTGGTGACCACCATCGCGCGGGCCTGACCGCCGATCCGGTTTCGGGCCAGCACCTGTTCATGGAAGTGGTCCACCATGATCTCCGCCTTCAGCCGGACGGCATGCTCATGACCTTCCACGAAGCGCCTCAGCTTGCGCTGCGCCTTCCGGGCGTCGAACTCGGGATCGCCCTCCACGGTCTTCTCAAGGCGGTAGTGGCTCAACACGGGCATGTAGTGGCGTACGACATCGATGATGAAACCCTCGTCGATGGCCTGCTTCATGGTGTAGCCGTGGAACGCCCGGTGCCTCACCGTGCCGTCCGGCTGCGGGTCAGCCTCCCCGAAAAGCTCCAGGGTTTTGTTCTTCGGCGTGGCGGTGAAGGCGAAGTAGCTGGCGTTGGGGAGCAGCTTGCGCGATTCCATGATGCGGTTGATGAGGTCCTCGTAGGTCTCCTCAGCTTCCGCCCTGCCTGCCTTGGATAGGGCACCCGAAATCGCCGCCGAGGTCTTGCCGCCTTGGCTGGAGTGCGCCTCGTCGATGATGATCGCAAAGCGTCGGCCCCGCTGGCTGTTGCCGATTTCGTCCAGAATGAACGGGAATTTCTGCACGGTGGAGACGAAGATCTTCTTGCCGGACTCGATGAAGCGGCGCAGATCACCGGAACGATTGGCCTTGCCGACGGTTGTGCGAACCTGCGCGAACTGACCGATGGTGTCGCCGATTTGGCGATCCAGAACCCGGCGGTCGGTGACCACCACGATGGAGTCGAAGACAGCCGAGCCATCCTTCTCCAAGGCGATCAACTGGTGCGCCAACCAAGCGATGGAGTTGCTCTTGCCGCTGCCCGCTGAATGCTGGATCAAATACCTACGGCCCGGGCCGCGCGCCTGGGCATCTGCCAGCAAACGGCGAACAACATCAAGTTGGTGGTAGCGCGGCCAGATCTGGGTCTTGCGCGTCCTGCCGGTGTTTTCGTCCTTCGACCCAACCACCTGCGCATAGTTCTCCAGTACTTCCGTCACGCTCTCACGCTTGAGAACTTCCCGCCACAGGTAGTCCGTCTTGATGCCGCTGGGGTTCGGGGGATTGCCGGCACCGTCGTTCCAGCCCCGGTTGAAGGGCAGGAACCAGGAACCCTTGCCTTTCAGGTGCGTGCAGAAGCGCACCTCGCTCTCGTCCACCGCGAAGTGGGCGATGCGGCGCCCCAACTCAAACAGCTTCTCCCTCGGATTGCGGTCCGTCTGGTATTGCCGCACCGCATCATCGACCGTCTGCTTGGTGAGGTTGTTCTTCAGCTCAAACGTGAAAACCGGCAGGCCGTTGATGAAGAGTGCGACATCCAGCGCCCGTTGGGCCTCATCGCGGCTGTATCGGAGTTGCCGCGTCACGGTGAAGCGGTTCCGCTCAAAGCGTTCGCGAGCGGATTCGTTGCCATCGGAGGGGCTGGCGTGGAACAGCTTCAGGTCATGGGGGCCGTGCCGGATGCCGTGGCGAAGGACGTGGATCGTCCCGCGCTTGCTGATCTCGCCTTGAAGGCGTGATAGGAACTTGCGGCGGGTGGGGCCGTCTTCCGCAAGCCCGAGAGTATCCGATATGTCGGGGTGAGCATCGCCAAGGAACGCGGTCAGTTGCCGCAGATCAAGGCAGTACCCGCGGTCATAGTCGCGCCAGCTTCCGCCGCGCCAGCCGACGCCGCCATAGGCAGCACGAGGTTCGCGGACAGAGCCTGCATCGGGCGGCTCGCAGGGGTCGCCGGCCAATCCGATGCAGATCAGCCGCTCAAGGCCGGCTTCGGTGGTGTCGGTGGTCAACGATCAGGAGCCAAAAACGGGATCGGCACTTCCCTCACTTCGCCGGGGGCAACCTGATCGATTGCTTTGCGAATCTCCTCGATGCGAAGTTGCACCCTCGGCCAAGATGTGGCCATTAGTACGACGATGGCCAAGTCCTTGCCCGTGAGATTCTGTTGGTAGCGAATGTTTTGGTCGGTGGTGACAATGAGGTCATAGCCCTCCTCCAGCGCCTTGCGAATGAGTGCGCCGTTCTCAAGCATCTCCCAGCCCCGTTCGGCCGACCGATCAACCGAGTGCTCCCGGAGGTGGCGACGGAGAGTTGCCGGGGTACCGTGGTCCAGCAGAATTCTAACGGTTACATAGGTTGTCGAAGGTAGTCCACTTCGTGTCGCAGAACCGCAACAACCTGCCACTCCTCAACATCGGGGAACCACTCCAAGAACTCCTTTACCGTTGCGCCGCTCTCCAAGTTCTCAAACAAGGCATAGACTGGAACTCTCGTGCCAGTGAACGCCCAAGCGCCACTGATTTTGCCTGGCTTCCGCTCGACGGCGGCACAGTTTTCCCAGTTGACCATGTCGGCTGCCTCCTGAATCAGGCTGTCGTGGCTACTTTGAGCCACCCTCAGCGCTAGCGTTGTCGTTTTCCACCTGCAGCGCGGCTGTGGCTTCTCGTGTATCGAGCTTTCCGGTGACTATATCGGAGATGAGGCGATCTCGGTACTCACCGAGCAGTCCGCTTCCGCCACCCACCGAGCTTTTCGTGGAGCCGAATAGCCTCTGCTTCGCGCGGATGTAGCGGTCGATGCGGCTGGTGGCGTGGTCGAGGAAACGGGCGATGCCGACCTGTTCCTTGAGAGAAGGTACGGCGACCTTCAAAGTGCCCAGACTGGACTCGGCGATGGCCGGATACGCCACTCCAACTGAGTTCGCGGTTACTTGGTCGGTTAAAGGCTGGCTCTGGCATGTGTAGCTCACAAACTTCGGCGATGTGCCGTAGCGTGGCGTGAGGACAGCAAACCCTGTTGAGGCAATAAGCCTAGGCGCGGCTCGTTCAGCATGCCAAACCGCCTTAAGATAGGTTCGCACCGTGGAAATGATGGTGTCCCCTGTGCGAACTACCCGCCTTGCTCTAGATGGTGCGTCACCAAATCGTATACGCTCCGGTGGCGTCACCAGCTTCCCTGTGCCGACCGATCCGACTTCCAGATACTCTAGGACGTGGTCGGGATCCGTGTCGTCGGGTAGAACTGACTGATTCACCACCAACCAGCGCTTGATCGGTCGCACTTCCCAATGTGCAAGCACATCCCCCAACCATTCCACGCCGGAAGGCTTGTAGGCGGGATATGGACTCAGTCGCTCAACCATCGCTAGCGCCTATCCGCCGCCTGCACACATAACGAGTTGCCCGTTCGCCGGATGGAATAAGCCCGAATAAGCCCGAATAAGCCCGAATAAGCCAACCCATTGATCTACAAAGGTTTCCATCGCGCTCCACGGCCATGCCCGCTCGACTCCACGACGCCCAGCCGCTTCAGTTCCGTAAGATCCCTGCGCAGGCGCCGCTCATCGGGTGGCGGATCCAGCCGTGCATGAATCTCCCGCAACGCCAAAGGCTCGCTGGACGCTTGAAGGAGGCCCAGAATCCTGCGCTGCCCTTCGTCCAGGCGCACGGCGGTATCGCGGATTCGTGCTGTGGAGGGCGGGACGGCCGTGGGTTCACCGCCCATCCGGTTCGCACGGAAACGAACCGTGACGCAGCCGCCATCGTCGTCAATCTCCAAGGGCGGCAGTCCTGCCGCCGCCGCCTGCTCCGCCATCTTGAGCGTCCCGCGCCCCCACTCCTCTATGATGCCTCTCAGATAGAACACTCTTGCGATCAGTGGGTTCCACGGCTGGGACTCGTGGGGCCCAAATAGGTCCGTCGGCGTCAATCCGAAAGGGAGCTTGCCGAAAGAGGCAATCTCCAGACGGTCATCAAATACGGCGATCCCTATGGACCCCCCTCCGATGGCATAGTCGCGATGGCAGATGGCGTTCGCGATGGCTTCCCGCGTGGCCAGCGGCGGATAGAGTGGTTCGTCGATCCGCTCGGGGCGGTCCTTTTCGATGCGGCCGGCAATGGGCAGGGTTTCCTGAAGAAAGCGCTGTGCCGCGTTGAAGAGGGTGAACGCATTGCCATGGAACTGCCGGTTGTCGAGGAACTCCGTCTTGTCGGTGCCGCGGAATCGAGCGACGCGGAGCAAGCACTGCGGCATCTCCCGCATGATGCGTTCCCCCTTGCCGAACAGCGCGACCGCCGCCCGGTGGAGAACCCCGTCCTTGATCAACCCCAGTCCGAGCAGGAGTTCCGGCGTTGCCCGCGTCCCTGGATCCGCAAGGCGTCCGCGTCGGATGGCCTCTTCCACTGTCAGGCGCACCTCCGATTGGTGCAGGTCTTTGATCGACCAGCCCGGCGCGGGTTGATTCTCCCAACGCTGCTCGCCATGGTGGCGTTCGAGAACCACGCGGTTGAACTCCTCCGCCTGCATGGCCGTCGTGGTGTTGCCGATACGGCGGTACGCCTTGCCCCGATACTGATAGAGTTTCGAGGGACCGGGCGATACGGTCACCACGATCACCGCACGGTCATCGGCGACGGGAACTCGTTCGACGCTCGGGAAGGCTGGCGGATCGATCTCCCGAATTTCAGCGCTGAGCTCCTCGAAGGCTCGATCAGCCGTTTGCTGGCCAGCAATTTTACCCTTGGGCGTAACGCCAAACAGGATTCGGCCGCCCCTTTGGTTGAGCATGGCGCAGATGGTCCGCGCCGCCTCGCGGCGCGTTTTGGTAGTCTGCTTGAACTCCAGCACTTCGGACTCGCCCTTCACCGCGAGCGCCGAAACCTCCTCGGGTGTCATCGACTTGTCCCCACGATGCCATCCTTGCCGTGGCCGAGCCCGCGCGCGCTGCGTGGAGGCTTGGCGTTGTCCCGCGTCCTTGCCAAAACCGGATCGGTAGGTCGCTGAGAGCGTTGCCAATCCAAGCGCTCCTCGAGCGACATGTGCTTCGTCTCCTCGTACATCTGGTCGCTGACATTCCGTGTCCATTGTACGCAGTCGAATGACTTTCGCCGACTGCTGTCAGCCACGTTCTCGTGCCTCCCGGCTGCGGACTTCAATCTTGCCAACGTCCATCTCGCGATTCACCTCGTTGAAGAGGGTGATTCAGCGGTCACTTTACCCCGCATCAGCAGGCTGTCGAGCAGCCCTTCGGTCTCCTTTTCCAAGGTCAGAATCTCCGACGTGATCTCCTCCAGCGAGCGCATCGGCTCCGGCTTGTAGAAGTAGCGGTTGAAGCTGATCTCGTAGCCGATCTTCACTCGTTCCGGGCGATACCAAGCATCTGCGGCGTAGGGGAGCACTTCACGGCGCAGGAAGGCATCAATGCCGCCCGCCTCCTTCAAGGGGATCTGTTCCGTATCTCGCAGGCCGGTGTCCGGCTCGTACTCGACCACAGTTGGGGCACCGCTGATCGTGGCTTCGAACAGTCCCCGCAGCGGGTCGGCATCGGTGCCCTGCTTGTGAATGCGCTTGATGACCGCTGGTGCGCTCTCGCTCCGTTTACCATGCTCGCGCAGTTCCTTGATCTCGGAAGCCTTGTAGGCGCGTTCGGGATCAATGCCCTCGATTCGCAGCGGCCGCTCGACGGTCACCTTCCAGTAGCCGAACGCTCCGTTGTCGAAGATGCGACTGTACTCGTTCTCCTCGAAAGTGAGGAAGGTGTCGCAGATGCGGTCGATGTCGTCTTCTCCGAGTTCGCAGTTCTTCTTGCCGAGGTTCTTCCGCAGGGGCTTGAACCACCCGGTTGCGTCGATCAACTGCACCTCGCCCCGCCGGTGTTCCGGTTTGCGGTTGGTCAGCACCCATACGTAGGTGGCGATGCCGGTGTTGTAGAACAGGTTGAGCGGCAACGCGACAATGGCCTCCAGCCAGTCGTTCTCAATGATCCAGCGACGGATGTTGCTCTCGCCTTGGCCCGCGTCGCCCGTGAATAGGGAACTGCCGTTGTGGACCTCCGCGATGCGGCTGCCTCGGGGTGTCCCATGCTTCATCTTCGAGAGCTTGCTGGCGAGGAAGAGCATTTGCCCGTCGCTGGACCGCGTGACGAGCGAGTACTCGGGATCCCCTTCGTGCTCGATCAGAAAGCGGGGGTCGCGCAGGTCTTTCTTGCCACCCATGCTCTCCAAGTCCGTCTTCCAACTCTTTCCATAGGGCGGATTGGAGAGCATGAAGTCGAACTCGTGGGACGGGAAGGCGTCGTTTGACAGCGTGGAGTGCTCCGGGCCGCCGACGATGTTGTCCGCCGCCGCCCCTTCGCCCTTCAGCAGCAGGTCGGCCTTGCAGATGGCGTAGGTCTCGGCGTTGATCTCCTGGCCGTACAGGTGCGTGGACACCGCTTTGCTGTGCTCCGCCGCCAACTCTTGCAGCGTGTCTTCGGCCACCGTGAGCATTCCCCCGGTTCCGCAGGCACCGTCGTAGAGCAGGTAAGTGCCCGACTCAATCTGGTCGGCGACGGGCAGGAAAACGAGCTTTGCCATCAGCTTCACGGCATCCCGCGGTGTCCAGTGCTCGCCGGCCTCCTCGTTGTTTTCTTCGTTGAAGCGGCGCACCAGCTCCTCGAAGATCGAGCCCATGCCGTGGTTGTCGAGGCCCGGAACGCGAACCGAGCCATCCTCGTTGCGGATGGGTTTGGGGCTCAGGTTGACCTCCGCCGAAGTGAGCTTCTCGATCAGCGTGCCCAGCGCGTCGGCCTTGCTCAGACGGGGAATCTGGTTACGGAACTCGAAGCACTCCAAGATGTCCTGCACGTTCGGCGAATAGCCATCGAGATAGTCGCGGAAGTCGGCTTCCAGCCGCTCCCGGCTGGCGCGGGAGCGCAGATCGCGCAGTGTGAACTTGGAGGTGTTGTAGAAAGCTTGGCCCGCCGCATCCCGAAGCGCAGCGTCCTGCTCGACGATGCCCGCGGCGTCCAGCGTCTCCTTCATGTCCAGCACGGCCTGCTTGCCGCCCTCCAGCACCGCGTCGAGCCGCCGCAACACGGTCATGGGCAGGATTACGTCGCGGTACTTGCCGCGCACGTAGAGGTCGCGCAGCACGTCGTCGGCGATGCCCCAGATATAGTTGGCGATCCAGTTTAGGTCGTTGTTGGTCATGGTGGTTTCAATCCTAGCGTCGCTAGAGTCAGCGTACGGAAGATCTGAATCCGCGTCGGCTTAGCCCGATTCTATCCCGACTTGATAGAATCCGGTGATGCCGGAGACAAAGATAGTAGATCTGTTCTGCGGGGCTTCTGGCGTCTAGGTTAGGACAGATGGAAATGCTTCCAGCGACCCATCCCAATGCCTCGTTATGGACAGATGTTGCATCAACAATCGGACATTTGCCAGCGGTCGAGGCGGGACAGACTGCCCCGGATGATCCACTGCATCGCGCCTGTCGATTGTCCGAACTTTAAGCCGCCTTGCACTGAGCGGGCCACGGTTTCCGGCACCTCGACGCCACGAAGCAGCTCCGCGTTGAGCGTCTCAGTGTTTGGGCACATGCTGGGCGTAAAGCTCACCACGTTAATGTCGTGCTCGGACTGGGCCTCGGATGTGACGTCCTTCAGTAGCACCGTTTGCCGTTGCCACGAGGTCCGAACAGCACCGCACCTAGGTCACCAGGCCTGCCATCGGCCAGATCGGCGATGAGTTCGTGGAGAATCGCTTGCTCATGTGCCCGGCCAGCGATCAGGGGTGGAGGATCACCAGGTCTGGTTGAAAACAGGTGCCTTAGCTAGCCGTTCTCGAGCAGCGCCTTGGCGTTCGTGCCATCAACCTTTGATGAGGGGGCCAATGTTCTTGGGCCGTGGCTGAGCAGGCTTTGGGATATTCCGCATCATACTAAAGCGGTTCCCGACGAGATCATCGCAGAATATTTTGTTTGATCGCAAGATATGCTTCGATCTCTCAGATGAATTCTCTGCAACACAATTGTGGAGGGCTGGACCGACGATACATGAGCGTCCGTCACCTGACTGTCTGCTCCGTATGATATACCTCACGAAAACGCTCCAGAGACCACAGGCGTCCGGTGGCTTCACGGAAAAAGCTCCGACTCGACTCCTTTTATCTTCATGTACTTGTTTGTCCAGTCAATATCCGGCTCTTGCTTTCTCGGGCGCACTCTGATCTCGAACCGAGAGTCGTCTTGACTCTTTGAATCGAACAGAACAAGTCCGATCCCGAACACTTGGCAGAGGGAGTCGAGCCGGGAGAGATCAACTTTCTCCGACTGAGAGGGAACCACCAGATAACACTTATGGTTGAACAGGCAATAGGCGCAAGTTTGTCCGAAGGCCGTGATGAGTTCGCGCGTGTTCGTCTTGATCTCCGCTGACACGATCTCAACTGGAATCTTCATAATATCACTCCGCCCTGATTCCTGTATCCCGATCACGTCCGGCGTCCCCCACTTGTCCTTGAACCGAGCTCCGCCAAGGGGGATCGCCTTAGTCACATCTTCAATATCGTTCTTTAGCCACTCCGCAAACGGCTGGCAGAACGACTTCTCATTGATCGTCTCGATTAGCTATTCAGCGCCCGAACTCCCATCCGTGTCGACGCCCTTGATCTGGAATACGCCGCGAGCAGGTTTTTCGACTTCCGAGATAAGATCGTGGAGGTTGTAAATGGAGTCGGCGATTGTGTTCATTTTGAACGAGTTTCTAGCCTCATGAATCTGGCGCTGCAGGTCGGGAAACCGAATTCCATTCAGATGATCCGCGATGATGCGAATTGCCTCTTTACGGATTTGGTCTCGAATCGACTTTGGCATAGCAGGCTCCGTTCATGTTCAGTCTCGCATAGTATCTGGGCGGGAAGACGATGTCAGACTCGGACTTGACCATTGAAAATCAAGCGCTATACTGCCTGATTAACAATGAAATACGTTCATCGCAGACTACAGGCAGATATCGAGTCCGCTTTGGCGGAACAGTCGGCAGTGGGACTCCTCGGTCCCCGCCAAGTGGGGAAAACCACCTTGGCCCATCGCATCGCCACCAGTCTCGAGGCGGCTTACCTCGACCTTGAGAATCCGGAAGACTTGGCGCTTCTGGGCGAGCCTCGGGCCTTGCTGGCCACCTACGCCGACAGGCTCGTCATTCTTGACGAAGTGCAGCGCCTGCCGGGTCTCTTCCAAGTCTTGCGCGGGCTGATCGATCAATATCGGCGGGCGGGTCGGGGCGTTGGCCGCTTCCTTCTGCTGGGTTCCTCATCACCGGACTTGCTGCGCCAGACGGCGGAGTCCTTGGCTGGCCGAATCGCCTACCGGGAGCTCGGGCCGCTGGATGTCAGCGAGCTTGGGCGGGACGCCGTGGACGGGCTCTGGCTGCGTGGCGGGTTTCCGAGCGCTTGGCTCGCGGGCAGCGATGCGGCCAGCTTCGTTTGGCGGCGGGATCTCATTCGCACCTATCTGGAGCGGGAAGTTCCGGCGTTCGACTCTCGCCTGCCCGCCGAAACGCTGCGGCGCCTATGGACCATGCTGGCGCACAACCAAGGCACGCCGCTGAACGCCGCGCAACTGGCCGCGTCGCTCGCCGTCCATGTGCGCACCCTGAACCGCTACATCGATCTGCTGACGGACCTCCTGTTGGTGCGCCGGCTGCCGCCTTGGTCCGGGAACGTTGGCAAGCGCTTGGTCCGCTCGCCGCGCCTCTACGTTCGGGACAGCGGCATCGTCCATGCCCTGCTTGGCTTGCGGGGTCTGGAGGATGTTCTGTCCCACCCGGTGGCGGGCGGCAGTTGGGAGGGTTTCGTTATTGAAAACCTGCTGGCGGTCGTCCCGGCGTGGGTGCAGCCATTCTTCTACCGCACCCAAGCGGGCGCTGAGATTGACCTTGTGCTGGAATTCGATCCCGGCAGCCGTTGGGCCGTTGAAATCAAGCGCTCCGCGTCCCGTCCCGCGCCGTCCAAGGGCTTTCACGCGGCCTGTGCCGATCTTGACGCCGAACGTCGGATTGTCGTTTACGGCGGCAGGCAAGCGTTTCCCCAATCCAACGGCGTTGAAACGCTGCCGCTGGAAGAGCTCATGGCACAGTTGAAAGCGAAGGGACGTTAGCCCAGTTAAAGGTTTTAAGGCGACAGCGGAGCCGATCGCTTAGATCCCGCCATGAACATGTTTTTGTCGATCATCATGTGGCCTCAATCTCGTGCCGGGCGGCGGTGGCCAAGAACGCCGAACGAGTCATTCGGCGCTGTCGGGCCTCGTGATCAATGGCTTCCAGCAACCCGCGATCAAGGGAGATGTTCACTCGGCGAGAAGAACCCCGGTCGAGCAGCAGTGGGAGCAGCATGATGTCGGCGCCGCGTCGCCAATCGGAAAGTTCCGGGTCAGCCTTGATGGCGTCTATCGAGCGTGGCTGCGGAATTGGCTGGCCGTCGTCGCAAAGCCCGTCAACGTGGAAGGCTAGGACTTCGCACGCTTGGCGGACAGCGTCATCGACGGTATCGCCGACCGACACGCAGCCAGGGAAGTCGGGGAAGCTGACGCCGTAGCCCGCATCGTCCCGGTGAATAAAGGAAACGTAGCGCATTCAGTTTGCCCTTCTCATGGGTTCCAGCCCGCTTGCCGGTATATCGAAGCCACCGTGCCGTGCGGGATGTCCTTGTTCGGATGCGGCACAGTGACTCGCCCCTTTTTTGGTGGGATGCGTGAACTGTCTGTGACTGCCTTTGGTGGCGACATGGGTTCAGCCGTCATTTTGGAGCATACGGATCAGCCTGCCGCTGTTGCATCCCACGGTCTATTCCTTGGTTGTGTATCAATATACACAGTGCCTTGGGCCCATCAATGGGCTAGGCAGAACCGGACTACAGCCGATCCTTCAACTTGTAGTACAGCATCCCCAAGGCGAGCAACTGGTTTCCCAGCCAGCGGGAGCCCGGCAGGCGCAGGTGCTTCATCTCCGCGAAGAGATCGAACTTCTCCAGCGTCCCGCCTATCGCGTCAGCGACGATCTCGCCCATGACGTGGGTCGAGTTCACGCCATGGCCCGAGTAGCCTTGGCAGTAGTAGATGTTGCCGTCGATGCGGCCCACCGCCGGAATCCGGTTGGGCACGATGCCGATCATGCCGCCCCATTGGAAGTCGATGCGCCCCCCCCGCAGCTGGGGATAGACCTTGAGCAGGCGCGGCAGGATGTAGGCCTTGATGTCCGTCGGGTCACGGCCGGAGTAGTTGCAGGCGCCGCCGTAGAGCAGGCGCTTGTCCGCGGAAAGCCGATGGTAGTCAACCACCTCGTTCAAGTCGCACACCGCCACGTCCGCCGGATTGACGCGCCGGCCCGTCCGCTCGTCGAGGGGTTCGGTGGCGATGATGTAGCTGCCCGCCGGGAAGACCAGGCCGGAGAGGCGCCGCTGCTCAAGCCGGCTGTAGGCGTTGCCCGCCAGCACCACCGCATCGGCCTGCACGGACCCGGCCTGCGTGATCACGCGGGGCCGAGGGCCATGCTCAATGTCCACTACCGGCGACTGCTCGAAGATGCTGGCGCCCAAGGCCGCCGCCGCCCGCGCTTCGCCGATGCAGAGGTTCAGCGGATGCAGGTGGCCGTCCCGGTAGTTGGCGAAAGCGCCCAGGTACGCATCCGTGCCCAGCATTTCCTGGGTCCTGTGCCGGTCCCACACCTCATGGGGATGGGGGAAGTTGCGGCGGGCGTGGTTCTCGGCGAGCGCCTCGATTTCCGCAACCTGCCTGGCCTTGAGTGCTGCGTAAACGAAACCCGCCTTCAAGTCGCAGTCTATGGCGTACTTCTCGACGCGCTCATAGATGATCTCGTGGCCCCGCCAGCCGAGGTCCCACAGGATGTCGTCGGTGCCCGGGCCGTGCTTCCTGACGATCTTCTCGTGCCCGTTCACCCCGTTGATGAGCTGTCCGCCGTTGCGGCCCGACGCGCCCCAGCCGATTCGGTTGGCCTCCACCAACGCCACCGAGTATCCCCGCTCCGCCAGCGTCAACGCGGTGGCGACTCCGGTGAACCCGCCCCCGACCACGCAGACATCGGCGCTGACATTGCCCTTGAGCACCGCGTAGTCGGTTGCATCGTTCGCCGTTGCGGCGTAGTAAGAGCCGGTGTGCTCCTGCTTTTGGTTTTTCGCTTCCATGATGCGGCCCGATACGGGTTCCCTCACATCCTGCCTAATGGCTTTGGAGTTTCGCGACAGCGCAACTCCGCTGTCAACGGTTTGCCGCCCTGCTGATGCAGGTTGACGAAGGTCCGCAGGCCCGCCCCTTCCTCCAGCGAGCGCAGTTCCCCTGATCGATGGCCTTGGACTCCGACGTCAATCGTTCAGCAACCGCCCTTGCCACAGCCCATCCAGAAACTCCTCCCAAGGCGTCACTTCCAAGTCTTCCACGAGGCGGCGCATGGGTTCCATGCACACCAGCAGGTGGCGGCGGACGATGCCCTCCTCTTGGAGGGCCTTCAGGCCGCGCCAGTCCCGGGCGTTGACGTTGGCCTTTGCCTTCACCTCGGCGGCAATGTCCTGAAACACGAAGTCCACCTCGAATCCGGATTTCGACCGCCAGTAACGCGGTGGGTCGAGCCGATGGTAGCTGCAGTAGGCCGCGATTTCCTGGTGGATGAAACTCTCGAAGGCTGAGCCGTACTCGGGCGTGCCCGGCGCCAGCCCCTGGCGGCCCTGCAGGTGCCGCGCCAAGCCGATGTCGAACAGGTAGTACTTGGAAGTGGACACCGCCTTGCGCTTGCGGGTCTCCGTGACGGCCGGCACCTCATGGGCGATGAAGGTGTCCTCGAGAATGTCGTAGTAGGCCCTTGCCGTCGAAGCGGGCACTTGGGCGTCGTTCGCGAAGCTGGCGAAGTTGACCATCTGGCCATGGGCCAGAGCCGCAGCCGTCAGAAAGCGGCTGAAGGCGCCCACGTTGCGCACCACGGCCTCCGCTGCGACTTCCTCCTTGAGGTAGTCACCAGCGTAGGCCGCCAAGTCCTCGCTGGGCGCATCGGAGAAGTAGATGGGCGGCAGCAAGCCATGCTCCAGGGCGCGGTGCAGGTCGAAGCGCGCCCCCAACTCCGCCCGAGTGAACGGGTGCAGCGCCCGCGACCGCGCCCTGCCGCCAAGCAGGTTCACGCCCTTGCGGCGCAGGCTGCGGGCGCTGGAGCCGGTCAGCAGAAACCGCACCCCGTGCCGCTCGATCATCAGCTGCACTTCGTTCAGAAGCTCCGGGAGCCTCTGAATTTCGTCGATGACGACAAGGGAGGTGTCGGGGGTCAGCGCCTGCCGGATCAGCGCCGGGTTGCGTGAGAGCCGCAGAAACAGCGTCTGATCGAGCAGATCGTAAACGGGGCAGCCTGCAAGCTGTTGACGGATGAGCGTGGATTTGCCGGTTTGGCGGGGGCCGAACAGGAAGCAGGACTTGCTGGCCAGCACCTCGGAGATGTCCAGTTGGCGTGGAATGTCGGGATGAGACATTTGTGACAATCAGCGGTTCCGTTGCTGAATATCATGATAATCAACAACAATGATGTCAATTGGGCTCATGTGCCCTGTTGATGTGCCGCATCAATGCACAATGTCCGCGATTCGCCAAGCCGAAACCGCGCGCCTGTTGTCATCGAGGCGGGCGCTGTGGCTGCTCCGGGTCACCAAGGCCAGTTCGACGCTTCGAATGTCGCCGCTCGCGTCCAGAGTGCGGGCGATCTTCTCGAGCTGTGCGAAAGCTGAGGGCGATGCCGTCTCCGACCACTTGGCATCCGCCAGCCGGACGCGGTCGAAAGGCCCTTGAATGAGAAAGTCGGCTTCACGGTTTTGCTGGTCGCGATAAAACCACAGGCCCCAATCCGGATGTTCAAGTGCCAAGTGGGTGCGCAACTCCGAAAGGACAAGGTTCTCCCACACGCGACCGGTGAGGGCTGAGGCCTCAATGGCGAGGTCGTCCATGCCCAGCAGAAAGCACAGCAGGCCGGTATCGGCGAAGTAGAGCTTTGGGGACTTGACGAGCCGCTTGCCCAGACTGGCAAACCAAGGTTCCAGGAGAATGACCTGATTGCCGGCCTGAAGCGCGGAAAGCCACTCGTTGGCGGTGGAATGGGAGATGCCGACATCGCGCGCGAGGTCGGAGCGGTTGAGCAGGTTGCCGGCCCGCGCCGCGCAGGCTCGAACGAATCGCTCGAAGTCGCGCAGGCTGCCGACCCGAATCAACTGTCGAAGATCGCGTTCCAGATAGGTGCTGACATACGCTTGAAAGAAGTCCCCCGCAGCGATTTCCGGGTTCGCCCAGAGTTCTGGAAACCCGCCGCGCCGCAGCAGTTTCGAAGCGCTTTTGGCGCTTGGCTCCCAGCCGGAGGATCGGATCTCCTCAATGCAAAGCCCAGGCAGGTTGAGCAGACCGCACCGCCCCGCCATGCTGTCCCCCACTTCCCGCATCAACGCGAACTGCTGGGAGCCCGTCAAGATGAACTGACCGCGAAGTTCGCGCTGCTGATCGATGGCGACCTTCAGATGACGGAACAGGCTTGGGGCGTATTGAACCTCGTCGATGATCAGCGGCGGGGGGTGCGCCGCGAGAAAGCTCTCCGGCGACTGTTCCGCTTGGTCCGCAAGCAATGGCAGGTCGAGGCTGACGTAGCTGTAGTCCGGGAACTGGCGACGCACGAGCGAGGTCTTGCCGGTCTGCCGCGCACCCGTGACCAGCACGGCCGGAAACGTCGAGGCGAGCTGGCGCAACTTTTTTGAGGCCAGTCGATCAATCCACATGGCCGACAATTTGAAGATTTAATCTTCAAATTGTCAAGATTCAATCTGCCGCTCGTCAGTTGGATGCCTCACCCTTGAGCGAGCAGCGACCGCAGATCAATGATCGCCGCGTTGACGCGGGAGATGTGGGAGGCCATCACCAGGGAGTGGTTGGCGAGAAAGCCCATGCCGCTGCCGTTGAGCACCACCGGGCTCCAGAGCCTGTCTTGGGTCGGTTCTAGGTCGCGGATGATCTGCTGGACACTGACCCGGGCGTTCTTGTTGTCCAGCACGTCGCCGAAGTCATGCTCAATGGCCCGCAGCAGGTGCAGCAGCGCCCAGGTCTGCCCCCGGGCCTGGTAGAACACGTCGTCGATTTCGAGCCAAGGCGTCTTGTACTCCTGCTCGCCGGGCGCGTCCGTGGCTTGCACGGCGGCGGCGTCCCCTGCCAAGTCGATGTTGAGCTGCCGCTTGCCGACGCTCGCCGAGAGCCGCTGCGCGAGGCTGCCCAGCCGCGTCTCCACCCCTTGCAGCCATTGCTGGAGGTTGTCCGCCCGGGCGTAGAACTGCGCGTCGGGCTCGGCGGGGTCCGACAAGCGGCCCAGGTAGGCGTTGACGTGGCGGATGCCTTGGCGGTACTCGCCCTCGCTGCTGGGGAATATCCAGCTGGAGTTGTCGAAGAAGAACTGGCCTTCGGCCAGCTGCAGGTCCGCATCCTCCTTGGATTGGCTTTGGGAGCGGGCGAAGTCGATGCGATAGGCGCGGGCGGCATCGCGAACCTGCACCAGAACGCCGAACTCCCAATTGGGTATGTTGTCCATCCACAGCCCCGGCGGGAAGAGGTCGTTGGACAGGTAGCCGCCGCGTTTGTCGAGCAGGGTCTCAGCCAGCCGAATGAGCGTGGCGGTGGTGGTCGTGCCGATGACCGCCGCCTCATCAGCTGACGCGAACTGAAGATCCGCGTTTTGCCGCACGTCGAACGGCGGCGGCTCATCATCCCACCACCAGGCGAGGAAGGCGCAAGCACCGAGATAGGCTGCGACCAAGCCGACGGCGGCTTTGACGCCCAACTTGCTGCCGCCGCCGAAACCCGGGGCTTTGAAACGGGGCTTGGCCTGCCAGAATTTCCAGTTCATGTTCGTTCGCCTGTTGGCGAGGAGACCGTGGCCCCGCACCATAGCACTGCCCGCGGGCAAGTCGTTAGCCGCCGTCGGAGAAGCACGTTAGCTCCACGCTGGGCGGCGAGGCTACGGTGAGGCGGGCGCGCACTCGGGCGTCGCCGGCACCGCCATTCAGTTGTTGATAAATCCACCGGCCCTCGGCGTCCGATCGGGCGTTGATGCTTACCCGGCAGCCCCCCTCGCTGGCTCGCTGGCCAAGTCGCTTGAGCGTGCTGCGCACCGCGCTGGCCCGGTTGGCAAGCGCTTCGGCGTCCAGCCGCACTTTGTCGCGACGGGCGTTCTCCAGCAATTCCAGTTGCCTCTCGGTCGGAGCGATGGCTGGATGCGCCGGATCAACCTTCCGCGCCCGTTCAAGCATCAAACGCCCTTGGGCGTAGCGTTGCCGCTCGGCGGCCGTCAGCGCCAGCTTCACGTAGCGTTCCACGATCTTCTCGAAGCCGCGCTGGGCGCGTTGATCGCCGGGGTTGAGCTTGAGAATCTCCCGGTAGAGGCTGTGGGCGCTGCCCGCCTGCGGGGTGGTGAGCCGATCCTCGGCCAACGCTTGCTCGGCCGCTTCAAGCAGCCGAACGATGCGCACATCCTCCATTGGCGCAGGCTCCGCAGGCTGCGGGCGATGCCCCGCCGGCAGCTGCTCCGGCGCTTGAGCCGTCTCGCAGCCAGCCAGCAGCGTGGCGAACGCCCACAGGGCGAGCGGGCGCAAGCGGGCTTTGTTATGAGCGCCGAAGGCCATCGGCCGATTCACGATCAGGTTGCAAAACCGGGTATATTGCCCTCTGACTTCGTAACTTGCCAGCAGGCGCAGGCGCGACCTGACGGTCGCGGATGGAGTTTCGCTGCGCGAAACTCCGCGCTCGCAGCGCAGGCTAGTTTCCGATATGTTTCTGAGCCCGCACAGCAACGGGCATGGTCAGTAATGGCTCAGTTTGACTCAGGTCATCATCGTGATTCGGTCGAGGGCGTCCCGCCCTCGCTCCGGGGATCTCGCCTGAAGCGGGCGTTTCGCCCCGGAGCGGGCGTCCCGCCCTCGAACTGAACCGGGTAACCCGCCCAACTTCGTTGGCTGAAGGTGGCTTAAGGACATGAATGGGAATTGCTGGATGGCCGCGACCGGGTCATTGACCTCCCGGTGGACGTTGGTGGTGGCGCTGGCGTTCGGCGCCGCCCCGGCCGCTGCGGCCGGGGAGCGGTCGTGGTTGCTCGAGGAGCCGGAGTTCCTGCCCGTGGACGAAGCCTTCGCGCTGTCCACGGAAACCGCTGACGATGGCGCGTTGCTGGCCTACTGGGACATGCCCCAGGGCTACTACCTCTACCGCCATCGCTTCGACTTCACGTTGAGGAACCCCGAGGCCGCGGTCTTGGGCCCGGCGGAGCTGCCGCCGGGAAAGGCCAAGGTCGATGAGTACTTCGGCGCGGTGGAGGTTTACTACCACCGCGCGCAGGCCCGGGTGCCGATCCGCAATGCCCAAGGGCCTGTCGAGGTGGGCATTTCCTATCAAGGCTGCGCCGAGGCCGGCCTATGCTATCCGCCTGAACGCCGCTGGGTGCTGGTGGATGCGGCCGTCGCGCCGCCTGTCGGGCCCGCCGCCCCGCCGATCGCCGAATCAGCGCCAAGGTCCGGCGCATACGCCACGCAAGAGCAACGGCTGGCCAGAGCGCTCGCCGAACGGGGACTGCTGCTGGCGATGGCGCTGTTCTTCATCGGCGGCGTTGGCCTTGCGTTCACGCCATGCGTACTGCCCATGGTGCCCATCCTGTCCAGCATCATCGTCGGCGACGCGCAAACGCCAACCCGTTGGCGGGCCTTCAGCCTGTCGTTGGCCTACGTGCTCGGCATGGCCTTCACCTACGCTGGGGTCGGCACCCTGATGGGACTGTTCGGGGCCAGCCTGAACCTGCAGGCGGCGCTGCAGTCGCCGCCGGTGCTCATCGTATTCGCCGCGCTGTTCGTTGGGCTGTCGCTGGCCATGTTCGGCTTCTATGAACTGCGCCTGCCGCAGCGCTGGCAGAACTCGCTCGATGCCTTGGGCGGACGCCTTGGCGGCGGCAAGCACTTGGGCGTTTTGGTCATGGGCGCCCTGTCCGCCCTAGTGGTCTCGCCTTGCGTGTCCGCCCCGTTGGCGGGAGCGCTGATCTACATCAGCGCCAGTCAGGACGCCGTGCTTGGCGCAGCCGCCCTGCTCGCCCTTGGGCTGGGCATGGGCGTGCCCCTGCTCGTCATCGGCTCCAGCGGGGGCCATCTTCTGCCCCGGGCTGGCGCATGGATGAACGCCGTGAAGGCGGTCTTTGGGGTCGGCCTGCTGGCCGTCGCCGTCTGGCTGCTGGAGCGGGTGGTGCCCGGCCCCGCCTCCCTGGCCCTTTGGGCGGCGCTGCTGATCGGCAGCAGCGCCTATCTGGGCGGCTTGGACACGTCCGCCTCGGCGGGTTGGGGCAAATTGAGGAAGGCGGCGGGCTTCGCTGCGGCCATCTATGGGGCGCTGCTGCTGATTGGCGCGGCCAGCGGCGCCAATGATCCGCTGCGGCCCTTGCAGCACTTCGCCACTGTCCCGCCCTCGGAAGGGGGCGGCGAGTTGCAGTGGCGTCCCGTCGGCAGCCTTGAGGATGTCCAAGCGGGAATCGACGCAGGCGTGGGCGCTGGCCGTCTGACGCTGCTCGACCTTTACGCTGACTGGTGCATTTCCTGCAAGGTCATGGAGCGTTCGGTGTTTCCAGTGCCGGAGGTGGCCAGCCGCCTGGCCGAGTTTCAGTTGTTGCGCGCCGACGTGACGGCCAATGATGCGCAGGACCAGGCGCTGCTCAACGCCTTCGGCCTGTTTGGCCCCCCCAGCCTAGTGTTCTTCGACCGCAACGGCCGGGAGCTGAAGTCCCTGCGGGTGCAGGGCGAAATCGGCGCGCAAGCGTTGGCCGAGCATTTGGAAACGGTTCTGCGAAGCTGGGGCGGCGGCGAAGGCGACTTTGTTCAAAATTCGGTCAACTTCAGTGATCTTGCAGGCATCTAACGCATATCTGTACATTTGGGGCGCGATCGGGGAGAATCCCCGCGTCCGTTGAGGAGCGCATCATTCTGTGGCTAAGTTTCTCGTCCTGCACGGCCCCAACCTGAACCTGCTCGGTAGCCGGGAGCCTGCGATTTACGGCCACGACACCTTGGCCGACATCAATGCCCGCATCAGCGCGTTGGTGGCGTCGAGAGGCCACGAAGCGGAGTGCCGGCAGGCCAACGCCGAGCATGAACTCGTGGAGCGCATCCACCGCGCGCAGGGCGAGGTGGCCAGCATCGTCATCAATCCAGGCGCCTTCACCCACACCAGCATCGCGCTGAGGGATGCCTTTCTGGGCGTGGGCTTGCCCTTCATTGAGGTGCATCTGTCCAACGTCCATGCGCGGGAGGGCTTCCGCCAAACCTCCTACCTGTCCGACATCGCCCAAGCGGTGATCACCGGCTGCGGCGCGCAGGGCTACCTGTTCGCCTTGGAAGCGCTCATGGCCAAGGCCGAAGACTGAACGGCGGCTTGGGGGATGGCAATGGACTTGCGCAAGGTCAAGAGGCTCATTGAGCTTGTGGAGGAGTCCGGCGTTGCCGAGCTGGAGGTGAAAAGCGGCGAGGAGGCCATCCGCATCGTTCGTCCCGGCGGCCGGGGCAGGGCGGCTGAGGAGTCGGCCGCGGCGCCCGCCTCGGTCCAAGACGCCAAGCCAACGCCGGTAAGGCGCCGGACCACCATAAACGCGCCCATGGCCGGAACCTTCTATGCCGCCCCATCGCCGGGCGCGGCCCCTTTCGTCCATCTTGGCGCCCGAATCGGCGTCGGCGACGTGCTTTGCATCATCGAAAGCATGAAGATGATGAACGAGATTCCCTCGGAAGCGGCCGGCCAAGTGGTCGAAGTCCTGGCGACGGACGGCGAGCCCGTCAGCTCGAGCCAGGCCCTGTTTCGCATCGAGTAGCATTCGCCGCCGTTGTTGTGCTAATCCCGCTAAATCAGTGGGTTCCAGGCGCACAATCACACTCGTTCGCGGGATAAGGACTTAAGCCATGCCCTGGTTGAAGATCAGCGTCGAGGCGGCCGGCGCTTCGGCGGAGACACTGGCCGAGCGGATGCTGGCCTGCGCCGCCTTGTCGGTGTCCTTTCACAAAACAGCTGCCCGCTCCCCGGTGGCTGGCGGGTTGCGTCGGCGCCAGCGGCAGCCCATTCAGGGACGAGACAAGGGCTTGGATGGCAGCGGAATGGTCGGGGACGAGGTGATCGAGCCGCCGCCGGGGGCGGTTCCGCTCTGGCCCCAGGTGACCGTGACCGGGCTATTCCCGCCGAGCGTGGACGCCCAAGCATTGAACTCGGCGCTTGGCGCCATTGGCGCAAGCCGCATTGCTTGGCTGCGCGATGAGGATTGGGCCGCTCCCTGCCCGGGCGATGCGCCCGAACTGCGCTTCGGCGACCGTCTGGCGGTCGTCCCCCGCGATGCCCCGCCCCCCTGTGCGCATGAAGCGACCCCGATTCAAGGCGAGGGCGAGGCAATCCGGACCCTGCCCCACCGAGCGGCTGGGTTGCCTGACGCCACCCTGCGGTTGGATCCGGGCCTGGCCTTCGGCTCTGGACAGCATCCGACCACGCGATCCTGCTTGGCGTGGCTGGCGGATGCCCGCCTTGAGGGGTGCTCGGTGCTCGACTACGGCTGCGGTTCGGGCATTCTCGGCATCGCCGCCGCGCTGCTCGGCGCGGTTCGCATAGTGGCCGTCGATGTCGAGCCGCAGGCGCTTTCGGCGACGCAGGCGAATGCCGGCTTCAACGGCGTCGCCTTGGATGCCGTCACCACCCCAGATGCCCTTGCGCGACAACCGGCATTTGACCTGGTGCTGGCCAACATCCTCGCCAACACCCTGATTGAAGTGGCCCCGATGCTCAGTAGCTGTTTAACTGCCGGCGGGCAATTGGTTCTGGCAGGCCTCTTGGAGACGCAGATCGACGCGGTGGCGGCAGCCTACGCAAGCCTCGCCTTTGAGCCGCCGTCCATTGACGGCGAGTGGGCGCGCCTGACGGGGCGGCGGCGTGACTGAGCGCACAGCCCATTTCGCCGTTGAGTGTCCTCAATGCGGCACCCGCTTCCGCGCTTGCCAAGAGGACCTTGCGGCTGCGCAGGGGCGCTTGCGCTGCGGTGCCTGCCTGCAAGTCTTTCGCGTCCTAGAGGCGCCCCCCACTAGGCGCAGGGGCCTTGGGGCGTCCTTTCCCGCTTGGGTGGTGGTCGGCCTAGTCCTCGCCCTGACGGCCTTGGCCGTGCAAGTCGCTTGGCTGCAGACCGGCTACCGCGCCCGCAACCTGGAGATCAGCCGCCATGCGGAATCGCCGGGCGCGCTCGCCGTGCAGTTCGTCGTCCTCCACGATGCGCGCATTCCGGCGCCCTTTCCCGCCTTTGACATTGAGTTCGCCACCATCGGGGGAGAGCCGGTGGGCAGCCGGCGGTTCCGCCCCGGCGACTATCTCGAGGCCGAGCCGCCGCAAGCCGAATGGCGGGCCCACCTGCGCTTGCTGAACCCTGAAACCGCCCACCCGGTGACGGTGACTGTCCCCCATCCCGGCGCCGCAGCGGCGCAGGTGACGATCTCGTTTCCTTCGCGATCCATAACGCGATTCTCAACGGGGTTTACAATGAGTTGGTGATGAAGCCCCGATTTGCCCTGCTCAGCGTATCCGACAAGACCGGCGTGGTTGAACTGGCGGCTGGGTTGCGCGAACTGGGGCTGGAAATCCTTTCCACCGGCGGCACCAGCCGGACGCTTGCCGAAGCGGGCCTGCCGGCGACCGAAGTCGCCAGCCACACCGGCTTCCCTGAAATCATGGACGGGCGAGTGAAGACCCTGCATCCGAAGATTCATGGCGGCATCCTTGGGCGCCGGGGGGTCGATGGCGAGGTGATGGCCGCGCATGGCATCGCTGCCATTGATTTGGTGGTGGTCAATCTCTACCCCTTCGCCGATACCATCGCCAAGGCCGACGTCACCGATGCCCTGGCCATCGACAACATCGACATTGGCGGGCCGGCCCTGATTCGCTCCGCCGCCAAGAACCACGCGGATGTTCTGGTGGTGGTCGATCCAATGGATTACTCGGACGTGCTGGCGGCGTGGCGGGCGCGGCGCATCGATCCGGACATGCGCCGGCGCTTCGCCGCCAAGGCATTTCGTCACACTGCCGCCTATGACAGCGCCGTGGCGGCCTACTTCGGGCGCAGCGACGCGACATCGGAGAGTCTGCCGGATGCGCTCAAGCTGGTCTATCGCAAGCGGCAAGCCATGCGCTACGGCGAGAATCCCCATCAGGAGGCGGCGTTCTACGCGGGCAATGCGGTGCCGCCGGGAACGATTGCCGTCGCCGAGCAGTTGCAGGGCAAGGCGCTGTCCTACAACAACATCGTCGATGCCGACGCCGCCTTGGAGTGCGTCAAGACCTTCGCCGAGCCGGCCTGCGCGATCGTCAAGCACGCCAACCCCTGCGGCGTGGCCTTGGGCGTCGATCTTGGCGAAGCCTACGAGCGGGCCTTTGCCACCGATCCCACCTCGGCCTTCGGCGGCGTCATCGCCTTCAACCGCGAACTCGACGGCCCCGCGCTTGCCGCGCTGCTGGAGCGGCAGTTCGCCGAAGTGGTCATCGCTCCGACCATTGCGCCCTCCGCGGTGGCCGTCGCCCGCGCCAAGCGCAACCTCCGTCTGTTGAGCTGCGGACCATTCGCCGACGCCGACCGCGGCGTCGAGCTCAAGAGCGTGGGCGGCGGGTTGCTGGCGCAGACCGCCGATGCGCTGGAGGTGGATGAAGCGGCGCTCAAGGCGGTGACCGAGCGCCAGCCCACCGCCGAGGAGGCACGGGACTTGCGATTCGCTTGGCGGGTGGCTTGGTTCGTCAAGTCCAACGCCATCGTCTATGCCCGCAATGGTCAGACCATCGGCATTGGCGCAGGCCAGATGAGCCGCGTGGTCAGCGCCCGAGTCGCCGCCCTGAAGGCGGCGGACGAAGGGCTGGAAGTAGCTGGGGCGGTCATGGCGTCGGACGCCTTTCTGCCGTTCCGCGATGGCCTGGACGCCGCCGCCGAAGCCGGAGTGACGGCGGTGATCCAACCGGGCGGCTCGGTGCGGGACGCAGAGGTGATCGAAGCGGCCAACGAGCACGGCCTGGCCATGCTATGTACTGGCATTCGCCACTTTCGGCACTGAAGCCTAGCTGGGAGGGATGGGCCCTGATGAAGGTGTTGGTGACGGGCAATGGCGGCCGCGAGCATGCGTTGGCTTGGCGTGCCAGCTTGGCGGCGTCGGTCTCAAGGGTGTACGTGGCGCCCGGCAATGCGGGCACGGCGCTTGAGGCCAACGTCGAGAACGTACCGATTGCGGTGGATGACTTCGCCGGTTTGGCGGCGTTTGCCCGGCGTGAGGGAATCGATCTCACGATCGTCGGCCCGGAGGCGCCCTTGGTGGATGGCTTTGCCGACTACTTCGCCGAACGGGGCCTGCGCTGCTTCGGGCCGAGCCGCAAGGCCGCCCGATTGGAGGGATCCAAGGCATTCGCCAAGGCGTTTTTGCAGCGTTGGGGCATCCCAACGGCGGCCTCGGAGACCTTCACGTCGCTGGCGGACGCCAAGGCGTACGTGCGTGAATGCCCCCTGCCGGTGGTCGTCAAGGCTGACGGCCTGGCCGCTGGCAAGGGCGTGGTCATCGCGCCGGCGTTGGCCGAGGCCGAGGCGGCGCTGGAATCCATGCTGTCGGGAGCCGCGTTCGGCGATGCCGGGCGCTGCGTAGTGGTGGAGGAGTTCCTCCAAGGCGAGGAGGCCAGCTTCATCGCCCTCTGCGATGGCCGAACCGCCCTGCCCTTCGCCAGCTCCCAAGACCACAAAGCCGCCTTCGATGGCGATGTGGGTCCGAACACCGGCGGCATGGGCGCCTACTCCCCGGCGCCGGTGGTCAGCGATGCGGTTCACGACCGCATCATGGGCGAGATCATGACCCCCACCCTCAGGGGCATGGCGGCGGAGGATGCGCCCTACTTGGGCTTTCTCTATGCGGGCCTGATGATCGCGGCGGATGGTTCGCCGAAGGTCATTGAGTTCAACTGCCGCTTTGGCGACCCGGAGGCGCAGCCGGTGATGATGCGCCTGCAGTCCGACTTGGCGGCGCTGTGCGACGCGGCCTTGGACGGGGCGCTCAAGAGCCGGACGCTGCGCTGGGACGAGCGCGCCGCCCTCGGCGTGGTGATGGCATCCGGCGGCTATCCGGGCAAGTACGCGACCGGCCATCCCATCGCCGGCCTCGCTGCCGCCGAGACCCCGGAATGCAAGGTCTTTCATGCCGGCACGGCGCTCGATGACGACACGGTGCTGACCAGCGGCGGGCGCGTCCTGTGCGTGACCGGATTGGGCGGCAACGTCACGCAGGCTTGTCGGAGTGCCTACCGAGGCGTTGCGCGAATAAGCTGGCAGGATGCCCGTCATCGCTCAGACATCGGTTACCGAGCTCTAGCGAGAGAGGCGGGCGGTTAGCTTACGGAACGTTCAGCGATAACGACTTCCAGCCAGCCGGGGCGCCTGCCATGCTGGCTGCATGGTTAAGCACTTGCTGAAACGATTCGAGGCCTTTGAGGCCTTGGCCGCCGCCGAGCTTTCCGGGGTCGCCCGCCACACCCAGATCATCAGCATTCCGGCCAACCGCTGGGTACTGCGCGAAGGCCGAACGCTCAGCGGCAGCTACTATCTGGTCCAAGGCCGGGTGCGGCTGTTCCTGCCCACCGCCGTGGTCGGCCACCGCTCGCGTGACGCCCGCTCGCCGCTTTATCCCGGCCATGCCGCCATCCGCACCCTCACCGCCGCGCGCCTGCTGCACGTGGACACCGCTTCGGTGGCCTTGCTGTTGGGCCGGGCGGACCTGCAGCCGAAGCAGGAGGTGCTGCTGCCCTGGGAGCAGCGCTTTCTCGGCTCGCCGCTCATGCGCCGCCTGGACGCCGGCGTTTGGCAGAAGCTGTTCAGCGAGCTGGATGAGCAGCCCTTCGCGGCGGGCGACGACCTGGTCACCGAGGGCGACCCGGCGGGCGACTTCCTGGTTCTGAAGTCCGGCAGCGCCGCCGTGCGCCGTGATGGCCGCACGTTGGCGCAATTGGCGCCGGGGGATTTCTTCGGCGAGGACGCCCTCATCACCAACGGTCGCCGCAACGCCACGGTGAGCGCCCTGGAGGCGGGCGCAGTCCTGCGGCTGCCGAAGGACCGGTTCACGGCACTGCTGCTGGACCGGGTGGTGCGCTTTGTCGAATGCTCCGATGCCGGCGTTGATCTCGACATTGGCCAGCCCGGCGCGTTGGCCAAGCTCCGCCATACCGCAATCGCCTTGGACCCCAACCAGCGCTACCAAGTCATCGGCGGACGCCCGGAGGAGCGGGCGCTGGCGACTTTCATATTGGCCCAGAAGGGTTTTGACGCTTGGGCGATGGCGGAGGGCTGACGTGACCGACCAAAGGACGTCCATTCCAGTCAACAAACGCATCCGCAAAGCGGGTGCGCCGTTACCATCAGCGCGGTTTTCCGCTACAGTCCGCATGACCCTGCAACGTGCGCCGCACCGGAGCGATGAATTGGTCGAAGACTGCATCTTCTGCAAGATCGTAAACAAGGAACTGCCCGCTGACATCGTTTTCGAGGACGATGAGCTGATCGCGTTCAACGACATCAGCCCCCAAGCGCCGGTCCATGTGCTGGTGGTGCCCAAGGCGCACATCGCCACCTTGAACGACTTGGACGAAGGCCATGCCGGGCTCCTGGGCCGGATGGTGCTGCGGGCTCAAGCGCTGGCCGAGGCCCGCGGCATTGACGAGGACGGCTATCGATTGATCCTGAACTGCAACGCCGACGGTGGCCAGACCGTCTTTCACATCCACCTGCATCTGCTCGGCGGCCGTCAGCTGCGGGCGCTGGGGTAGTAGCCATGGTGATCGACGAAGCCATCAGCCAGTTCGACCGGGCGCTGCGGACCCTAACGGGGCAGCTAAGCGCCCGGCGGCCCAGTCCCGGCGCCGAAGTCCCGGAAGCGCCGCTCGACGAGGCGGAGCGGCGCCACGCCGGTGGCCTGATGCGCGTGAACCATACCGGCGAAGTGTGCGCCCAGGCACTCTACGAGGGCCAGGCCCTGACCGCCCAGCGGGACCGGGTGCGGGCCAAGCTCAAGAGCGCTGCCGAGGAGGAGTCCGACCACCTGGCCTGGTGCGCTGAACGCTTGCGGGAACTCAATGCGTCCCCCAGCCTGCTCAACCCGCTGTTCTATGCCGCCTCCTACGCCATCGGCGCGCTGACCGGCCTAGCGGGCGACAAGGTGAGCTTGGGCTTTGTGGAGGCCACCGAGGATCAGGTCTGCGACCACTTGGACCGCCACTTGAAGGCGCTGCCGGAAGGTGATGACCGCAGCCGCGCCACCATCAACGGCATGCGCGCCGACGAGGCCCGCCACGGCGCCGCAGCCCTTGAGTCCGGAGGTGCGCCGTTCCCCCCAGCGGCGAAAGCGGCCATGACGGCGCTGTCCCGCGTCATGACTGAAACGACCTACCGAATTTAGCTTCGCGAAGCCTGAGTCGAGAGGTTGCTTTCCTAACGCCGCACTATTCGACCGTCCACGGAGCGCCGCGAGCTGGAGTGTTTCGATCACAAATGACGGGGTGGGCGTCAACTGCTTTCAGGTTCTTGCCTCTGAGTTTCTGCAACAAACTGGCGGGATCGATGGGCTTCGGCCGCAACCTCGATGGCTTGGAGGGTTGTTCCAAGTGCAGCACGACTCGCCATCTGCGATTCACTGCCAGTGCTTTCTTTGCGAGCTCTTTCTCACTGCCATCATTGGCGTTTTTCGCCGCCGCTGCCAGCCCTGCCAAGGTATCTCGCACTTTGACTGCCAGCTCTTGATCAATATCGATCGTTTTTGTGCGGGGATGTTTTCGGTAGTCCTTGATCTCGACCAGCCAGCACACGCCTTTCTCAACACAGACAATGTCAACGGCTTGAGAGTTCGCGACGGATTGGAACTGTTTTTGATAGAAGGTCCAGTCATCGTACTTACTCGCCAGGCAGTTGTCGGGGAAGCGAAAAGTTAGAGAACCTTCAACTATGGTTGTCAAGCTTCCGGCTCCATCTCGGAACTGAAAAAATCAACGAAGCGATCCGACTGCTCGAGATCCTCATCCAACAGGAGCAGCGGGTCTATGGACCCGATGTCGTGGCTTTGGGACACTTCCACGCCACCATCGCCCCGGCTGAGCGCGAAGTACTTTTGCTCGACTTCGGCGAACTCATCCTTAAGAAGAATCTCGAACTCCCGCAACAGAAACAAGCTGTGTGTGGCTACCAAAACCTGCACGCCCGCCTTACAGATGCCGAGCATCGCCTTAGCGATCTCACGAATCAGCCTCGGATTCAGATTGGACTCAGGCTCGTCCCAAAACAGGCACCCCTTGTCGAGCAGGGAGCCGGTGGAAATCAAACGAACGAGCATGGCAATTTTGCGCCAGCCTTCCGCGACCAGCGCCATCTCCATGTTGCTGGCGTTGAATGGCTTCAAGTAAAAGCGGCCGTTTGCGTCCAGCACGACCCGTCCGCCGAGTTGCCGCTCCAGCGGCTCAATCAAGTCGCCGATGGTTTCTTCCCGAGGCCCTCGCAATGCCGGAGCGCCGAGCAGCAGGCAAGTATCCCGCCAAGTCTCATCAAACTCCAAATGACGGGTCTCGTAGAGCGGGACAAATCCCGGATATAGGGTCAGCAGTTCTCGAGTGGGCAGGAAAACCGGCGGCTTGTCTTGCCATTTGGCGGGAACGCGATCGACGATCGTTTCGGATTTTGCCCGCGAGGAGAACCGAAACGTCAAGGATGTCTTGGGTTGCCTGAAACTCATCTTCACTTCGCTACTGTTGTAGCCCCTCTGGCGATGCACCAGACGGCCTAGGCGGTCCTCCGGGCGAAAGACGCTGGAGATCTTCTCAGCGATGCGGCGCTGCAAAAGCGTCTTGGTGGGCGGCTCCTTGCGTCGTTTGCGCTCCTCAGCGCTCATGGCCATGACTGCGTAGGGGAGCTTTAGCAGGTGCGTCTTGCCCGTTCCATTGGCGCCGACAATGACGTTGAGGCCTTTGGCGAATTCCAAATCAGCCGTTTTGAAGACCGTGAAATCCTTAATTTCTAGAGACTTGAGCATCTGCCCCGCTCTCCATGGAAGCGCGATGGTTGGTCATTGTAAGCCATAGGCCATCCGCTCCGCCGTCGAGCCAAGGGAGGCGCCGCCCACGAGAAGCCCCTAGATCAACGCCGTTTCGTCTTGCCGCGGGCGTACTCGAACACATCCCCTGCTCGCTCAACCGCCTACTTCCTGCCCGTCAGCGCGGCTCTGAGGGTTTCCGCCAACCGCAGCGCCAAGGCGGCGATGGTGAGGGTTGGATTGGCGGTGCCCGAGGTGGGGAAGACCGCCGAGCCGACGATGTGAAGGTTGTCGTGGTCGTGGCAGCGCAGCGTCGGATCCACGACCGAATGCGCCGGGTCATCGCCCATGCGGCAGGTGCCGATGATGTGGCCGGCGCCTTGGAACTCCGGATGGTGATGGACTTCCGTGGCTCCCAACTTGGCAAAGATGCGGTCATGGATGCCTTGCGCTGCGGCCAAGCCGTCCCCGGCGTAGTCGCCGACCGCGTAGTGCAGGCGCGGCAGCGGCACCCCGTATAGATCCTTGTCCTGGGCGTCGAGCACCACCCGGTTGCCGGCCTGCGGCAACTGCTCGGTCAGGGAGGCCAGTTCCACGTGCCGGGAGGCTTGGTCAACAACCGCGTTGCGCAGGGCCTCCCCGCGCAGCCCCGAGGCCGCCAAGGCGCGGGCCGAGGTCAGCGCCCCGCCGGTGCCCCAAGTCCAGCCACCGTTGCCGATCTGGATGCGCAGGCAGGCGCGGGCCGAGCGCACCGCGTCGTCGCGCAGGTTTTCGATCCCCGACGTGGACAGCGGGCCGCGGTACGGCCAAACAGGCTCGCCCGCCAGCGCCCAACTCAGTTGAATGGGATGATCCATGAGGTTGCGCCCCACCTGATCCGAACGGTTGGCCACCCCGGCCGGCGTGCGTTCCGAGCGCGAGTGCAGCAGCAGGCGCGGCGTCTCGATGGCATGGGCGGCCATGACGTAGCAGCGGCCTTGGGCGATCCCTTCGCTCAAGTCCGGATGGCGGAAGCGAATGGCGGCGATGCGTCCGTTGGCATCGGTTTCCACCTTGGTGGCCGTGGCCCGTTCCTGCACCGCAGCGCCCAGCCGCTCCGCCTTGCGCAGATGCACGGTGGCGTCGTACTTGGCCTGAACCGGGCACAGCGGGATGCAGCTCGCGCTGCCGCAGCAAGCGGGACGGCCATCATGGACCGTCGAGTTGCGCGCCTGGGGCGTTGCCCGCACCTCCAAGCCGCTGCCCTCAAGGGCCCGCTCAAACACCCGGTCTAGATGGGACGGCTCGATCGCCGGCAGCGGAAAGCGCCCCGACCGCGGGGAGCCCAAGTCCTCGCTCGAATCCCCGGCCACCCCCAGCGCTCTTTCCGCCACCAAGTAGAAGGGCTCGAGCTCGTCATAGCCGATGGGCCAATCGACGCCGTGGCCGTAGAGGCTATTCAAGCGAAAGTCGTTGGGCAGGAAGCGCAGGCAGGTGCCCAGCCAATGCCAGGTGGTGCCGCCCACGGCCTTGAGGTAAGTGCTTTTGAAGCGGTCGGGGCCCGACTGCCGGTACCAGTGTCCGCCGTCAGCGCTCAACGGGAAGTCCGCCTCCGGCGTGGCTGGATAGGGGCTTTCGGGGGTCTTGACCGGCGCATCGAAGTAGCGCGCCAAGGCCTGGGCGCGATCAGTTCGCGAACCGGCCTCCAGCACGGCCACCCCGATGCCCGCCCGAGCCAGCCGTTCAGCCACCAAGGCCCCGGCCACCCCCGACCCGACGATGACGACGTCGGCTGCAACTGCCTTCATCAGACGGAGGCTTGGGGCGGCTTGGACCAATCCTGGGGCGCGGCGCAAACGCCCGGTGGGGTGACGAAGCCGAGGGCGGTCCAAGCCAAGGCGTCTTGGAAGTTCCCGACCACCGGCCCGGACGGCGCGGGCAGCACGCCCGAGTACCAAGCGGCAATCATCTCGGTCTCCAACTCCTCGAATTTGCCGTCCGGCGCGTTCAGCCAACCCTCCAGCTCAGCGGCGCGCCCGTTGGCGGTCAAGGCCGCGGCCAACCGAACGGCGAATTGGGCGTCAAGCGCTGAGGGCGGAAAGCCCGTCAATGCTGCGGACAGCTTCAAGAGCCGCTCCAATTCCGGCGTTTCGGGCGCCGCAGCGCCCAAGGCCACCGCCACGGTGGCGGAGCCGCAGAACAGCGCAAACGAGCGGCGGCTTAGGGAATCCATGGATCGCTTCATGGCCCCGCTTCGGCCCAACGAATGCAATAGAATAACCCGAACCGTTAACAACTTTATCAGCGGCTGGACTCTCATAAGCAATTTTCATTTTGGATCAAATCTGCCCGCCATCACCCAATCGAGGGCGGGACGGAAACTCGCTCCGGGGGATGACGCCGGATTCGGGCGTGGATCCTTGGATCGATGTCGTTGCGCGCCAATCGCTAAGGACGACCGGCTTGCTGCTCACCGGTCGGCAGCGTCGCGGACCCGACTGCGGAGCTTGTCAAAGCAACCAAGGTCGGTGGTTACCGACTGGGGCGAGTTGGCGCCATCGAAAAGGAGGCCGCGCAGCCGCTGCCGGTCACGATCCTTGCGGATCAGCTCACGCATGTACTCGCTTGAGTTGCCGTATCCAAGTGACCCGACTTGGTTGTCCACGAACTCCTTCAGGGAGTCCGGGAGCGAAGTGTTCACTGTGCTCATGGCTCCAAAGTAGCGCACCTTGGCAAATTTTGGCGGTTGTCATCGACTGTACGAAGGCCGTGATGGCGAACCAGCTCACTCAGGAGCCATTCCTCGCCTCGACGGTCGTAGTTTTGCAAGCATCAGACTATTAGGGCGGGCAGCTCATCGGCGGTCGGGACTGCGCGGCCGTCGCTGCGGTGCTGGGAAACCTCACCTGCGTGGATGAACGCGCCCCCGGCCACCGGGAAGTGGCAGGCAAAGTGGTCGATGCCCTTGCACCAGTCGCTGCTGAAACTTGCCGGGATCCATGAGGGCTAAGCCGATTCCGGCCGTTCAGGCATTCGCGACAGCGGGAACGTGCGAGATGTCTGTTTTTGGTTGTGGGAAATCTTCCAGGCCACCTCCCGCAAACGCGGAAATCTCGCACAAATCCCAGTGTCTTTGTCCGTAGCGACTTGCCCTGGGTTTTGTGGCAAGGTGTTACCCTTTTCCGCAACCGGAGCAGCCCCCTGCCGCCCACCGTTCAGCCCGCCCGAGGCCCATCCCGACCCCACGGCGAAGGCGGCGCTGCGCTGGCAGCGCATCTTGCGGCGGCCCGGATTGCGGAACTCGAACGGCGGCTTGCCTTGGCCGACGAGTGACGCCACGGATGGCCTTTGGTGCCAATGCCTCGCTTTTGAAGAAAACAGTCAAACAGTCGGCGCTTTTGCATCTTGCCGAACGGGTGAGCCGCCTCAGTGCTGTGCCCTGAATTCATCTAACCCGGATATTGCACGAGCGTAGTTGAAGAGCGACTGCGACGCGGCCTCAAGGGCCGGGGCGGTGCTTAGGCTTCCGGTGGGCCGCCAGCGCCGCGATTGGCCAGACGTCGAGATCGTGTTCCGGGGCGACTGCGGGTTCCGCCGCCCCCGGGCTCCTGCGCAAGGCGAAGTTGTTGGTGACTTCCGGCTTAAGCTAGATCGTCTGTACACTCCCGAACCCGACATGGCTTACCCAGTGTGATGACGGGCTGGCTGGTGACGGATTCGTTGTTTGGCAGAAGTGCCTCACCCCTTGCTAGAGCGTGCTGGGAGACGCTCACTAGCCCGTTCAGTTTCTCGCTGCCCGCTATAGCCTGCAAGTCCCCGCCATAGTAGTCGAACCAAGGCATGCCATGGGCCGAGTAGGTTTGGGCAGTGGGCGGTTCAGTCGGCGGCGGCTCCCCGGTGACAGCCATCCACTGCGCACTGTTCAGGAGGGAGACGAAGCAGCGGCTGCTGTTTCTTTGGTCCCATGCATCGAGCCCGTGAGAGTCGTCGTAGATGTCTTGCTTCATCCGGCCACCCGGCGCGAGGCCCATGTCCGGTGGCACGGACTGAAGGATTCCATACGCGGGGAGCCGCTTCAACTTGTCCTGCTTTGTACGAAGCGCCTCGTAACGTTCCACCTTCATGGGATAGGCGACGAGTTGCAGGCCACCGTGAACTGCGGCCCCGGTCAGTTGCTCCTCCACTGTGTAGCCCTTGCCAAGCGGCATGGCGATGAATTGCCGGATACTCCCTTTCTCCACACAGTAGCCATCAAGCCAAGGCTGCTTGGGCAACACCATGTAGTCTTGGGGATCACAATTCAGAGGGCGAACCCAATGGTCGCCCGTGATCGCGCAAATCATGCCGGTGCCCACCTTTACCGCAAAGGGATATTGGGAACTGAACTTTATCCACAGTGCCTCAGACTGATGCATGGGCGCGACAACGCCGCCGCGCTCCCTCCAGGATTCCGGCAGCCGCTTGGCGTAGTCGTCCAAGTGGCGTAACGGGAAGGCACCAAGACCCGGTGGCAACGGGTAATCGCGCCCGTCGTCGGGAATGCGCAGCGTGCGCTGGAACTGGATGGTGAAGTTCGCCGCCTCGTGAACTTCGGGAAATCGGAACGCAAGACTGTCGTGGTCCAGAAATATCATTGGAGTTTCTCCTTACCAGTTACCGTCCCGCACTTCGCGCACCACTCGCAGAACGGCTTCGTCGGGCGCTTCCTTCAACTGTCGGATCAGGTCCGCAAACAGCCGAGGGCGCTTGCGGATGATCGCCTGTAGGTCGGCGGATATCTTGCCCGCCAGGGCCAGCATCACATCGGCATCCTCACCCAACTCCCGTGCTAGGCGGACTGTCGTGGCCTCGGACGGAGGCGCTACCTCACCGCGCTCGATCTTGCTGAGATAAGCAGGCTCGATGCCGACACGCTGTGCGACTTGGCGCACCGAATAGCGTCGGTCGCCTTCGCGTAGCTGCTCACGGATCTCCCGAATGGTGGGGCCAAAGTGCGTCATGTGTCGTATTTAGTACACATTTGTTGGGGTTGTCAAGGGGTTGTGCCGGCTCAGAAGCATTTCGGAATCTGGCCTAAGCGACTAGCGCGGAGTTTCGCGCAGCGAAACTCGAACGCACCCGCGAAGCGGGTGCGCGGGTAGTGGCGAAGGGAGCGCTGGGCTACCATGAAGCCATCCACAACCCTCGTGAGGCAGCCAGTGACCCCATTCCCCGAAGCCGAACTCATTGACGTCAACGGCATAACCCTTGAGGCGTTCAGCGCGGGCGACCCCGGGGGAAGCCCCATCGTGCTGTGCCACGGGTGGCCGGAGTGCGCCTACTCGTGGCGTCATCAGATGGCGCCGCTGGTTGATGCCGGGCACCACGTCATCGTGCCGAACCAGCGCGGCTATGGTCGCTCAAGCTGCCCGGAGCCGGTGGCGGATTACGACATCCACCATCTTTGCGGCGATCTCGTGGCGCTGCTCGACCGCTTCGGCCATCGCGATGCCGTGTTCGTCGGCCACGACTGGGGCGCCATCGTGGTCTGGAACCTGGCCATGCTGCATCCGAGCCGGGTGCGGGG
Source organism: Gammaproteobacteria bacterium (assembly GCA_026709365.1). Lineage (GTDB taxonomy): Bacteria > Pseudomonadota > Gammaproteobacteria > Pseudomonadales > Azotimanducaceae > Azophilus. Next base: position 47,467 of record JAPOTD010000008.1, read on the forward strand.
CGTGGTGAACTTGAGCGTGCCCTTTCTGGAGCGCTCGGACAGGGATCCCATTGACGCCTTTGAAGCGGCGATGGGCAGCGACTTCTACATCGTCCACTTCAACCGGCGGCCGGGCGTGGCCGACTCCGCATTCGACGCCAATGCCGAAAACTTCCTGCGCAACATTTACCGCACCGGCCAGTGGCGCGAGGAATCCCAAAACCAGCCTGCTGGCGGGACGATCATCGACTTGGCCACCAGCGCCAACCCGTCCGGAGAGCTGATGATGAGCGAGGCGGAGCTGGCGGTGTTCGTGGCCACCTTCAGGCAATCGGGCTTCACCGGCGGGCTCAACTGGTACCGCAACTTCGGCCGCAACTGGGAGACCACGGCACAGGTGCGCCAGCGGGTGGACCAGCCCGCCCTGATGATTCACGGGCGTTACGACATCGTGCCGCCCAATCCGAGGCTGACGACCTATGTGCCGGATGTGGAGGTCCACACCCTTGAGTGCGGCCACTGGATCCAGCAGGAGCAGCCCGAGGAGACCAACCGCCTCATCCTCGACTGGCTGGCTCGGCGAATGGCTTGACCGTCAGCCGCATGATCCGAAGCAACCGTCGCACCTTGCCGGCGTGTGGCGAACCGCCCGCTGCGCTCACCGTGAATCGCTTGGCCACTTGGACGGCGCGCGTTTCCGCCTTGTTTTGCGGGCTGGTCCTGCCGATGGTCGGTTTGGCTTCGGCGCCGCCGCTCAACTTGGTCGGCGTTCCAGCCAGCGAGGCCAACGTGCGCGTGGATGGTCGGCTCGATGAGCCGATGTGGCGTCGATTGCCGGTCCAAACCGACTTTCTGGTGGTGACGCCCGACACCTTGGAAAAGCCCCCCTATGCCACCCGCCTGCGCCTATTCTATACCGAACGGGGCCTTTACGTGGGCGTGGACATGGACCAGCCGGCGGAGACCATCATCGGGCGGCTGACCGGCCGGGATGTCTTCATGGCTGAACGCGACAGCCTAGGGATCATGCTGGACACTTCCGGGGAGGCGCGCTACGGCTATTGGTTCGAGCTCGCTCTCGGCAATACCCAGAACGATGGCACCATGCTTCCGGAGCAGCGCTTTTCGCGGGAGTGGGACGGCCCTTGGCGGGGTGCCACGATGCGGACCGGCACCGGCTGGTCGGCGGAGATGATGATCCCCTGGAGCATCCTGGCCATGCCCCAGGCCGATGGCGCCCGCCGGATTGGCGTCTATGTGGTGCGGCGGGTGGGCCACCGGCAGGCCCGCTGGGGATGGCCGCCGCTGCCGTTCACCAGTCCGACGTTCATGTCCGACATGCAGCCGGTCGTCGTGGAGGGGGTCGATCCGCGCCAGCAATACGAGATCTATCCCTATGTGTCCGCCAGCCGTGACCGGATCGAAGGGAGAACCCCTATCAATGCGGGCGTGGACGTCTTTTGGAGGCCTTCGAGCAACTTTCAGCTGACCGGTGCGCTGAATCCGGACTTTGGCGCCGTTGAGTCCGACGACGTGATCATCAACCTCTCCGCCACGGAGACCTTCTTCCCCGAAAAGCGCTTGTTCTTCGTCGAAGGCCAGCAGATCTTCGTCGCCTCGCCGCGCGCGCAGACCGACAATCGGCCCGTCGGCGTCACTAGCCCGCCCTACACCATGGTGAACACGCGCCGCATCGGCGGCCGCCCGATGGCGCCGGAGCTTGCAGCGGGCGTTGAGGTTTCCGACCGGGAGCGGATCCAGCCGGTGGGCCTGCTTGGCGCGGTCAAGGCGACCGGGCAGTTCGGCCCGTTTCGGTACGGGGCGCTGGCCGCGGTCGAGGACGACGTGCGGTTCGACGCCACCACCGAGGCCGGCCCGGACCTGACCATTCGGCAGCCGGGCTCCGACTACGGCGTGGCGCGCCTGCTGTGGGAGGACAATTCCGGCGGCGCCAGCCGAGGCTTCGGCCTGCTCTCCACCGCGGTGCTGAATCCGCGCCGCAACGCCCTCGCCCACGGCGTTGACTGGCACTACTTGACGGCCAACGGCAAGTGGAAGGTGGATGGGCAGGCGTTCACGTCGGACATTGACGGCGAGGCCCAAGGCTATGGGGGTTTCAACGATCTGGAGTACACCTACCGGCGCGGCATGCGCCAGCGCGTCGGGTTCGAGTTCATGGACCGGCACGTCAACCTGAACGACTTGGGCTTCCTGCCGCGCAACGGCTACTACCGGCTGCGGTCGGCCTTCAGCCGCACCGACGCCAACCTCGGCTGGGCGCGGGACAACGAGTTCGACATCCGCGGCTTCGCGCAGCGCAACCTGGACGGGCTGCACACCAGCAGCGGCTTGTTCATCGCCAATCGACTGACCTTCAACAGCTTGGGCAAGCTGGTGACCCGCGTCCACTTTTTCCCCAAGCACTTCGATGACCTCAACAGCTTCGGCAACGGCGCCTACCGGGTTGAGGAGCGCGCGGAGGCGTTGTTCGAGTACGCCTCCGATGCCGGCCAGCCGCTGAGTTGGAGCCTCGGCGGCGGCTATGCGGGGGAAGGCCTCGGCGGGCACGCCTTCCACGCCAAGGCCAGCCTGCGCTGGCAGCCCAGCGACCGGCTGAGCGGCCGATTGTCGGTTCGCCGAGACGACCGCGACGGCTGGCTGCTGCATCAGGGTGAGGACCGTTTCGCCACGTTTGCGGCCGACCAGCTCCAAGCCACGCTTGCTCTGGACTACTTCCTCAGCGCCAAGCAGCAGCTCCGCGCCTCCCTGCAGTGGGTGGGCGTCAAGGCCACCGAACAGCAGTTCCTGCGCATCCCGGCGGCGCCGGGGGACTTGATTGCCGAGCCGAGGCCCCTAGACCTCGATGCCTTCGACTTCTCGATCTCGCAGATGGTGCTTCAGGTGCGCTACCGTTGGCAGCTCGCGCCGCTATCGGATCTGTTCGTGGTCTATACCCGGTTCGCGGATCAAGCCCAGCGCCTGGACGGCGCCGGATTCAACGACCTGTTTCGGGATGCGTTCGATGATCCGCTGGGCGACCTGTTCATCGTCAAGCTGCGCTACCGCTTGGGCGCCTGACCGGGACAGGACGTTAGGTCACCCTTGGGCCCCGGTGATCGCCTCCAGGACCTTGGCCGGATGGTCCGCAGCCTGGCTCACCCGCCGCCAATGCCGACGCACGGTGCCGTCGGCGCCAATCCAGACGGTGGAGCGAATGACGCCGACCGTCTTCTTGCCGTACATCGTCTTTTCGCCCCAAGCGCCGTAGGCCGCCATCATCTCCCGGTCGGGGTCCGAAAGCAGAGGGAAGGGCAATTGGTGCTTGTCGATGAACTGGCGGTGCGATGCGCCCCCATCAGGCGAGACGCCGAGCACGGCGACGCCCGCCGCCTCGTAACCGCTCCACAGGTCGCGAAAGCCGCAGGCCTCCTTGGTGCAGCCCGGGGTGTCGTCCTTGGGATAGAAGTAAACGACCAGATCCCGCCCTGCGAAGTCGGCCAAGGACACCGACGCGCCATCGGCGTCGGCCAGCGTAAAGGCAGGCGGGGCTTCGCCTTCGGTGATTGCCATGAAGAGCTGCTCCTTTGTTTGTGTCGGTTTAGTATAGGCCCGGCCACTCAGAGCGATCATCCCTTCTGCGGCTTGGATGGCAAAAGAAGACATCAGGAAAACCGGTCGAATCCCCCTCCCCGCTGTGATAAAACCCGCATCCTTACCGATTGATCGAAGAGCGGTTCACATGGCCGAAAGCGCAGAGCAAGTCAATCAAGCGATGCGTCGCAGCACCAAGGAGTGGCGCGACGCTTGGCCCCTTGACCCCCATCAAGATCCTTGGTCGGTTCCCTTGGCGACGTTGGACCCTGCCCATCCGGCGCTGTTCAAGGCCAATACGGCGTTGCCCTGGTTCGAGCGGCTGCGCGCCGAGGCGCCGGTGCATTGGTGCGAGGAGAGCCAGTTCGGCCCCTACTGGTCGCTCACCCGCTACGACGACGTGAAGTTCGTGGACACCCGCCAAGATCTCTTCTCCTCGGACATCATGAACGGCGGCATCCGGCTTGGTGGGCGCAAGCTGGAGGCGCCGCCTGATCCGATGTTCCACCTGCCCATGTTCATCATGGCCGACCCGCCGGTGCATGAAGCCCAAAGGATGGCCGTCGCGCCGATGTTTGCGCCGTCCAAGCTCGGCCGACTGGGAGACCTGATCCGCGTCCGCGCCGGCGCCATTCTGGACGAACTGCCTCGGGGCGAAACGTTCAACTGGGTGCGCCGGGTGTCGGTGGAGTTGACCGGGCAGATGCTGGCGACCCTGTTTGACGTGCCCCAGGAGGACCGGCACCAGCTCATCCATTGGTCCGACACGGTGGAGCGCATCAGCGACCCGGACTACTTCGAGACCATGGAAGAGGGATTCCAGGAGCTCTGGAAGTGCTTTGCGTACTTCAATGCCCTTTGGCAGGAACGGGCCGCTGCTGCGGAGCAGGGGGAGGATCTGATTTCCTTCCTTGCCCGGGGCGAGTCCACCCGCAACATGACCCCCAGCGAGTTTCTCGGCAACGTCCTGCTGCTGATCGTCGGCGGCAACGACACCACCCGCAACTCCATCTCCGGCGGGGTGCTGGCGCTCAACGAATTCCCGGGCGAGTTCGCCAAGCTCAAGGCGAACCCCGGCCTGATCCCCAGCATGGTGTCGGAGATCATCCGCTGGCAGTCGCCGGTGATGCACATGTGCCGCACGGCCTTGGAGGATGTTGAGATTCGCGGCCAGCGGATTCGCCAGTGGGACAAGGTCTGCATCTGGTATCTGTCCGGCAACCGCGACGAGGAGCGCATCATCGAGCCGAACCGCTTCTGGATCGACCGGCCCAACGCCCGCCAGCACTTGTCCTTCGGCTTCGGCATTCACCGCTGCTTGGGCAATCGGCTAGCGGAGATGCAGTTGCGCATCATCTGGGAGGAGATCCTCAAGCGGTTCCGGGCGGTCGAGGTGGTCGGCGAGCCGGAGTACCTCAACTCCAACTTCATCCGCGGCATCGCCGACTTGCCGGTGCAGGTGCGCGAGTAGGGTCTGCCCAGGCACCCGGTCCCCGCGTCTCAACCGTCGCGAAGCCCCTGCTTGTGGATTTGCGCCTTTTGCCGCTGCCAGTCCCGGTCCCGCGCCGCGGCGCGTTTGTCGTGCTGCTTCCGGCCCTTGCCGAGGGCGATCTCGCACTTCACCCGATTGTGCTTCCAATACAGGGCGGTGGCGACGCAGCTGAAGCCCTTGGCTTGGGTGGCGGTGAAGATTCGGGCCAGTTCGCGGCTGTGCAGCAGCAGCTTGCGGGTCCGTTGCGGGTCGGCAACCACGTGGCTTGAGGCGCTCGGCAAGGGCGCGATGTTGGCGCCCAGCAGCCAGGCCTCGCCGTCGCGCAGCAGCACGTAGCTGTCCACGAGCTGCGCCTTGCCGGCGCGGATGGCCTTAACCTCCCAGCCCAGCAGCGCCAAGCCCGCCTCGAACCGCTCGGTCAGCGCGTAGTCGTGGCTCGCCCGCCGGTTGCGGGCGATGATCGCGGAGCCCTTGGCGGCGCTTGGCTGGGTGGCTTGCTTGGTGGACATGGACCCATTATAGAGTGGCCTTGGTCTGCTCCCTCCCCAACACCCCCCACGCCTCGTATTGCGCGCCTCGCATCGGCCGTTTAAGCATGGCAACAAGCGCGACGCCCCCGCATGGCGAAACTCCAACGCGACCGTCCAGCCATGCTTTGGCTCCAGTCAAACTCCAACCGAAACCTCGGTCTCGATTGGGCCGTAAGATGGCCTTCGCCTTTCCCGTCGCTCCACGCGGTGGCAGTTCGCGGAGTTGTCGCCAGCCAAACGCCACGGAACCTTGGTCCTGTCCCGACCCGCGGGGAGATCGTTCGCGGAGTTTCGCGCGAGCGAAACTCCAACGCGCCCGCTCCGCGGGCGCGCAGGTTGTTTGTCATCCATCGCTTAGCGAAAATGCGCAACGCTAGTCAGGGAGGGCACTGCTGTGGCCGAAATCGCGCAATCCGGGCAGTCGAGGCATGGGATGTGGTCCAGCCGCTGGATGTTCATTCTGGCGGCGGCGGGTTCGGCGGTGGGCTTGGGCAACATCTGGCGTTTTCCCTACATCACCGGCGAGAACGGCGGCGGCGCCTTTGTGCTGGTCTATCTCGCCTGCATCGCGCTGGTCGGCATCCCCATCATGATGGCCGAGGTGATGATTGGCCGGGAGGGGCGGCAAAGCCCGGTCAACACCATGCGCGGGCTGACCCAGCAGCACCATCGGCACCGCAGCTGGGTGCTCATCGGCTGGGCGGGCTTGCTGGCCGGCTTCCTGATCCTGTCCTTCTATGGCGTCATCGGCGGCTGGGCGTTCAAGTACGTCCTCAGCCTGGCGGACGGCAGCTTCACCGACACCACAGCCAGCCACGCGACGGGCACCTTTGAGGCCTTTCTGGCCAGCCCTTGGGAGATGCTCTTCTGGCACACCCTGTTCATGGTGGTCGTGGTATCGGTCATCGGCCGCGGCGTGGTCAAGGGCCTTGAGACGGCCATCCGTTGGATCATGCCGCTGCTCTTCGTGCTGTTGGCGGTGCTGCTGGGCTACGGCGTCACCTCCGGCGGCTTCGCCCAGAGCTTGGCCTTCATGTTCCGCTTCGACTGGGATGCGCTCACCGACCGCGCCCTGTTCGAGGCCTTGGGCCATGCCTTCTTCACCCTCAGCATCGGGATGGGCGCCATCATGGCCTACGGCGCCTATGTGCCGAGTTCCGTGTCCATCACCAAAACCGTGGTCACCATTGCAGTGCTCGACACGGTCGTGGCATTGGTGGCGGGCCTCGCCATTTTCCCCATCGTCTTCACCAACGGCTTGGAGCCAGGGCAAGGCCCGGGGCTGCTGTTCGTGACCGTGCCCTTGGCGTTTGGCCAACTGCCCTGGGGCGCCTTGTTCGGCACCGTCTTCTTCATCCTGGTGAGCCTCGCCGCCATCACCTCGGCCATTTCGCTGACCGAGCCGGCCTTGGCCTACTTGGTCGAGGAGTACGGCGCCAAGCGATCCAAGGTCGCCATCACCCTTGGCGCCGGCTGCTGGCTGCTGGGCGTCGGCACGGTGCTCTCCTTCAACGAATGGGCGGAATTCCACGTTGTGGGCAGCATGACGTTCTTCGACTTCGTGGACTACGTCTCCCAGAACATCATGTTGCCGCTCGGCGGCTTGTTCATCGCCCTGTTCGCCGCCTTTGCGCTTCCCAAGTCGGTGCTCGACAACCAATTGGGGCTGACCGGACCGCTGGGGCGCAAGCTCTGGCTGGTGTTGGCTGGAGTGACCGCGCCCTTGGGGGTGTTGGCGGTGTTCCTGGTGACCATCATCGGCCTCGACAACATCAGGGCCTGGTTTGCCGGATGACCCAGCTCAGGCGCTCCGCAGTGCTCCCTTATGCTGCGGACGACATCTACCGCATTGTCAACGATGTGGCCCGCTACCCGGAGTTCCTGCCGTGGTGCGTCAGCGCGGTCGTTTTGGCGCATGAATCCGCGACCCTAGAAGCGCGGTTGACCGTCTCGGCCAAGGGCTTCAGGGAGAGCTTCACCACCCGCAACGTGCTGGAGCCAGGCCGAGCGATTGCGCTTGACTTGGTGGATGGTCCGTTCAGCCATTTCCGGGGCGAATGGCGGTTTTCCGATTTCGGCGGGGGCCGTGGCTGCCGGGTGGAACTCGACTTGAACTTCGCCGTCAAGGGCGCCCGCCGCCTGCTGTCCGGGGTGGTGGCGAGAAGCGTCGGCGCAATGGCCAACGCGGTCATGGACGCCTTCTGCCAGCGCGCCCACGACCTGTTGGGCGCTGCATGCGGATCGAAGTAGCCTACGCCGCCGCCGAGCGGCAGGTGCTGGTTGCCCTTGATGTTGATGAGGGGGCCACTGTGGAGACGGCCTTGCGTCAGGTGGCTGGCTACGCGGCCTTTGATGGCCTGAACGTAAGCCGCATGCCAGTGGGCGTTTACGGCAAGCGGGTCGATCAAAGCCGCCTGCTGCGCCCTGGCGAGCGCATCGAGCTGTATCGGCCCGTGCTGCTGGATCCCAAGGAGGCTCGCCGCCGCCGGGCGATGGCCAACCGTGAGCCGGTCTAGGAGCCTGCGCCGGTGGCGTCCGTGGGCGCCAAGTCGCCCGCCAGAGATGAGAGGGCATCGTTCTCGAAGAAGACGGTGAAGCGCTGCTCGGTCTCGAAGCGCCCCGGCACCCTGATGGTGTAGATGTAGTCCCAGCGGTCCTGGTTGAAGATGTTGCGCACCACCGGCTCCCCCATAATGAAGGCGACCTGTTCCCGGGTCATGCCGGGCTTGAGTTGATCGACCATCCCCTGGGTGATGACGTTGCCCTGCTGCACGGTGATCTTGTGTACCCGCGGCACCTTGAACTGGGGCATTTTCGGCATCTTTGGCATCGCGCAGCCAGCGGCCAGCACAGCACTGGCCAGCGACAGCGCGAACAGGCGTCGGCTCATTGCAGCATCCCGTAGCGTTTGCAGGCGGCGAATGGTAGGGGAATTGTGCCGCAAAATCAGCAGGCGCGCCCGCGAAGCGGGCGCGTTAGAGTTTCGCTACGCGAAGCTCCGCGCGCTCGTCGCACGGGTCGCGGATTCCGATCTGTTTCTGAGCCCGCACACAGAGGGTGGGTGCGGCCGTGCTCGCCGGTCTTTGGGTTGGCGAGGGTGTCATGTCCTCCCAGCGGCCGGCCCCGACCCCGCCTCCTCCAGCAGGGTGCGGGCGTAGGCACGGGTCTTGTCGGTGAGGTCGGCTCCGGCCAGCATGCGGGCCACCTCCTCGGTGCGGCGATCCTTGGTGACGCAGCGCAGCCGCACGTTCTGGGCGGCGTCCTTCTCCACCACGAGGTGGCTGTTGCCGAGTGCGGCGACTTGGGGCGCGTGGGTGACGCAGATCACTTGGGTGTGGTTGCCGAGATCGCGCAGCAGGCGGCCGACGATGTCGGCGGTGGTACCGCCGACGCCGACGTCGGCTTCGTCGAGCACCAGGCAGGGCAGGCGCATCTTCTGGGCGGCAGCCACGGAGACCGCCAAGCTGAGCCGCGCCCGTTCACCGCCGGAGGCAATGCGGGCCAAGCTGCCCGCGGGATACTTGGGGTTGGTGGTCACTTGGAACTCCACGGCCTCCAAGCCGCGTTCCGAATGGGCCGCCTCGAAGGCCACGGAAAACGCCCCTCCGGCCATTCCCAAGACCTGCATGTGAGCGCTTACTTCGTTGGCAAACGCTTGGGCGGCTTCCCGTCGGGCGGAACTGACGCGCCCGGCGACGCTTTGGAACTCATCGTTCCAGCGGCGGGCCTCCTCCTGGAGCGCCTCGACGTTTCGGCGTTCGGTAGCCTGCGCCTCCAGTTCCGAGGCCAAGCCCTCGGCGTGTTGCGCCAAGCGCTCCGGCGCCACGCGGTGCTTGCGGGACAGATCGTGAAAGCGGTCAAGCCGCTCGGTGACCTGGGACAGGTGGGCGGGGTCGGCATCGAAGGCATCGGCGTAGCCGTTCAAGTCGTGGGCGGCGTCGTCGATCAACTGCAGCGCTGAGCTCAAGGCATCCCGGGCTTGCGCGAGCTTGGGATGCTCATCGTCGATGTCGCTCAGTTGCCGCTGGCTGCGGCGCGCATCGGCCATGTCCGACAGGCAATCGATGGCTTGGCGCACCGTCTCCTGAATGTCCTGGGCTTGGGAGAGGCGGCGAAACTCGGCGTCAAGGGATTCGAATTCGCCCGGGGCCGGTTCCAGGGCCCGCAACTCATCGAGTTGATAGCGCAGCAGCGCCTGACGGTCGTCGGCGTTGGCGAGCTCGGCCTCAAGGGCGGCCAAGGCTTTTTCGGCTCTCCGGGCGGCGCGGTAGGCGTTGGCCATGCCTTGGCGGTCGGCCGCGTGTACGCCGTAGGCGTCGAGCAGGCTCAGTTGCACGTCGCGCCTGGCAAGCCGCTGGTTCTCATCCTGGCTGTGGATGTCGATCAATCCGTCCGTGAGTTCGCGCACCATGCCCAGATTCACCGGCACGCCGTTGACGAACGCCCTGGAGCGGCCATCGACGCCGATGATGCGGCGCAGCAGGCAGCGGCGCGGCGCGTCGGCGTCGTCGAGGTCGGCGGCCTTGACGGCGTCCAATGAGGCTGAACCCTCGTCGAGGTCGAACTCCGCGGTCACCTCCGCCCGCTGGGCGCCGGGCCTGATCAAGTCGGTTCGCGCCCGCTCGCCGGCCACTAGGGCCAAGGCGTTCATCAGGATGGACTTGCCGGCGCCCGATTCGCCGGTCACCACCGTCAGGCCGCGGTCGAAGGCAACGTCCACCGCCGTCACCAAGGCAAAATCCCGAATGGTCAGTTGCTTAAGCACGTCCTGTCCCGGTTCCGGTCCATCAGGCTCACTCACGTTCAATAGTCGCGGAGTTTCGCGCTGCGAAACTCCAACGCGCCCGGTTCGCAGGCGCACCTTGACGCTGGCTCGAAAGCAACATACTACTTGATGGCCGACGGGTTGGTCGGCACAGGCTTGCCGAGGAGCGAGGCAGTGGATCAAGTCGATGAGCGCACGGGACAGCTCTTCAAGCTGTTGGTGGAGGCCTACCTCAGCAATGGCCGGCCAGTGGCGTCCAAGGCGCTGGCGGGGCAGCCGAGCGTGTCGGTCAGTCCCGCGACGGTGCGCAACATCATGGCCCGCTTGGAAGGCCAGGGCTTGGTCACCTCGCCGCACACCTCCGCCGGCAAGGTGCCCACCAGCCAAGGCCTGCGCTTCTTCGTCGAGAGCCTGCTGGCCGTTGAGCCCTTGGATGAGGCGGGGCGGCGGGGCATCGAGGCGCAGTTGAACCCGGACCTGCCGCCCGCCGACTTGATTGAGTCGGCCTCCGAAGCCTTGTCCCGCATCACTTCCATGGCCTGCGTGGTGACCCTGCCCCGGCAGGAGCAGGCGGCGTTGCGCCACGTTGAGTTCCTCAAGCTCGATGCGGAACGCGTGCTGGCGATCCTGGTGTTCAATGATCGGGAGGTGCAGAACCGGGTCATTCACACCGACCACGATTACCAGGAAGCGGACTTGGTCCGTGCCGCCAACTTCATCAACCAGGAGTTCGGCGGCCTGACCTTGGGCGACGCCCGCAGCGGGCTGCTCGCCAGCATGCAACGCGACAAGGACCGCATGGACAACCTGCTGCAGTCGGCGCTCGACTTGGCTGCCCAGGCTTTCGCGAAGCCGCCGTCCGGCGGCAAGGGCTTTGTGGTGGCGGGGGAGTCGAATCTGCTGGACATCAGTGCCGACACGGACACGGTGCGCGCCCTCTTCGAAGCCTTCACCCGCAAGGGCAGCATCCTGCACCTGCTTGACCAGTGCCTGAACACCCAGGGCATACAGCTGTTCATCGGCGATGAGTCGGGCTACGAAGTGCTCGATGAGCTGTCCTTGGTGTCGTCCTCGTACTCGGTCAACGGCCGCATCGCCGGTGTGCTCGGCGTGGTGGGCCCGACGCGCATGGCCTACCAGAAGATCATTCCGGTGGTGGACGTGACCGCGCATTTGCTGGGCGATGCGTTGAATCATTCGTAAGCTGGTTTGCCGCCGCCGCCGGGCCTTTGCGGGGGGCGGCGCCTTGGCGAGCGCCTCTTCCAGGGCAAGACGGCAACTCGCCTGAGCTGCTAGCGCGGAGTTTCGCGGGAGCGAAACTCCATCCGCGCCCGCTTTGCGGGCGCGCAGGGGCTTGAATCCACTGCGGCGACCCCCATTGTGTGGGCTTGGTAAAGGCGGATGGGGAACCATGGCGAAGAAGGCGGCTGAAGCGGAGCGGGAAGCGTCGCAACCGGGCGAGGAGTCGGCACTCGATCAGGGTGCCGCAGCGGACGAGGCGGCAGCCCAAGCGGACGACGATGGCGCGCCGGACCTGCAGGCGGCGCTGGACGCTGCGCGGGAGGAGGCGGCGAGCTTGAAGGATGCGGCGCTGCGGGCGCAGGCTGAGGTCGAGAACGTGCGCCGCCGCGCGGCGCGCGACGTGGAGAACGCCCACAAGTTTGCTCTGGAACGCTTTGCCGAAAGCCTGCTGCCGGTCGTTGACAGCTTGGAGAAGTCCGTCGAGAGCCTGCAGTCGGCCTCGGGAAGCCAAGCTGCCGACGCCGAAGGAACAACCGGCCAGCCAGCCGAAGCGGCGGATGCGGCGGCGGTGTCCGAAGGCGTGGGCCTGTGCCTGAAGCTCTTCCTCGACACCTTGGCCAGGAACGGCATCGAGCAGGTTGACCCCTTGGGCGAGCCCTTCGACCCAGCCCGGTCCGAAGCCATGGCCATGGTCGAGAACCCTGACGCGGAGCCGAATTCGGTCATGGAGGTGATGCAAAAGGGCTATGCGCTCAACGGGCGCTTGGTGCGCGCCGCCAAGGTCATCGTCGCGAAAGCGCCGGCTGCTGGGCCCGCGGGTTGACTGATTCACGGATTGGCCAATCCGCGGATTGATTAATCCACCTGCGCCCCCATCTAACGAAACATCACGAAACATTCGGCGACTGCGGACTTGGGGAAAGCGACCAGCGAGCAGTCATCATGCCCGCGCTTCGGAGCGAGGCGCGGGCCAACGCAAAACTTGGAGCAAACCGAACATGGGCAAGATCATCGGCATTGACCTCGGCACCACCAATTCCTGCGTGGCCGTGCTCGACGGCGGCGACGCGAAAGTCATCGAGAACTCGGAAGGGGACCGCACAACGCCCTCCGTCATCGCCTACGCCGACGACGGCGAAATTCTGGTCGGCCAGAACGCCAAGCGGCAGGCGGTGACCAACCCCAAGAACACCCTGTTTGCGGTCAAGCGCCTCATTGGCCGCAAGTTCACCGACGACGTGGTGCAGAAGGACATCAAGATGGTGCCCTACGAGATCGCCAAGGCGTCCAACGGCGATGCGTGGATCGGTGTCAAGGACGACAAGCTGGCGCCGCCGCAGATTTCGGCCGAGGTGCTCAGGAAGATGAAGAAGACCGCCGAGGACTATCTTGGCGAAACCGTCACTGACGCCGTGATCACGGTGCCCGCCTACTTCAATGACTCGCAGCGCCAGGCCACCAAGGATGCCGGGCGCATCGCCGGCCTCGACGTGAAGCGCATCATCAACGAGCCCACCGCCGCGGCCTTGGCCTACGGCCTCGACAAGAAGCGTGGCGATGCCAAGATCGCCGTCTATGACTTGGGCGGCGGCACCTTCGACATCTCCATCATCGAGATCGCCGAGATCGACGGCGAGCACCAGTTCGAAGTGCTCTCCACCAGCGGCGACACCTTCCTCGGCGGCGAGGACTTCGACCTTGCGGTCATCGACTACTTGGCCGATGAGTTCAAAAGGGAGAACGGCATCGACCTGCACAACGACGCCTTGGCCCTGCAGCGCCTCAAGGAAGCGGCCGAGAAGGCCAAGATCGAGCTGTCCAACAGCCAGCAGACGGAGATCAACCTGCCGTACATCACCGCCGACCAAAGCGGCCCCAAGCATTTGGTGCTCAAGCTCTCCCGGGCCAAGCTCGAGTCGCTGGTCGAGGAGTTGGTCGATCGCACCATCGGCCCCTGCCGCACGGCCATCAACGATGCCGGCCTAAGCGTGAGCGACATTGATGATGTGATCCTGGTCGGCGGCCAAACGCGGATGCCCTTGGTGCAGGAGAAGGTCAAGGGCTTTTTCAGCAAGGAGGCCCGCCGCGACGTCAACCCCGATGAGGCGGTGGCGATGGGCGCGGCCATCCAGGCGGCGGTGCTGTCCGGCGACGTCAAGGACGTGCTGCTGCTCGACGTGACGCCGCTGTCGCTCGGCATTGAGACGCTCGGCCAGGTCATGAGCGTGCTGATCGAGAAGAACACCACCATCCCCACCAAGAAGACCCAGGTGTTCTCCACCGCCGACGACAACCAAACGGCGGTGACCATCCACGTGCTGCAGGGCGAGCGCAAGCAGGCGGCGCAGAACAAGTCGCTCGGCCGCTTCGACTTGGCCGACATTCCGCCCGCCCCGCGCGGCATGCCGCAAATCGAGGTGAGCTTTGACATCGACGCCAACGGCATCCTCAACGTCTCCGCCAAGGACAAGGCGACGGGCAAGGAACAGTCCATTGTCATCAAGGCGTCGAGCGGCCTGTCGGACGACGAGATCCAGGAGATGGTGCGCGACGCCGAAGCCCATGCGGCGGACGATGAGAAGTTTGCCGAAATGGTCAACCTGCGCAATCAGGCCGATGGCTTGGTGCATGCGGCGCGCAAGGCGGTCAAGGATGCTGGCGACAAGGCGGGCGATGCCGAGAAGGCTGCCGTGGAGTCGGCGGCTGCGGCCTTGGAGGCGGCGATCCAAACCGAGGACAAGGCGGATATTGAGTCCAAGATCGAGGCGCTGTCGAACGCCTCTGCGGAATTCGCGCAGAAGGCCTATGCCGAGCAGGCGGCGGGCAGCGCCGATGCGGACGGCGGCGGCTCCTCGGGCGGCGACGGGGGCGACACCGTGGATGCAGAGTTCGAAGAGGTCAAGGACGACAAGAAGACCGGAACCGGCTAGCCGGGGCGGGAGCGTCAATGCAGCTTAAGGCGTTCAGGACGAGGGCGGGACGGCGCCAACGTAGGCCTTCGGCGCGTGTCGGTTCGCTTTGGGGCGGCTCTGGCGCGAATCTCCGTGTCCGTTCGGCCGGCTTCGCCTATCGAGGGCGTCCCGCCCGCCGACGGCGCCAAGCGCCGTCCCGCCTGAAACAGGATGGTTGAGGTGGCGCAGCGCCCGATCAACACACCGAGGCCCCCGGCAGGAACCAACTGATGGCCAAGCGCGACTACTACGAAATTCTGGGGCTGGAGCGGGACGCCTCCGACGAGGATGTCAAGAAAGCCTATCGGCGCTTGGCCATGAAGCTGCATCCGGACCGCAATCCGGACGACGCCCAAGCCGAGGAGCGGTTCAAGGAGGCTTCGGAAGCCTACGAAGTGCTTTCCGACCGCGAAAAGCGCGGCGCCTACGACCAGTTTGGCCATGCCGGCGTGGATCCCAGCGCGGGCGGCATGGGCGGCGCCGGCTTCAACGGCAGCTTCAGCGACATTTTCGGCGACGTCTTTGGCGACATCTTCGGCGGCGGCCGCGCCGGACGCAGCGGCCGGTCCCGGGGCGCGGACCTTCGCTACGCCCTGACCCTCGACCTGGAGCAGGCCGTGCATGGCGACACGGTGGAGATCTCGGTGCCGGTGCTCGCCACCTGCGAGGAGTGCCGAGGCAGCGGCTCAGCGCCCGGAACCCAGCCGAGCACCTGCCCGGAGTGCTCCGGTGCCGGGCAGATCCGCGTTGCCCAAGGCTTCTTCTCCCTGCAGCAAACCTGTCCCCGCTGCCGGGGCGCCGGACAGGTCATCACCGACCCCTGCCGTCGCTGCGGCGGGCGCGGCCGGGTGGAGGAGCGCAAGACCCTGTCGGTGCGCATTCCGCCCGGCGTGGACAACGGCGACCGCATCCGCTTGACCGGTGAGGGCGAAGCCGGGCGCGGCGGCGAAGCGGGCGACCTGTATGTGCAGGTGGAGGTACGCGAGCATCCCATCTTCCAGCGCGATGGTCGGCACCTGTTCTGCGAGGTGCCGCTGTCCTTCGCCGACGCCGCCTTGGGCGGCGAACTCGAGGTCCCCACCTTGAGCGGAAGGGTGAAGCTCAAGGTGCCCCCGGAAACCCAAACCGGCAAGATGTTCCGCTTGCGTGGCCGGGGCGTCACCCCGGTGCGCGGCGGCGGCGTGGGCGACCTGCTGTGCAAGGTGGTGGTGGAAACCCCGGTCAAGCTCAATGAGTCGCAGAAGGAGTTGCTGCGCCAGTTCAAAACGAGCTTGGAGCAGGGCAGCGAGCAGCATTCGCCAAAGGAAAGCGGTTGGTTCGACGGCGTCAAGGAGTTCTTCGACAGCTTGAAGCCCTGACGGCGGTGCGGCAATTCCCATGCGTTGAGGAGCCGCACCGTGCGTCCGTCTGAGGAGGCGACGCCCGCTGCGAATCACATTGGATTGATCGAGACCTAAGGGAGCAGGAATGATGCGAGTGGCCATTGCGGGTGCTGCCGGGCGGATGGGCCGCACCCTCATTCAAGCCGTTGCCGAGGATGGCGCACTGGAGCTTGGGGCTGCCGTCGAGCAGCCGGGCGTTCCGTCGGTGGGGACCGATGCCGGGGAGACTGCGGGGGTGGGCGCGTTGGGCGTGGCCATCGCCGATTCGGTGGCTGACGTTGTTGAGGACTTCGAGACGCTCATCGACTTCACGGTCCCCTCCGCCACCTTGGCGGCGGTCGATGCCTGCCATGCAGCGGGCCGGGGCTTGGTCATCGGCACCACCGGCTTCGATGCGGCCGGCTTGGCCCGCATTCGAGCCGCGGCGGAGGCGGTGCCCATCCTCATGGCGCCCAACATGAGCATCGGCGTCAACCTGATGTTCCGCTTGGTGGAGCAGGCGGCGCGGGCCTTGGGCGACGAAGTGGACATCGAGGTGGTCGAGGCCCACCACCGGCACAAAATCGATGCGCCTTCCGGCACTGCGGTGCGTTTGGGCGAGATCGTGGCCGGCGCCCTTGGCCGCAGCCTCACGGAGGATGCGGTTTACGGTCGCCAAGGCGAAACCGGCGCCCGCAGCCGCCGCACCATCGGCTTCAGCGCTCTGCGCGGCGGCGACATCGTCGGCGACCACACGGTGCTGTTCGCTGGCGGCGGGGAGCGCTTGGAGATCACCCACCGAGCGGGCAGCCGCATGAACTTCGCCTTGGGCGCCCTGCGGGCGGCCAAGTTCCTGGCCGACAAGGGCCATGGCCTGTTTGACATGCAGGACGCCTTGGCGCCCTGATGTGGGGGTCAGTCCCGGAAGCGCTTTTTGAGAGCGTCCACCGCCTTCTTGGCAGTCAGCGGGAAGAGGCCAAGCAGGACGAAGGAGAGGATCAGCGTCGGCGACAGGATGCCCGCCAAGGACTCCAGTTGCCCGATTTGCTGGCCGGCGTTCACATAGACTAGGGTGCCGGCCAGCATGCCCAATTGGCTGACCCAGAAGAACGTCCACACCTTCAGCGGCGTCAAGCCCATGGCCAAGTTGATGGCGAAGAAGGGAAAGGCGGGCACCAGGCGCAGGGCGAACAGGTAGAACGCGCCGTCCTTGCGCACGCCTTCGTTGATGGGCCCGAGCTGTTTCTCAAAACGTTTTTGCACGGTGTCGCGCAGCAGGTAGCGGGCCAGCAGGAAGGCGAGTGTGGCGCCGATGGTGCTGGCGAACGAGACGATGACGGTGCCCAGAGCCAACCCGAAAATGGCGCCGGCCGCCAAGGTCAGGATGGCGGCGCCGGGCAGGGAGAGCCCGGTGATGGCGACGTAGGCGGCCAGGAAGCCCAAGCTGGTCAGCCACGGGCTGGCTTGGTGGAAGTCCACGGCGGCGCTGCGTTGGGCCTGCAGGAACTCCAGGCTCAGGAAGCGCTGCAGGTCGAAGTAGAAGAACAGCGCCACCAGCACGATGAATGCGGCCACTAGAATGATTTGGTTGGGTTTCATTGCGTTCCCCCCAATGGCCCCGCGATCAGGGCGCGTTCAGGTTCCAGTCGTAGTCGTCGTCGAAGCTGTCGAAGCCCTCCAGTTGGGCGGCCAGCTCCGGCCGTGCGTACTGGGCGAGGTGGGCGAGCACGCCTTCGTCGGTGCCGCCGAAGTCCGTCTTGAACCAGTCGTAGATGCTGGAGACCATCAACTCCCCGTCGCTCACCTGCGCCCCCCGGGGATGGTTGATGTAGGCCGTTGCGCCCTGCTCCAGAAGGCGCTCCAGATTGTCGGAGCGGTAGGCCTCGGCGGCGAGGTTGGGGCAGCCGATGCTGGCGCAGTTCACCGCGTAGTGGATGCGCGGATCCCGCCAAATCGGCCTCAGAATGCCGTGCTCGATGTTGTTCAGCGTCAGCATTTCGCCTTGCACGGGGATGAGCTCCAGATTCCAGGGGCCAAAGTCGATGAGGCCGCTCTTGATGTCCTTGATGGAGTCCACCGGGTAGCGGGGCACGACGACGAACACGGTGAGCGCATTGTACAGGTTGATCCAGTACGCCATCTGCTCGTCCTTGGCGTAGGTGCGGGGGTCGAGCTTGGCGAGCGCCTGCAGGTAGCCGCCCAGCTTCTGCCGGTCTTCGGCGTTGGCCTTGAGGGCGCCGTAGTCAAAGCGGCTTACGCCCGATGGGTCATCGGCGACCAGGTAGCCGTCAAGGATTTCCTGCCAAGGCGCATGGTCGATGGTCGCGGTGTTGGAGGCATCGCTAGCATCCCACATGGGGATCAGCTCGGCATCCTGGGCGGAGGCCGGCAGGCTGGCCAAGCCCAGCAGAATGGCCAGGGCAGCGGTCGCGCTTGCGGTGAGGGACCCAAGGCCCGGTTGGATTCGCTTCATTGTCGGATTTCCCCTCTCTTTGCTTGGACTGGCGGCTTATGCGTGGCGGCTTATGCCGGCGGAGCGGGCAACGGATTGCGCGCCTTGCGCCGCTGCTGCCAGCGGAGCTTGGCGATCATGCCCAGGATGCCGCAACCGGCGCCGATGGCGCCGCGCAGCGTGCCGCTGATTTTCGATTGGCCGACGCGCTTGCGGGTGTCCACCGGCACCTCGACCGTCCTTAATCCCTGCTGAACGGCCTTCACCTGCATTTCCACGGTCCAGCCGAAGGCGGTGTCCTGCATGTCGAGACTGGCAAGGGCAGGGCCCCGGATGGCGCGGTAGGGCCCCAAGTCGGTTGCCCGTTGGCCCCAGAGCAGGCGGATCAGGGTGGTGGCCACCCAGTTGCCGGCTTGCTGGCTGCGGGTCAGCGCGCCGCGGTCCCGCTTGCCCAAGGTGCGCGAGCCGATGGCCAAGTCCGCCCCGGCACTGATGCCGTTCAGCAGGCTCACCGCCTGGCCCGCGCGGAAGGCGTGGTCGGCATCCGTGAACAGCACGATGTCGGATGGCCCGAGTGCCCGGATGGCCGCGAGGCACGCCCTGCCGTAGCCCGGCTGCGCCTCGTACACAACTTGAGCGCCGGCCTTGGCTGCCTGCTGGGCGGTGGCATCGGTGGAGCCGTTGTCGCAAACCACGACCTCATCGACGATGCGCGTTTCGTCGGCGTTGCGCAGGGCCAGCAGGTCGCCAACCACCAAGCCAATGGATTGCGCTTCGTTCAACGCCGGAATCACGACGCCGACGGTCATCGCGCGATGCATGGAATCGGCTCAGGTTGCGCGGAGTCCCGGTGTCCTGTCCCGTCAAACCCTATCGACCGGCCTGATAGAAGTCGAAGGTGTAGGAAACCGTCGCTGCCACCGCGTCGAAGTCCGCCGTGTTGCGCCCGTCGATGACGGTGAACCAATTCAAGCCAAAGCCCAGTTGGGGCGTGGCGCTGAACGTTGCGCCGAGGCCGATGCGCTCGATGTCCTCCGAAGTCTCCGGGAATCGGCTGGGGTTGAACCCCGGTCCGCCGATGTCCAAGGTGCCGCCTGCCATCGTGTTGTGGTATTCGGCGTTCAGGATCAAGCGCGGGCTGACCAGCAGGTAAGCCTTGGCGTTCACGAAGGCCTCGTCCGGCACCTTGTTGTCGCGGGTGCGGTGGCCGATTTCACCGGACAGCGCAAATCGTCCGCCCATGATCTTGCCGATGATCAGCGAGGCCTCGACGCCGCTGGCGTCATCGCCGATGGCTGTGGGAACCCCGGTGTCGTAGTCGCCGGATAGGGTCGCGCCAAAGCGCAGGGCGATGCTCGGCGCGGCTAGGTTGACGTCCTCGTCCAGCAAGCGCCAGGTCACGCCCAAGTTGATGTCGGTGACGCCGTCCCGGTCCGGCGGTCCCGGCGGCGACGGGACCTTGCCGGACACGTCGGCATGGCCGACCTGAAAGTCAAGGGCCAGCGCATCCGTCAAGCCGTAGTCTCCGCTGACCCACACGGTGTCCTGTTCGATCTTCTGGAACGGCAGGTTTCTGCGCTCCTTGCCTCGGTAGAACTTCTTCGCCGACTCGGAGACGTAGGACAGGCTGAGCGACCCGGTCTTCGGCACGGGCAGCCAAGGCGAGCCGTTGGCCCAGGCGGGCGCGGAGAGGAGCAGGGCGAGGGGCAGTAAGGTCAATGCTTTCATCGGTCCACTCCGAAACGTCGGCTGAGGTAGTACTGGACGGCCTCCTGCTCATCCACCTTGCCGTCGCAGCCGGTCGCGCCCTCGCCGGGGCAAAGCCGCTTGACAAGGGCGTCGGTGCTTGACTCCTCGAACTTCAATTGCGCGCGGGTGGCCAGGCTTTCGACCAAGCCCCTGGCCATGGCGGCATTGACTTCGCTGCGCTTAATGGCGCAGTCCGCCCGATTGCAGGCGAGCTTGCGGAAGAAGGCCGACTTGCCTTGCTTGTAGAGGGCGCCGTATTGGCTGATGCCGCCGGCCCCGGCTCCGACCGAGCCGGATGCAAGCGCCGCAGGCGAGCTGAGCAAGGCTGCGAGCGCTGTTGGCAGCAGTGCGCAGGCCAGCCAACGAGAGGCTGGCGGAAGCGAGGGTTTAACCATGATTGGTCCTTGTTCTTCGGGTTGGCGTTCTTCGGATTGATGGGATTCGCGCTGCACAAGTTTGGTGCGGCGGCGCACTATAGCAGAGAATGCGCGCCCGCGAAGCGGGCGCGTGGGAGTTTCGCTGGCGCGAAACTCCGCCACCGTTGCGTGGGTCAGGTTCCGAAAGGTTTCTTAAGCCCGCGCAGAACGTCTTTTGCTTGCGTTCCTATTGGCCTGATGGGTGACCTTCCGCGGTTGCCTGCGGCTCCCAAGCGCCTACCGGGCTGGTGACAGCGAGCACTGCCCACGGTCCGGGTTCGGCTCAACCTCAGCTAGGCCCAGCAGTTCCTTGAGCGCATCCGCGCCGCCCACGTAGCTGCCGTCGATCCAGATCTGCGGCACCGTGACCGGCGTCTTGGGGCCGATGATGGGCTTCACGCGGGCCAGCATTTCGTAGAGCGCCCGGGTGTCCTTCACCACGTCGTAGTAGCGGTTCTCGACGTCGGCCTCGGCCAGGTAGTCCTTCGCCCGGACGCAGTGCGGGCAGCCGGTCTTGCCGAAGACGTGATTGCCGGCGAGGGGGTTGTCCGCCATCGCGGCCTCGATGACGGCTTGGGTCAGCAAGCCCCGGTTGAGCGCCAGGCCTTGGGAGATGATCTTGCCGTTCACCAGCACGATCGGGGCGTGCCAGCCGCCCTTGGGCAGCGGCTTCCACCATTCGGTCAGCCAGTCGCGCATGTCGAGTTCCACCTCAATGCCGGCCAGATCGGTGTCGATGCAGTCTTGGATGATGTCCTTGGTCAGCGCGCATTCGCCGCAGGGAATGTTTACTTTGAACGGCCCCCAAGCTCCGGCCCAGCGAAAGACGGTGATGTTGACGGGGTTAGCCATTTGAAGTCCTTTTGGTTGGGTGCGCGAGCGGACTGTAACGCCGCCAGGCATCGGCGCACAAGCCCAGAAAAACCGCGCCGAACTCCACCGGGCGCACCCACGCGGGATGGGCGAAGGCTTCGAGGCCGGCCACCCCGCCGAGATTGGCGCCGGTGACGTAGGACAGCAGCAGAGCCCAAGCGGCGGTCCAAGCCCACCAGCTTGGCCAAATCGCGGCGAACGGCAAAATCCACAGCGCATACCAAGGATTGATGACTGGCGCCGCCAGCAGGCACAGCCCGTAGATCCAATCGCCCCGAGGCAACTCGCCGGCGGCTGTCCGCTGATGGCGCAGCCAGTAGGCGATGCCCAGCACCGCCAGCCCGGCGCCCAGCGCCAGTTTGGCGTTCAATGGCGGCAGCCAGAGGGCCAGCAAGCCGTACAGGGCGGCGTTGAACTCCCAAGTCTGCGCGAAGACGGCCAGCGCGGCCCAGTCGGAACCGCCCTGAGCCAGGAAGGGGGCGTAGAGCAGCCCGAGAACGGCAATGAAGGCCAGCCAAGCCCGCGGCGGCGACCGCCACAGAATGAAGGGCGCCAGCAGCAGCGCGAACACCTTGGCGCCCACCGCCAGTGCCAAGCAGGCCGCGGCGCTGACCGTCCTCTCCCGTCGGCGCAGCAGCAGGGCCGCGAACAGCAGGCAGACGCCCAAGCCGTCGGGGTGAGCCGTGAAGGCGATTTCCTTGATCACCAGCGGGCACCAGGCGTAGAGCAGGACGAAGCCCGCCGGGGCCACCTGGAGCAGCAGCCCGATGAGCGCCAAATCAACCCCGATCAGCAGCAGCTGCAGCGGAACCAGGCTGCCCGGTCCGAGCGCATGGCTCACCAGAAAGGCGTATTGGGCCGTCGGCCCGTAGATGGTGGGCAAGTCCGGGTAGTTGATCTGATCGAGCAGGCGCTGAAACGCCGTCGGCACGTTCGGGTCGGCGAACGCCTCGGCGGGCGCTGCGCCGTAGGGCGTGCCGGTGGCCATGAATCGGTAGCCGTCCCAGAGGTAGCGGAACCAGTCGTCCTCGAACAGCGGCACGCCGAACGGCCCGCACAGCCGGAACAGCGCCGCCCAGATCAGCAGCCGCGGGATCGGCAACCGGTGCGGCGCGCGCCGGAAGCAGGCGAAGACCATCGCCACCGGCAGGGACGTCCAGCCGATCAAGGCAAGGAATCCCCACAGCTCCGGTGCCGTGACCGTGCCTCGGGAGTACCAGGCCAGGGTGGCGTAGCCGAGCAGGCCGGCGGCTCCGCTCAAGTCCACGACCCGGTTGGGGGCCGCGTCAACCCATTGCTGGACGGTTGGGGAGCCTCTGATCAAGGCTGCTTAGGAATTTCCGCGACTCAATCAGGGGCTCCCGTGCGCCGCTGGCCTCATCTGTCGGCGCTGGACCCGGTGACCTCCAGCACTTTGTGCCCGTGGTGGGTGCTGCCGAATTCGTCGGTTGCCGCAACCGACACCAAGTGCGTGCCGGGCCGCAGGTCATCCGGCAGGTCGGCGATCCACAGGTGCGTTGACGGCTCAGGCGCCACCCAAGGCTTGATGGCGGCGGCGTGCCGCTCCGCCCATTCGAGGTAGCTCGGATCGAACGTCGGCACCCGGCGCATGTCCGCCCAAGCCCCGTCATCGACTTGGAAGCGGACCTTCGACCGAGGGCCGCCGTCGAACAGGTTGACGACGACGGAGGCCGCGGCGACCTGATCCTGGTTGATGCGGCCGTCGTAAAGTTCGCCGGGCCGGAAATCGCGGTAGCCGCCCCGCGCCCGCTGGGGGGCGGCGTCCGCCAGGATGCCCGACGGGCGGCGCGCGGGTCGTCCGGCGGCCTTGAAGGTCACCTGCAAGTCCGTGCCGTCCACATGCATGCGGTGGTATCCCCTTGGCGTTCCGTCGCGCTGCACGGAGATGGGCAGCGCCTGTGCGTCGAAGGGGCCGCTCCACCAGCTGCCCGACACTGTGGTCAGGACGTGGTGATGAAACGCCTCCTCGCCCCGGTAGCCGTCCTCCTCACCGATCCAGACGTGTTGGGTGGTGTGCGTGTGTCCGGCCATTGCGTACAGGTTGGGATAGTCCTTGAGCAGGTCGAAGAGCGCCTGACGGTCCTCCATGCTCCGCGGATCGCCCCGCGTCAGCAGCGGGATGTGCATGGCCAGCACCAGCAGCCGGTCGGTGGGCACGTGCTCGAGTTCGGCCTTGAGCCAAGCGAGCTGCGCCTCGCCCAGCGCTGCGTCGTAGCCGCCGGAGGCGCGCGGATTGTCCGGCGCTGGCGCCGCGCCCTTGTAACGCACGTTGTCGAGCACCACGAACACCGCGTTGGCGTATTCGAAGGCGTAGTAGGGCGGGCCGTACCACTTCGAGAACGTCTCCAGCGAATACTTGTCCGAAGGTGCCAGGAAGTTGAGTTCGTGGTTGCCGGGCACGTTGTGCCAGGGAATGCCCAGCATTGCGATGATGCTGTTGTAGCGCGGGAACATGGAGAGGTCGTCGAACAGGATGTCGCCCATGGTCATGCCGAAGGCGGCCTTGGTGCCGATCAGCTCGCTCACCACGCCGTCGCGGATGTAGTCGAGCTCCGCCTCGGTCTGCGGTTGCGGGTCGGCGAACAGAATGGCCTCGAAGTTCGCCGGCTCCGCCTGCCGATGCAGGGCGAAGTCGATGCGCTCCGGCAGGGGGCCGGTGGGTTCGATGCCCGGATAGCGCAGCCCGGCAGGCGATCCGTTGGGGCGGTGCAGGTAGTGGAAGCGGGGCAATTGGTAGCCGTTCACGGGCGTCATGTAGCCGGACGGCTTGGTGATGAAGATGATGCTGTCCCCATCCACCCTGAGCCGGTAGGCCCCGTTTTGATCCGTTAGCGTCACCTCCCTGCCGTTGGAGACGCGCACGCCAGCTACGCCGGGCTCCGCCGGGTCGGCCCGGCCGTTGCGGTTGAGGTCCTCGAACACCTTGCCGCCCAAGGCGTCCGCGAGGGATGGCGCCGCCGAGAGGCAGGCTAGGGAAAGTGCAAGGCAGAAACATCCGGCGCGTGACATGGGCCTCACCAAAGGGCAATTGGAGTAAGGCCGCATTCTACAGGACGCCTGCCGCGAGTTGCGCGGGCTTAAGAAACATGTCGGACTCCGACCTAAGCGGCCGGCGTGGAGTTTCGCGCCAGCGAAACTCCCACGAACCCTGGGTTTGCCGAGACCGTCAGGTCGCGCGGGCTTAAGAAACGCCTCGAATCCGACCCGTCCAACCGGCGCGGAGTTTCGCGCAGCGAAACTCCAACCGCCTCTCGCCCTCCGGGCGAGAGGCGCATGTTCGCAAGGGAAGCCAAGTCGGTTAAACTGCGCCAACGCAAGGCGAGGTCGATGGGCATCGATCTCGCCTTTTTGCAACCCCTTCCCGCCCGCCGGTTCGGCGAAGTGGGCGAAGGGCCTAGGTCACCGGTTGCGGCAAGGAGGCAAGTCGAGGTTGAAGCCCGCAGTGCTCGCTTTGGAGGACGGCAGCCTGTTTCGCGGCCATTCGTTTGGCGCTGAGGGCGTTGCCGTTGGCGAGGTGGTGTTCAACACGGCCATGACCGGCTATCAGGAAATCCTCACTGATCCCTCCTACGCCCGACAGATCGTCACCCTCACCTATCCGCAGATCGGCAACACCGGCGTTAACCCGGAGGACATGGAATCCGTCGGCGTGAGCGCCGCCGGCTTGGTGATCCGCCAGTTGCCGCGCCGCGCCAGCAGTTGGCGCCAAGCGAACGGGTTGCCGGACTTTCTCGTGGAACGGAACGTGGTCGCCATTGCCGGCGTCGATACCCGCCGCTTGACCCGGCTGCTGCGCGAGCGGGGCGCCTTGGCGGGCTGCATTGCGGCTGGGGAGCATGCCGAAGCGGACGCCGTGGCCGAGGCGCGGGCCTTTCCGGGCTTGAAGGGCATGGACCTCGCCCAAGCGGTGACCTGCGATGCGGCCTATGAATGGCGCGAAGGCGCTTGGACCTTGGGCGAAGGCCATGGCGCCAGCGCAGGCGGTCGATTTCATGTGGTCGCCTACGACTTCGGCGTCAAGCGCAACATCCTGCGGCTGTTGGCCAGCCGTGGCTGCCGGGTGACGGTGGTTCCGGCCACGACCTCGGCCGAAGCCGCGCTGGCTTTGCGGCCGGACGGCGTGTTTCTCTCCAACGGCCCCGGCGACCCGGAGCCTTGCGGCTACGCCATTGACGCCATTGCCGAGCTGCTCGATGCCTCGGTGCCGCTGTTCGGCATCTGTTTGGGCCATCAACTGCTCGGCTTGGCCAGCGGCGCCGCCACCGTCAAGATGTCCCACGGCCACCACGGCGCCAACCACCCGGTGCAGGACCTTGACACCGGGCAGGTGGTGATCACCAGCCAGAACCACGGCTTTGCGGTGGATCAGGCCAGCTTGCCGAATTGCCTTGAGGCCACCCACGTCTCCCTGTTCGATGGCACCCTGCAGGGCATTCGCCGCACCGACCGGCCCGCCTTCGGCTTCCAGGGCCACCCCGAGGCCAGCCCCGGCCCCCAGGACTGCGCCTACCTGTTCGACCACTTCCTGGACTTGATGGACGCCGCCGGTGCCTAAGCGCGCCGACATCGAATCGGTGCTGATTCTCGGCGCCGGCCCCATCACCATTGGCCAAGCCTGCGAGTTCGACTATTCGGGGGCGCAGGCCTGCAAGGCGCTCAGGGACGAGGGCTACCGGGTCATCCTCGTCAACTCCAACCCGGCCACCATCATGACCGACCCGGCCATGGCGGACGCCACCTACATCGAGCCGGTGGAGTGGGCCACCGTGGCCCGCATCATCGAGGTGGAGCGCCCGGACACGCTGCTGCCGACCATGGGCGGTCAGACCGCGCTGAACTGCGCCCTCGACCTGGTGCGCGAGGGGGTGTTGGCCGAGCATGGCGTGGAGCTGATCGGCGCCACCCAGGACGCCATCGACAAGGCCGAGGACCGTGAGCGCTTCGATCAGGCCATGCGCCGCATCGGCTTGGCGACGCCGCGCTCGGCCATCGCCCACAGCATCGAGGAGGCGGTGCAGGTGCAGAGCCAGCTCGGCTTTCCGTGCATCATCCGTCCCTCCTTCACCCTCGGCGGCAGCGGCGGCGGCGTCGCCTACAACCAGGAGGAGTTCGAGACCATCTGCCTGCGCGGGCTCGACCTCTCGCCCACCACCGAATTGCTGATCGATGAGTCCCTGCTGGGCTGGAAGGAGTTCGAGATGGAGGTGGTGCGGGACGCCAAGGACAACTGCATCATCGTCTGCTCCATCGAGAACCTGGACCCGATGGGCATCCACACCGGCGACAGCATCACGGTGGCGCCGGCCCAGACCCTCACCGACAAGGAATACCAACTGCTGCGCAACGCCTCCATCCAGGTCCTGCGGGAGATCGGCGTCGATACCGGCGGCTCCAACGTGCAGTTCGCCATCGATCCCGACAGCGGGCGCATGGTGGTGATCGAGATGAACCCCCGGGTGTCGCGCTCCTCGGCCTTGGCCTCCAAGGCCACCGGCTTCCCCATCGCCAAGGTGGCCGCCAAGCTGGCGGTGGGCTACACGCTCGATGAGCTGGAGAACGACATCACCGGCGGCGTGACCCCGGCCTCCTTTGAGCCGAGCATCGACTACGTGGTGACCAAGATCCCGCGCTTCACCTTCGAGAAGTTCGAGCAGGCCGATCCGCGGCTCACCACCCAGATGAAGTCGGTGGGCGAGGTGATGGCCATTGGGCGCAGCTTTCAGGAGTCGCTGCAGAAGGCCTGCCGGGGGCTGGAAACCGGCAAGTCGGGCCTCGACCCGGTGCTGGACGAACTGCCGGAAGCGGAACGGCGGCGGACGCTGAGAAGGGAGCTCGGCACCGCCGGCGCGGAACGGCTGTGGTACGTCGCCGATGCGTTTCGAGCGGGCTGGTCCGTGCAGGACATCCACGAACTAACCCGAATCGATCCTTGGTTCCTCGCGGAAATCGAAGACCTCCTTGCGGAGGAGCGCGCCTTGGATGGACGCGGCCTCAATGAGCTGAGCGCCCTTGAGTGGCGCGTCCTCAAGGGCAAGGGCTTCTCCGACCCCCGTTTGGCGGCCTTGCTTGGCGAGACCGAGCAGGCGGTTCGGGAGCGCCGCCTGGCGCTCGGCGAGAAGCCGGTTTTCCGCCGGGTGGACACCTGCGCTGCGGAGTTCCCCGCCGCCTCGGCCTACATGTACTCCACCTATGAGGAGGATTGCGAAGCCAATCCCAGCGGGCGGCGCAAGATCATGGTGCTCGGCAGCGGCCCGAACCGGGTGGGTCAGGGCATCGAGTTCGACTACTGCTGCGTCCATGCGGCCTTGGCCATGCGCGAGGACGGCTACGAGACCATCATGGTCAACTGCAACCCGGAAACCGTGTCCACGGACTACGACACCTCCGACCGCCTTTATTTTGAGCCGGTCACCTTG
Source organism: Gammaproteobacteria bacterium (assembly GCA_026709365.1). Classification (GTDB taxonomy): domain Bacteria; phylum Pseudomonadota; class Gammaproteobacteria; order Pseudomonadales; family Azotimanducaceae; genus Azophilus. The sequence goes on from JAPOTD010000008.1 coordinate 75,305, forward strand.
GAGGACGTGCTGGCCATCGTCGATGTGGAGCGCCCGGACGGGGTGATCGTGCAGTTCGGCGGCCAGACGCCGCTGAAGCTCGTTGAGCAGCTTGAGCGGGCGGGGGTGCCCATCATCGGCACCAGCCCGGACGCCATCGACCGCGCCGAGGACCGGGAGCGCTTCCAGGCCATGCTCCACAAGCTCGGCTTGAAGCAGCCCTCCAACCGCACCGCCACCGGCATTGAGGATGGGTTGCAGGGGGCGCGGGAGATCGGCTTCCCCATCGTCGTGCGGCCTTCCTACGTGCTCGGCGGGCGGGCCATGGAGATCGTCTATGACGAAGCGGAGCTGGCCCGATACCTCAGCAGCGCGGTGGATGTGTCCAACGACTCCCCGGTGCTGCTCGACCGCTTCCTCGACCAGGCCATTGAAGTCGATGTGGACGCGGTCTGCGACGGCCGCGACGTGGTGATCGGCGCCATCATGGAGCACATCGAGCAGGCCGGGGTGCATTCGGGCGACTCCGCCTGCGCCCTGCCGCCCTACCGGCTGGGCGAGGCCATGTGCGGGCGCATTCGCGAGCAGGTTCGGGCCATGGCCCTGGAACTCGGGGTGGTGGGCTTGATGAACGTGCAGCTTGCGGTGCAGGGCGACGATCTGTTCGTGCTGGAGGTGAACCCCCGCGCCTCGCGCACGGTGCCCTTCGTGTCCAAGTGCATCGGCACCTCGCTGGCCAAGATCGGCGCCCGCTGCATGGCCGGCAGGACGCTCAAGGAGCAGGGGTTCACCCGTGAGCTCATCCCGCAGGTGGTCAGCGTCAAGGAGTCGGTGTTCCCGTTCAACAAGTTCCCCGGCGTCGATCCCATACTCGGCCCGGAGATGAAGTCCACCGGCGAAGTCATGGGGATGGGCGACAGCTTCGGCGAAGCCTTCGCCAAGGCGTCTCTGGCGGCGGGCGACCGGCTGCCCCAGGGCGGGCGGGCCTTCGTCAGCGTGAAGCGCTCCGACAAGCCGCAAACCCCAGCCTTGGCGCAGGAACTGCATGACCTCGGCTTCAAGCTGGTGGCCACCAAGGGGACCGCCGCCTGCATCCGCGAGGCGGGCATCGAGTGCGATCTGGTCAACAAGGTGACCGAGGCGCGCCCTGACGTGGCCGACCTACTAAAGAACGAGCGCATCGACCTCATCGTCAACACCACCGAGGGCGGGCAGTCCATCGCCGACTCCGCCCTTATTCGCAGGCTTGCCTTGAAAAGGAATGTTTGCTACACGACCACCATGGCGGGTGGCCAGGCGTTTTGCATCGCCATCCGGCACACGCGGGAGGCGGCGGCCGGCATCAAGGTGCGCCGCCTGCAGGATCTGCATCGCGCCCTGCAAGCCAGCGAAGCGGAGCGCATGGCCGCTGGCAGCTAGCGCTGAGGGCGGCAACCACTTTAGACGCACGAGGCCGCACGGACATGCCCACACCCATGACCTTGGAAGGCGCGGAGGCCCTGCGCGGGGAGCTGCAGCAACGCAAGACCGAGCAGCGCCACGAGATCAGCCGCGCCATCGGCGCCGCCCGGGAGCACGGCGACCTGCGCGAAAACGCCGAGTACCACGCCGCCCGCGAGCAGCAGAGCTTCAATGAGGGCCGCATCCGCGAAATCGAGGCCAAGCTGGCCGACGCCCAGATCATCGACATCACCAAGGTGCCCCCCCAAGGCAAGGTGATCTTCGGCGCCACCGTGCGCCTGATCGCCGGCGACACCGGCGCCGCCATCACCTACAAGATCGTCGGCGAGGACGAGGCGGACCTGAAGGCGGGCAAGATATCCGTGATGTCGCCCATCGCCCGCGCCCTGATCGGCAAGTCGGTGGGCGATGAGGCGACCGTGAGAACGCCGAACGGGGAGATGAGCTACGAGGTGGATGGGGTGGATCATGTTTAGGGGATTGGTAGCCACTCCCCGCAAAAGGAAGCGCTTGGCAGGAAGGCTGCATGGCTAACGGGACTGCAATTGAATGGACCGATGCAACTTGGAACCCAGTGACAGGCTGCACGAAGATAACGCGGGGCTGCGACAACTGCTACGCCGCCCGTTTCGCAGAGCGTTGGCGCGGTGTTGCGGGCCACCCCTACGAGCAAGGATTCGATCTTCGCCTATGGCCGTCGCGCTTGAATCAACCCGCCGCTTGGCGCAAACCGCGCATGATCTTCGTTAACTCGATGAGTGACCTGTTTCACAAACAAGTGGATCGGTCATTTATCGACAGGGTTTTTGACACGATGGAGAGAGAAGATCGACACACCTATCAGATTTTGACTAAACGCAGTTCGCTAATGAGTGCTTACTTGCAGCACAGATACGCAAATACTTTGGCACCCAGCCACATTTGGTGCGGCGTATCTGTGGAAGACAGCGCTGCAAGCAATAGAATTAGGCATCTTCGAACAGCACCAGCGACCATTCGCTTCCTCTCCATTGAACCGCTCCTTGGCCCCTTGGGTGACATCGACTTGGATGGCATATCTTGGGTTATTGTAGGAGGAGAAAGCGGACCAAAAGCACGGCCCATTCAGACTGAGTGGGTCTGCGAGATAAGAGACCAATGCGCAAAGTCAGAGGTGCCCTTCTTCTTCAAGCAGTGGGGTGGCCCAACTCCGAAGTCTGGTGGTCGTCGAGTTGAGGGAGTGGAACATAGCGCAATGCCGATTACTTGGGTTGGGAAAAAGAGCCGTGGCCTTCCGGTGGCATCCTAACCAAGATCCTCCAATAATCGAGGAGCACAGCAGGGCAAAGCCGACCGTCTTGCGACATTATCTCCGAGCCTATTTCGACACTCTGAGTGTAAATCCTGGGCAAGAGCGGTTCAGGCTTGACCTAGTGGACGGTTTTGCTGGTGGTGGTACATTTCTTGACGGAGGTAAGATATTGTCAGGTACCCCGCTGATCATGTTGGAGGAGGGGTTGGCAGCGAGTGACCGATTGAATCAGAACCGGAACAAGCCTCTGCACTTTGATTGCAAGTGCTACTTTGTGGACAAGAATGAAGCCCACACGGATCATCTTCGGCAGGCTTTGGATGAGCGTGGATACGACACGGGCGGTGATCAGATTGTTATTCGAAATGGAAGATTTGAGGACGAGCTTGAGGCCATTCTCAAGGAAATTCAGCGAAGACAACCTCGTGCTGGCCGCGCGATTTTTCTGCTCGATCAGACCGGCTTCTCCCAAGTGGCATTGAGACTCGTTTCTCGAATCTTTGCTGAATTGGCTGCGGCGGAGGTCATACTGACGTTTGCTGCGGACGCACTTATCAACCACTTGGCTGATGTGCCACAGTTCACTAAAGCCGTTGCACCACTGGAGATAACGGAATCTCAAGTGAAAGAACTGATGCAGCAGCGCAGCGGTAACGGTGGAAGGGCTCTCGTTCAGAGGACTTTGCGAGATCAAATTCGCAATGGAGCGGGTGCAACTTACGATACCCCGTTTTTCATTCGTCCGCAAAAGTCACGTCGGGCCTTGTGGTTCCTTCACTTGTCGCGACACCCCAAGGCGCGCGATGTCATGGTCCAAAGGCACTGGGAAGTGCTTAATACATTTGAGCACTATGGACCTGGTGATTTTGGAATTTTGGGTTGGGATGCACTGAAGGATCCCAGTCAACTGCCGTTGTTCAACTTTGGTAGTCTTGAAGAAGAGCAAATGAAGGAGCGGCTATTGAGCTCTCTACCGAAACGTCTATTCAGCCTGACCTCTGCAGGCCCAGTCACTTTAGACGCTGTACGGCATTCTCTGGCTAACGAAACGGCCGCTCGATTTTCGGACCTTGATGATGTTGTTATCCAACTTGTTGGGGAGCGGGAATTCATCATCTTGTCTCCTGATGGCAAACCTCGCTCTCGTAATCTGAGGAATCTGCAACCTACAGATAGAATTGCGCTGCCGCCCACTTCATTGTTTCCGGAATTCTCACGTATAGGGTAGGGGTCATGATTTCTTAGGGCTTTTCCGATGGAGCTTAACCTGTCGCTGCCCGGGGATTGGGGACCACTGGGCGCGGCGGATCGCTGGCATACTTCCGGTTTGGGTTCTCTTGCCTTTCCCGGATATCTTGGGATATCCGTGCAATATGGTAGTCGAACCGGGCCGCGTTTGCATCTCGCACCCGGTGGACGTGGGGGATAGTGGGATCGGTCGGGCTCGTGCCGCCTTGATGCGCTCAACCTTGATATCGTCGATGCGATGCCGAGCGTGCCAGAGATCATAGGCCATCTGCAGGCCGAGCTGGGTTTCGGGCGACGAGCCGAACGCCTTGCTAAGGCGGATCATCATGTCCACAGAGATGCCCGCCCGGTCGTTGACCAGTTCCGACAGGGACTGCCGAGATACGCCGAGGTGTCTGGCGGCATCGGTCACCGACAATCCAAGCGGCTCAAGGCAATGCCGCTTAACGATTCCGCCGGAGTGAGGAGGGTTGTGCATTACCATGTTGTTTGCCTCCCCAATGGTAGTCCAAGTAGTCCGAATCAACCGCGTTGCCGGCATGTGCTTGGCATTGATTACATGCCGATAAACAGGCTTCAGTCGATACTGAGTGGGCGCGTAAGTCCGCGGCGTTGTCCCTGCGGACTTCCAATCGAGGGCGGGACGCCCTCGCTCCGGGAATCCGCTGGGTTCGGGCGACCACCCCCGGAGCGAGGGCGTCCCGCCCTCGAAATGAACCGGGGACCGTATCCAACTTGGTTGGCTGAAGTTGGCTTATAGGCATGATTGACTATACGTTCAGACACTTGGCTTTGTGATCGTCAGAATGGCCGCGATGCGGCGGGCGATTTCCGCGAACTGCTGGACCTCTTCTGGGCGGGCGGGCCGTTGGAGGACGGGCTGCTCGCGGTAGGAAAGCCACTTCTTGAGCACTTGGTAGCCGCCGAGCTTGTATTGCCAGACGGCTGCCGGGACGTTGCGCCAGAAGGCGTTGGCGTTGAGGTGGATATCGAAGGTGGTCTCGCCGAGTTTGGGGTAGTGAATCGGACAGGGCGTGCGTTCCTCGGGCGTGAAGGTGCGTTTGACGGCTTTGCCTTGGCCGGGCATCACGGCGTCGCCTTGGCCTTGGCGTCCCCAACCGGCGGTGATGGCGAAGTCCTCTCCGGCCATGTTGCGTCCGCTGACTGTGTCAGGGACGGCGATGGTCGCGATTTCCGGGCGCAGAGGGGCTTGGGTGACGCCGGGCACGGGCGTTTCAGGGTCGAGCAGAGCGGCGAGCTCCCGCCCGTGCGCCGCTGATCGCCTCAGCGTTTCGGCCGCGCTTTCGTCACCGTCGTTCGGATAGCCCGGCAGGGGAATACGCGGCCACTCCATGCGTAGCGCCCCGGCATTGATCTCGCGGTAGGCGGGATCGTGCAGAACGGCAAGAACGTGGTGGAAGAGATCTTCTGCACTCAAACCCAGATGGTCAAGATAACGTTGCGCTGTCGGCGTGAGGTTGGCGCGGCGCGTGACATCGGCACTGCTTAGGCCCTCGTTGTCCAACAGCCAAACCGGAATGCAGGTCGCGCCTCGATCCATCAAGTCGAGACAACCCATCGGCGAAATCACTTGCGACGATGACCATTCTCTGCGTGGCTTTTGCTGCGCGATCAAACACTTGTTCCCCATGAACACGTGAGGTTTATACTCAGCCCGCGGACGGTCCAGCAGGCTACCCTCCCCATCCCAATAGAGCCATCGGCAATCAAGGGGTCGGTAGGCGAAGCGGATGAACCCGGATTCTTCCGGCCCACCGCGTTTCAGCAGGGCGTCACGCACGACGGGACCGGACTGCGCCGTCATCTTCATTGCCGCTGGATTGCGCCGCTCAATCTCCGCATGGCTGAGGGTGGGGTCGAAGTAGTCGCCCACACGCGCTCGGAGCCGGTCGAGATCGACATCGACCAAGAACGCGTCTCGGCTGGTCTTGACGCCGGGAAACGACACTGGAAACAACTCAGGCAGCGAAGGCCAATGGAACCAGTCGGCGTTCACCGCAGTTTGCACGAAGGGCAAGCCGAGCGGCAGGACCGGCGTGATCTCTTCGTAAAGCGTATCTGGAGCCTCCTCGGCTGTTGCGGTCAATTGCCCGGCTTTCGCCTGTCCCCACAGATGCCGAAAACCCACCGCATCGGCAGGCTTGTGATCCGCCTTGCGCACCAACGTCGCAATCGCCGTGCCCACTTGGATACCGACCGGATCGCCTTCCGTGGAGAAGATGCTGGGATCCGGCGAGCCGTCCGGTGCGACCTTGCCGGTCTTGTACTTGTCGCCGTTCAGGCAATCGATGCGCACCGCATCGAACGCCTCCAGATGCCGCTCCCGCATCCCGGTGAACGACAGGCCATCGAGCCAGGAGTAGTTGGAAATGAAGCAGACCACGCCTTGGCCGGTCCTCTCCGCGATGCGCCGCTCTGCCATGCGGAAGAAGCGCACGTAGAGGTCGTTCAGCCCTTGGCCTTCGGGTCGCCGCACCCGAGTTGTGGCGCGGTAGGCTTCGGAGAGCGCCCGCTCCTCGTCCACGGCCATGCCGGCAAAGCCGTTGTAGGGCGGGTTGCCGAGGATCACGAGGACGGGCGCGTCCCGTTTCACCTGTTCGGCGCGGTCGCGCTCCTCCTCCAGTTCCGGGAAGGGTAGCGGTTGGGTTGGGCGCGGTTCCCAACCGGTCAGCGCGTTGGTGAGGAAGATGCCGGCGCGTTCGCTGCCGTCCTCCGTCAGCGGCGCATCCAAGTCCCGCATGGTCAGGCCAACCTGCAAGTGCGCGACGACGAAGGGCGCGGGCATGATCTCGAAGCCGAACACCCGCTCAGTCGCCGCCTGCTTCACCTTGGCGCCTGCCAACGCCCCCAGCCCCTGTCCGTGCAGGTTGGCGGCGATGCGGCGCAACACTTCGGCCATGTAGGCGCCGGTGCCGCAGCAGGGGTCGAGCACATAGACGTTCTCCGCCGCCAGCCCTTCGGGAATGCCCAGGTCGTCCTTCAGCGCCTTGTCAACGCGGGCGACCATGTAGCGGACCACTTCGGTGGGCGTGTACCAGACACCGAGCTGCTTGCGCAGCGCCGGGTCGAAGGACTCCAGGAACGGCTCGTAGAAGTAGGGGACGGCCTCACCCTCGTTGAAGCGCGAGAAAAAGGCGTTGCGGTCAACCCGGTCGAGCGCGGCGGCGGTCCAATCCAGCACTTCGACCAAGCCGAGCGGCTGCAGCCTGTCGGGCTGGGATAGCTGCTGAAAAAGCGCCACCAGCACCGGTGCCCGCAGATGCCAGACCGCCGTGCGCCAATCGAACCCCAGCGTTGCGGACTGACCTTGCCTTGCCCACAGCACCCACGCCGAGAAGATGCCGTAGAACAGGGTCTGCACCAGCGTCGAGTGGAAGAAACGCGCGCCCTTTTCGCCCTCGAAGCGGACGCCGAGCGCCTCTTCCAGCGCCGTGCGCAGCATCGCCAGCGCCGCCGCATCGCCAGTGGCCTCGACCCGCGCCAGTCCGTCGCGCGCATAGGAAGCGAGCAGCCATGCCAGATCCTTAGGCTCCGCCAGCGCCGCCCGGTGCGACAGCGCCCGGGCCAGGTATTCGCCAAGGCCGGCGCCGGGGCCGTTGGCGAAGGCGCTGGGTTTCTCCAGTTCTTGCCAGAAGTCGTCCGCTGTGTCGGCCAGCCGGAAGGTTTCCAGCTTGGCCGGCTGGCCGGTCCCGTCCTCGCCCACCAGGACGAAGTCACGCAGGTTGGTGACCAGCACCAGCCTGTAGAGGCCGTAGTAGCGGCTCACCTGATCGCCCGCGGCAGTGAGCCAGGCATCATCATCCGCCGCTTTCACCTCTACCACGCCGCATTCCGGCAACTGACCTTCGCGGGGTCGGCCCCGCTGCACCTGCTTTGCCGCGTAGAGGCCGAAGTCCGGATGCCCCGCGCCTTGGTCGGCCAGTTCGCCGACGCAGAACACCTTGGGCTTGAGCGTTGCGCCGATGGCGTTCAAGAGGTTGGCCAGCGGCCCGTAGCTGGAACGCTCGCCGGTCGCGCCACCGGAAGCCCGCACCCGCCGAAGGCCGGCGAAGTAGTCTTCAACTGCTGCCGTCAGTTTGGTGTTTGTTGTTGTCATCGAAACCCGTTAGGGATGCGCGAGCGAGTTCGCGCCCTCCGGCTCGCCTTACTTGGGGCGGCACTATACCGATTCTCAGGAATTGCGGTGGACATCTTCACCGTCACGGGCCACGTGGCCGACTTGCAGTGCCAAAGGGTCAATGGCTTACAACACTTGCAGCCTTTTCCTACAGAAATTGCCTTTGTGGTGATGCCAGACTGCGCTGGCGGCAGGCCGACGGATAGCGGCCGGGGCCGAATATGCCGAGGCCCGCGCCCCATGGGCGCGAACCCCGGGGCCTCAGTGGCGGAATTGGTAGACGCAGGGGACTGGCACTCCCCCGGAATGTTGCAGCACAATCTGCATGACTTGCGGGTTCGACTCCCGCATGAGGCACCAACTCCACCCTTGCGCGGCGAGGACAGGGCAGGCCAACCCCATCCTCCAAGCGCTCGTGGAAGGAACCATGCCAGCAATCGGGGAAGCGGTCAATACCGATCGAACTGAGAGACCTCGTTTCAACCGCAGAACCACTCAAGTTGGTCCTCTTGGGCTTCTCGGTCTATATTGCCGCTGCCGCCGGGTGGGCTGGGTAATTGGCGAACGCCAGACCGCCGTCCCGGTAGATGGAGGGTCGCTGTCGGCGATCGTCGTACTGAACCGAGGGTTGCGTCTCGGACCGGCGGCGGCTACTTCACCTTGCCTGTCAAGGGCTCATAGCGCCTGCATCCCAAGCCCTGCTGACACTGGACCCGCTTGGATGAGTGTCCGGTAGACAGAGGGACTGGTTGATATCACTGTAACTGCGCGTGTAGGGCAACCACCGAATGCTCCATCAGTGATCGCTGAATTTTGGGCATAGGCCCCCCAATTGGTGCCTATTGGGTTAGAGTGGAATGGTTCACATGGTTAGTGCGGGCGGTGCAGTCTTGGCGCTGCGGCCTGCATCGGTAGGTGGCTTTCACAAGGAGGATTGAAGAGTGCAAGCGTTGCAATCAGCCCAAGTCGCTGGTGCCTTCATTCTGAGGGCCGTGTGGCCAGTAGCGGCCTTGAGGCAAATCAAGCTCATGGTCCTTGCGGAAACGGAAGCCATTCAGCGGTTTGCCTGTCCGAAAGTGAGTTGAAGCCGGAATGCTCTACGCAATTTTCCCTTTGTCGGAAGCCGATCTGCATGCGGCTCTGGATTCATCGGAGCAATCACTTGATCTGCCGGATCGAGTGAAGACCGCGGTCGGCAAAGTCTACGACAAATATGCTCCCATGGCGTGGTTTGTCGACTACGACGGAACAACGGACGACTTGGTCGATTTGATTTGGCCAGATGAACAGAAAGCTGAGGCCTGCGCTTTCGTTGACGGCATAGTTGTAAGTGCTGGCGGGCTGGCGGGATACGCCTCCAATGACCTTTGGGAATGGCTGAGGATCAACCGTGGGAAGTGAGAAGAAGCGCTCTGAGCGCACACGCCACCTAGGGGAAGAGTCCCACGCGTCTCAACAATGGATCATGAAGGGTTTCGATGATCTCCGTGATCGATTGGACCGAATGGAAGATCGGCTCAGCCAAGATATCAGGGACGTAAGCAGCCGAGTCGATGACATTGACGAAAAACGCCTGCGGCCTCTCGAAAAAAGGTTCTGGATGGCGGTGGGGGTGGTCGCCGTTCTGTCGGCCCTGACGGCGTTCCTCGGCACCTCTTTGGGGAACCGCTACGACTTCTACTTTGTTCCAAGGCCAAGCAGCCTCCCGGTCGAAGTCTCGGCTCCTTCTGGCCAGGTTTCCGAGGCAACGCCTAGTGACGGATGAGGAGTCTTGAACTGAGGGAGCTGGCATCAGCCGCTGACTTCAAAGTTGATCTTTCCGGGCATCCAGGGCTACAGTGGCACTGCCGTTGGGTAGGCTGGGTAATTGGCAGCAGCCAGACCGCTCTCCCGGTAGATGGTTTGCCGCAGCAAGCGGCCAGCGTACTGCACCGAGGGTGGCGTCTCGGACCAGCGGCGGTCAGTCTTCCCACCCTTCCGCCAACCCAATGCTGCGGCCGTCGGCAAGTCGGTGGTTCTGTCGGGGTGGACGTCTACAGAGGTTTGAGGTGTGCTGTGCTTGCAATATGCTTTCATCGCTGGCAATGTGCTTTCATGGCCGTGCAGATCACAATTCGAGGGGTGGCCGAGGAGGTACGGGATCAACTTGCTGTGCGCGCCGCCCAGCGACGTCAATCCATGCAGGAATTCCTGCGCGGCGAACTTCAGCGCATCGCGTCCCGTCCGTCGGTTGGGGATTGGCTCCAAGGGGTGCGCCGACGCAAGGAAGCGGCAGGCACGCAAGTGCCGGTTTCGTTCGTCCTGGAGTCGCGTGACGCTGATCGCAAGTGACGCAGGTGGTCGATGCATCGGTGCTGGTTGCGGCTCTGGTGGACGACGGGGAAGATGGCCGTTGGTCCGAAATCTCGATTGGTCGGGATGCGCTTGTCGCACCCGAGCTTCTGCTGGTCGAGTCATCGAACATTCTGCGCAGGCTTGAGCGGGCGGGCATCATTTCCAACATCGAGGCCAATGCCGCGCACAGCGACCTGCTGCGGCTCGACGTTGAACTGTTCCCATTCGCTCCGTTCGCCGAGCGCGTGTGGGCGTTGCGCGGCAACCTGACCGGCTACGATGCTTGGTACGTTGCTGTGGCTGAACGGTTCGAGTGCCCGCTGCTAACGCTCGACAGAAAGCTTAGCCGCGCAACCGGCCCGATGTGCGAGTTCTTGATCCCTTAGCCCCGTAAGGAATTGCTGGCGAGTGGGCTGGCAGGTTCGCTCAATTGCCAACTTCGAATCTGTGGGTGATGGCTTCCTTGAGCGACTGAATCAGATCACCGGCGTTGCAAGTAGCTACAGCGCCTCGGTGAACTTGGCCTCCATGCGGTGGTAGTGCTCAAGGCCGGGGTTGTCGGCCATGATGGCTTTCCACTCGTCGGTGCCGAACAGCTTGGGGAAGCGTTGGTTGCGGGTGGCGACGTCCGGCCAGCGGAGGATCCAGGTGACGGTGGCGGAGCCGAGTTCGTCCAAGGGCTTGCCGGTGACCTCGGCCGGCTCGTCCGTTGACACCCAAAAGCCCAGCAGGTCGAAGTGCTTGCGGATGTAGGGCAGGGCCCTGTCGGCCGCCCACGCCTTGTACTCGGTCATGCGGGTCGGTTCGTAGTGGTAGTTGCGGATTTCGTAGATCATGGGGCTCTCCTTGGCTTGAGTGGCTTTTCGGTGGGTGATCTTAGTTGTTTTTGCAGTTGTTTTTCCTAAAGCTGGCAGGGCTTTTGAAAGGAGGAGGCATGCCCAAGCGAAGCAAATCCAGCCAGCGCTGGCTCAATCGCCAGAAGAAGGACCGCTTCGCTGGCGCGGCACGGCGCGAGGGTCGGGTGTCCCGCGCCCACTTCAAGCTGGCCCAGCTTGATGAGCGCTTTGGCTTGGTGGCGCCGGATTGCTGGATATTGGAATTGGGGGCGGCGCCCGGCGGTTGGACTGCCTATCTCGCCGAAAAGCTGGTGCAGGGACGGGTGGTAGCGGTTGATCCGCTGCCGGTGGCTGCGCCGAGCGCCCGGGTGGAAGTGGTCGTCGGACGGTTTGGCAGCGAAGCGGTGGCAAGCCAAGTCCATGCGATTCTCGGGGCCTCGGGACGCTCGCCGACGGTTGATCTGGTGTTGTCCGACATGGCACCGAACCTCTCTGGGGTGCGGGCGGTCGATCAGGCGCGGGCCATGGACCTGGCGGAACTGGCGGGCGCGGCCGCGGCCCAATGGCTGACGCCCGGCGGCGGCTTGGTGGCCAAGCTGATGCAGGGTGACGGCGTGGATGCCTGGATCAAGGCCGCCAAAGCGGCGTTTGACCAGTTTGGGCTGGTTAAGCCTGCGGCATCGCGCCCCGAGTCGCGCGAGGTTTACGCTGTGGCCCAAGGTTATCGGGGGCACGGTTTAGCCAACATGTCCTGATCGTTCGCGCTCGTGCTGAACCACGAAACTTGCGCGGGAGCTCCGTCTTTGGGCTTGGGCTGTTGATCGGCATCCGACCCACGCAATGTGCGGGCTCAGAAACAGTTCGGAACCTACCCCAAGCGATGAGCGCGGAGTTTCGCGTGAGCGAAACTCCATCCGCGCCCGCTTCGCGGGCGCGCTGACGGCGTGGTGGGGCGTTCTGTGGCACACTTGCTCGCCACCGAATTGACCGAAACGACGCTCCATGGTCGATGCCGATTTCAATGCGCGGCTGGACACCGTCATCGCCAATCGCCTGCCGGGCTGCGATGGCCTGATTGCCGTTGAGCGCCTGTCCGGGGGCGCCAGCCAGGAAACCTACCGAATTCAAGCCAAGGCCGGCGCCGGCGAGCGTGTGCTGGCGATGCGCCGCGCGCCGGGCGGGCTGGCGCCCCAATCGGAGGCCACCGGCGTCCATCCGGGGTTGGCGGTGGAGGCGCGGCTGATGCAGGTGGCCCGTTCGGTGGGCGTGCCGGAGCCGGAGGTCTTCCTGGTGCTCGAAGAGGCCGATGGCCTGGGCGAAGGCTTCCTCATGGAGTGGCTGGACGGCGAGGCCCTCGGCGCGCGCATCGTTCGTTCGCCGGCGTTCGAGGCCGTGCGTCCGAAGCTCGCCTTCGAATGCGGCCGAATACTCGCGCGCATCCACGCCATTGATCTGCAGGCCACCGGCTTGGATCAGGCGCTGGACACGATCACGCCCGCCGAGTTCGTGGAGCAGACTTGGGAGCGATACCGTCAGTTCCCGACGCCGCAGCCGATGATCGATTACGCTGGCCGCTGGCTCATGGACCACTTGCCGGACACCCCTCAGCTTACGCTGGTTCACAACGACTTCCGCAACGGCAACTTCATGATCGACGGGGAGGGGATCATCGCCGTGCTCGACTGGGAAGTGGCGCACATCGGCGACCCCATGCGCGACCTTGGCTGGATCTGCACCAACTCCTGGCGCTTTGGCCGCAGCGACCTGCCGGTGGGGGGATTCGGCCGCTACGCGGATCTCTTCGCCGGCTACGAAGCCGAATCCGGCCAGCCCGTGGACCCCGAACAGGTGCGCTTCTGGGAGGTGTTCGGCTCCTTCTGGTGGGCCATCGGCTGTCTCGGCATGGCCGAGCACTACCGCAGCGGGCCGGACCAGACCGTGGAGCGGCCCGCCATCGGGCGGCGGTCCTCGGAATGCCAGGTGGATTGCGTCAACCTGCTGATTCCGGGGCCGGCCCAAACGGTGGCGGGCGAGGACCCCGCCGCCGCCTCGGAAATGCCCCGCATCGACGAATTGCTCATCAGCGTGCGCGACTACCTGCGTGGCGACGTCATGGCGGAGACCTCCGGGCGCATCAACTTCCTGGCGCGAGTGGCCGGCAACGCCCTCGACATCGTGCTGCGCGACTTGGCGTTGGGGCCATCGCACCGGCGGGCGGAGCGCGCAAGGCTTAAGGCTCTTTTCCGTTCGGAGGTCGGTCCGCAGGCCGGATTGGATGAGCTGCGCTGGCGCTTGGTCCACGCCCTGCGCGATGGCAGCCTGCCATTGGACCACCCTGGCTTGGCGGACCACCTGCGCGAAACCGTGGTCAACCAGGTCGCCATTGATCAACCGAAGTATTCCGGATACAAAACGGCTGTTGCGCAGAGTACCCCGTCCTCCAGCGAATCCAAGTAACGAGCGGGGTCCCCGGAGCGAGGGCGTCCCGCCCTCGACATAGAACCGTGCGTTGCAGCTGAACCGATCGCAATGCTCCGCGCCCACCAAATCGAGGGCAGGATGCCCTCCAGAGGGTGTTCCCCCCTTGCTGAGGAGCCGGGCGTTGGCCAAAGCGTTGGCGTTCCTACAGAATCACAAACCATATCACGGCTGCCGCCATCGCCAGTTGGAAGACGAACACCGTCCAGAGGGCAGACTTGGCCAAGGCGCCCGGGCGCACTCGGCGGTCGAGCAAGCGGCTTTGCAGCCACAGGGTGGCGCCGCTTTGCAGGGGCAGGAAGAGGGCGGCGATGCCCGACAAGGCGCTTGAGAAGAAGATGAAGAAGGCGCCGCAGCCGAACAGCCACAGCGACCAACCGCCCAGCACGTCAGTGAACATGGCGGACAGGGTGCGGACGGTGTCCAGGCCGGAAGGCGTTGCGCCGCTGCGGTGCAGAACCCCGGCGCCCAGCAGGTAGAAGGGCAGGGTCGCCAAGGTGAGAACGATCAGGGTGGTCCAGACGTCGGTGTGCATCACCCGAATCCAGCCCCGTGCCCGGCCCAGCCAGCCGGGGTCGCTGCGATCCGCGCCGATGCGGCTCGGCCAGCCCTTTTCGATGCACCAATAGGTGTAGGCGGCCGACTCGCCGGAGTTGACGCCAGTGTAGCCGTACATCGCCAGGGCCAGCACCGCGAACTCCAGGGGAAAGTCGAAGCGCAGCCCGGAAGCCAGGTCGGCAAGGCTCACTGCGTAGTCGGAAAACTGCATGGCGACGGCGCAGATCAAGGTGATGGCCGTGAAGCTCATCACCAGCGCGATCATCGAGCGTTCGAAGCGCAGGTAGGCGCCGGTGCCCAGCACCGCCATGACGGCCACGGCGACGATGGCCGTGTTGGTGACCGCGTCCAAGCCGATCAACAACTGCAGCCCTTGGCTGGCGCCGCCGACGATGCCGCCCATGGTCAGCAGGGAGGGGATGAAGCCCAGCAGGCCCAAGGGGATGGGCCAGGCGATGCCGCCGCGCCGGGTTGGAATGCGTCCGGGCAGGCGGTTTAGGGCGCGCAGGTAGGTGTCCCCGGAAATGATGATGTAGCGCGCCAACTCGGCCTGCACGATGGACTTGCTCCAGCAGGACAGCAGCACCCACCACAGCAGCAGGAAGCCTGCTTGGGCGCCGAGGCTTGAGGTGAGCAGGATCTCGCCGGAACCGACGATGGTGCCGGAGATGACGATGCCCGGGCCCAGATGGCGCAGGCGGTCGCTGAAGCCGACCGGGGGCGCTCTCTGCTCGCCGGGCCGATGGGTGTAGGGGTCGGTGGTCTGGGATGGCGCGCTAACGGGGAACGCCTCAGACCAGTGGCAAGGCGCTGCGCGCAGGCAGCGCCACCGACTTGCCGCACGACTCGGAGGATGCCGGGTGCAGCGGTTGAGCCGTAGGGCTGCCCCTCCCCGTGATCATGAAAGTCAGGCCGCACGCACCTCGACCGGGATGCCGGTCATGTGGGCTTGGTTGCTCAAGGGCTCGAAGCTGCCCACCCCGGAGGGCAGCAGGGCCTTGACGTTGACCCCGGGATGGTTGCTCGCCACCTTCAGGGCGGGGCTCGCCCCGTGACCCCAACCGTGGGTCATGGCCACCACGCCGGGGCGCAGCGAGTCGTCGAGCGCGAGGGTGGCGATGACCGTGCCGCTGGCGCTTTCGACCCGCACTTCGCCAGCCGCCGCCAAGCTCAGGCGCTCCGCATCCTCCGGGTTCATGTACAGCGGACCTGGGTGTCGGAGCCGAATGCGTACCGCACGCCCAAGGCCCGCGCGAACTCGCGCGCTGTGTCCCGACCGGTGCTGTTGAATCCCAAGGGGTTGCCGAAACAGACGCCGACGGATTCCGGGCCATGAGTGGCGGACAGCATCGACGGCCGCTCCGCGATGTCCCCAAGGGCCTCGGGCCAGGCGATGCTCTCGAAGGTTCCGGCGCCGGTGCGTCGGCGTGGATGATTCAGCCGGTCCGGGTCTTCGTGGACTTCCGTGAACTTCAGCCCCTTGTGGCATGCGAAGCCGCGATGCACGGGGTGCCGGCGATCCGGCAGCAGCCGAATCCGGTCGTCGTCCACCTCCGCCAGCAGGGCGCAGTGCGGTTCGCAGATCCCGCAAAACGTGTGAACTCGGCGCATGGACCCTCCTCGCCCCAAGCGCCGGATTATGGATGGCGAGCTGTGGCTTTCGCAACTGCGCCTCTCGCCCAAGGGGCGAGAGGCGGTTGGAGTTTCGCTGGCCCGCAACTCCGCACTCGTCGCTTAGGCCAGATTACGAATCTACCGTCTCAGCAATCCAAACCGGCAGTCCCCGGCGCGGCCCTCCCGGTCGAGTTGCCATCCCTGCAGGTCCGGCGGCCTGTTGCGACGGGCTTCGAAATAGACCCGGCCGCCGGGCTTGAGCGCCTGCCCCTCACCGAGCAGCGCCAGCGCCTGTGCCAGCAGCCCGGACGCGAACGGCGGGTCGAGGAAGATGCAGTCCCAACTGCGGACCGGCTCACCGTCGATGAGGACCCCACCGCTGGCCGCCCCGCGCAGAAACGCCAAGGCATCCTGCTTGCGAACCGCGAGGCGCGTCGCGCCCAATTGAGCGCCGTTGCCGCGCAGCGACTCGGCGGCACGGCGGTCGTGCTCCACTGAGGTCAGGCTGCGGGCGCCCCGGGAGAGCGCCTCGAAGCCGAGCGCGCCGCTGCCGGCGAACAGGTCCAGGCAATCGCTGCCCTCAATGCTGGCCCCAAGCCAGTTGAACAGCGTCTCCCGAACCCGCGACGGAGTGGGGCGCAAGCCGGCACCGGCGACGAAGCGGAGCTTCCGCCCTTTCCAAAGACCGCCGATAATGCGAACCTGATTCCTTGTCATGAAGCGATGCGGCGCGGGCGTTCGTGGCAACCAACCCTATCTCACCGGAGCGGGAATGAGCAACGCAGCGGAGCGCGATCCGGATGCCCAGCCGGCCCTCTGGCGGCGGTTCAAGGCGGGCTTGGGCAAGACCCGGGGGCGGCTCGCCGAAGGCCTTGGCGACCTGCTGCTCGGCAAGCGCGAGGTCGATGCCGAGGTTCTTGAGGAGCTCGAAGCGGCGTTGCTGACCACCGATGTGGGCATGGAGGCCACCCAGCGCCTGATGGCGGAATTGGCCGTGCGGGTGCGGCGCAACCAGTTGGCCGACACCGTCGCGCTCCGCCAAGCCCTGGCGGTACTGCTCAAGGAGCAGCTCCACCCGTTGCAGGCGCCGTTCACGGTCAGCGCCGAACGCCCCTTCGTCGTCTTCATGGTCGGCGTCAATGGGGTGGGCAAGACCACCACCATGGGCAAGCTGGCCAAACGGCTGCAGGACCAGGGCTTGGGGGTTGTCATGGCGGCGGGGGACACCTTCCGCGCCGCCGCTGTGGAGCAGCTTCAGGTGTGGGGCGAGCGCAATGGCGTGGCTGTGATCGCGCAGGCCCAAGGCTCGGACAGCGCCTCGGTGGTCTATGACGCCGTTGAGGCCGCCAAGGCGCGCGGCTACGACGTGGTGCTGGCGGACACCGCCGGCCGCCTCCAGGCCAAGGCCAACCTGATGGCGGAACTGGCCAAGATCCGCCGCGTCGTGCAGCGGCTGCAGCCGGGCGCGCCCCACCAAGTGCTGCTGGTGCTTGATGCGGGCGTCGGCCAGAACGCGCTGAGCCAAGTCGCGGAGTTCGACGCCGCCGCCGGGGTGACCGGGTTGGTCATCACCAAGCTCGACGGCAGCGCCAAGGCCGGGGTGATCTTTGCCATAGCCGAGCAGCTGCGCAGCGCCGGCACGCCGAGGCCGCTGTACTTCGTCGGCATCGGCGAAGGCTTGGACGACCTCAAGCCCTTTGCGGCCGACGCCTTCGTCGATGCCCTGCTGGCGGTGGACTGAAGAGGCCTGCCGCCGTGGGCCGGATCGAGTTTCTGAACGTTTACAAGCGCTATCCGAGCGGCTTTGAAGCGTTGCGCGATCTGTCCCTGGTCTTTGAAGAGGGCTCCATGACCTTCCTCACGGGCCATTCCGGCGCCGGCAAGACCACTTGCCTGAAGCTCCTGCTCTGCCTTGACAACCCGACCCACGGCCAGATTCTGGTCAATGGCGTCAACGTTAGCCGCCTCAGCGCCCGGCGCCTGCCGCACTACCGGCAAAACCTGGGCGCGGTGTTCCAGGACCACAAGCTGCTGGCCGCCCGCAGCGTTTTCGACAACGTGGCGCTGCCCTTGCGGGTTTCGCACATGCGGGAGCGGGAGATGCGGCGGCGGGTGAGCGCCGCCCTCAACCGGGTGGGGCTCCTGGAGCGTGAATCGCTGCTGCCCATGCAGCTCTCCACCGGCGAGCAGCAGCGGGTGGGCATCGCCCGGGCGTTGGTCAGCCGTCCGAAAATCCTCCTCGCCGACGAGCCGACCGGCAACTTGGACCCGGAGCTCTCCCAGGACATCATGGCCCTCTTCCAAGGCTTCAACGAGGTGGGCGCCACGGTCATCGTCGCCAGCCACGACCGGGCTCTCATCGAGAGCTTGGACAATCCTGTGGTGGAGCTGTCGCACGGCATGCGGGTTCGGTGAAATGGCGGTCAAGGGACGGCCTCGTGCCGGATAGCCCCAGACAGGGGCCTTGGCCCCGCACTGTCCATCGATGGGCTTGGTGGCGCGGGCATTGGCGGGTGGCGCGCGACGTCGTGGCCTTCATCTCAACGCGCACGGGCGCCAGCTTGCTGGTCTGGCTGCTGGTGGGCATCGCCCTGGCCCTGCCGGCTGGCCTCATGCTGTTGCAGGCCAACCTGTCCCGGCTGACGGCCGACTGGGGCGGGGGCCGTCCCAGCGTATCCGTTTACATGAAGCTCGGCGCGCCGAACGCCGCCGAACTGGCCGCGCAGCTCGAACGGCGGGTGGATGTGGAGGCCGTTGCGCTCACCACCCAGGACGAGGCCTTGGCGGAGTTCACTGCCTACACCGGCCTCGGTGACGCGCTCATCGGGCTGGCGCGCAACCCGCTGCCGGCCTCCCTGCGCGTGACCTTTGCGGCCGATGCCCACGCCGACGCCTTGGCCGCCGTGGCGGCAGCGATGCGCGAAGCGGAAGGGGTGGCGGACGTGGTGGTTGAACGCACTTGGCTGGCGCGCGTCAACGCCATTTCCCGGTTGGCCAGTGCGCTGGGCTGGGTGCTCGGCGCCCTGTTCGGCGTCGGCGCGGTCTTGGTGACGGCCACCTCCGTGCGCCTCGCCATCGATGCGCGGCTCGACGAACTCAAGGTGATGAAGCTGGTCGGCGCCAGCGACGCCCAACTGCGCCGGCCATTCCTGTACTTCGGCGCGCTCTATGGCGCGGGCGGCGGCCTCGTCGCCGCCATGCTGGTGAGCTTGGGGCTCATCGTCCTCGAGGCGCCGCTGCTCGACCTGCTCGGCAGCTTCGACCAAACCTTGGCCCTGGTCGGCTTTGACGCCGTTTTTGTGGCCACCTTGGTCGGCTTCGGGTCGGCCCTGGGCATGGCTGGCGCTGTTGTGGCCGTGCGTCAACGCTTGGCCGGGCTTGACGTGATGTGATTAAAGCGAGCGGTGCGCCGCCTGCAGCAGCTTAAAGCCGCGCAGATCTCCCATTAGGTTGCCTTCCATGCGGTTCATGACGTAGGAAACGCACAGGCGCGCGTCCTGGTTAGTTACCGCCGTGGAGCCGCCCCAGCCCCCCCAATAGGCGATGTTCGGGTTCGGTCCCATGGGCAGCCGTTCGGTGCTGATGCCGTAGCCCATGCCGAACTTGATCGGCACGCCCAGCACCAAGTCCTTGCCGAAGGTCTGTTCGTCGAAGATGGCGCGGCAGCCGGCTTCGGACATGAGCCGCTTGCCGAAGGCGGTGCCGAGGTTGGCCGCCAAGGTCTGCACCCGCATCACGGAGCGGGCGTTGCCGTGGCCGTTGGCGGCCGGGATTTCAGCCGCCCGCCAGGCGCGGGTGGACGATGCTCGGGCGGCAATGAACGGATTGGCGAAGGTTCGGGCGGCAATGCTGTCTCTGCGAGGGGCAGGCCCCTCGCGCTCCCCTAGCTGAGGGCTTTTGTTTCGAGGGGCAAGCCCCTCGCGCTCCCCTAGCTGAGGGCTCTCCTTCGCCTTGCCGGCGGGCGCGGCCTGGGGCGGGATCAGTTCGCCGATGCGGTGGTCGTGCTCCGGGCCGGTGCCGATGTGGAAGTCCGCACCCAGCGGCTCCGCCAACTCCCGGCGGAAGAACTGCCCGAGGCTCGCGCCGGTCACCCGGCGCACCACTTCGCCGATGAGATGGCCCTGGGTCAGGGCGTGGTAGCCGCTCGCCGTGCCCGGCTCCCACCAAGGGGCTTGCCGGGCCAAGGCGGCCACCATCTTCTCCCAGTCATAGACGTCCTCAGTGGACATCGGCTCGTCCATTCCGGCAAGCCCAGCCGAGTGGCTCAGCAAGTGGCGCACTTCCACCTTGTCCTTGCCGTTCTGCGCGAACTCCGGCCAGTAGCGCTTCACCGGCGCGTAAAGGTCGAGCTCGCCGCGGTCGGCCAGCAGCAGGGCGGTCAGCGCTGTCATGGTCTTGGTGGTGGAATAGACGTTGACGATGGTGTCCCGCGCCCAGGGCAGCGTACGCGCCCGGTCGCGGCAGCCTGCCCAGAGATCGACCACCGGCTCGCCCTCGACGCTGACCGCGACGCAGGCTCCCACGTCGCCGCGTTGTTCGAAGTTCTCCTCGAAAACGGCTTTGACGCCCTCAAACTGCGGGTTGCAGGTTCCGTGAATGTCCAATATGGCGTTCCTCGTTAGTGCAATGGATGCTGAACCGGCACACAGACCGCCCGAAGTCCAGCGCATCAACCCATTAGCCGCCAGTGCAGCAGCGTGAAGGGCGCATCCGAGTGGTCATGGCGCTCGAAGACGCCCTCGACGGGCGCTCCGAACGGCACCGTCTGGCGGGGGTCGCCCAGCAGGTTGCCCAGCAGGCGCACGCCACCTGCTTGGGGCACTTCGACCAGCGCCACCAAGTAGGGGCCTTGGTCCTTCAGGGCCGGATGCACCGGATGCCAAACGCGCTCGTAGCTGTAGATGCGCCCCTTGGGCGCCACCGGCTCAAAGCCCAGGTCAAAGCTCAGGCAGTGGTGGCAGATCCACTCCGGCCCCCACTGCCAGCCCCCGCACGCTCGGCAGCGCTGCAGGCGCAGCTCGCCCTTGGCCAGTCCTTCCCAGTACGGGGCGTCCAGACCATCTGGCGCGGGTGCCGGCTGTGGCAGTCCGGCGGCCAGGTAGGGAGCGCTCACAAGGCCGCCTCGCTGCCGAAGATGCAGCAGCTCACTGGCGTGACCATGGGACCGGAGATCACCATCGAGACTTGGGCGTCCGGCACTTGGTTGCTGGATTGCCCGCGGATTTGCCGCACCGCCTCCACGTTGAGGCCCAAGCCGTGCATGTAGCATTCGGCGAGATTGCCGCCGCTGGTGTTCAGCGGCAGGTCGCCGTCCGGGGCTAGGAAGCGCTCCTTGACGAAGTAGTCGTTGCAGCCCTCCGGCGGGCAGAAGCCGTGCTCGACGAGGCTCATCAGCACGCCGCCGGTGAAGTTCTCGTAGCTTTGCAGCACGTCGATGTCGCCGGGGACCACCCCGGCCATTTCGTAGAGGCGCGGGGCGAGGGTCTTGAACGTCGAGGTGGCGTAGTCCGGAGCGTTGTGTACCGGCGCGCCGGCACGGAAGTGGGAGCCGATGGCCGCGCCGAGCAGGTAGGCGGGCACATGGGGAAAGTCCTTGGCGCGTTCGGCGGGCACCAGCACCATGGCGGCGGCGCCGTCGTTTTCCAGGCAGCAGTCGTATAGATGGAAGGGTTCGACAATCCAGCGGGAACTGTCGTAGGCGGCTTCGTCCAGGGGCCTTCCGTGCATCACCGCCCGAGGGTTGTTCTGCGCGTGATGGTAGGCTGCCAGGGAGATGGCCCGCAACGCCTCCTGGCCCACCCCATGCTCGTGCAGGAAGCGCTGCACCTTCATCGCGAACATCTGCGCCGGCGACATCAGCCCGTAGGGTGCAGCGAAGGCCCCTTCGCCGAAAACCGCCTTGCGCCGGGGGCCTTGGCCGAAGCGGCCAAACTGGCCTTGGGCCAGCGCTCGGAACACCACCACGCACTCAGCCAGCCCGCCGGCTATGGCGGCAGCGGCATTGCCGATGGCAGCGGAACCGCCGCCGCCACCGCCGCCCCACTGCATGTTGGCGAACCGCAGTTCCCTGCAGCCCAGCGCGGCGGCGAGGCGCGAAGGGTCGTTGCGGTCGTTGCTGTAGGAGGCGAATCCATCCACCTCCCGAGGCGATATGCCCGCATCCTCGCAGGCCGTCATGATAGCCTTGAGGGCGAGCTTGAATTCGGGGTCGGGCGACTGCCCGCGCTTGAAGTAGTCGGTCTCGCCGACTCCGGCCACCGCGATCGAACCGCGCAGGGTTCTGTTCATCGTCGGCCTTGAAGCCTCAGCCGCTCAGGCACAGCAATGCCGGCATGGGTTGCTGGCGGCGTTCAGCCCTCGAAGCTGTCCTCCCGGCCGAAGGCGGCTTCGATCTCGGCATCCTCCCGGGCGGCCTGCTGGGCGTCGATCACCTCGTGGGAGATCAGCCCCTCGGCGATTTCCCGCAGCGCCAGCACGGTGGGCTTGTCGTTCTCCACCTTCACCAGCGGCTCTGCCGCGAACTGGCGCATCTGCCGCGCCCGCCGGGCGGCCAGCATCACCAACTCGAAGCGGTTGTCCACGTTATCCAAGCAATCCTCAACCGTTACGCGCGCCATCGCCGACTCCACCTATTTGCAGGGCGCGGCAGTTTAGTCGTCGCGGCGGCTTTGGGCAACTGCGCGCCCGTAAAGCGGGCGCGTTGGAGTTTCGCTATGCGAAACTCCGCGCTTGTCGCTTGGGCTTGGTTCGAAATGTTTCTGAGCCCGCGCACCCGCTTCGCGGGTGCGTTGGAGTTTCGCTGTGCGAAACTCCGCGCACGTTGCGTGGGTCGGATTCCGAAGTGTTTCTGAGTCCGCACACTGTCGTTGCGCGTTGCCGCCATTGGTTAGAATCCGGCCTTTCAACCGAATGGCTTTCACTGACGGAGAACGCTATGGCCCATGAGCAATTGGAACTGACCAACGATGAACTGCTGAGCACCACCAGGGCGGTGCGCAAGCGGTTGGACTTTGACCGCCCCGTGGGCATGGATGTCATTCGGGAGTGCCTGCAACTGGCGGTGCAGGCGCCCACCGGCTCCAACGCCCAAGGCTGGCAGTTCATGTTCGTCACCGATGCGGACAAGCGCCGCCGGATTGGCGATTGCTACCGCCAAGCCTTCGCCATCTACCGGGACATGCCGTTTGCCATCCACAAGCTGCACCAAGGCAGCGGCGATGAGCAGCTCACCGCCAGCCAGGCCCGCTCGGCCGCCTCCGCCGACTATCTGGCCGACAACATGGGTCGAGCGCCGGTGCTGATGATCCCCTGCATCGCTGGCCGAACCGACAATCCGGAGGGCGCGATGGCCTTCGCCCAGACCGCAGTGCTCGGCTCGGTCATTCCGGCGGCTTGGAACTTCATGCTGGCGGCTCGGGCGCGCGGCCTCGGAACGGCATGGACCACGCTGCACCTGATGCACGAGAAGGAAATCGCTGAGCTGCTCGGCATTCCCTACGCGGACTTCATGCAGGTCGCCCTGATACCCATTGCCTACACCAAGGGCACGAACTTCAACCCCGCCTACCGCCCGCCCATCGACAGCGTGATGCATGTCAATGCGTGGTAGCCAAGGGTCGGTCACCGGCTGAGTGACCAAACCCGTCCCGCGCCAGCTCAGCAAAAGCCAATCGGCAGACATAACCCCGGCCCATTGTGCGAGATCGCTTCTTGCCGTTGCAGCCGGACGCTGAGGCCTCGGCGAGTGGGGCATGGCATGGAAGGCGCCAACTTGCTTGTGAACTTGGCCGACAAGGCGATTTCCCCCCAACGGGTGCGACGGTGCCGGCATGACCCTTGATTGGTGGTCAGAGCACTGGCTGGCCGGACTGCTGCTCTGGCCCACTCCGGCCTGCTGCTGCATCACGCCAACTTGGGAAGGCGGCGGGCGAGGGGGGTTGCGGGCTACTGCGTCGGCGGCCGCAGCGCGGGCGGCATTGTCATAGGGGTTTCCTTCTTCGCCACCTTCGCCAGCACCAACAGCTACATTGGCAACGTCGGCAAGGCCTACGACTACGGGCTGTCGTGGCTGGCCTACGCCGAGGTCATGGTGCTCTTCACTTGGCTGTCCTGGACTGCGGGAGCGGGCGGATTATGGACAATTTTTCCAACTGGCCATAAAATATGTCCGTTTTGGGCAGCGGGCCACATTCATGCAGACGATAGGGGCAGCGAAATTCAAGGAACAGTGCTTGGCGCTGCTGGATCACCTAGGCCCTGAAGGCCTCGTGGTGACCAAGCACGGCAGGCCAGTCGCCTGCGTCATGCCCTACGGGCGACGCTTCGATTCGCTGATCGGCAGTCTGCGGCACAAGATCGAGATTCGGGGCGACATCGAGTCAACCGGCGTGCGCTGGGATGCTGATGCTGATGCTGAACCTTGACACGCACATCCTGATCTACGCTCTGAAGGGTGAATTGCGGCCGCGGGAGCAGGCCCTGCTGTCGACGGAGGAGTGGAGCCTATCCGCCATCGTTCCTTGGGAACTCTCGAAACTCGTGCAGCTCGGCCGCATAGACCTCGATCTCGATGACCGGCAAGTGGCCCGGACTCTGAACGGCATCCATCTGTGGCCCATCGACTTCGCCGTGGCGCGCACGTCCACACGCCTCGATTTCGCCGGCGACCCGGCGGACGAACTTATCGCGGCAACGAGCGTGGTGCATGAAGTGCCGCTCTTGACCCGGGACCGAGTGATTCGTCGCTCCGCGGTGGTGCCGCTGGCTTGACTGGTTGACGGGTTGACGCCCTGCCAAGGTTCAGTTCGGATATCAGCACGATGTTCGGCGGCCGCTCAGACGGCGGCTGCGCTGGTCGCTCAGGCCCCCGCTGCACGGTACAGATGGTCACTATCCAACCTTCGGCGATGGGTCGCCGAATTCGACCGACTCGAGCGCTTGGACAACTCGCGAGACGATGTTCTGGGAACCCCCGACCCCACGGAACTCTGCTGCCTCGAAAAAGGCAGGTCCGTGTCCAGAGTCGAGGCCGAAGACATGCCTGCGTGGTGTGCGGACTTGCTCTTCAAGGTCGAGCGGTCCCTCGCCGAGAGGTGCCTGCTCAGTGAGAGGCGGCAAACCGCCAACGAGTGAAAACGCCCGTTCAGGCAGTCACTGCCCTGTCAAAAGAGCGATCTTCTGAATCAACGGCAGGCGCACGGCATTGACGTCGCTCAAGGGCGCTGCCCGGTACTGGCCAACCTCGTCCGCCGTGTAGGGCCGGAAGTCCTCGGGTAGTTGCGCGGCGCTGATTTCGAGAAGCATCCAGTTGAGCAGCTCGGCAAGGGCCGCATCACTCAGGGCGGCGTTGGCCGAACCCGGCACCTGCACCAGAAACGCCCGGCCGCCCGGCACTTTGAGGAAGTTGCCTACGAAGTTCCGCATTTGCGGAATATCGCCCACGCCGGAACCGTCCGGCAGGTGGCAGCCCTGGCAGTTCAACATGTAGTTGACGCGCGCCCGGTCGGCATTGACCTCGGCGCCTTCCGCTGCAGGGGATGCAGCAGCCAACGCCAGCGCGAGGAGCGCCCAAATCCTCACGGCAGCTCTTTTTTCCGATCGTGGGATGGGGGGGCGGGATGGATCACGCGTGGCACCCAGCGACCAACTGTCCTTCGGTCCGGTGCATCGCTTGGTTAGTCCATGCCCTGGGCGATGATGATGGCGGTGGAGCAGTGGTACACCGCCGTTTGGGTGCCCAAGCACCAGTTGATGTCATTGTTCTTTGGCGGCACGTACATGGGCAGGTCGCCTTCGTTGCGGTTGCACAGGCATTGCCCGCAGCCCGTTCTGCCGCAGCAGTCGTTGTAGGAGATGACGTAGCTCTTGCCGTCCGCCGGGTTGCGGCAGGTGCCAATCCAAGTGATCGGCGACATTTCCGTGCCCGGCGGACAGGCGTTCTCGCTGCCGCCGCAGCAACTGCACAGGAAGCCGTCGATGGCGCAGTAGCGCCAGTAGCCGCAGGATTCGGGATCGCCCTCCTCCGGCACGCCAGTGGCGGCCGGCACCCCGCTCGCGGCCTGGGCCCGGGCGACGGGCAGCAGGGGCAGCACGGCGCCGCCCACCAAGGCGCCGCCGAAGGCCTTTAGCCAGCCCCGTCGGCTGCTGCCCCGGGCGATGCCCCGGGCGCGGCGCTCGGTCCAATGGTCGATGGCGTCGGTGATTCGACTGAGGTTCATGTGTGCGTCCCTCCCGCCGGAACTTCGGCTTCGTAGTGCTGCATGTAGTGCTGAATGGACGGGGCCTGCCGCTCCTTGGCTTCAAACAGGCTCTCCAAGTGTTCGCGGGAGTTGACCAAGCCTAGGGAGGCGATGCGTCCCCGCTCATCAATCAACACCGCATAGGGCAGCTTCCCGACGCCGTAGGATCGGCCGAGGCTCTCCGACAGGACATAGGGAAACTCGCCGATGCCCTGCTCGGCCACGTAGGCCTGGTGCTCAGCGGCGCTGCCGCCATCGCTGGCCAGCACGATGTCCACCCAGGATTCCGACTTGGCCACCGAGCGCAGCACCGGCAACAGGGTCTTGCACACCGGGCAGTCGGGGGCCAGAAAGAAGATCAGCGTGGCGCGCGGCCAGACGCCGGACTCCGGTTCACCGCCCAAGGCCAGTGCGGCGCCGTTCAAGGCCTCGGCGGTGATCTCCGGGGCCGGATCGCCCGGTTTCAGCACCTCGTTGACCATCAACGCGCCCGCCGGCGCGATTCGTTCAAACAAGGTCCCCACTTGGCGGGCCAGCGCATAGACCAGGACCGCCAGCAGAATCAGGCCTGCCCAGAGGGCCAGGTTGGAGGCGATGAGGAACTCATCCATGAGCGGCTCCCAACTCCGGCGCGCGCCCTTGGTTGGCGAGCAGCTGGTTGCCCACCGCGTAGGCCAGCCAAAGCACGGCGGTCATCAAGGTGGCCAGGATGCCGCCCGCCCAGCCAGTGGCGGCGGACGGAACCGCCAACCAAGGCGCGCAAGCCAGCAGCGCCAGCAGGCCATTGCGCAGCAGCAGCCAACCGGAAAGCGGCGTCGCCTCGCCGCCGCAGCCGCAGTCCATCGACGTCCTGCCCCGGCCATAGAGGTTGAGGGCGATCGCGGCGGCGTACAGCAGCAGCAGGCCGGCGGCCAGGGCCGCACCCAGCCAACGCCATGCCGGCACGACCAGCATCAAGCAAACCGCCCATTCCAAAGCCACGACCACCGATGCGGCGACGGGCACCAGTGGCGGCGGCATGATCCGGTACTGATCCAGAATGCCGCGAAACTCCAAGTGGTTTTTGACTTTGTGGACTGCGGCAACGGCGAAGACGCCCGCCAGACCCCAACTCGCCGCATCGGCCAACACAACCGGCAGCATGGTGAGCCTACTGCACCCCGCGCACGATGAAAGGGGTTTGGGTGGAGACGGCGAGCGTCTTGTCCAGCTCCCCGGTGGCAGTGCTGTAGGTCTCCAGTTGGAGTTCGCCGTTGGTCACCACCAGCAGGGGCTGCTCGGCGTTGGAGACCCCTACCGAAATCCCCCAGTTGGGCAGGGGGATGCGCATGATTCGCTCTTTTGCCGCCGCATTGAAGACCCAAACCTCGCCGCCGCCGTCCTTGTGGCTGCCATCGGTGCCGTTGGGGTTCATCAGCACGTAGAGGTGGCCAAGATGGTCGGCGGCAACCAGTTGCCAGCCGCCGGGACGCCAGCCCGCAGCCTTTTCCTCGGCGCTGGCCAAAGGCCAGCGCTCGCCTGGAACGGCCGCATCGCCGCTTAGGTCAACGGGTAGGACATCGCCCTTGAAGGTCGGAAAGTAGGCCACGCCGCCGGTGATGCCGGCTTTCTCGAACATGGGATCTGATTCGTCGGCGAAGACCGCAGCGCTGCGCACCGAAGCGGCGCTCGCTCCGCCATCGCTCAAGGTGGTGGTCAGGAAGGCCCCGTCGCTGCACAGCGACGTGACCGCTGAATTGCCCGTGGGAATCGCCAGGGAGCAGCCCGCGATGCCATGCTCGGCAACGAACTCGCGCTTCTCCAAATCGACCACGGTGAGTGACTGGCCAGGCGTGAAGTTGTACACCACCAGCAGCTTGTCCCCTTCCACCAGCGCAGTTGCCGATCGCTCCGGCATTGAGGACAGCTTGCGCGGCGGGATGATGATCTCGCCGCTGACCGCCAGGTTCTCCGCGTCATAGATGGTGACCACGTCGGTGCGCTCGCCGCCCCGCCCGCCTCGGGAGAAGAATGACTCGATCACGTAGTGCTCGCCGCGGGCCGCGCCTTGCTCGTAGTGGGCGATGAAATCGGCCGACAGCAGCCCCCGCACCTGGCCGCCCACGGTGTCGGCTTGCGGATCGACGAATAGGTAGCGGCCCTCGCGCATGTGGAAGAAGGCGGCATCGTGCACCACCAGCCAGTGGTCGGGATAGGCCGGCGGCAAGCTGAGGTTGACGTTCGTCGGTTCCGCCGCAAACTCAGCGGCTGCCGCGCTCATCGCCAGCCCGGCAGCCACGCCGCCCAGCCAAGTGCCTTTAGTCAGCCAATCCTTCATGGGATGTGCCCCCTTGCTTGTCTCAAGTTGCTTTCCTGTTCCTTTCAAGACCCCAGGGACTCATTGACGCGCTTGGCCCTGCCCAAGCCGGGCTTGCTTGAGCAAGCCTTGGCGATGTCCTGGGTCCATGCGGAGACGCAGGGTATCCGGCTTCGGTCGCAGCGGCCCGCGTACCGGCCCGCAATCTCGGTGACCTCCCGCAGCAGGCCCTCGCGCAGGGTAGTGGGCTCAAGCCCCAAGCCCAACAGGCCGTTGTTGGCGGCCTCCAGGTCATTGGCATCGGCCTCCCGGCGCGGGTTGGGCACGTGCTCGATGCGGGCGCCGGTCAGGTTGGACACCAGCCTGGCCAAGTCGATCAGCCGATGGGTCTCCGTCAGCTGGTTGAGGATCTTCACCCGCTCCCCCGGCGCCGGCGGGTTGGCGATCGCCAGTTCGATGCAGCGCACGGTGTCCTGAATGTGGATGAAGGCCCGGGTTTGCCCGCCGCTGCCATGCACAGTGAGCGGGTAGTCGATGGCGGCCTGCATGAGGAAGCGGTTGAGCACCGTGCCGTAGTCGCCGTCGTAGTCGAAGCGGTTGATCAGCCGCTCGTCCAGCCGCGTCTCCCGGGTCTGCGTGCCCCAGACGATGCCTTGGTGCAGGTCGGTGATGCGCACCTCGTCGTTCTTGTTGTAGAAGGCGAAGAACAACTGATCCTGGGTCTTGGTGACGTGGTAGATGCTGCCGGGATTGGGCGGGTAGAGGATTTCCTGTTCCACCTCGGCGCCGTCCTCGGCGGTCATCTTGACGCGCAGGTACCCCTCCGGCAGCTTCACGCCCACCGACGAGTAGCCGTACACGCCCATGGTGCCAAGATGTACCAAGTGAACGTCCTGGCCGCTCTCGACGATGGCGGACAGCACGTTATTGGTGGCGCCGAGGTTGTTGGCCACCGTGTAGCGCTTGTGCCAGGCCGACTTCATCGAGTAGGGCGCCGCCCGCTGCTCGGCAAAGTGAACGATGCTGTCCGGGCGCACCTCGTTGATGAGCTGCACGAGGCGGTCGTACTGCTCCGCCACGTCCAGCCGCTCGAAGGCAATCGACTTGCCCGTGACCTGGCGCCAAGCCGTCAGACGGACGCTTAGGGGTTGAATGGGGGTGAGGCTGCGCACCTCCAGCTCGTTGTCGATGTTGCGCCGGGAGAAGTTGTCAACGATGGTGACCTCATGCCCGCGGGTCGATAGGTGCAGGGCGCTCGGCCAACCGCAGAAGCCGTCGCCGCCGAGAACAATGACCCTCATGCCGTCTCTTCCTCCTCTTCCTGCGCTGCTGTCCGGGCGCAAGCTCTTGATTCTAACGCAACCAGATTGTTCAGAAACTGGCGGGCGGACAGATCCCAATCGAAATTCGCCGCATGCGCCAGGCAGGCCTGCGCCGGAACGTTCAGCGCGCCGTCGATGGCGGCGCCCAGGCTCTCGTCTAGAACGCCGGCGCCGCTGGCGCCGATGACGTCATTGGGCCCGGGCACCGGATAGGCGGCCACCGGGACGCCGCAGGCCAGCGCTTCCAGCATCACCAAGCCCAGCGTATCGGTTTTGGAGGGAAACACGAACACGTCGGCGGCGCAGTAGTGCGCCACCAGCGCCTCGCCCATCAGCGGGCCGAGAAAAACCGCCTCCGGGAAGCGGCGCTCCAAGGCGGCCCGCGCCGGGCCGTCGCCCACCAGCACCTTGGTGCCGGGCCGGTCAATGCCCAGAAAGGCCTCGATGTTCTTTTCCACGGCCAGCCGTCCAACGTACATGAGTATCGGGCCGGGCAGCTTCAGGTCGGCAGGCGCAACGGGCCGAAACAGGGCCCTGTCCACCCCCCTAATCCAGCGCACCACCGACGGGATGCCATGCTCGCGAAGCAGCCCATCCAAGGTGGAGGTGGAGCACATGGTGTGTGCGGCAGCATTGTGGAAGTGCCGCAGCAGCGCGTAGGACCAGCGTTCCGGAAACCCGGCGCGCAGCTTGAGGTAGAGCGGAAACAGGGTGTGGAAGGAGGTGGTGAAGCGCAGATTGCGGCGTCGGAGCCAATGGCGCGCGCACCAGCCAAGCGGCCCCTCGGTGGCGATGTGCGCGGCGTCCGGCGCAAAGTCTTCGATCAGCCGCCCAACCCGGCTCGGCCGCGTCAGCGCCAGCCTGATCTCCGGGTAGGTCGGGCAGGGGACGGTGCGGAATCGGTCCGGGCCTAGCACCTGCACCTGGTGGCCCATGCCTGCCAGCCGCTCGCGGGTGGCGGACAGCGCCCGCACGACGCCGTTCAGTTGCGGCAGCCAAGCGTCGCTGACGATCAGAATGCGCATTCAAGGCCCTTCGCGCTGTGGATGCTATCCGGCTCTAATGAATCGACTCATGGCGATTCCTCCGCAGCCAACTGCTCCCGCGCCCAGTTGATCTGCGCCACTTGCTTGCCGGTGGGTTCCGGGTAGCTCGGCTCCAGCAAGCCGAGTTCGGTGGCGACTATGGAGGCGACGATCGCCCGCATGGTCCACTTATGGTCCGCGGGAATGAGATACCAAGGGGCGGCGTCGGTGTGGGTGGCGGTGACAGCCTCCTGGTAGGCGAGCTGATAGTCGTTCCAATGCTGGCGCTCGTTGATGTCGCGGGGATCGAACTTCCAGAGCTTGTTCGGGTTTTCCAATCGCTTCCACAGCCGCCGCTTCTGCTCATCCTTGGACAGGTTGAGGAAGAACTTGACCACCTTGGTGCCGTTTTCGTCCAGGTGCCGCTCCAGCGAGCGTATGTCCTGGAAGCGGTTGCGCCAGAAGCGCTCGTCAAAGTCCTGCTGCGGCAGGCGCCGGGCATGGAGGATGTCCGGATGCACCCGCACCACCAGGACCTCCTCGTAGTGGGAACGATTGAAAATGCCGATGCGCCCCCGCTCCGGCATGGCCTGCCAATAGCGCCAGAGGTAGTTGTGGTCGATCTCCTTGTAGGTCGGCTGCCGGAAATTGAAGACTTGGAAGCCTTGCGGATTGACGCCGCTGGTGACGTGCTTGATGGTGCTGTCCTTGCCCGCCGCATCCATGCCCTGAAAGACAATCAGCAGGGAGGTCCGACTTTGCGCGTAGAACCTCTCCTGCAGATCCGAAATCTCCCCAACGAGCCCCTGCAGGTGGCGCTTGGGATCGTCAAACAGGTCAACGCGGGTGGGATAGTCGAAGATCGCCGTGCCCGGCGTGTAGCGAAAGCGTGCCGCGATGCTGTCGCCAGCCGACTGCATTAGCCGGCCACGGTGACGGGCATGGCCTTGAAGCCCGCCGTGCGCATGGCTTCGGCCACTCGCTCCTGGCTGTCCGGGCACAGGGCGACCATGGAGCCGCCGCCGCCGCCGCCGGTCAGCTTGGCGCCGGATGCGCCCTGGTCGCGAGCGATGTGAATCATGGCCTCCAAGGCGGGGGTGGAGAGCTGCAGGGCATTGAGATAGCCGTGGCAGAGGTTCATCACTTGGCCCAACTCATTGAAATTGGCCGCCGCAATGGCGTCCGCCCCCGCCGCAGTCAGGTCCGCGATCTGATCGAAAATGGCCTCGTAGCGTTCCGGGCGCTCGGTCCAGGCGGCCCGCACGCCGGCGACCGTCTTGGCGGTCAGGCTTTCCTCGCCCGTCACGCCGATCACCAAGGGCAGCGCTTGGGGAATGCGCAGCTCCTTGAAGCGGGGCGTCCCGCCGTCGGTTTGGAATTGAACGCTTGCGCCGTAGGTGGCCACCGTGTTGTCAATGCCGGAGGGGGTGCCGTGGGCGGTCTTTTCGCATTCAAAGGCGACCTGATTGACGAAGTCGTCCGTCAAGCCGAGTTCAAAGGCGTCGCTAATGGCCCGGATCACCGCCACCGCCAAGGCCGCCGACGCGCCGAGGCCCATGGCCCTGGGCAAGTGCGGCATGATCTCGATGAACATGGACCGGCCCCGGAGGTTGAGCGCCTTGAGGATGACGTTCAGGGTGGCGGCGACGCCTTGGCGCTGGTCCGGCATCACCCTTTGCTCCAAGCCCCAGCGCGGGATCACCAGCTGGATGCCGTCGCCGCCCTGGCGCGCATGGGCCTCCACCGCCAACGGCACCGGCAGCGCAATGGCGGGGCGGCCGTACACCACCGCGTGCTCACCGAGCAGAATCACCTTGCCGCAGGCCGAACTGCGCTGCACCTGATCCGGGGCGACCGCCCGGCGGGTCAGGTTGCGGATGATCTCCTCCGCCTTCCACACCTTGATTTCGCCGCTTTCGATCAGGGCGTCCACAACTTGGTCGAAGATGGCCTCCGGGGCGCCCGCCGTGCTGGCCACGCTGCGGGCATGCAGGGTCATGTGCCCCTGCTGGATGCCCGCCGTGGAAAGCGCCCGCAAGGCGGCGAAATTCTGCGCCAGCCCCACTGCGGCCATGACGCCGGCCAGCTCAGTGGCCGAGGCGGCGCCGAGAATTTGGTGGTTGATGCGCACGCTGGGGTTGGTTTCCAAGGAGGCGCCCTTGGTGCCCACCTTCAGGGGCATCTCGATCTCCCCGACCAAGTCGCCGGCTTCATTGCTGCGCCACGTTGAGAGCGCCTTGTACAGGCCGGTGCGGGCCGCATAGGCGTGGGCGGCGGCTTCGATGGCGCGCCAGTCGTTGCCGGTGGCGATGGCCACCGCGTCCACGCCGTTCATGATGCCCTTGTTGTGGGTGGCGGCCCGGTAGGGATCGATCTGCGCCAGATCGCTGGCCAGAACCACGCCGTCGCGCACCTGCTCGCCGCTGTAGCCCTTGCCCTCCAGATTGGCGACGGGGATGCGAACGCTGGCGCGGGCCAGCGCGCGGTCGGTGAGGTTGGACAGAATGCGCAGGAACACCTTGCCGCCGGTCAAGGTCTCCACCAGCGAGGCCACGCCTTCGCACATGGTGTTGACAAGGTTCGCGCCCATGGCGTCGCGGGTGTCCACCAACAGGTGCAGCACCACCATGGGCGCATCGGCCGCTTGCCGATGGATGAACGCCTCCACATCGGTGGCGCCGCCGCCTCGGGCAACCATCTTGGGGTGCAGGCTGTTGGCGAGCGCCAGGATGGCCTCCCGCTCGTCGATCAGGCGCTGCCGCGCCGCCTCCGGATCCGGCGCGCCGACCACCTGCACTTGGCCGATCAGCACCGGATCGGTGCTCTCGGCGGCAAACCCGCCGCCGAGCCGGGCCACCCGGGCCGCGCCCGACAGACCGGCAACGATGGAGGGCTCCTCCACCACCAAGGGCACCGCGTAGTCCCGGCCGTTGATCAGGAAGTTGAGGCCCAAGCCGAGCGGCAAGCCAAACACGCCGACCACGTTCTCGATCATCTTGTCCGCCACCGGCAGGCTCAGGCCGTGCTCGCCGCTGGCCAGCAGCCGCTGGTCGCCGACGCTCAGCAACCCCCGTTGGCGCAGGGCGTCAATGCGCTCGGCAACGCTCAAGCGAAAGAAGTTGGGGATGCGCGAACTGCGCTCAGGAGCGGATGTCGATGCCATGGGAAGCAGCCTCCAGGCCCAGAACGGTCAAACCCGCCGCCGTCGCGGCAGTCTCAAAGTCGGTGAACTGTTCGGGAGACTCAGCAAACGCCGCACCGATGTCCCCGCCGCCAGCACCACAGGGCTTATAGGCAAGCTTATGGACTTTTGCAAGCGATTCCGCCCGCCGGTGGGCCGCCGTGTAGATGCCCAGGCCAGCGGCCCGGTCAAGGCGCCGCAACGCATCGGCGTAATCGTCGAGCGCCTCCAGGCTCGGCTCTCGGCATAGGCGTTCGGAGCGCTCGGCGAGCCGGTCCAGCGCCCGGGTGTCGCCAGCGTTCAAGTAGGCGGCAAAGCGGTCGATGTGACGCCCGGTGCTGGCATCGGTGCCGGTCCAGATGAAACGGCATTCGGGCAGGGCCGCGGCCAGCGGCTGGGCCTTGCCGTCCTGAAAGCGCAGCGTGCCGCCGAGAAAGGCCGCCGCCACGTCGATGCCGCTGCCCCGCCCGCCCTGAAACCGGCGATGGGCGGCCAACGCCCGCTCATGGCGCGGCGCCTCCCCAAGCCAGCGCGCGCAGGCGCCTTCAATGGCCACGCTCAAGGCCGCGCTGGAGCCTAGGCCGAGCTTGCGGCCTGCGGAATAGAAGGCATCGGTACTCAGCCGGAAGACGCCTGCGTTGAGGGCTGTGCCCGAGAAGGTATTAAGCACATGCCACGCCAACAAGGCGGCGGGAGCGTCCCGGGGAGGATTGCGCGGCAGGCTGGGAAACTCCGCCTCGCCAGCCTCAAAGCCGCTGGCCGTGAAGCGGTAGGCGGCGCTGGGCGTGAGTTCGCAGACAGCTTGGCGGTCCACCGCCAGAACGACAGCCGGCGCGCCGGTGAGCACCGCGTACTCCCCCCAAAGCACCGCCTTGCCGGGGGCACGGCCAACGATCACGAATCGGCGACCCGAGCGCCGCCGCCAAGGCCCGAGCGGAGCGTACGCACGACGCCCGGAATGTCCTTTAGGACGGCCTCGACGCGCTCGGCGTCGTCGGGCACGCAAACGGCCTTGACCTGCGGGCCCGCATCCATGGTGGCAAAAACCCGGCAGCCGTCGGCGCGCAGTTCGCGAATGGCCCGCAGGCATTCCACCGAGGCGCCGCGCCAATAGATGAGTGCTGGCCGACTGCTCAGCATGAGCGCGTGCATCTTCAGGAAACTGGCCTCGGCCAGCTCCCCCAAGGCGTCGAAGTCCCGCTGGCCGACAGCGGCCTTCATGGCCTCGAAGTCCGCATCGGCCGTGGCGCCCCAAGCGGGGTAATAGGGGGAGGTCGCCTTGGAGCGATCCATGCCCACGGTCGAGGACACCGCCTTCGGCTCAGGGGCGGTGATGGCGACGACCACCGCCAGGGGCCAAGCGTCCGGGGCCAGCACGGCCTCGCCACGCCAATCCGGAGCCGCCAGCGCCACAAAGCCGCCGTGAATGGAACGGGCCGCCGAGCCCGAGCCGCGTCGGGCCATGGCCGAGCGCTCGCCATCGCTCAAGCGCAGTCCGCAATGGGCGTCGATGGCGGTTGCCAAGGCGGCGAAGCCGGAGGCCGACGACGCCAGCCCGGCCGCGGTCGGAAAGTCATTGCGGCTGGAGATGGCCAACGGGCCGATCGGGTAATCCCGCCGCCAGTCGGCCAGGGCGCGCTCGATTTTGGCGTCGTGAACCGGGCGGCCGTCCAGCTGCAGCGCATCGGCATCGGCCTCCTCCACTGTGGTGGTGGTGGTCAGGGCCCCCAAGGTGATGGACAGCGACGGCGTGTCCGGGCGGTTTCCCGGCCCGTCCTGCTTGCCCCAGTACTTGAGCAGCGCGATGTTGGAATGGGCGATGGCCGTTGTGGGCATGGACAGCGGAACCGTCAGCCCGAGTAGGCCTTCGGCGGCTCGAAGGCAAAGCCGTTCGCCTCCATCAGCTTGGCCGCGCCGATGGTGATGAGATCACCGTACTCCGGCCCGGCGATCTGCACGCCGATGGGCAGCCCATCGGCATTCAGTCCGGTGGGGATGACGGTGGCCGGCAGGTAGCTGCCGCCGATCAAGCCTGCCCAGAACACCTGCTCGAAGTACGGGCGCTGCTCGTTGTTGACGGTGACGGTGCGCTCGCCAAAGGGCCGCTGGTCGTGCGGCACGGCGGCGGTGGCCATGATGGGAGCGATCAGCAGATCGTATTCCTTGAAGAACTGATGCCACTGCCAGCGCAGGTGCGCCCGCTGCTCATCATTGTGCTTCCACATCTTGAACGACGACACCTGGGCGCGGAGGATGTGCGCCGCCGCGCTGTCGTCATCGGCGGCCAACGTCGCCACGTGATCCTTGATCCTGTCGTATTCCGCCTCCGGCATGCGCGCCGCCATGGTGGCCTGCAGCAGGTTTTGGTAGGTGGCGTGGCTGTGGGCGGGGTCGAGGGCAGGCCGCGCTTGCATGTTGACCGAAGCGCCCCCGTCGCGAAAGGCCACCGCCACCTGCTCCACCCGCCGCCGCACCTCGGCATCCACCGGAGCCATGTCGTCATCGACCCAGACAGCCACGTTTAGGTCCCCGAGCGTGCGGCCATCGAGCGTGGGCAGGTCGAGGCGGTAGCCCCGGGCCATGATGTCGTCCGGCCCCGCCATAGCCATCAGGGCGGTCTCCAAGTCCGCGGCCGAGCGGGCCAGCGGGCCGATGACCGAGATGTCCGGCTTGCTGCGCACGTCCCCCGGCGGCGCATGGCCGCGCATCCAGAGCAGGTTCCAAGTGGGCTTGTGGCCGAAGACGCCGCAGAAATGCGCTGGGTTGCGGATGGACCCGCCGATGTCGGAGCCGATCTCAATGCCGGTGAGGCCCGCTGCCAAGGCCGCCGCCGACCCCCCGGAGGAGCCGCCGGGAATGCGCTTCAAGTCGTAGGGGTTGTTGGTGGTGCCGTAGATGTCGTTGTAGCTCTGGAAGTCCGCCAGCATCAGGGGCACGTTGGTCTTGCCGAACACCACCGCGCCAGCCGCCTTGAGCCTGCGCACCGGCTCGGCGTCCTCGGCGGCGATGTTGTCCTGCCAATCGACGTTGCCCCAGGTGGTGGGCGCGCCGGCCACGTTGTAGGACTCCTTCACCGTCATCGGCACCCCGTGCAGTGGGCCGAGCGAATCGCCCCGGGCGATGGCCCGGTCCGCTTCGCGCGCATCGGCCAAGGCTGGTTCGCGCAAGTCCACC
This sequence comes from Gammaproteobacteria bacterium, assembly GCA_026709365.1. Classification (GTDB taxonomy): domain Bacteria; phylum Pseudomonadota; class Gammaproteobacteria; order Pseudomonadales; family Azotimanducaceae; genus Azophilus. The sequence goes on from JAPOTD010000008.1 coordinate 112,478, forward strand.
ACCAGCGCGTTGAGTTCGCCGTTGTAGTGGTCCACTCGGTCCAGGTAGTGCCGCAGCAACGCCTCGCAGCTGATCTCCTTGCCGCGGATTTTGGCGGCGAGCTCCGTGGCGGAAAGAAACGCGATCTCGCTCATGGCCCATGCTCCAAGATGCGGACGGAAAGCCTAGGTTAACCGATTGGATGGGTCAAAGCGCGCCCGCGGAGCGGGCGCGTTGAAGTTTCGCTGCGCGAAACTCCGCGCACTCGTCGCGTCGGTCAGATTCCGATGTTTCCTGAACCGGCGCACGCACGGCGGGCGAGAGCGTTCAGTCGAGACGAGCGCTCACCGCCGGGCGCTCAGCTGGGCCTGCTCCCAAGCCCTGACCTTGGGCAGCGCGGCATCGAAGACCCTGAGGTAGTTGCCGCGCTGGACCAAAGCCCGGGTCGGGGCGCCAAGGCGTTCCCAAAGCGGCTGGTAGGCGGTGTAGGTGGCGGCGTAGCCTTCCCAGTTGGCAGGGGCCACCGAATCGGTGCCGAACAGAAAGCGGGTTGGGTGCCTTTCAATCAACGCCGCCCAAGCCGCCGTGGTTGCTTCGTCGGCCACGACGTACTTGGCGACCTCATCCCAGGAGATGTCCATGGTGACATGGTCGTAGCGAGGGTCGCTCAGGAATTCATCAAGCAGGGCCAAGTGTTGGGCGCTGGGCGCCACGAAGCGGCCCAGCCCGGTGTGCGCCCAGATCACGGCGGCGTTGGGGTGCGCCCTGAGCAGGCGCAGCAGTTCATCGTAGTGGACGGGGCGCTCACCGGGACGCACCACGTCAATGTCGCAGTGGAGAATCGCGACCAAGCCGATCTCGGCGACGGCTTCGAGAATGCGGCCGAGGGCCGGATTGCGCAGGCTGGCTGTGTGGCCGGTGACCTTGGAGGAAACGAACTCCTTGTGAACGCTGAATTCGCCGATGCCGGCGAACACGCCGGGAAAGGTCAGCAGCACCCGGCGTATGTGGTCGGCGGCGTACATGTCAGTGGGATTGAAGCCCGTGATCATGGGATCGATCCGGGCCTTCTGCGCGCGCGTCAACGACCGGTAGGCCATGGCGATGGCTGCGTCCACGAAGGAGTAGTAGTACAGCGCCGCATCGGATCGCAGGTAGTAGTCCGGCGCCCGGTCGCCTGAGACGAAAGAATCCCACTTCTGCTGCAAGGGGATCCCGAACATGGCCACCCGACCCACGCGGTCGCCGACCATCTCCAAGTACCCAGGGGCGGTGATGCCGTTTTGGACGTAGTTCGACAGGTGAAAATGGACGTCATTGAAGAGCGGCTCGGCCGCAGCGCCGTCGCTCCGCTCCGCACCCTGCACAAGTTGCGCGCAGCCCCCAAGCAGCGCAAGGCAGGCCCAGCCTCGCCAAGCCTTTGCCATCATTGCGAAGAACCCCGCACTTCCGAACGCAAGTTCGCCAGTATAGCGAACGCGGGGCGCGCCGCATCGGCTGGCATGCCGAGTGGCTGGCATGCCGAGCAGCATTTTTCACTTTGGCCAGTGACCGCTTAGCCCTAGGGAGCCTCTGATCAAGTCCCGGAAGTTCAGAGCGGCCTGTGGGGTGCGCTGGCAAGGCGCGGCGAAGCCGTGTGGCAGGCCCCCACACAATGAGCCGCAACGCCGCCAGCGCAGCCCACAGGCGCTCCCGAAGGGCGCTTCACGGCGCTTGGGCCCGAGTTCCGCTCCGCCTGCGGACAGGGAGCTGCTCCCGGCGGGGCCGTTTCGGCCCTCAAGCAGTGAAGCGCTGAACGAACGGGACTTGATCAAAGGTTCCCTAGGGATGCCCTGAAGCCGAAACTGCCCCAAAGAGCGAGAATTCGAGGGCGGGACGCCCTTGCTTCAATGGCCCCGCGCAGGGCGTCTCGCTCCAAGATATCCCGCGCCGGAGCCAGGGAAGTCGATGAATTAACAAAATTAACGGCGTTAACAAGATTTCTGTTAACGCCGTTAATTTATGTTAATTTGTCGCCATGGATCGTCGCACCAATCCCTATGCCCCTGGCGCTGGCCTGCAGCCGCCGGAATTGGCAGGGCGTGAGAGTCTGTTGTCGGACGCTTCCATTGACATGGACCGCGTCCTCGCCAGACGCCCAGCCAAGGGCATGATCCTGCTGGGGCTCCGGGGTGTGGGCAAAACCGTCCTCCTGAATCGGCTGCGCTTGACCGCCGACCAGAAGGGTTTCCGCACTGCCCGCATCGAAGCGCCCGAAGGCGCCTCCCTACCCCAACTGCTGGTGCCGGAACTGCGTCGATTGCTGCACGGCCTTGACCTTCGCCAAGCCACGACTCACCACTTGCGTCGCGCGGCCAATGTGTTGGGAAAGTTCGCCCGAGCCTTCAAAGTGAAAGCTGTTGACGTTGACTTGGAATTCAGCGTGGACCTCTCCCCTGGTGAGGGTGACAGCGGCAATCTGGAACAGGACCTGCCCCAGCTGCTGATGGCCTTGGCCGAAGTGGCCGCCGACCGACAAACCGCTATCGGGTTGTTCATCGACGAGATTCAATACCTGTCCCCCGCCGAACTCTCCGCCGTCATCGTGGCCTGCCACGAAATCGGACAGCAAAATCTGCCCTTCCTGTTCATCGGCGCCGGACTGCCCCAAACGGCGGCGCTGGCCGGCAAAGCCAAATCCTACTCGGAACGGCTGTTCAACTACCCACAGGTGGGAGCCTTGGAAGCCAATGACGCCCGTGCCGCGCTGCTGAAGCCAGCGCAAGCCGAGGGCGTGGCGTTTAACGACGAAGCCTCAGAACACGTCCTCCAAGCGGCGGAAAACTTCCCCTATTTCATTCAGGAGTGGGGGTTCCAAGTCTGGAATGCCGCGCCCGCCAGCCCAATCACGAGCGCGATGGTTCGCGCCGCCACCCCCGGCGTGGTGGCGCAGCTGGACAACAACTTCTTCCGCGTTCGCTTCGATCGGCTGACGCCTCTTGAGCAAAAGTACCTCCGGGCCATGGCCGAACTTGGGCCGGGGCCGCACGGGACCGGCCGCATCGCCGAAACGCTGGGCGTCCCCACCTCCTCGGTCGCTGCGGTGCGCCAACGTCTCGTCGCCAAGGGCATGGTGTGGAGCCAGCGGCACGGGGAAACCGCCTTCACGGTGCCGATGTTCGATGCCTTCATGAAGCGGCAGATGCCGGAGTTGCTGAAGCATGCGCCGCAAACGCGAAGCCGCTAGCGAACTGCGGTGTCTCAGCCGCTGAACGCACTCAGCTCTCGCCGCGGCTTCCGGGTCACCTCGACCTTGCCTGCGTCATTGCACACCTTGCCGTGGCCTAAACGGAAACACCCATGACCACAATCACATCCACCGAGGCAAGGTCAGTAAAATTTAGAGACTCTTTCTAAGGGAGGTATCCCATGGATTCATACCGGTCACCTAGCGGACAGAAAGATGCCGACAGCCGATGACTTCAGGAATGAGCTTCGCGCAAGGTTCGCAAGCGCCATGCGAGCGGGGCGTCGTTGGATTGATATTACCGCCGGGAGCGTTCACCGCAGCGTGGGTGGCTATCCCGGCTCAAATCACCGAATGCCAAATTGCTGCAGCGTCATGTGGCAGGAGAAGGGGCCCGACGATGAAGTATTGAGCAAACCGCCTAGCAGACACGGTGCGTCGCTGGAAATCAGGTATGCCTTGCCGCGTTCGCCTTAGAGGTGGCCTCGTGCCTGAAAGCAATTGATCTCGCCTAGCGAAAGTATATTAAGCGGTCAGTATAGCGAACGCCAGCGGCATTCGCCTGGAGCCACTCAAGTGCTTGCCACCAACGGGAGCGAACGCTTCACTGTGTCTTGACCGGACTCGCCTTTCGGAGCCCCCGGTGGGGTTATTCCATATGCTAAGATGCCTCCCGAGTCCCATATCAAACGTGCTGTCTCGTTCATTGATGGCTAAAACCTCTTCAGGCACGCCAAAGACGCTTTCGGCCACCACCACATCGCTGAGCATCTCGTCAGCTGAATATGGAGCTTCCAAGAGCATGAGCCAGTTGATTGCCGGCAAGAGAGGCCGTGCCGCACTCGTCTGTGAAGATGATTGGAAGGCCGTCCAAGAGACGCTGCGCCTGCTGTCGATTCCGGGCATGCGCGAGTCCATTCAGGAGGGTATGGAGGCGTTGGTCGAAGATTGCAGCGAGGCGCTTGATTGGTGAGTCGGCGCCTCGTTTACGCTAAGCAGGCTCAACGCGGCGCGAGGCAACTGAACGCCCCGCTTGCCGCCAGCCCTGCTGACCCGCCAAAATCCCAACCCCCATCAGGAGCGCCGCACGGTGGCCTCAGACAAGACCCTGACCAGTTGGGTGGAGGACTTCGCGGACAAGGGTTTCCGGCAAACCATCCGCGACCGGGACCGGCCTTGGGGCGACTGCGGCGAGAAGCCGAAGGAGGATGAAGCCTGAGGAGTGGGGTATATTCCCCCGCCTTCGCAGCCACAGGAACGCACTATGAACACCAATCGCCAATGGACTCTCGCCAAACGCCCCTTCGGCATGGTCGGCTCGGACAACTTTGAGTACCGGGAGGCGCCGATTCCCACGCCCGGCGAGGGCGAGGTGCTGGTGCGCAATCTCTACCTGTCCTTCGACCCCACCCAGCGGGGCTGGATGGAGGATCGGGAGAGCTACATGCCGCCGGTGCAGTTGGGCGAGCCGATGCGGGCCGGATCGGTCGGCCAGGTGGCGGAGTCCAACCATCCCGACTTTGCCGTCGGGGAACTGGTGCAGACCTTGGGCAGCTGGCAGGACTTCGTGGTGGTCAGCCCCGCTGAGGGTTTCGGCGGGCTGACCAAGCTGCCGCCCGGCGTTGACCCGGACCTGGTGCTCTCCGTGCTGGGCACCACCGGCCTCACCGCCTACTGGGGCTTGCTGGACCTCGGCAAGCCGCGCAGCGGCGAGACCGTGCTGGTGTCCGGGGCCGCCGGCGCCACCGGCTCGGTCGCCGGGCAGATCGCCCGCATCAAGGGCTGCCGGGTGGTCGGCATCGCCGGCGGGCCGGAGAAGTGCGCCTGGCTCACTGAGCAGGCCCGCTTCGATGCCGCCATCGACTACAAGAGCGAGGACGTCAACGCCCGCATCGGCGAACTCTGCCCGAACCGGGTGGACGTGTTCTTCGACAACGTGGGCGGCGGCATTCTCGAAGCGGCGCTCAACCACATCAACCTGCGCGCCCGGGTGGTGCTCTGCGGCGGCATTTCAAGCTACAACGCCACCAAGCCCGTGCCCGGCCCCGTCAATCTGATGAATCTGGTGATCAACCGCGCCCGCATGGAGGGCTTCATCGTCATCGACTACTTCGACCGCATGGCGCAGGCGGTGAACGACCTGACGGGCTGGATTCAATCCGGTGAGCTGGTCTATCAGAACGACATTCAAGAGGGCTTCGAGAATATCCCGCAAACCCTGACCCGGCTGTTCACCGGGCGGAATCACGGCAAGCAACTATTGAAAATCGCTGATCCGGCTTGAGCGGGGTGCCCGAACTTGGAACACCCCCCAAGGCACAACGAACTGAAGGTTCGCGCCCTCAAAATTGCCGGTACAGCCGGACTCTGCTTCCTTCAAGCCTGCGCAGCCCTTGCTTGATTTCGTCCATCAAGTCGGCATCGGACTTGATTGCGACCGTTTCACGCCAGCTTTCGAATTCGCTTGGGCTGACGAGCACTGCGGCAGGGGTGCCATTCTTGGTGATGACGACTTCTTCGTCCGACACGTTAATGGCTTCAATCAATGCACTCAGCTTCATTTTGGCTTCAGACAAAGACATCACTTTCATGGTCTGACCTATATTCAAGTTGATCCGAATTTGGGCCACTGTCCATCGCCGAGAGCGTATGTTCAACCTCCTTCTCGACCCACAACTTCATCGGCAAGCGCCGCGATTTCCTCCGGCGTCAGCCCAAGGCCGGCCAGAACCTGCTCGTTGTGTTCGCCCAGCCGCGCCGCTCGGGTGCGGACGCGGGTGGGGGTGCGGGAGAACTTGACGGGCGGCGCGGCCAGCGGAGCGCTGCGGCCATCGGCCAGTTCGGTTTCGGTCAGCATGGACCGGGAGGCGACATGCTCCTCCTTGGCCAATTCGGCGTAGGTGTTGATGCGGGTGGCGGGCAGGCCCAATTCGCCGAACTCCGCCACCACTTCCGCCGTGATTCGGGCCGCGCAGTAGTCCGCCAGCAAGCCGTCCACCTCATCGCGCCGCCGCAGCCGCTCCGCGGTGGTCAGCGCCGCTAGGTCGGGGCGACCCAGCCGCGCCGCCAGCCGCTGCCAGTGGGAGTCGAGCAGCACCCCGGCATAGACGCTGCCGTCGCGGCAGGCGTAGCTGTTGGAGGGCGCAGCAAGGTTGAATTGGTTGCCCCAGCGCTGCATCGGGATGCCCAAGGCGCCGGCGGTTGGGAAGCCGTCGCTCTGGAACACCAAGCAGTCCACCAAGGCCACATCCACATGCTGCCCTTCGCCGGTGCGATCCCGGTGGCGCAGCGCCGCCATGGCGCCCAAGGCCCCGTGCAGGCCGGCCAAGTCATCCCCCAGATAGGTGGGCGCCTTGGTCGGCCCGCCATCAGGTGCGCCGTTCAGCGATGCCCAGCCACTGTAGGCTTGGGCGAGGGGATCGTAGCCGGCCCGCGCCGACAGCGTGCCGAACTGGCCGAACCCGGAGATTGACACGTAGATGAGGTCCGCCTTGGCCTTGCAGAGGTCGTCGTAGCCGAGCCCCCAGTCCCGGAGCAGGCCCGGGCGAAAGTTCTCGATGAAGATGTCGGCATTGGCGATCAGCTTGAGAAAGGCCGCCCGGCCCGTCGGCAGGCGCAGATCCAACGTAAGGTTGCGCTTGTTGCGGTTGACGGTCTCGTGGGCGACCGTGAGGCCGGAGTCCGGCACCAGGGGCGGCATGCGCCGCGCCACCTCGCCGCCCGGCAGCTCCACCTTCACCACGTCCGCGCCCAAGTCGGCCAGGACGCAGCTCGCCATGGGGCCGGCCCAAGTGGTGGTGGCCTCCACCACCTTGACGCCGTGCAGCGGGCCGTCCAAGTCGCTGCGGGCATTGGCGAAGAAATCGTTGCTGTCCACGAAACCTCCTCTGTCTTTTGATCGTGGGACGGAGTTGCCGAGTGATTCAACCTTGGCGCCCGGCGACCGCCCTTCAACGGTCTGAGGCACGGCTTGGTTTGTCCGGACTAAGGAACGATGACTGTGGAGCCGGTGGTGGCGCGGGCTTCCAAGTCGCGATGCGCCTGCACCAAGTCCGCCAACCGGTATCGTTGGTTGATGTGGACGGCCACCGAACCGTCCGCCATCAGGCGGAATAGCTGATCGGCCATGCCTTGCTGGTCCTCCGGCGTGGCCGCGTAGGCCGCCAGCGAGGGGCGGGTGAAGAACAGGGAGCCGCGCTGCATCAGATCCTGGGACTGAACCGCCGGGGCGAGCCCCGACGCATTGCCGTAGTTGACGAACATCCCCAAGGGCGCCAATGAGTCGAGGCTGGCCTGATAGGTGTCCTTGCCCACGGCGTCATAGACCACGTTGACGCCTCGGCCGTCGGTGAGTTCCCTCACCCGCGCCGCCACGTCCTCCTCACGATACAGGATCATGTGGTTGGCCCCGTTGCGCCGGGCGAGTTCCGCCTTCTCGGGGCTGCCGGCGGTGCCGATGACGGTGGCGCCGATGTGCCGTGCCCACTGGCACAGAATGAGGCCCACCCCGCCGGCTGCGGCATGCACCAAGGCGCTGTGCCCGGCGCGCAAGGCGAAGGTGCGCGTGACCAAGTAGCAGGCGGTCAGCCCCTTGAGCAGGCTGGCGGCGACCTGATCGTCAGCCACCCCAGCAGGCACTTTGACCAAGCGGCTGGCCGGCACCAGGCTCGCTTCGGCGTAGGCGCCCAAATTGCCCGCATAGGCCACCCGGTCGCCCGCCGCCAATGCCGCACCCGCGCCAACGGCCTCCACCACCCCGGCGGCTTCGACGCCCAAGCGGGTAGGCAGCGGCAGCGGGTACAGGCCGCTGCGGTGGTAGGTGTCGATGAAGTTCAGGCCGATGGCGGTGTGGCGAACCAGCGCTTCACCGGCCCCGGGCTCGCCAAGCTCGTCCTGCTCCCATTGCATCACCTCCGGCCCGCCAGCCTGGTGCATTCGATAAACGCCGGTCATTCTCCGTCCTCCTTGCCGTTGACGTCTCCGAACAGCATTGTAAGCGCAGCGCCCGGATCGTCGGCCCGCATGAACGCCTCGCCAACCAGAAAGGCGTGTACTCCCCGTTGCCGCATCATCCGCACTTGGCGGGGCTCATGGAAGCCGCTTTCAGTGACCACCCGAACGCCATCCGGCATCCGCCCAAGCAGGTCCAAGGTGGTTTCCAAGCGCGTCTCAAAGGTCTTGAGGTTGCGGTTGTTGATGCCGACGAGCCGTGGATTCAGCTTGAGCGCCGTTTCCAGCTCCCCGGCATCATGCACTTCGATCAAGGCATCGAGGCCCAAGGCGAGAGCCTGCTGGTGAAGCGCCTCAAGTTGCGCGGCATCGAGCGCAGCCGCGATCAGCAGCACGCAGTCCGCGCCGAGCGCCCGGGACTCAAGTATTTGGTAGCCGTCCACCATGAAGTCCTTGCGCAGCACGGGGAGGGCGGTGGCTTGCCGGGCGGTTTGCAAGTGCCGGTCCGCGCCTTGGAAGAAGGCCGCGTCCGTCAGCACCGAAAGGCAGGCGGCGCCCGCCGCCTGGTACTGCGGCGCGATGGCGGCAGGCTCGTAGCCAGCCCGGATCAGGCCCTTGCTCGGCGAAGCCTTCTTGAGTTCCGCGATCACCGCCGGCTGGCCCGCAGCGATCTTGCGTTCGAGGGCCGCGGCGAAGCCCCGCGGGGCGGATTGCCGATCGGCCTCGGCCTTGAGTTCCGCAACGCCCCGCCGCCGCCGACGTTCGGCAACCTCTTCGCGCTTGTGGGCGAGGATGCGGTCGAGGATGGTCACGACGCATCGTCGCCAGCGCGATCCATCATGCGGCTGACCCGCGCCAACTCGTCCAGCCGCTCCTTGGCCAGCCCTGCGGCGATGGCATCCTGCGCCATCTCGACGCCGGCGGCGTGGTCGAGGGCGACCCCAGCGGCGTAGATGGCGGCGCCGGCGTTCAAGGCGACGATGTCGGCCGCGGCCGAATCCGGCCGGGTCAGGGATTCACGGACCAGCGACAGGCTGGACTCGGTGGAGTCCGCGCGCAGCCCGGCGGCATCGCGGCGGTTTAGCCCAAAGTCCTCGGGAACCACTTCGTAGCGCTCAATGCGGCCGCCCTTGAGCTCGCACACTTGGCTTGGGCCGTCTATCGCCAGCTCATCCAGCCCATCGGCATGGACGATGAGCACCTGCTCGCTGCCGAGCCGCTGGGCCACCTCCGCCAGCGGACGCAGCCAATCGGGGCTGAACACGCCGATCACCTGGCGGCGGGCGCCCGCCGGATTGGTGAGCGGCCCGAGCACGTTCATCAAGGTGCGGAAGCCGAGCG
>JAPOTD010000117.1 GCA_026709365.1 Gammaproteobacteria bacterium
TCGGCCACCGGGGCGCACGTGATCGCCACCCGCGCCATGGGCGCGCCCAAGGGCAGCGGCGCGGCCGCCTGCCCGGCGGGCACCGCCTTCCACTAGCGCGTCCGCCACGGCGGCGGCGAGTCCGTGACCTGCCTCGACGCGCTGGCCCACGGCACGGTCGGCGGCATCGCCAGCGCCCTGGGCGGGGGGCGGTTCGGCCACGGGTTCGCCTCCGGCGGGCTGGCCGCGCTCGGCTCGGGGCTGAACAACTCGCGGTTCATCGGCCGCGCCGGGTTCAGCCCGCTGCGGGTGGCCGTGGGCGCCGCGATCGGCGGCACCGCCTCGCGCATCACCGGCGGCAAGTTCGCCAACGGCGCGGTCACCGGCGCGTTCAGCCAGGCGCTCAACAACGAGCGGGCGGAGGCGCGCAACCGCTCGGAACTCCAGGCCGCGCTTGACGGCTTGCGGCGGGACGGAACCCTCGATCCAAGCCGGGACTTCAAGCACCCGGACGACGCGGCGATGCACGTCCTGAACGCCGCGGCGCCGCTGTCCGCCGAGCACGGCCTTGAGGTGGCGGGAAGCATCTACGAGACGCCGGAGGGGCTGTTCCGCTACACTTTCCCGCAGATCGGCGAGGCGTCGCACGCCAGCCTCACCACGAGCTACCGCGGCTACCACACCCATACCCGCGGCAGCCTAAAGTTCTCGAACTTCGCTACACAGGATAACGAGACTGCGGGTTATGATCTGAAGTGGGTAAAGGAAGCAAGAAAGGATCTTTACATGGGTGTCCTGAACGAGAGGGGTGTTGTTCGGATTGGCGTTTGTGAGTACTTGAAGTGCTTCGACCATGGACGCAACGGAACCGATCCCAGCAGGGTGTTGCAATGAACTGTCGCAAGGCGCTGCTAGCGCTGGCAGTGATCTTGTCAAGCGGCTGCCAAGCAGCCGCCGGCGAGTGGCGGTTCTCAGCGGAGACCGGGGATCGGATGATCGGCATGTGCATGGACAAGTTGTTCGAGCACACGGGTAAAACACTCAGCGATGCGGCTATCCGTGCATATGTTTTTTCACGTTGGGACGTTTCCTGGATAATTTTTACGGAAGGCGAGATGGGACCCTTCGGGGAACCGGAGATCGACTACCGACCGCATCTGCGGTGCTCGGTCGCGACCCAGCCAAACCTGCAGGTGCAGGAGCTCGATGAGGGCTTTTTCAAGACAATCATTGACCTAGAGCCAAAGTCGTATGGCCAGATCAAATACCTTGAGGAGTACCCCGTCGTGAGCCTCTACCAGCGGGACGGGAGCGGGTTCTCCTATCTGAAGTCCCGTTCCACCTACTCCCGTGAGGAAATGTTTGAGAAGCTCGACCGCATGTACGAGTCTCTCGATCTTCCCGAGATCCTAGTGATTCAGTGAGTTTGGGAGCCGACTCCACGCAAGTGGTTCGATTTAGGCAGCTTCGCGCAAGGCCCGCCGCCAGCTTGGCGGCTGGCCTTGGGATGCTGATGGCCTTGGCCGGATGCCCATACTTGCCATTCGGGCCGGAGGGGGACAGGCGGTTCGACGATCTGGAGGCGGTGCCTGCGTGGTTCGAGCAGCACCGCAGCGAACTTCAGGTCATCATGCACCTGCTACTGCCTTACGAAAACGTAAGTCGAGTTCGGGACTCCGAACCCATGCACATGATCCAGCAGGGCGAGTTCTCAATGGAGGACGAGGCGGCCTACGCCGGAGCCTTCGCGATCAAGGAAAGACTGGGCATTTCCGAGGTTGTTATCTGGAGGCCCGACGGCGGAAAACCCACCTTCCGCTTCATACTGTGGCGAATAGGAATGGTTGGTTCAGGCCGGTTTACGTCCGTTGAGTACAATGAGAACAAGAAGAAGTATTTTCACCGCTACAACACCCCTCCTGACCGAGCCTTGGACCTTGGCGGTCCGGACTGGTTCGCGTTTAGAAGCTCGTCCGACTAGCGGCACCAGCTTGTCAGCGGCTGGGACGCAGGCACTTAGCGGACCCGTCCGCTGGCTCGGCGGCCGTCGGCGACACCGTCACTGGGACTTTCTCCAGTGCGTTCGACGAGGAACTGCACGAACAGGTCGCCGGGGCTGAGGAGGCGAAGCTGGCCCCGCAGCAGCGGGAGTTCGCAAGGCAGGGCAAGGTCAGGGAGTTCCGGGAGTCGCGGCTGGCGTCCGGCGATCCCATCGCGCAGCTTGCGCTGGACATCCTGGACAACAAAGGCATTGGCAGGTTCGCCAACGAGAGGCTCCTGGACTTCGCAAAGAGCCACGGGGTTGAGGTGACGCTTGAGGAGGTCAGCCTAAGGCTGATGCGGGCACACACCGAAGCAACGGCAGACGACACTGACGGCTTGCTACGGGCACGGGTAATCGCGCAATATCACCACGATGTATTCGAGGCTTACGGATTGCCCCCTAGGACATTCGGGGGCACTCCGTTGTTCGGTGCCCTGTGGGAGGCCAACATCCCCTATGCCCGGTTGCGCGGATTCCCCCACTGGTGCGAAGCCTGCCCGGAGGAGTGAGCGATGTCCGCTAGGATCGTCAGGCGATTCCTTCTAGCCGCCGCCTTGGCGGCGGTGAGCGGGTGCGGCCCGTTCTTCGACGAGGCCAGGATCACGCTGGGCAGGCACGAGTACTGCGTCCCAAAAGAATACATCCTCAACAGTCCACTACCGGGGTGGCTGAAGTCCGTCGCCAAGCTGCCGCCCAGCTCGCCTGGGATCACCCTCCTCTTTCCGGCTGATGAGGTTGCCGCGCGCATCAAGGGCTTCCGAAAGTTCAACGGCCAAATTGTGGACAATTTGATGGTCGGTGTTGAGTTGCTCGACGCTGACGGCATGCGGGCATACTCCGACCCTGAGATGCACGTCTTCAGCGATGCTTGGTACGGCCGAAATAGGTATGAGGATGCGGTTCTCGCGCCGCACCGATCGGGCTTGTACCAACTGCGCGGCGTAATGTGGCCCGTCATATGGAAGGTGCTGAAGATTCGCCCCGATCCCTCTGTGCGATCCCCGGATGATCCCTATTCTTGGCACATGGGCAGTTGCTATGAGGTAAACTCCCCGCTTGCTGAGGCGCATCCCCAATACAATTGCTCAACCAAGTACTTGCATGAAAACCTGCAAATCACCGCCTATTTTGATGAAATCAACCTAGCTGTGGTGGAGGAGATTCGGGCTTTTGTTGTCGAGCGGCTTCAATCGTGGTCAATGGACAGTCGGGCGGCGGTCCTCACGGAGGCAGTGCGCTAAACGACTCGGAATTGACCGATTCCGCCATGACGATCTACAGAGCGACTGATACGCAGGCCTGACGCCGACCACCCACGAGAGGCCCGGTGCTCCGCGGGCCAGGGCGACTCCAGGTGCTGGACGGCCACCGACCGCGACGTCCTCGGCCGGGCCGTTAAGGTCACCGGCCCCGACGGCAGCGCCACCACGTTCGCCCACCGCGGGCTGGCCACCGCCACCACCAACGCGCTGGGCCAGACCGCCAGGGAGACCCGGAACGCCCTCGGCGAGACCGCCTCCACCCAGGACCACCACGGCGGCACCGTCGCGTTCGCCCGCGACGCCCAGGGCAACGTGACGGCCACCACCCGGCGCAAGCCGCCCTCCGACGCCTCGCCCGCCCCCGCCAGCACGGCGGCCACGGCCACGTTCGACCTGCTCGGCCGCATGACCGCCCAGGACGACCCGGACCTCGGGCGCGTCCGATACCTATACAACTCGCTGGGCGAGCCGCGCTGCCGGCAGGACGCGGCGGGCAACCTGACCGTGACCGCCCACGACGGCCTCGGCCGCATCGCCTCCCGCAGGGACTACCGGGCGCACGGCGGCGCCAGCTGCTCGACGCTCCACCGGGCGCAGGCCGCCCACCTTGAGGGCGACGCCTCCTGGGCCTACGACGAGGGCAACGGCCTCGGCCAGCTGAGCGAAGTGCGGGACGCCGCGACCGGCTACCGCCGCGCGCAGCGCCACGACGCCCTGGGCCGCCCCTCCACGGCCGAGACCGTGCCGGGCGCCGGCGCG
>JAPOTD010000062.1:0-35788 GCA_026709365.1 Gammaproteobacteria bacterium
CATCCCCGCCGTCGCCAACCAACAGCCAAGCGCCCGCATGGCCGTCGCTGCGCACCTCAGCCAGCTTCGCCGTTGCTTGGCCGCGCGTCTCGAAAGGGCCGAGCAGGAGCCGATGCCGACGGCCCGCGGCGGTGTCAAAGGCCCTGACCTGCAGCGGCTCCATGACATCCATGCCGGGCTCCCGCCTCGCTGCCTCGGCGTTGCCGACGCTTTGGTAACTGCCCAGCACGATCCAAACCGGCGACTCGGCAGCAGATGCCGCCAAGGCAAGCGCCAACCCGAAGCATAAGGCCAATGTCCGCGGTGCCGTCCTCATGGCCGTGATTTTACCAGCATTGCGGCCCATCGCTGGGCAGTGCCCAGTCCAAGCGGCGCTTAGCGCCAAGTTGCGCCGCCCACCCAAGTGCCCGCAGCCGGTTGAAGGGCCTGGAACTGCGTTTCCCGATACAAGCCCGCCTGATAGTAAGGGTCGTTGAAAAGCAGGGATTCAGCGACCGTTCGGTCATCCGTGTGATAGAGGAAGCAACTGCCGACATGGATGCCCTGTGGCTGCGAAGCCAGCGGCCCGGCAACTGCGATCTGGTCCATGATCGTGTCCACATACGCCAAATGACTGCGCAGGTGCTGCTGGCGCAGGGCTTCGGAATCGTCGATGTCGCGGCAGATGACCAGCCAAGCCATTGGCACCTCAAACTGAACGTTTGCTTCGGCGCCCAGTGTACAGTGCAGACCAAAACCGTGCGACCTGACGGTCGCGGCGGGCCTTCGGTCCGCGCCCGTTGCTTGGAGTGGATCTCGGTATGTTTTTGAAGCTGAACATCCGTTCGGCAGTGGCTCAGTTTGACTCAGGTCGTCGTCGTGACTCGGTCGAGGGCGGGACGCCCTCGCTCCAAGGTGCCACGCTCGGTTTGGGCGTCGTCCCCCGGAGCGAGGGCGTCCCGCCCTCGATTGGAAATCCGCGCGACAACACAGCGGGTTGGCGCGCCCACTCGCTCCGTGGGGTCGTTGCCCGATCCAAGCGGATTCCCGGAGCGAGGAGGCCCCTTGCTGCAACACGCGCAAAAAAAGCATCCAACCGTTGACAAGACGGAAACTCGCTCCCGGGGGCCTCACCTGAAGTGGGCGTCTCGTCCCGGAGCGAGGGCATCCTGCCCTCGCAGTGACGCCTGGTAGAGCGCCAGCCGCTCAAGCCCAGCCAAAGGCAAACTGAGCCACTACCGGAAATTCAAACTGAGCCACTATTTCCATTCTGAAAGAATTCCATCACAAGCGGCCATGTGCTAAACAGGATGATTGTGCAATCGCTCAATTGGGCGTTGAGGAGGCCACATGCACAAGATGCTTCCGTTCCTGCTGGCCGTTTTGGCCATTGGCTGGCAAGGCGCCGCTGCCGATCCGCCGGACACCGGGATCAGCGGCGTTTACGAAGTCATGGTTGGGGTGGCTGACGCTAAGCAGGCACTGGAGTACTTCCAGGAGTTTGGCTTTGCCCCGGTCGCCTCGGCGGAGTTGACGGCGGCGCAGGCGGCGCAGCTGTACGGCGTCAGTTCAGCGCTTCGATCATGGCGACTGCAAAACGGCTCCGTGGACGCCCACGGCCTGTTGCGGCTGCTGCAATGGGCCAACCCCTTGGGTCCTGGGGTTGGCTTCGCTCCTCCGGAGACGGTCGGCACCCGGATGGCGGTGATGCGCACTCGGGACATCCACCGGCTGGCTGACGTGTTCGCCGACCTGCGCGACGGCGTCGGCGAACCCTGGCTGCTGGCCGGCCCTGTCTATGACGATCTCTACGATGCCACCAAAGGGGTGCCCAGCATCGTCAACCGGCGCATCGGGGTTCGGGAAATGGCCGTCTATGGCCGCTGGTTCAATCATGTCTTCTTTCAACGCTACGGCTACACCATTCCCGGCTATGGCGTGATTGGCGAGCACGCTCCGCTGGGCACCAGCGAGTTCACCCATCATGATTTCATGGTGGCCGGGGATTTGGCCGAAGTCACCGCTTACTACGAAACCGTTTTTGGCCTGCTGCCGGAGAACGACCCAGTCATCGACGGCGCTTGGCAGGCTGGTCCCCAAGCGGTGTTTCAGATGGCGCCCGGGCGCTCGCATTGGTACCGGGGCTTCGTCTCCCCCAACAACGTGAGCGGCAAGCTCAAGTTCTTCTCCTTGGAGGGGCTGCACGTCGCGGATGACCGCTCCGCTCGGCAACGCCCCGGCGAACTCGGCATCACCCTCCACTCCCTGTGGACCCCACGGCTTGGGCTGGTGCATCGCCTGGCCGAGGCGGCGGGACTGAATCCGAGCCCGCAGCAACCCAATGAGTTCGATGAGCCGAGCTTCCTGCTGCGCGGCCCCGACGGCGCAAGCTGGCAGATCATCGAGCGCAAGCAGTCCCGCTGGCAGCCGGTCACTCAGTTTCAGCTATTGGATATGGACAACTAGTGCGCTGAACCCGCCAGCAGCCAAGCCATTGGCGCCTTGAAGAGAACTGAACGTTTGCTTCGAGGCCTATTGCGCAGCGCCCGCTCCTAGGCGGTGCGACGCTCCTTGATGCAGGTTCGGCGGATCAACTCATCATCCACAAACCAATGCCAAGTTCGTCCCCGCAGATCGTTGCCTTCATTGATCTGGATCATCTCGTAGAGGTAGCTGCCCGGCATGTCCTTGCGGATCCAGTTGAGCATCATGGTGCGCTCATCCACCTCCCAAGCGGAGCCGGCAATTCGCTCGTTGTCCCACCAGATGCGTCCGTCCCGATAGACGGCGGGAAACTCAATTTGCTCCCGCTTGCCGTCCGCCCAAGTGTAGGTGTTGGTCTGAAAGTAGTCGTGCGGTCCCGCAGCCGGAAAGGTGCAGGACAGGTGGGATGCGTGGCGATCCTGCACCGTGCCGTCCGGGTCGATGTGGATGTACTCGCCAACCCATTCGCCCTCATGGCGCGCCAGCACGGGCATGCCGGTTCGTATGTTCTCCGTCATGGTTCACTCCTCCGAATTTAGGGCTATTCGCTGCGATCAGGCGCCACCACTTCGCCCTCGGCAACGCGCTGATAGTACATCCAGCTGGTGACGTTCACGCGGTCATCGTCCAAGGGCGGCGGGTTCCTGTAGTCGGGATAGTGGGCCTCGATCTCCTCCTTCATGCGGTCCGGCAAAGCGTTCCAGGACGACAGCCTAAGGCCGGCTGTGTGCATGTAGATGATCCCCTCGCGCCCCTGCATGTTCATCCACGGCAGCCAATCGGAAACGCGCGCCCAGCCGACTTGTCGAGCCACCGTGGTGGTGGCGGGATCGAGCAGCTCATCGGTTGCGCCAAAGAAGTTGAACATTTCGGTGGCGTGATAGGTGCCTCCGATTTGCTTCTGGTAGGCCGAGGCAAGCGGGTTTGGATAAAAGAGCGGCACGGTGATGTTCATGCGCCACTGTCCTTCGGTGATCATGCCGCCCCAGTTGAGGGGCGTGCCGTCGCGATTGCGCACATAGGTCGAGTGGTTGACGGGATCATTGGCCACGTGCAGCACATCGACGGTTTCACCGCTCCAAGGGTTCTGCCAAGTGCTGAGCGCCTCGCCGGTTTCCGCGTCGCGGTAGATCAGCAGCTCGCGCGAGACCATGCGGTAGCCCTCGCCACGTTCAGGATGCGTGTCGCTGACGCAGGCGCGCACGTTCATGCCTTCAACATCGAACAGCAGCCTGTCGCGCTCGCCTTGACGCCTTGAATAGGCGCTTCCGGCCCACCAAAAGGTCGTGGGCTCGCCGTCAACGGTGGAGCACAGGACTTTTCGCTGCATGGCGAGCGCATTGCGCACATCCTGCGGGTCAAGCGTTTCCGCCGCCAGCTCGCCGACGAAAAGAATGCTGAACAGCAGCGTGAGTGTTAGCTTCATGGTCAATTCCCTATTGCTGTTTTGGCCGCTCACGGCGATATGTTAGGCGCTCAGAGCGTTTGCGGCGGCGCGCTCGCCGGAGCGGACAGCGCCTTCCATGCCGGGCGCATCCGAAGCCATGTGCTCGCCGGCGAAGTGCAGGCGATCCACCGGCTCACCCAAGGCGCTGCGGTAGGCCGCCACCTTGCCCGGCGGCCAAGCGGCATAGCCGCCCCGGGCGAATGGATCGCGGCCCCAGCCATGGCGGAACCTGACTTGCAGTTGCCGCCCTTTTGAGGCTGGGCGAACCCTTCTGATGGTATCCACCGCCAAGGATTGAAAGGCTTGATCGCTCAGGGCATCGACGGCGTCCGTGCCGTCCCCGTTGACGAACACCTTGAGGCCGACGATGTCGCCGGTGGCGCGATCGGTTCGGGGAAAGATGCGCTCAAGGGGCGTATCCGTCCACATGTTCGGCGACAGGCCATCGTCCTCCCAGAACGGTTCGGCATCCATCAGCGCCACACTGGCCTTGGTGTATTCGATGGCATCAATGGCTTCGCGCTGGGCCGTGCTTAAGGGCGCCTTGATCCGCACATCCCGCAGGCATCCCACCGGCAGGGTGCAAACGCACTGGGCGGCTTGGAAGGATTCGCCCGAAAGCGTCACCACACGGACGCCGCGCTTGCCCACTTCGATGTCGCTCACCGGCGCTTGCAGCCGCAGTTCCGCAGCGTCAAGTTCGGCGACCATCGCCTTCGGCAATTCGCCAGTGCCCGCCGCCAACCGGCCAACGCCGGTTTCCGTCTCGAACAGGCGCACCGACCGCCACGGGATGAGCGCGCTCATGCGGTCGCTGTGATTGTGCGTGCCGGCAATGTTGATCAGGTCAATGGCGGCTTCGGATGCGCCGCGGGCGCGCAGCGCATCGCTGATGGACACATCAATGGCGGCGGAATCAGGCGAATCCCAAAGGTCCGCGCGCGCCAGCGGCACATCCTGCCGCAGGTAATGGCTCTGCAAACGATTGGGAGGTATGCCGCGTTCCGGCTCGGCCAAGGGATTGGCTTTGGATCCCGCCCAATCCGAGGCATCCATGGTCACGCCGCCGACGTGCAGGGTGAGGCCGCGCGGGAACTTTGATGGTTCGATTTCGAGGCCGAACTCCTTGGCCCAGGCATGCATTCGCACATACGAGTCGCCGATTTCCACGCCGCCGACCTCCGGGTTGTCCGGCAGGCCGTTGTAGGTGTAGGCGCGCCCGCCAACTCGGGGCCTCGCTTCAAGCAAAATGACCTTAGCGCCAGCGCGCTTCAATGTGAGCGCGGCTGAGAGTCCCGAAAGACCCGCACCGAGGACTATGACATCGACGACCGGGGTGCCGGCCCACGCCAAGCGCGGGGCAGCGAGGGTGGCAGCGAGACCGGCCGCGAACTGCCTGCGGGACAGCTGCGGCACGGTCAAGCGCGATTGAGCGTTGCTAGGCGCAGGCGGGCGTTCACAAGCTAGCGCGAATCGTCACGCCAAAGCGCCGCCGTTCAGGCAGGGTCGCACCGATCCCCCGATTAATGAAGGGGGGGCGCGGAATGACGTTGACATATCGAATCAACGCCGGCGCGGACTCGTCATCTAGCGCATTGTCAAGCCACAGATTAAGCGACAAGCGCTCGCCCTCAATGCCAGCGCGCAGGTTCAGGATATCGCGGCTGCCAGTGTGGGCAAGGTTATACACTTGGGCATAGCGCTTCGAGTTGTGATTCCAGTCGGCGCGCACGAACCATCCCCAATCGGCATTGATTCGGCCGTGGAACCGGCTGCTCAGCGAAGCTTGGTGCTTGGAGGTATGCGGCAAACTCGTACCGGAAGTGATGACGTCACCGCTCGCCGAGTAGCCGCTGATTAGCGCCGCCTCACGAAACCCGTTTTCGATCGTGCCCCCGGCATCGACCGACTGGACGAATTCTTTGATATCGCTATCCGTATAGGCGTAGGTGATGCGGGCATCCCAAAACTCAGTGAGCGCCATGGCAAGCTCCAACTCCAAACCCGTGATCTTGGCTTCGCCTAAATTCTCCAAGATAGAGGTGCTGGTCACGGTGCCGTCAGGGTTGTCAAAAGCCCGTGTGGAGGTTAGCTGCATGTCTTCCCAAGTGATGTGGTAGATGGCGACATTGCTCTCGACACGACCATCCATCCATAGGTTCTTGAGGCCAACCTCGTAGCTCACCGCAGTCTCTTCATCAACCGGGCGCACGGAATCCGGAATGCCCGAAGAGCTATTGAGCGTTCCCGGCTTGTTGCCAACAGCCACGTTGCCATAAATTAGCATGTCGTCCGAAGCCCTGTAGCTCAGGGTGAACTTCGGCAGGAAGGCATCGAACTTGCCGCTAACCGCGTCGCTTGCGCCAGCTGGAGTGATGTCGAACTCATCTTCGTTGTACCTCATCTCCAGCCCCAAGGTCATTTGTTCGGAAACGTCATACTCAACGGAGCCAAAAACGGAAATGCTGTTGATGGACGCAGCCCCGTCGTCCCTAGGGGGGTTGTTGGCGGGGTCCGCACGACGCGCCGTATCGCCACGCCCTGAACCGACTATGTCGCCGCTCTCCTCGGAGTCGTAGTAGTAAAGGCCCGCCATGTAGCGCAACTTCCCGCCTTGCTCGCCACTCAAGCGCAACTCCTGCGAGAAGTCCTCAAAGTCGTCATTCTCCATCGTCACGAACCCGAAAGCCGCCCCGAGCGCACCTCCGCCGCCAAAGGACTGATCCTGCGACCCAAACCAATCGACATCGTTGTAGCCAGTAATGGAGGTCAGCGACATGCTTTCATTCAAGTCCCAGTCCAAGCGAAGACCGAGCCGCAGGCTCTCCCGCTCGGAACCAGCGGGCGGGAAAAGGTCCGACGGGAAAAAACCCGTTCGCAGGGTCGTGGCGTCCTTGCCGTCATCCTCTCCCAAGACCGTTCCCACATCGACTTTACCGCAGTAGTAGCCGCTGCCGCCGTATCCAGCGCCTGTCGGGCCGGACCGGCCAAAATTCGCCGATGCCTCCGGCGTCCCGGCAGGAGGCGCCGGTTGCATGGTGTCCTGCGGCACTCGGAAACAGTTGTTGTAGGTCGATGGCAACATGCCAATGGCGTAATGGGCGTCATCACTGTCCTCATAGATACCGTGCAGCCGAGCGCTGAACTGATCACTGGGAGTCAGGGTTATCACGCCAGCAAAGCTGGTGGTCTCTTCAGCACCGACTTTGTCGTCAATATCGCTGCCTGGCGAATTGTTGTCATACTCGCCCCCACGCTCATAATGACTAAACGTGACAGCGGCCCCCACCACATCGGAGAGAGGCCCGCTGGCATGCAACTCAACCCGCGTATAGTCCCGTTCTCCCAACTCGGCGGAAACCTCGCCACTAAACTCATCGCCCGGCCCCTTGAGCACGTAGTTGACCGCACCGGCGAGCGTTGACCGGCCATAGAGCGCGCTTTGCGGCCCCTTCACCACTTCAACCCGCTCCAATGCAGCCAGCGGGATGGACGCATTGCCTTCCTCAATGATGATGCCGTCCACGAAGAGGCCGGCGTTGGCACGGCCAAGCACGTTGGCCTGCCCCCTGATGACCGGACGAAAGTCGTTGCGGCCGAAAGCCGAAGCGAAGTCAAATCCGGGAGTGGCATCCGCGATGTCCTGCAGCGAGACAATGCCGCGCTCGTCCAGGGACTCCGCCGTAAGGGCATTGACGGTGGCAGGAACGTCCCGAAGATTCTCCTCGATCTTCCTAGCGGTCACGACAACCTCTTCGATTTCGAAGGCGCTGTCCGCCGCTTCCGCCGCAATCCCCGTTGGGATAAAGGGCAACAGGCCCAAAAACAGGATCGGGCCGCGCAGTTGGTTGAATGCCAATTTCATTGAATTTACTCCCATGCTGGCTGTCTGGATACATCCCCATTGACACAATGACATATCATTAAGTCATTTTCAACCAGCCCGCACGGGTTTCGGGAGTAGGTTGAAGCCTTGCGCGGCGAAATCCGCATCCAGCGCCAGAACGTCAGTCAGCCCAAGGCGGCGCATCAGCGTCAAGGAGGGCGTAGAGCACCGATGTATCAACGAACAGGCTCACGAACCGTAGGCCTCATCAAGGTGTTGGTCGTGATTCTCCGCGACGTCGCGGCATCCCGAATGAAAAAGTCCAGTGAGTTCGCGGGCGCGGTCAAGCAGGGCGCGGCGGTCCCGTTCGGGCCGACGCGCCAAGTACTCCGTGACGCTCTCGCGCACGAGATCGGACAATGAACGTTCCTCGGCGCGCGCACGGACTCGGAGCGCGCCAGCCTGCTCCGCCGTGAGTTGAACCTGCATCCTGACAAGTGATGCCATGACGGCAATTCCTACAGCATGATGTCACCAGCTTGGGGCCGCGCTGGCACAATTGTCAACAACACTTCCAGCAAACACTTCCAGCGTTGACACGGCGGCGGAGGTCGAGGCCTTGCTGGCGGCGGATGTTCCCGAACGCCAAGCAAGGGCCATCGTGCGGATGGCCGTCCGAATCCAGGATGGTTTGGTCACGAAAAGCCACTTGGACGCCACGCTCGAAGCCAAGCTCGCAACGCTGAAGCACCAGATCGTGGTCACGTTGGTCGGCGCCATGGTCGGCGTGGCCGGGCTGGCCTTGGCCATCGGGCAATCCATGTTCAGGTAGGTGGCGGAATTCCGTCTCTACGGCGACGGCCCCTCGTTCCGGGAGGTTGGCTGCTGGGGCTCAGCCACCCGCGTCAGGCCAGCTTGAATCCAGCGCAGGTTGATGCCGATGCGGTCGGCGCCAGGCTCGGCCCAAGCGTAGCTTAGGGTGTCGCCGGTGGCGAGTTCGATGACGCCCAGCTTCAGAATCGACGTTCGGGTGTTCTGGTAGGTGAGCCGGGCCAGCTCGACGGCGTAGCCGGTCGGCCGGCCATCGTCGAGGACCGGCAGCAGGAAGCCTTCGTCGTGCCAGTCAGCCTCGCGCACGAACACGTAGTCGTCATCCGCCGCCTCGGCGTCCAGATGGCTGCGCTTAAGCGCCACCCAGCCGCGGTAATGGCGCACTCGCCTAGCCCGCTCCGCCTCCCCATCGGGCCAGACCGCCTCAAGCCCGGCTTCATCGACGCTGATCCGCCCCGGCAATCCGGCGCAGCCGCCGTCCAAGGCCTCGCCCGTGAAGCCGGCAGGTGTGCTGCGCCACGCATAACGGCATTGGGAGGCGCCGGAGACTTGGGCAATCCAGCCTTGGCGCTCCGTTGCGAAGGCAAAGCTCCAACCGGGCGCGTCGGGAGCGGCTTGGCCCTGCCCGATCGCTAGATCGAGACGATCATCACCGTCCTTTTGGAAACGCCAATGCCTGCGCACGCCCTCGGCAGCACCATCCAAGCCCTGCTGCCAGACCTGCTCATTGCTGTTGTATTCGCCGGCCAGCAGCGCCGTCAACCGATCGCTGTCGGCCAGCGCAGGGAGGGCGGACACCGCCAAGCCCAACGCCAAGGCGCGGGGTTTGGACGGCCAGCGGGATGCTTCAGACGGTTTGGGCACGCCAAGCCGCCACGATGTCGGAGGCGGATGCGGACCAAATGGACGCGCAGCCCGCCAAGTGCTCCAGCACCTGCTCGAAGGCGGCGATGCGGTGCGGCTGGCCCATGAGCCAAGGATGCACCGACAGCGCCAACAAGCGCCCGTGGCCGGTCTGGGCCGCTTCGGCGACCAGAAAGTCGCAGGCGTCGATGATCTGCGTCGCGTACTCCCACTCCGAGTGCAGGTTGGCGCCGATCAGGAATTGGTCATCCAACTCCAGCGACAGCGGCAGGGCGACCAGCTCGCCCGCATCGGTGCGAAAGGCGTAGGGCAGTTCGTCGTTGATCCAGTCGCCCATGTAGCACACCCCTTGGGCCGCCAGCAGGTCCGGGGTGCGGTGGCTTTGGGAGCGGGCTGGGCTCACCCAGCCTTCGACCGCTTGGCCGGTGCGCTCGCGCAGGGTCGCCAAGCTCCTCTCGACGATGGCCCGCTCCTCGGCGAGCCCGAGTTCGCCGTGGTGCAGCGTGTCCATGTGCCAGGAACTGGCCAGGACTTCGTCGCCGCGCCGAGCCAGCCGGTCAAGCAGGCTGGGGCAGCGCTCGGCCAGCGCCCCGTTGACGGCGAAGGTCGGGCGGATGCCGAAGGCGTCCAACGCTTCCAGGCAGCGCACGATGCCCACGCGGTTGCCGTACTCGCGCAACGTGAAGTGCCGCAAATCCGGATAGGGCGTGCTCATGCCGCCGGGCGGCGCAAAGGGCTTGCCACGCTGGTCCAAGGGGAAGAACTGCACCGCCAAGTTCACCCAGAGGGCAACGCTGGCTCCTCCCGGCCAGTTGATCGGGGGACGGTCGCCGAGCATGGAGAATTCGTAGCGCTCATGGTCCATCCCGCGGCGGCGGCGCGGATACTCCAAATGTTTGGCGTCAAGGGTCATGGCGCTGCTTCCGCCCCGCCGTCCCGCGCGCCGGACCGCGCCAAGTCAAGGTCGTAGTAGTGCTCAAGGTAGTGCTCCGCGATCTCCCGGCCGGTCGCTAGCCAAACGCCCTCGTGCTCGGTTGCGTGGGCCAGCGCCTCCTCAAAGGCGCGCAGCCGGTGGGGGTGGGCGACCTGATAGGGATGCAGCGGCACGCACATCACCGTGCCGCCCGCCTCGCCTTCGCGATGCAGCCGGTCGAAGGCCTGCTTGATCATCTCGCCGTAGCGCCGCGGCTCCACCCGATTGACGACGTAGGCGATGGTGTCGTTGAGTTCCAGCGAGTAAGGCACGGACACGAACCGCTTTCCCGAACGCACCCGAACGGGCGTCGGCTGGTCGTCGTGGAACAGGTCACAGGTGTAGATGCCGCCCGCCTCGGCAAACAGGTCCAGCGTTTGCTCCGTATGCGTCAGGGCCGGCGCCAGATAGCCCGCGCAAGGCTGTCCGGTGTGGCGGAGGATGGCCGCCATGGAGTCCTCGATCATCGCCTGCTCCTGGGCTGCGTCCATGCCGTAGGCGTAGCGGGTGTTGTAGATGCCGTGGCTGAAGAACTCCCAGCCGCGCGCCGCGCCCAGCTCGATGATCTCCGGATGGTGGTCGCAGACCGCAGCCGACAGGCTGACCGAGCCGCGCACGCCGTACTTGTCGAGCACCGCCATCATGCGCGCAAGGCCCACCCGATTGCCGTAGTCTCGGGTCGCGTAGCCCTGCACGTCGGGCGCTGGCCTGGGCCACGCCCGGCGGGACGGGTTGGCGGGCGGGTCGAGTTCATAGAACTCGATGTTGGGCGCCACCCAGAACGCCAGCCTGGCGCCGCCGGGCCAGCGGATGGGCAGGCGCTCGTCCCAAGCGCGATAGCGGTAAAGATCGGGGTCGTCGCGCACCTCGCAGTCTCCTAGCAATGTCCAGGCAATATCCTAAAAGGGCGCGCCGCGGCCTTCACGGATGGGCGGGCAGCCGGGATGGTCGGCCAGCCAAGCCTCCACCGCCGCGAAGGGTTCGACGTCGCCGTACTTGAGCATGATGTCGCAGAGATTGCTGAAGTGGGGAATCTCGTGCTTGTCGGCCACGCACTCCTCGGGGACGATGGTGCGGTAGCCGTGGGACAGGGACGCCACCGCCGAAGCCCGCACGCAGCCGGAGGTGCTGCCGCCGGTGAGGATCACCGTGTCAACCTTGTGCCAGACCAGCAGCGAGGGGATGAGGCTGTCATGGAACACGCTGGCCATGCGCTTGTTGACGATGGCGTCGCGATGGCGGTCGATGTCCAGGCGCGGGTCGAGTTCGGCGCGCTCGCTGCCCTCCTTGATGTTCTGCAGCGAATCCTCAGTGTTGGTTCGGGTGCCCCAGACGCCGGCGTCATCGGCGTTGCCCATGTAGGCGACGTAGGTCCAGATCACCGGCATGTTGCGGCTGCGGGCCAGTTCAGCCAGCCGGTTGACGTAGCGAATCTGGTTCGGGTCGGTGCGGTAGGCGGTGGCGAAGCGCGCAACGTCGGTGTAGGCGCGCTGCAAGTCGATGTTGATCAGCGCCGCCTTCTCGCCAAACCCGAACCGGGCGCGGCGCGGGTTGGACTTGACCTGCGCCCAGTACTGCCTGGGCGTCAAATCCGATGTCTGCATGTCCGGCATGCCACAGTCCTTCAAGACATCAATACATCCATTGTCATATCATTAGGTCACCACCCAGTCAATGGCGCGCCCGCAATTTGAGCGGATCCGCGCCAGACCCGCAGGAGCCCGTTGATGAGCGACCTTCCAACCGCCTTGGCCCCCTTGGCTGTGCGCATCGGCGCCGAGCGCCTGCTGATCGACGACGACGCCCTGACGTTGTACGGCCAGGACGTGTCCGGCGAAGCGCACCCCCTAAGCGCCGTGGTGCGTCCCGCCGACATCAGCGATCTTCTCGCCACGGTGCGCTTCGCGGCGGAGCATGGCTTCGTGGTCGCGCCCCGAGGCGGCGGGATGTCCTACAGCGGGGGCTATGTCTGCCCCCGCGGACGCACCCTCTGCCTGGACATGGCCGCCATGGGCGAGGTCTTGGAGATCAACGCCGAGGACATGTACGTGCGGGTGCAGGCCGGCTGCACTTGGAAGGCCCTGCACGAGGCGCTCGAACCCCACGGCCTGCGCACGCCGTTCTGGGGCACCCTCTCCGGCTTGGGCGCCACAGTGGGCGGCTCCCTGTCGCAGAACGCGCTGTTCTGGGGCAGCGGTCGGCATGGCTGCGCCGCTGACTCGGTGGTCGGCTTCGAGATCGTGCTGGCCAACGGCCAGGTGCTGCGCACGGGCGCTGCGGCGCGCAACGGGACGCCGCCCTTCTTCCGCCACTACGGGCCCGACCTCACCGGGCTGTTCACTTGCGACAACGGGGCGCTGGGCATCAAGGCGACGGCGACCCTGAAGCTGCTGCCGAGGGGCGAGGCACGGCACGGCGTCAGCCTGACCTTTGCCGACCACGGCGGGATGCTCGCCGCCATGTCGGAAGTCTCCCGGCAGCGCTTGGCCGAATCCTGCTTCGGCTTCGACCCCGGCCTGCAGGCGCAGCGCATGAAGCGCGAATCCCTGGCGCAGGACGTCAAGACCCTGGGCCAGACGGTCGCGGCCCAGAACAGCCTGCTGGATGCGGTAAAGATCGGCGCCCGCATCGCCGTGGCCGGCCGTCGATTTCTGGCGGAGGCCGACTACTCCGTCCACTTCATGGTTGAGGAGCGCACCGGAGCGGCAGCCGAGGACGCCGCCGAGCGCATCATGCGCATCGGCCAGGATGCGGGGGGCAAGGCGGTGGAGAACACCATTCCCACGGTCACCCGCGCCAATCCCTTCGGGCCGCTCAACTCCATGATCGGGCCTTCCGGAGAGCGCTGGCTGCCGGTGCATGGCCTGGTGCCGCACTCCGAGGCCAAGGCCGCCTACGAGGCCGTTTCCGCCCTGTTCGAGCGCAACGCGGCGGTTCTGGAGGAGCACGGCATCGCGCACGGCACCCTGTTCACCACCGCGGATACCAACTGTTTCGTGATCGAGCCGGTCTTCTACTGGCCCGATGGGCTGAACGCCCTGCACCGGCACAGCGTCGAAGCCGCCGTGCTGCGGAGGACCAACGCCTTCCCGGACAATCCCGCAGCGCGGGCGGAGGTCATGCGCCTGCGCCGGGAGGTGGTGGACACCCTGGCGGCCTGCGGCGCGGTGCATTTGCAGATTGGGCGCCTTTACCCCTACGCCCGGGATCTGGACGCCGCCTCGTTGACGACGGTTAGGGAATTCAAGCGCGCGCTCGATCCCGATGGGCGCATGAACCCTGGCGCACTCGGGCTGTGAGCCGATCGGCCATCGCCACGACGGCGGAACTGCCGCCGGTCCGACCACCGAGCATCCGCTGCTCAAGCGCACGGGTGCGCGTGGACGGCACCGAGCTCGATCTGCACTATCGGGTGACCGGCTCCGGCCCGCCGCTGTTCGCGCTGCACCCCTCCCCCCTCGACTCCGCCTTCATGGCGCCGCTCATGGCCAGGTTGGCGAGCCGGGCCACGGTCATCGCGCCGGACACGCCGGGCTTCGGCGACTCGGACCCGCTGCCGGGCCCGATCGACGACTTAAGCCCCTGCGTACGCGCCATGACGGCGCTGCGCCAAGCCTTGGGGCTGGAGCAGGTGGGCGTCTATGGCTCCGCAACCGGGGCGCAGATCGCCGTCGAGTGGGCCAAGGCCGAACCCCAAGCGCTCAGCGGCATCATGCTCGACAACGCCGCCGCCTTCGATGACGCCGAACGGCAGCGGATACTTGAGGGCTACCTGCCGGACGTGACGCCCAGCCCCGACGGCGGCCATTTGGCGCGCGCCTGGCTGGCGGCGCACGACGGCACCCTGTTCTTTCCTTGGCAAGCGCCCGCAACGGAGAACCGCATCGCCCGGGCGCTTGCGCCCGCGGCTGCCATGCAGGCGACCGCACGAGGCTACTTGCGCGCCGGACCCGGCTACGCTTCGATCTACCGCGCCGCCTTCCGCAACGAGCGGGTGGAGCGGCTGGCGCCGGTGGCGACACCCTTGGTGATACTGCGCTGGCAGGGCAGCATTCTGGCCCGCTGGACGGGACGCCTCGATACCCAATCCTGGGGCGCCAACGTGACCATGGCCCATTGCGGGCCTTCGCTGGATGAGCGTTGGGCCTGCTTGGAACGCAACCTCGAACGCATCCTGCCGGCGAATTCGGTGCGGGCACAAGACCTGTGCCTGGAAAGCGGACGCCTGCGCCACGTGGACTCCAGTTTTGGGCAAATTCGCTACCGGCAACCCGATGGCGCGGCACCGACGCGCCTGCTGATCCCGCAGCCCGGCGCAACCGAGGCCGCGCTCCCCGACAGCGCCGCCCATCCGGCCTCGGCGGTGGTCGATCTGCCGGGGCACGGGGGATCGGCGCTGCCGGAGGATCTCAGGCCCAGCCACTGCGTGGAAGCCGTGCGCCGCATCGCAGCCGCTCTGGATGGAGTGGCCCGGTCCGTCGCCGGCGTCGGGCTTTCGGATGCTTTGGCGCAAGCAGTGGCGGCCGTCGAACCCGCGCTAGACCAAGCCGCGGCCCAGCCCGCGGAATTCCAAGGCCAACCGCCGGACTTGACCCCGGAGCGCTCCGGCGCCCATCTGCTGCGCGCTTGGCACTGGCTGCGGGAGCCGTTTCTGGCGCGCGACGAGGCGCCGCCGGAACCGGTGCGCCTGACAAGAATGCTGATCGACCTAATCGATGCCCAAGCCGCGCATCGGGCCCTGCGGGAAGCGCTCGACGCCCCGAACCGCACCGATCGCTCCTAGCCCGGTTGTTTCACCAACATGCCTGCCCAATCAAGGGAATAAGGGAATCATGGATGATCTGCAGCGGCTTTTCACTCCGATGGAGCTCGGCTCCCTGCGCGCGGACAGCCCGATCCCGCTGTACCACCAGCTCCACCAATTCCTCAAGCAGCGCATCCTCAGCGGCGAACTGGGCTTCGGCGCCAAACTGCCCGGCGAAGCGCAACTCGCGGAAGGCTTTGGCGTCTCCCGAGTGACCGCCAAACGCGCCATGGACCTGCTGGTGGCCAATGAGCTCATCGCCCGCAAGCGAGGCCGGGGCAGCCACGTGGTCTTCCAGGCCCCGGCCTCCGACGTCGAGGCGCCGCTGGTCGGCATGCTCGAAAAGCTCGCACAGATGTCCCGCAGCACCCGGGTGCGGGTGCTGCACATCGACCGGCGTTCGCCCCCGGCGAAGCTGGTCGAGGAACTCGACATCCCGGCGGCCGAACCCGTGCATTACGTGGTGCGGGTGCGTTTCCGAGAGGACCAGACGCCCTTCGCCTACTACGAGAGCTGGACGCGCGGCATCGAGCGCGGCTACGACGCCCAAGCCATCGAAAGCCGGTTGCGGTTCGACATCATGGCCGAGAACGGCCATCAAATCGCCCGCATCGAGCAGCACTTGAGCGCCGCCGCCGCAGCGCCGCCAGTTGCGGAGCAGCTGCGCCTAGTGCCGGGCGACCCCGTGCTGACCCTCGTGCGCTACTCCTTCAACACTCAAGGCGACTTGGTCGATCTGCTGCATTGCCAATACCACACCGGCCACTTCCACTACCGCATGAACCTCAGCGTGGAGGACTACACCGGACAGTAGCGCCCCCCTACAGCCAGCCCTGAATTGGGCCAAGGCGGGCAAGTCCAGCCAGTAGCGGGTGTGCCGCCTTCGTTCAGTCGCTCCAATGCCGCGACCGTTCAGCGCAGGACACCAAGTTCCAGCAGGTTGGCGATCGTCTCGGTCTGCACGGACACAAAGTGGCCAGGCGGTGGCGCGCGCACTTGGCCATCCTCGTCCAGCAAGCTGTTGGGCGGGCACACTTCCTCGCTGCCGTAAAGGTCTGCGAACAGCGCGAGCCGCTGGCGCGAGAACAGGTTGAACATGCCGGGGCGGCGGCGGTGGGCGCGCAAGCCCTCGACATGGATGTCAACGTTTGCCGCCATGGACTCGCCGACGGCCGCCTCAACCAGCACGCGGCCTTCGTAGTCAACGACCTGCGAGGCGCTGTCCACCGAGGCATTGGGCAGGTCGATGCCGCCCACGCCCGCCGAGTTGGCGGACACCACATAAACATGGTTCTCGTAGGCGCGCGCCCGCTTGGCGACGTTCTTGGGCGTCAGGGCCGGGCTCGCCACTTCCGAGGACGAGTGGCAAAGCACTTCCGCGCCCCGCAGCGCCAGCGCCCGGCTGATCTCCGGAAACAGGATCTCCTCGGAGGCGACCGCTGCCAAGCGCCCCAGAGCGGTGTCGGCCACCGGGAAAAGGCTGTCCGCTCCGTAGATGTCCAAATAGCGGTCGAGCACGTCGTAGGGCGTTGGGCCAAACTGCGAGATCAGGCGTCGGTAGCGCAGCGCCACGTCGCCGGACTCATCGGCGATGAAGCTGGTCTGGAAGTAAAGATCGGGAAAGTGGCGGTCGGACTCGTAGAGGTTGCCGGCCAGAAACACACCGTTGTCCGCGGCGATGGCGCCGATGCGCTCGTACTCCGGCCCATCAACCGCAACGCACCCTCGGGCCAGCCAGGCGGCTGGGGTCTCACCCATGGGATAGCCGGTCAGGAAGTACTCCGGCAGCACCACCAGCCGCAGATGGGGGCCGATGAACGCCTTGCTGGCCGCCACCTGGGCGGCAATGCGCTCCAGCGAGGCGTTGATTCGCTGACGGCACGAGGCAACATCGGCGCACTGCGCGATGGCCTGCACCCTAGTCTGCAGCGCCAGCGCGCCGTAGCTGGTCATGGTCGCAAGCCCACTTCCGGAACCATCACGCCGCCGCGGCGCTGGCATAGGCAAATCCCTTGGGCAGGCCCGAGTCGGCGACGAAGCCGTACAGGGCCTCGTCAGGCAGCGCCGCCTGCACCTGTGCCCGCGCCGCGAGCAGCCGGTCGATGTCAATGCCCGTGCGCAGCCCCATCGCCTCCAGCAGGAACACCAAGTCCTCCGTGACGATGTTGCCGCTCGCCCCCGGCGCGAACGGGCAGCCGCCGAGGCCGCCCAAGGAACTGTCAATGGTGGTGATGCCCACGTCAAGGGCGGCCAGAACGTTGGCGAGCCCCTGCCCACGAGTATTGTGCAGGTGGACGCTGGAGAGCCGTTCCCGGCCCACCGCAGCCCAGATGCGCGTCGTCAGGCGCCGCACTTGGCTCGGATTGCCGTACCCGGTGGTATCCGAGAGACAGACTTCATCAGCGCCCAGGGCAATGGCCCGCTCCGCCAACGCCACCACGCGATCCTCAGATACCGGCCCTTCCAAGGTGCAGCCGAAGGCGGTGGACAGCGAGACTTCAAGGGTGGGACGCAACGCCGCCGGCTGCGCCGCCACCGCCGCCACGACGGCGGCGATCTCGTCGAACATCTGCGCGTGGGACTTCCTCACGTTGGCCAGGCTGTGGGTTTCGCTGACCGACAGCGGCATCGAGATGTGGTGCGCGCCCTCCGCAAGCGCTGCCTGGGCGCCGCGCAGGTTCGGCACCAGGACCGCGACGTTCAATCCCGGAAGCGTCTTGGCGAAGCGGACCAACTCGGCCGTGTCAGCGAGCTGCGGCAGCAGCCGGGGCGGCACGAAGGACCCCACCTCGATCTCCGGCACACCAGCCGCAGCCTCAGCGGCAATCCAAGCCTGCTTGGCTTGGGTGGGCAGGATCGTGTCGATGTTCTGCAGGCCGTCGCGCGTTCCGACCTCGCTTACCGTCACGTCAATGGCCGCTTCCGCGCACCCCCTCTCGATCGACACTCCGCAACCCCGCTCGCCAAATGACCTAATGATATATCATAGAGACAAATTTGCGGCAGACGAGCCTCATCCGTGACAGCCACCGGTTCCCCCGCCACCGGCCAAGGGGCCAGAGACCCCGACCCGTCCCAAGCGCCCCCGCAGCAAGCGCGGCCCCTCGACGGGCTGCGCGTCATCGAGTTCTCGCACATGGTGATGGGACCGGCGACCGGGGTGATCCTGGCGGACCTCGGCGCCGACGTGCTCAAGGTGGAACCCCCCGGCGGCGACAACACCCGGCGGCTCAAGGGTTCCGGCGGCGGTTACTTCGCCATGTACAACCGCAACAAGCGCAGTCTGTGCGCCGACCTCAAGAACCCCAAGGCGCGGGCGCTGGCGCAGGACCTGCTCGCGGACGCCGACGTCCTGCTGGAGAACTTCCGCCCCGGCGCCATGGACAAGCTCGGCTTCGGCTACGAGGCCTTGAGCGAACGCAACCCCCGCTTGGTGTACTGCAGCCTGAAGGGCTTCCTGCCGGGCCCTTACGGCGAGCGCGTGGCGCTGGACGAGGTCACGCAGATGATGGGCGGGCTCGCCTACATGACCGGCCTGCCCGGCAAGCCGATGCGCGCCGGCTCCTCCATCGTGGACATCACCGGCGGCATGTTCGGCGCCCTGGCGGTGCTCGCCGCGCTGCAGGAGCGCAATCGCACCGGCTGCGGCCAGCGCGTCACCAGCGCGCTCTTCGAGACCACGGCGTTCCTGGTCGGCCAGCACATGGCCCAGCAGTCAGTGCTTGGCGAGGAGCCGCAGCCCATGTCCATCCGCAGTTCCGCTTGGGGGGTTTATGACCTGTTCGACTGCGCCGACGGACAGCTGTTCGTGGCGGTGGTGAGCGACACCCAGTGGCGGCGGTTCTGCGCCGACTTCGGCCTTGAACCCCTAGGGGCCGACGATGCGCTCGCCGACAACGCCGGCCGGGTTGCCGGGCGCGAGCGCTTCATGCCCACCCTGCGGGAACTGTTCGCCGGCCTCGGCCGGGGCCAGGCAGCTGCCAAGCTCGCCCGCGCCGGGCTGCCCTTTGCGGAAATCAACAAGCCCTCCGACCTGTTCGATGACCCGCATCTGGCCCAAGCGGGACTGGTGGATGTCCGCCTTGCCGACGGCGCCCGCCAAGGCACCCAGGCGCGCTTGCCGAAGCTGCCCGTGGAGATGGACGGGCGTCGGTTCGACGTGCGCCGTCATCTGCCGCGCATCGGTGAGCATTCCCGGGAAGCGGCGCGGGGCACCGGCCGCAACGAGGCCGAAATCGAGGCGCTGATGGCTGACGGGGTGCTTTTCGAAAACCGGTGACCGCCCTTGGGCGGGCCGCCGATGCGCAGGATGGACGGGCCTTGAGTGCAATGAACGCAAGTGGACGAAGACGGACGCAGATGATGCGCAGATGCGCATAGGGAGGGGACGATGGCCGCCTATCTCATCGTGACGGCTCAAATTCGGGACCGGGCCCGCTTCCTGGCGGACTATGCGCCCGCAGCCGCCGCGCTCACGGAGCGGTTCGGCGGCAAGTACCTGCTGCGGGCGCCGGGCGCCGAAGTGCTCGAAGGCGATCATCCCGGCGGTTCGGTGGTGGTGTCGAAATGGCCCGACAAGGCGGCTGCACTGGCTTTCTGGCATTCCCCGGAGTACGCCCAAGCCAAGCGCTTGCGGGAGGGCGTGGCCGACTGCCAAGTGTTGGTTGTCGAGGAGCCGGCGGCGTGAGCGACTTGGCCGCGCCAGCGTCAGCGCTGATCAAACGGACCACCTTGATCGTGCGCGACATGGCGGCGAGCCGCCGCTGGTACGAGCAGGTGCTCGGCATGCAGGTTTGGATGGACACCGAATTCGTGCTGAGCGGCGAGGGGCTGGCCGCCGGCGCAGCCGGGGATCGCACCCATCTGGTCATCATGCGCGGCGAGCATGACCGGATCGGCATGATCGGCCTGCTGCAGTGGCTGGACCCGCCTTGGCCCGCGCCGCCCGTTCCCACTGAGGTCGCCTACGGCGCACCCGTGTTCGTGGTGGAGTGCGACGATGCGGCACAGGTGGCCGCAAGCGCTGCGGCGCTCGGCACCCGCGTCCACTGTCCGCCCCGCGTCTGGTCCACCCGAGGCGCCCGGGGCGAACTGCGCCACTTCATCGGCACGTCGGTCTTCGACCCGGACGGCCACTTCTATGAATGCAACCAAGTTACCGCCATTGAGGAGCCGGAGGATTCCCCATGACCTTGCGATTTCAGCGCGCCAACTTTCTGGTGTCGAGCTTCGAGCGGGCCCTGCCCTTCTACCGAGACGTTCTCGGCTTCAGCGTGGCCTTCACCAAGCCGCCCAACGAAATCAGCTACTCCCACCAAGTGTTCGGCATCGACAGCCGTCCGCCCATCGGCTTCATGGTCCTCAGCACGCCCAGCCAGGAACGGGTGATGGCGCTCACGGAGGTGCCGGGGTTGGCCAACCAGGCCACGCCCCGCCGAAGCACCATCGTCATCGACGTGGAGAGCGTTGACGACGTGGTGGCCCGCGCCAAGGAACACGGCTTCCAGGTGTTCCCGGAGGAGCGGCTGGTGACCCACGACGGCCGGGTCGGCCGGGAGGTGGGCCTGCTCGACGGCGACGGCAACCTGACCGTCATCTACCACATCGACCAGCCGGCGCCCCAATGAGCGCCGCAGCGGACGGCAACGACGGCGCGCCAAAGGCAGCGGCCACCGCGCCAGCGGCGTATCCGAGCGCGGGACGCGCTTGGTACATGGTGTTCCTGCTCACCATTGCCTACGTCGTGTCCTTCGTGGACCGCAACATCCTGGGCTTGCTGATCGACCCCATCAAGGCCGACCTCGGGCTGTCCGACTTTCAGCTCGGCCTGCTGCTTGGCCCGGCGTTCGCCATCTTCTACGCCACGATGGGGCTGCCCTTGGGCTACCTTGCGGACCGCGGTCGCCGCACTTGGATCGTGGCCGCCGGCATCACCCTGTGGTCCGCCGCCACCGCCCTGTCCGGCCTGGCGCGCAACTTCGGGCAGCTGTTCATCGCCAGAATGTCGGTGGGCGTTGGGGAAGCCACGTTGAGTCCCTGCGCCATGTCCCTGATTTCGGATTCCTACCCGGAGGAGCGGCGCGGCAAGCCCATCGCGTTCTATTCCAGCGGCATCTCCCTGGGCAGCGGACTGGCGTCCCTGCTCGGCGCAGCCGTGCTCGCCTGGGTCGGGACCGAGAACAAGATCGATTGGCCCTTGCTGGGCCCGTTGTCCGGCTGGCAGGCCGCATTCCTGATCGTCGGGCTGCCGGGCGTGGTGCTCGGGGTGCTGTTCCTGCTGGTGCGCGAGCCCCGCCGCATCGGCGTCAGCGTCAGCGGCCACTTGGGGCACATGTTCGTCCATATCGGACGCCACGGCGCCGTCTTCGCCTGCTTCCTGTCCGTCTTCTGCGTCATGACCACCATTGCCTACAGCCACGGCT
The DNA here is from genome assembly GCA_026709365.1 of Gammaproteobacteria bacterium. GTDB lineage: Bacteria > Pseudomonadota > Gammaproteobacteria > Pseudomonadales > Azotimanducaceae > Azophilus. Next base: position 21,631 of record JAPOTD010000062.1, read on the forward strand.
GGCTGGCGGTCACGTTCGACCGGACCTACGGCTGGGCGGTCGAGGAGTACGCCTTCGCCAACGGCATAGCGCTGCTGATCGTCGGCCCGCTTGCAGTGAACCTGGCCGGCGCCCTGTCCGACCGCTTCACCAGCCGCGGGCACCGGGATGCTCCCATGCGCATCGCGCTGGGCGGGTTGGCGGTGGCGGTGCCGACCTGCATCATCGGCCCGCTGCTGGACAACGCCTGGGCGGCCTTCGGGCTGCTGACGCTGGGCAACGCGGGGATGGCGTTCATCACCGCCACCTCCGTCACCGCCCTGCTGCCCATCACCCCCGCTCGCATCCGCGCCCAAGTGGTTGCCTTCTACTACATGGCGATCAGCTTGGCCGGGCTGATGCTGGGACCCACCTTGGTGGGCGCCTTGAACGACTTTGTGTTCGGTGCGGACGGGGTCCGCTACAGCGTGGCGGTGCTGCCGCTGGTGTTCGGCGTGCCGGTGCTGGCGCTGGCGCCGGTCACCCTGCGGCTCTACCGCCGGGCGCTCGAACAGGACATCGGCGAGTCCGGCGCTTAGTTTGGGGATACGCGCGCAGTCGCCGACGAACGCTTGCGCCGCGGCTTTGCTCGCCACCGCTTTGCTTGGCGCGTCGGGGGCCTGCTGCCTTGGGCGCCGACACGGCGGATGGCGCGGCGGTGCTTGAGATCTTCGCCAACTATTGGATCGGGGCGTTCTCGAACGAACGGCAAGCCAAGGCCGAGCGGCTGAATCGGGAGCCGGACTATTGATCCAGGCGCACCCACGGCTGCTCCGCCAAGCGTTGCCGCTCAAACGCATCGATCTTGGCGCCGCTTTCATCCGTCAAGGTGATGTCGTCCAAACCGCGCAACAGGCGCACCCGCTGCCCTTCGGAGATCGCGAAGGGAACGGGCGAGCCGCCGCCCTCCATCACCGAGGCGCGAAGGTCCACTGTCAATCGGTTGCGCTGCGGATCTTCATCCGACCAAGCCGCCAGGGCCTGGATGCCGGACTGCGGCACCTGGGCCGGCAACAGTCCATTGGCCACGCAGTTCTTCTGGAAGATGGGGTTGAAGTCCGGCGCCACGATGACGCGGACGCCGAACTCCGCCAAAGCCCAGACCGCGAACTCCCGGGACGAGCCGCAGCCGAAGTTCGGCCCCCCGAGCAGAATGCTGGCACCGGCCCGCTCCGGGTGATTGAGGATGAAATCCGGATTGGGCAGGCGCCGCTCGGCATCAAGGTAGCGCCAATGGGCGAACAAGCCATCGGCCAACCCCGAGCGGGAGACGCGCCGCATCTCGCGTGACGGAATGATGGCATCCGTATCCACGTTGGCCCGCAGCAGCGGCGCCGCCACGCCCGTATGGAGTTCCAACGGCTTCATACCAACGCGCCCGGTGCGCCAATGCGCCCGAGGATGGCGGAGGCCGCCACCACTGCGGGGCTGGCCAAGTGCGACCGTGCGCCAGGCCCCTGCCGACCCTCGAAGTTCCTGTTGGTGGTGGTGATGACGCGCTCCCCGGCCCGGAAGCCCTCCCCGCCCGCAAAGAAGCACATTGAGCAACCCGGCTCCCGCCACTCGAAGCCGGAATCCTTGAATACCCGATCCAAGCCCTCCGCCTCGGCCAGCCGCTTCACCCGCTTCGATCCCGGAACGCAGATCGCAGCCACGCCGGGTGCCACGCGATGCCCCCTGAGCACGTCGGCGGCGCTCCGCAGGTCGCTGATGCGGGCGTTGGTGCAGGAGCCGATGAAGGCCGCGTCAATGCGTTCGGACGCCAAGGGCCGTCCGGGCTCCAGCCCCATGTAGCCAAGCGCTTGGCGGGCGGCGGCGTCCTTCGGCGGCGGAACCGGGTCATCAACCCCCCCGCAATGCTCCGGCGAGGTGCCCCAGGTGACCTGCGGCGCCACTTCGTGGGCATTGAGGACGAGGTCGCGGTCGAACCGGGCGCCGGGGTCGCTGCGCAGTCCCCGCCAGCGGCCGAGCGGCGGCTCCCGGGGCGCGAGGGGCGCTCCCGCCAGCTCCTCGAAAACGGCTTCGTCCGGGGCCACAACGGCAGTGGCCGCCCCGAATTCCGCAGCCATGTTGCACAGCGTCATGCGCTGCTCGACGGTCATCGCGTCGATCCCCTCACCCTGAAACTCGACGGCAGCGCCGCGGCCGCCCCCCGCGCCATGGGCGGCGATCAAGGTCAGGGCCAAGTCCTTGGCGGTGGCGTGGCCGAGCAGCCGCCCGGTGACGCTGACCCGCATGGTCGCGGGCTTCGTCATCCGCAGCGTGGAGGTGGCGAGCGCATGCTCGAGTTCGCTGGTGCCGATGCCGAACGCCAAGGCGCCCAGTGCGCCCAGAGTGCAGGTGTGCGAGTCCGGGCAAACCAAGCTCAAACCCGGCAACGCAATGCCCTGCTCCGCGCTCACCAAGTGGCAGATGCCTTGGTCGTCGTCATCGACGTCGAACATCCGCAGGCCAAAGGACGCAGCGCCTTGGCGCAGCGCCACGATGAAGTCCCGCCCGCCCGGCACCGGAGTGTCGTCGCTGCGCCCTGGCTGGGTGTCCACGACGTGATCGGCCACGCAGAAGGCGTGTTCAGGCCGCCGCACACAGCGGCGGCGGCGGGCCAGGGAATCGAGCGCCACGGCACCCGTGCGCTCGTGCATGACCACGCGATCCACGTAAACCAAGCTGGCGCCGTCATCGTCCGTTTCAATGCAGTGGCTGTTCCAAAGTTTGTCGAATAGGGTGGCGGACACTGGGCTGAGCAATAGATATAATGACCTATCATTATGGCTAATTTTCTGATCGCAGCGAACCCCCGCGGCGGTTCGGGGCACCGGTTCCGCGCCGCCGCCGCCACCGATGTGCTGGAATCGGCCGATCGGTTGCGGGCAGCCCAGCGCGACTGGGCCGCGCTAGCCGTTGATGACCGCCTGTCGGCACTCGCGCAGTGGAGCGAGGCCATGCGGTCCGCCAGCGAAGACCTCGTGGACGCGCTCACCGAGGATACCGGCAGGGCGCTCATCTCCCGCGCCGAACTCGACGGCGCCTTGGCCCGCATCGCGCACTGGCAGCGCAAGGCCCCCGACCTGCTGACCGAGATCTCCCAAGGCCATTCCGAGTCCGCGCCCAGCGTGCGTTACCAGCATCGCCGCGATCCGCTTGGCCTAGTGGCCGTGATCTCGCCGTGGAACTTCCCTTTGCTGCTGATGCTGATCGACGCCGTGCCGGCGCTGGCGGCGGGCTGTGCGGTGCTGGCCAAGCCCAGCGAGCAAACCCCCCGATTCGTCGAGCCGCTCATGGAAACCGTTCGTTCCGTGCCGTCGCTGGCGGCGGTTTTCGACTGCCTGCTCGGGGGGCCGGAAACCGGCGCAGCGGTCGTGGACGCCGCCGATGCGGTGTGCTTCACCGGCAGCGTCGCCACCGGACGCCAAGTCGGCCGACAGGCCGGCGAACGGCTGATCCCCGCGTTTCTGGAGCTCGGCGGCAAGGATCCCCTCATCGTGCTGGCCGATGCGGACGTGCAGGAGGCCGCCCGGATCGCGCTGCGCGGCTCGGTGCTCGCCACCGGCCAAGCCTGCCAGTCCATCGAGCGCGTGTACGTCCACCAGTCCCTGTACGATGCGTTCGTTCCGGAACTAATCGCCCAAGCCAGCGCCGTGACGCTGAACACCGAGCGCGTGGACCGGGGACATCTCGGGCCCTTCATCGATCCTCGCCAAGCCGACTTGGTGGAGGCCCAGCTTGAGGACGCTCTGGCCCAAGGCGCAGCCCTGCATTGCGGCGGCTTGGTGCGACAGGACGGGGGCGCTTGGTGCAAACCGGCAGTGCTGACTGGCACAAACCACGGCATGGCGCTCTACCGGGATGAAACCTTTGGGCCAGTGATTCCGGTCATGTCGTTCGCAACGGACGACGAGGCGGTTGATCTGGCCAACGACTCCGAATTCGGGCTGTCCGCCGCCGTGCTCGGCGAACAGGCCCACGCCCTGTCCGTCGCCGCCCGGCTGCGCGCCGGCGCGGTCAGCATCAACGATGCAAGCCTGACCTCACAGGTCGGCGACGTGGAGAAGGACTCCTACGGCGTTTCAGGAGTCGGCCGATCGCGCATGGGACCGAGCGGCCTGCTGCGCTTTCTGCGCCGACAGGCGCTGCTGGTGCAGACCGCCCCTGCCGCGCCGCTCGATGCGTTCAAGGAAGTGGAGCGGCGTACGGTGACGGACGCCTGAGCCGCAACGCGGCCCGGAGCAAGGGCGTCCAACCCTTATCCATCGGAACGACAACCGTCAGCGGCCCCGTGCGCGTCGGTCACTGCGAGTCCCCCAGAGCAGCACGGCCCAGTGGCAGGAGTAGGCGCATCGGATTGTCGGTGAGTGGCGCGAAGCCAAAGCTCTCGTAGAAGCGTCGTGCGGCGTCGTTCGCGGCATCGACAATCAGCGCGTGAATGGCGACGGTTTCGCCAGCGACCGCAGTGCGCTTGACCGCATCGGCGAGAAGCAGGCGTCCGATTCCCTGCCCATGAACCGACTCATCCACCGCCAGCCGACCGATGAGGGCGCACGGCACCGGATGGCGCGGCAGTCTTCGGGAGAGCACTTTGGGCAGGGAGGAGAGATCGACGGATAACGCACTCAACGTGTAAAAGCCCAGCAAGGCATTAGCGTTCCCCGCAGTGCAGACGAACACCCGAGCAGTGCGGCGCCGGATGTCCTGACCAGCTTGATGCGCCAAGTAGCGGTCCAGCTCCGGCAAGCCACACGAGAAAGCCTTCCGGTCGTGCCGCCTTTCCAACGGCCCAACGGCCAGCGCATCGGGCGTGTTCAACGCATTTCGACCCGCCGGGCGTGTTCCTCCAAAGCCGCATGGAGCCGGTCATTCGGCGGCGCCGGATCACCAAGGGCATCAAAGAAGCGCATCGCCTCCTCGCGACGGAGCACCAAGGTGTCATGCCGACCGACTGTCCTCTCCGCGTTCTCCAGCGCACTCGACACAATGAAGGCGCTGACGGTTTTGCCCTCGACAAAGGCTGCGTGTTCGATGCGCCGTTTCGCGGCTTCGCTGAGCCGCACGTTGATGCGCTCGCTACGGGCAGCAATGATGTTAGGCATGGTTGCAGTCCTCTCGCACCCAAAAAAGTACGTCATTCTGGTACCTTCTTCAAGGCCGACTGGCAGGAAAGTGCGATGGCTCGCAGTTTGTGCGATCAACAGCATGACCAGGTAAGAAAAGGAACACTCCCCGCTAGTTGGAGCGCACTGTCACGGCCCAATGTCCTCAGCTACCTCCTTTCAGGCGATCAGCATAACCGCACCACCGTCTTGCCGAAGGTTTGGCCGGCCATGAGGCGGCAGAACGCGGTCGGCGCCGATTCCAGCCCTGCGAAGACCGCTTCCCGGTAGGCCAAGCTGCCGTCGCGAATGCGGTCGCCCAACTCCTCCTCCATGCGCGGGCGCAAATCCTCGTGGTCATAGACCACCAAGCCCCGCAGCGTTGCGCGGGCGCGTATGACCAAGCCGGGATTGGGGCCCGGCGGCACCTCCGCTTGGTTGTACTGCTCCATCAGCCCGCAAAGCGCCACTCGCGCATTGAGAGCCAAGCGCTCCATCACCGCCTGAAGGATCGCGCCGCCGACATTGTCGAAATACATGTCAATGCCATCGGGACAGAGGGCATCAAGCGCCTCGCCGAGCGGCGCATGGCGGTCGATGCAACCGTCAAAACCAGCCGCTTCGCACAGCCAGTCCGCTTTATCCCGGCTGCCAACGATGCCGATGATCCGGGCGCCAGCCGCCTTGGCCAACTGGCCCACGGTCGCGCCGACCGGGCCGGCGGCCGCGGACACCACCAGGGTTTGTCCGGGCGCTGGCTGCAGAATGCGCTCCACGCCGGCGAATGCCGTGAGGCCGGGCATGCCGAGCACGCCCAAGGCAAGCGATGGCGGCTCCAAGCCATCGGGAATGGCGTTAAGCGCCTGCTCAGGCAGGCGCACCCGGTTCTGCCAAGGACCAAAGGCCCGGGCCAAGGTGCCCGCCGGACCGACAGCCGAGTCCTCAATGGTGCGGACGATCAGTTCACTCTCCATCGGCTGGCCGGGCGCAATGGCCCCAGTGACGTGCCTGCCGCTTAGGCGCCCCCGCAAATAGGGATCAATCGAAAGGTAGAGCACCTCGGCCGCCACCCCGGACTCCGGCTGCTGCGCAGGCTGCAGGGCAAAGTCGCTTGGCGCGGGGTTGCCCACGGGGCAGCGGGCGACGGTCACGCAGGCATTGGGCTTGGGCTCGGTCATGCATCCTCCAGCAGTTCATAGAGCGTGCCGTCCGGGTCAGCCAGCACCGCGCTGCGCCGCCCGTCGTAGAGCATCTCGTCATGGCGAGCCGGCGGTTCGATGCAGGCGTCGGCAACGGCATCGAGGCTCGGCACTGACAGGGTCGTCATGGCGATGCCGGGCGGCAGGCGTCCCGCCCGGCTGGGACGCGGCACCGCAGCGGGCGGCATCTGGTCCACTTGCAGGAACAGCTCATCGCCACGCTTTAGGGTGGAAATGGTGAATCGCGTGTCCAGCGGCTTGCCGAACGCCTGCGCCAGCATGGTGTAAGCCATCTCCACGCGGGCCATGGCGACGGTGCAATCAAGGTGCAGCTCGGCCCACTGCTGGGTGGCGTCGAGATCGCTGGCGCCAACCACATGGATGAACAAGCGGTCCACGAAACTGTGCGCCCGGGGCAAGGAAAGCCCCGGCGGGTCGTCGTCAATCTGCGTGAAGTAGCAGATCTCGCCATCCGGGCCGCGCACCTGCATGGCGCACAGGCTGTCCAAGCCGTCGAGCCGCCGGGGCGGCCCGATGATCTCGAATGGCGAATCGGCCAGCCGCGTCGCCACAGCCTGTACGTCACGGACGCAGAACTCCAAGGCCGTCCAGCCCATGCTGACCAAGGGCTTAAAGCCAACCACCGTCGGCGACTCGACCAGCCGCAAGTAGGTGTCCGCGCCCGAGGGCGGCTGCAGCAGCGCACAGGCCGCACCGGCAGCGTCCGGGGCCGCCCAAGCGCCAGCCAAAGTCTCGGAGATCCGGCTGGTTTCGACGGTGCGGTACTCGATCAGGCGTTCGTAGGCCTGCCGGCTGCGCTCCAGATCAGCGACGCAGACCGTCCCGGCGCGCAGCGGCGTCACGTCCGCCGACCTCCAGGGAGCATCCGATCATGCCCCGGAAGTCCAGAGCGGCCTGTGGGGCGGGCTGGCAAGGCGCACCGACGAGCGGCGGACGGTCTCGGGATTGCTCGAGTCGCCGACATCCCGCGGTCGAGTGGCGCACAGCGCCGCTCATTCATGCGATGCGCTTCCTGCGGGCAGGCAACTGTTGCCCCGCCGAAGGCGTCGGCCTCGGCACCGAGCCGGAGCAAACCGAAGGCTTCCGAGTTGGCGGCGTCATTCCCCGAACATCCGGGCGCCGGCTTCCGCCGACGTGGGCTCCTCGCCGCGCTGCTGGGCCTCCGCTTCCTGCTGCAGGATGCGCAGAATGCGGGCCAAGTACTCCTGCTGCCATCGGCCGCGCTCCTGCGCATGCGCCGGGCTCGGCACGAAGGCTTCGATTTCAGCCCGGGTCAGGCTGCCCCGACTCTCCAGCAGCTCCTCAATGGTGTCCAGGCGCTGCCGCAGCACAGCCAGTTCCCCGGCAATCGCCATGGCAATGGACAGCACCCGTTCCGCATCCGGGTTCTCAAGGAAGTAGGGCCGCTTGCCGCGCGCCTTGGCGCCCGCCAAGCGGGCGACGTCAAGCGGCGGTTGCTCGCGGTCCTCGCTCAAGCCGGCCCACTCCTAAGCAGCGACTTCGGCGCCGGTGATGCGCCAGGCGGGCTTGCGGCCGTAGTCCTCCACCTCATCGGCAGCGGCATCGACCAACCCCTCCTCCTCGGCAATCGCATGCACGCCCTCGTGAATTAGCCGGTCTGGGTCGAAGCCCGCCGCCACCATGAGTTCGTCCAAGTCGATCTCGTGCAGCTTAGTCCAGAAGGGCTCGTTGTTGTTGAACGCATCCCAGTCCCGCAGCGCCTGTTCCAGCAGCGGCATGGCCGCGTCATAGCGGGGCTGCTCAACGTGGGTCACCAAGCCGCCCGGAGCGACCAGGCGGCGGCTTTCGGCCATGATGCGCTTCAGAGCGGGGAAGGAGGTTTCGTGGAGAAACATGATGCTGCCGACCCAATCGAAGCTGCCGTCCTCGAACGCGGACAGGTCGGTGGCGTCGGCCTGCACGAAGGTCACGTTGCTGATGCCCAGGCTCGCCGCCCGAGCGGCGCCGTAGCGCAGCATGGGCGCAGCCACGTCCACCGCCGTCACCTCGGCATCGGGATAGGCGGCGGCGATGGGCAGCACGTTGTGGCCCAGGCCGCAGCCCAGATCGAGAATGCGCTGCGGCGCGAAGTCCGGGCGCAGCTTCCTCAAAAACGCGACCATGCCCCGACCACCGCCGTCCGCCAAGCGGCCAAGCAGCCCGGCCGTGGTGACGAACAGCCCGGAGTCGTAGTTGGCCGCGGCGCTGACGTCCCGCTCCAGCCGCTCGGTGTAGTAGCTGCCCGGCATGCAGTGGTGGTCCACGGCGGTCAGGTAGCGGGGCTGCTCAAGCGCCGGGTTCAACTGCAGGCGCTGCCGGTCGGCCAAGGCCGCGCTGCGCTCGATCAGTTCCCGCAGCTGCCCAAGCACGACGGTTAGGCCGGACTGCTGACGCATCTCCATGGCGTTGCGGCGCAGGGCGCTCCACATCTGGTAAAGGGAATGGCCTTCCAATTCGCGCCGCACCTCGTGCCGGTCGGCCGGGGCGCGGCCATGCCGCTGGCGAAAGTCGGGCTCGACCGCGCTTTGGTAGGCCGCGGTAACGCCCGGCAGCACTTCGGCCGCCAAGTGCCGGTTCAGGTGCGCCAGGAAATTGTAGCGCTCCGTCTGGTCGTGGGTGGTGTTCGGGAGCAGCGCATGCCGACCCACCGTGCGATAGTCCGGGGGGCCGTCATAATCCGTTCGGCTGACCGCTTGCATGTCTTCCAGACCTCCTGTTCTCCGAACACTTCAAATCTGCAAATGACGTATTATCATATCAATATGTCATTTGAATTTGCAGGGCAGCAAACTGCGCCGCCCGCCGTTGTTGCTTGGTTTTCCATTATGCGGGAATCATCCCGTTGAGGTTTGACGCCGCAATGGGTCCAGGCGACGGTTTTGAGTGGCCGAACGGTGCCCGTTTGGCCCTGTCCATCGTGGTGAACGTCGAGGAAGGCGCCGAAATGAGCGTGCGCGACGGCGATTCACGTCCCGAGCCGGTGGATGAGTTGGGGGCCGTTCCCAAACGGCCAATGCGGGTCCACGCCAACGAGTCCAATTACCGCTACGGCATCGGCTTCGGCGCCCCGAGGGTGTTCGGGCTGCTTGAGGAGCGCGGGATTGCGGTGACCGCAACCGCCGCCGCCTTGGCCTTGGAACGGGCACCCGCCCTTGCGGCGCAGCTACGCGACAACGGCCACGAGGCCGCCTGCCACGGCTACCGCTGGGTGTTCCAGCACGGCATGTCGGAGGCCGAGGAGCGCGAGTTCATTCGCAGCGCCCGGTCCAGCATCGAGGCCAGCGTCGGGATCGCGCCGGTGGGCTGGCTGTCCAGGCTGCTGCACACCGACCGAACCCGCCGCCTGCTCGCCGAGGAGGGCTTCGTCTATCACATGGACGACTACTCCGGCGACCTGCCGTTCTGGGACGATGTCGAGTGCGCCGACGGGCGGACCCACCCCATCCTCGTCATGCCCTACGCGCTGGACTCCAACGACATGAAGCTGTGGACGTCGCCTTCGCTCAGTCCCGCCGATTGGGCGCGCTACGCCATCGACAGCTTCGATTGGCTGCTCGAGGAAGCCGCGGCGCAAGGCCCGCGGATGATGTCCTTGGGCCTGCATCTGCGCATCATCGGCCGTCCGGGGCGGATCGGGGCGCTCAAGCGGGTGCTCGATCACGTCAGCGGCCGGGATGACGTGTGGGTGGCCACGCGCCGGGACATTGCGTCCGCCTACGCCGCGGCGGTGCCGCCGCCAGCCAACTCGCCAGCCACCGATTGCACCGATTAGAGGAAGCGCCGCCATGAGCCAAGACCGCCAAACCACGCCGGCATCGCTCCAGGACGGCGGGTATTCCGAACGCGACGAGCGGGCCATGCTCGACGCCATCGGGCGCTGGGTGGAGCGCGACGTCAAGCCCCAAGTGATGCAAATGGAGCATGACGACATCTACCCCCACGCGCTGGTGGAGCAGATGAAGGAGTTCGGCTTGTTCGGGGCGACCATATCGGAGCGCTACGGCGGGCTGGGGCTGCGGGCCGCCACCTACGCGCGCATCGTCTCCTTGATTTCGGAACAGTGGATGTCGCTCACCGGCATCTTCAACTCCCACCTGATGATGGCGACGATCGTCGAGAAGCACGGCACGGATGCCCAGCGAGAGTACTGGCTGCCGAAGTTCGTCACCGGGGAGATCCGCGGCGGGCTGGCGTTGACCGAGCCGGACGCCGGCACGGACCTGCAGGGCATCCGCACCCGGGCCCTCGCCTGCGGGGACGGCTACCGCATCGACGGCACCAAGACCTGGATCAGCAACGGCATCGAAGGCGGCGCCGTGGCGCTGTTGGTCAAGACCGACCCGGACGCCTCGCCGCCGCGCCGGGGCATGTCCATGTTCATCGCGCCCAAGGCCGATCCGGACACCGGCAAGCCCCACCCTGGATTCCGCACGGGACGCAAGCTGGAAAAGCTCGGCTACCACGGCATCGACTCCGCCGAGCTGGTCTTCGAGGACTACCAGCTGGACGCCGAGCGGCACTTGGTCGGCGGCGTGCCGGGCAAGGGCTTCTACATGGCGGTGGGCGGACTGGAGCTCGGACGAATCAACGTCGCGGCGCGCTCGGTCGGCATCGCCCGCCGGGCACTCGACGAGGCGACGGCCTACGCGCAAACCCGCAAGACCTTCGGCAAGCCCATTGCGGAGCATCAGGCCATTCAGCTCAAGCTGGGCGAAATGGCCACCCGCGCCCGGGCGGCCGAACTGCTCACCGAGGACGCCGCCCGCGCCTACGACGCCGGCGAACGCTGCGACATGGAGGCCGGCATGGCCAAGTACTTCGCTTCCGAGAGCGCCTTGACCAACGCCACGGAAGCGATGCGCATCCACGGCGGCTACGGCTACTCCCGGGAGTATCCAGTCGAGCGCCTGTACCGCGAGGCGCCGCTGATGTGCATTGGCGAAGGCACCAATGAGATGCAGCGCATCCTCATTGCCCGCCAGTTCGTGCAGCGCAACCCCATCTGAAGGCAGGCTTGGAGCGCCCAGTGAAGCTGGAGGGTGTGCGGGTGCTCGACCTCTCGGCCTTCCTGCCCGGTCCCCACCTGACCATGACTCTGGCCGACCACGGTGCGGACGTCATCATGGTCGAGCCCGCCAACGGCGTCGGGGAGCCAACCCGAACGGTGGGCTACCGGGATTCGGACGACGTCTCCGTCTGGTTCCGCAACATCGCGCGGGGCAAGCGCAGCCTTAAGATCAACCTTAAGGATGCCGATGGCCAGCGGCTCTTCCGTCGCTTGTCGGAAGGGACCGACGTGCTGGTCGAATCCTTCCGCCCGGGCGTGGCGGCCCGGCTCGGCATCGACTACGCCACGCTCGCCGAAGGCAACCCGGGGCTCGTGTACTGCTCGATATCAGCCTTCGGCCAAGACGGCCCGCTGCGCGACAAGCCGGCCCACGACCTGACGGTGCAGGCGCTCGCCGGGGTGGCGGCGCTCAATCGTGGCCTTGAGGACGGCAAGCCCGCCGCGCCCAACATTCCCGCCGCCGACGCCATCGCCTCGCTCACCGCCCTGTCCGCCATCCTGATGGCGCTGCTGCGCCGCGAGCGCACTGGCCAAGGCGAACGCATCGACATTGCCATGTACGACGCCCTGCTCGCCTGGACGCCGAACGTCACCGGCCCGGTGTTCGCCAAGGGCGCCCACCCGGAACCGGCCCACATGCGCTCCTTCGGGGGTGCAGCGATGTATCGAATCTACGAGACGGCGGACGGCGAGTTCTTGGTGCTGGGCGGCTCGGAGGTGAAATTCGCGCGCAATCTGCTCGCCGCGTTCGATCGCCTGGACCTGCTGCCCTTCGCGGAACTGGAGCCCGGACCCGAGCAGGAGCCGCTGCGCGCGTTCTTTCGCGAACGCTTCGGCTCTCGCCCCCGCGCCCATTGGGAGCGCTTCCTCGAACCCATCGACTGCTGCTGGGCCTTTGTGCGCTCGTTGAAGGACGCCTTTGCCGATCCGCACACCCTGCACCGCGAAATGCTGCTGCGCGATGCCGGAGGCCATCGACACATCGGTGCGCCAATCAAGTTCAGCCGCGAGCCGGCCCGGCCGAACTTGGACATCCCCGACTACGGCGAGCACTCCGTCGAGATCGGCGAGTCCGTCGGCCTGGAGGCCGCCCATCTGGCCGCGCTGCGCGAGCGGGGCGTCCTTTGACATGGGCGGCGCCTTGGCTTCGGGGACTGCCAGCGGCGCATTGCTGGATCAGTTGACAAGGCTTGCCGCCGAAACCACCTTCAGCAACCTGCCGCCCGCCACCGTCGGCGCCACCCAGACCTTCCTGCTCGACAGCCTCGCCGTCGGCGTGGCCGGACGGACCGGGCCGTGGCGTGAGGAGACCCTGACGCTGGCGCTCGCTTGGGGCCGCGGGGGCAGCGCCCGCATCTTGGGCGACGGGCTGGCCGTACCGCCAGCCACCGCAGCGTTCCTCAATGCTTGGCAGATGCACTGCCTGGAGTTCGACTGCGTTCACGAGGGCGCCGTGGCCCATGTGATGAGCGCCGTGGTTCCCGCCGCGCTGGCCGAATGTGACCGGTGCGCCGTCGATGGGCAAAGACTGCTGCTCGCGGTAGCCATCGGCGTCGAGGTTGCGGCCATCCTGGGCGTTGCGGCTAACGCGCCGCTGCGCTTCTTCCGTCCCGCCACGGTCGGCGCCTTCGGCGCTGCGGTGGCCGTCGGCGTGCTGCGCGGCTTCAATGCCGACGCCATCCGGCGTTGCTTCGGCCACGCCCTTGGCCAGGTTGCCGGCACCATGCAGGCCCACGAGGAGGGCAAGCCCACCCTCCCCCTGCAGCTCGCCGCCGCCGCCCGCGCCGGTCTGGTCGCCGCCGATTTGGCCGAGGCCAACGTCCCGGCCCCCGCAGACGCCTTGGAGGGGCGCTACGGCTACTTCTCCCTATTCGAGACCTGCTCCGATGCCAGCCAGGCCGCAAGCCAAATCGGCGAGCCTTGGCGGGTGACAGAACTCAGCCACAAACCCTATCCCAGCGGACGGGCCACCCACGGCGGCATCGAGGCCGTGCTGCGCTTGCGGGCGCAAGGCGTAAGTTCCAGCAATCTCCGGTCGATGCGGCTGAGCGCGCCGCCGCTGATCCACCAATTGGTGATTCGCCCCGCCCAGCAGGACATGAACGCCAACTACGCGCGCCTTTGCTTCCCCTACGTCGGCGCGGTGGCCCTGGAGTGCGGACGCATCGGCTTGGAACACTTTTCCGAGCAGGCTCTGAACCAACCGTCCCCCTTGGCGCTCGCCGAGCGCTTCACCGCAACCGTCAATGAAGCATCCGATCCCGCTGCCTTCGTGCCACAGACCTTAAGCGCGGAACTGCAAGACGGGCGGTGCGTGGAGGTTTGCGTCAATGACCTGCTCGGCTCGCCATCGCACCCGCTGGCTGCGGAGCAGCAGGAAGCCAAGGCACGCGCCTGCTTGGCGGCCGTGTTCGCCGATGCCGCCAGGACGCAGCGCCTCATGGTGGCCGTGCGCGACCTTCCTGAAGCCGCCGACGCACGGGTTTTGCTCGACCCCATAACCGACCCGGCAACTCAAGATGACTGAGAACCCCCTCTATCTCGGCGCCGTGGACGTGAAGCAGCTGCTCAACGACCACCCCATCGGCGGTGACTTTGAAACCCTCGCCCGTACCCTAAGCCGCGATGAACTGTTTGCCCGCCAGGACCGCCTGTTCCGCCGTTGCGTGGCCCAGGCTTGGCGGACGGGCTTCTATCGTCGGCTGTGGGGCGCCGTCGGCATCGAGCCCGGCGACATTCAAGGGCTTGAGGACATTCATAAACTG
>JAPOTD010000062.1:35798-66315 GCA_026709365.1 Gammaproteobacteria bacterium
CACTGTCGCCCACGGCGAAGCCCAGGGAGATCTCGCGCTTTTCCACGCCCAGGGCCAAAATCTCCGCCTCCGTGAGCGGGATGGCCTTGCCCCTGGAGCCGACGGTGCTCTCGAACCCCGACCGGTGTTCGACAAGTCGGACCTCATGCGGAGCATCGAGGCGCACCCGCCGTTCGGGGACTTCGGCGGCTTTCAGCCGAGTGATCCCAACCGTCCTGCGGTGGTTTTCCACACCACCAGCGGCACCACCGGCCGGCCGCAGACCCTGTTGTTCGGCCCCAAGTCCCGCGAGGCGCAGAACCTGCTGCTGGCGCGGGCCTATCGCTGGCAGGGGCTGCGCGCCGGGGACGTGGCGCACAGCTGCTACGGCCACGGCACGGTCAACGGCGGCCACTACGTGCGCGAGGCGTTCCTGCACTGGACCAACGCCCTGTTCATTTCCGCTGGCACCGGCTTGGAGACGCCCTCCGCCCGCCAGGTCAGCCTGATGCGCGACTTCGGCGCCACGGTGCTGGTGGGATTCGCGGACTACTTAAGGCGCTTGGCGGAAGTGGCGGCAGCCGAAGGCTTAAGCTTGGGCGACGACCTTCGCATCCGCATGATCAGCGGGCAAATGAGCCCCGAGGACAAGGCAGCGCTGACGCGCCTGTGGGGCGGCCCGGCCTGCTACGACTGGTACGGCGTCGGCGACACCGGAATCATCGCCGCCGAAGGCCCCGACCGGGACGGCCTCTACATCATGGAGGACGCGCACTGGCTGGAGTTGCTTGACGTGGACAGCGGCGAACCCGTGGCCCCCGGGGAGCCCGGCGACATGGTCTGCACCTGCCTCTTCAAAGACGACATCTACCCCATCCTGCGATTCAACACCCACGACCTCAGCCGTGAGCGCATCGATGCCTCGCCCAGCCCCTACGTTCTGCGCCGCATCGATGGCTTTCTCGGCCGCAGCGACAACATGGTCAAGATCAAGGGGATCAACGTGTTTCCGCACGCCGTCGGTCCCCTGCTCGCCACGGTTCCGGAGTTCACCGGTGAGTTCATCTGCCGGGTGACTGAACAAGGGAGCCTGACCGTGGTCGCGGAAGTGAAAGCCGGCGACGGAGACTTGTCAACGCGGTTGCGCGCGCTGCTTAAGAACGGCTTGGGCATCGATGTGGACGTTGATCTCGCAGCGCCCGGCGCCACGGCCGATCTGACCGAGGTGGAGCGCCGCCAGAAGCCAATCCGCCTCATCGACGAGCGCAAGCGTGCCGACGCCTGAAGCAACGGCGCTTCGCGCCGCCCGAGCACGAGATCCCTTCGATCCAAGTGCTCACACCCAGCACCATCCCACGGAGCGAGGGCGTCCGCCCTCGATTGGGCCGCGAGTATCCGCTTGCCATCAGCAAGTTCGCGTTTGTTTCATGCGGAAGGCCACGTATGGCCCCTGATGCCACCGCGCTAGGCGAAGCCTTTGCCGCCAGGGAACTCCAGCCGGTTGGCGTGATCGAGAGTCTGCTGCGGCGCATCGAGGACTTGGACCCAACAGTCGGCGCCTGCAATCACGTTGTGCCTGCGGCCACCTTGCTGACCGACGCCGCCGCCGCCGCCGAACGCTGGCGGGCGGGCGTCCCCCGCTCCCCCTTTGACGGCGTTCCCTTTGGCGTCAAGGCCAACATCGCCGTGGCCGGCTGGCCTTGGCATGCCGGCATCGCCGCGCTGCGCGGCCGAGTGGCCACCAAGGACGCCGAGTGCGTGGCCCGGCTGCGGGCGGCCGGCATGCTGCCGCTGGCGGTGCTGAACATGCACGAGGCCGCGCTGGGCGTCACCTCGGACAACCCGGCCTTCCGCACGACCCGCAACCCCCGGGCCCCGGACCGCATTCCCGGCGGCTCATCCGGCGGCTCCGCAGCAGCGGTGGCCTGCGGGATGCTGCCCATCGCCCTAGGCACCGACAATCTCGGCTCAGTGCGTCTGCCTTCGGCCCTATGCGGCGTGGTCGGCTTCAAGCCAGGCCACGGAGAGGTGCCGGCCCAAGGCGTCGAACCCTTGGCACCCAGCTTGGATCATGTGGGAATCCACGCTCGCAGTGTGCGCGACCTGGCTCGGGTGTTCGCCCTGCTGCGCAGCCAGCCGGGCGATTCAGACACCCTTGATGCCGAGCCCGGGGCCGACGAAGCGCCGGCTCTGGCGCAATGGCTTATCGGCGACCCGGAACGCACCGCGGCTGAGGTCGCCAGCGCCGTCGGGGACGCCCTCCGGGACAAGGCGGGCGGGTGCCGCGTGAACCGTCCAGTGGACTGGACGGGGGTGGACTTATCGCCACTGCGACGGGCGGGCCTGCTGGAGTGCGAGCGCAGCGCGGCCAAGCACTTCGCGGCGCTGCTGCGCGAACGGCCAGCCGGCTTCAGCGCCGAATTCAGGCAACTGACCGCTTGGGGCGCAGCCCAAGGCGCGGACAAGGTTCGCCAAGCCGCCGAGCGGCTGGCGCAAGCGCGGCGGTCGCTGCGCGCCGAGTTGGACGGCCAATTGCTGGTCGCTCCGACCGTTTCGCACCCAGCGCCGCGACGGGACGCCCCGACGCCATCGGATCTGGCGGACTTTACGGCGCCCGCCGCCATCGCCGGCGTTCCGGCCATTTCGGTGCCCATCGACCGTGCTGACGACGCACTCCCCATCGGAATGCAGATTGTGGGGATGCGCAGCCCAGACGTGTTGCGCGCCGCCGCATTGCTGTTTCCGGGCATCGCGCCCATCGCGCAGCCGCCAAACGACGGAGGAGAGCCATGAATCCAGAGGAGCTTCCCCGCATACCCTCCAGGGAGTTCATGGGCGGCTCGGTGCAGTCGGTGGCGGCCGACGGCGCCGAGGCCTGCGTGCGCTTCCTGCCCCCGGAAGGCATGACCAACCCCCATGGCACCGTCCAAGGCGGCTTCGTGGCCGCAATGATCGACGACGTGGTGAGCATGGCGACCTGGTTCGCTGGCGGCGAGCGCACCTTCGTCACCAGCAGCCTGAACTGCTACTACCTGCGCCCCGTGCCGACGGGCGTTCCCTTGCTGGTAAGCTGCCAACTGGTGCGGGTCGGCCAACGCCAAGCGATCTTCGAGGCATCCGTGTCCGCCGAAGGCCACGAGTCGGTGCTGGTGAAGGGCATTCAGGTTCAGCAGTTCCTGTAACCCGGCCAGTGCTGTCCCAGCAGCCTCGCGACCTCCTTCCCGGAGAGATCGCGGGGCAGCTTCATGCAGCGACAGCCTCGTCGCGCACAAGGTGCAGCCGAATCACCTGGGGAGTCTCGTCGCCAACGAAGTGGCAGAGTACTGCCTCCCTAGCCATGTCCCGCAGATTGTCCCAGTCGTCCCCTCGGGTGAAGATGCTGTGGCCGAGAGCACGCGCCTCGTAACCGCCTTCGACGGACTCCGCCACTTCGAATATGATCTCGCTCGCGCTCATCGTGTCATTCCTTTTTCGATCTGTTCCTCGAAATTCCGGTCCGTTCTGCCAATAGGGACGAAGAGCGTTGCCGCAAGCTTGATTGTCACTCTCGCGGGCTCGCCAAACCACCTGCCCAAACGATCGCATCGCGCATGCAGTCAAGCAGTTCCTTCACGTCGTCGCGGCTGATCCGTCCATCATGTACCGCTGCGTTCCTTAGCCGCACAGCATGTCCCCAACGTTCCCTAGACCCAGGCAATTCGAGATTGCTCACTAGTGCGCTCAGCGTAAGTCCTTCCAGATCCTCGTAAGGAAAAGCCGGGGTTCGTCGCGCGCCTTCCACGACAGCCAACCCAAACTCCACTGCCGCAATGCGGGCACACAGGTGAACTTGATCCTGATCTCTGTTCGGATGCTTGTCGTCCGGGGGCAACAGCGCTTCGGCGATCTCAGGCAATCGCATGGTGTCGAACAGGGACTTCGTCAAATTGCGGACGCGGATGTTGCGCAACGCCTCATCGGCCCAAAACGCCTGGATCCACCGATCATGTTCCGGCACAACGGTCGCCAACCAGTCACTTCGTGAGTTTTTGGCAGCAATCACTTCCTGCATCACCCACAAAGCCATGTCGACCTCGGCCGCTTTTTCAAAACCTCGCTGGTCGCGCAACCTTCTGAGGTCGTAAACATAGTTTAAGTACTTGTCGCGCGGCTTATGTGCAGGACCAATTTCCAGGATCTTCTCCACGGGTGGACTGAGAATCCCAAAGTCCTTTGGTTCGATGAAGCGAAGAACGACTGAAACCGGCCCAATGTGCCGAAACACCTTGAGTAGCTTGGTGATCGTGGGTTGTGTGCCGTACCAAAAGGCTACGGATTGGTCATCGAAACCATGCTCGGCGCATCGCTCATCGAATTGGGCGCGTGTCGGCCACTGCCAGAACGTGCCCCCCGACCATAGATCAGCATCAATGATCTTCTTAAGGTCGTTGTAGGTCAGGTGTCCAGTATTGGCAATTTCGCCCGCCAGCTTTTCGATTTCCTGAAGCTTCTGGGACTCGCCATACCGGGCGTAAGTTACATCACCATGTCGTTCAAGACACTCGCGAAGATAGTTAGGCACTGGTCGGACCGGCATTGGTTTGCAGCTCGCTGAAGTGGCATCGCTGATTGTCCCATTGAACTGCGTTTTCGCTCAAGTTTCTGCTTTGCGCGAGTTCCTCGTCGTAAAATATCGCGAACTGTCCAAGTCATCGCACCGGCGCTAGGCACAAGCCTCCCAACCTCCCGATGCAGAGCGTACTCCAACAACCCAATCGAGGGCGGAAACTCGCTCCGAAACATCCCCAAAGCAGAGAACGGCCACATCACCGCACTTCTTCCCTGCGCCAAATCTTAGCTGGGCGGGGACAAACGCCCGCTAACCCGCAAACAAGATCAAGATGCCCGCCGCCGCAGCGGAGCCGACCACACCCGCCACGTTTGGCCCCATGGCGTGCATCAGCAGGTGGTTTTGGCGGTTGGCGGCCAGCCCGATGCGGTTGGCCACCCGAGCCGCCATGGGCACCGCCGAGACGCCGGCGGCGCCAATCACCGGATTGACCGGCGTTGGCGAGAGGCGGTTCATCAGCTTGGCCATGAGCACGCCGCTGGCCGTGCCGACGGCGAAGGCGGCAAGGCCGAGCAGCAGGATGCCCAGGGTGCTTGGCCGCAGGAACAAGTCCGCCTGCAGCTTGGCGCCCACCGCCAAGCCGAGGAAGATGGTGACCGCATTGATCAGGGCGCCCCGCGTCGTGTCCGCCAGCCGCTCGACCACCCCGCACTCGCGCATCAGGTTGCCGAAGCAGAACATGCCCAGCAGCGGCGCAGCGGCGGGCAGCAGCAGGGCGATGAGCAGCAACAGCAGCAGCGGGAAGAGCATGGCTTCCACCTTGCCCACTTGGCGCAACTGCGGCATTTCAATGGACCGCTCCCGCTCGTTGGTCAGGGCGCGCACGATGGGCGGTTGAATCAGCGGCACCAGCGCCATGTAGGAGTATGCGGAGACGGCGACGGCGCCCAGCAGGTGCGGCGCCAACTGGCCCGCCACGTAGATGGCGGTGGGACCGTCCGCGCCGCCGATGATGGCGATGGCGGCCGCCTCGCGCACATCGAAGTCCATCCATCCGCCCGCGCTTAAGCCGAGAACGGCAAGCAGGGTGCCGAAGATGCCGAACTGCGCGGCAGCCCCCAGCAGCAGGGTCTTGGGATTGGCCAGCAGGGGGCGAAAGTCGGTGAGCGCGCCAACGCCCATGAAGATGATCAGCGGAAACGCGCCGGTTTCAACGCCAACCCCGTAGATCAAGCTCAGCAAGCCGTCGCCGGTGGCAATCTCCGCGCCGGGAATGTTGGCGAGAATCCCGCCGAAGCCGATGGGCACCAGCAGCAGAGGCTCGAACCGGCGCGCGATGGCCAAGTAAAGCAGCAGGCCGCAGGCGCCGATCATCGCCAGCTGCCCCCAAGTGGTTTGGTGGATGCCGGAGGCGCGCCAGATTTCGAGAACCAGCTCCATCGGCCGCTATGGTCAGCTCGGGGTCTCTGCCTTCGGAAGTCGCGAAAGCGACAGTTCGATATCGCCACGCTTTAGGTACGGCGACTGAGGACAATATCGATTCATGTTTGACTAAATCGGGCGTTCAAAGGGACGATCGGGAGCGGATTGGCAGCCGTGAATTCCGCAGGCCCAGGCTCCTGGGGGGCCTACGCCACCGACAGCAACGCATCGCCCATCTCGACGGCATCCCCCTCGCGCACGAACACCGCATCGACGGTGCCCGCGATTGGCGCGGCGACCTCGTTCTCCATCTTCATCGCCTCAAGCACGGCGACCGGCTCCCCGGCCTTGACGACATCACCCGGCTTGACCAGCACCTTGAACACCGTGCCCGCCAAGGCAGCGGAGATGGCGCCCGATCGACGCGCTTCTGGGCCGGCATCGCTCGCAGCCGCCGGGGCGATGCCGGCAACGGCTCCGTTGGCGCACACCTCCACTGCAAAGGCCTTGCCGTTCACCCGCACCGAGTAAACCGCGGCCTGCTCAGCTGCTGCGGGCGGCGCGGACGGTTCCGCCGCTTCCCCAACGGGAGGCTCGAAGGCGCTTGGATCGCCGCGATTCTCCAGAAAGCGGAGACCCACTTGGGGAAAAAGCGCGTAGGTGAGCACGTCGTCGATGGGATCGTCGGCCAAGGCGATTTGCCGTTGCTGGGCCACCTGCCGCAACTCCGCGGCAAGGGCATCCAGCTCCGCCGCCAAGCGGTCGGCAGGGCGCTCGGTCAGCGGCTCGGCGCCGTTGAGAACGCCAGCCTGCAAGGCAGCGTCCAACGGCGCCGGCGTGGCGCCGTACTCGCCCTTCAGCACCCCCGCCGACTCCTTGGTGATGGACTTGTAGCGCTCACCGGTCAACACGTTGAGCACGGCTTGGGTGCCGACGATCTGCGAGGTCGGGGTGACCAGCGGAATCATGCCCAAGTCCTTGCGTACCTTGGGAATCTCCTCGAGCACCTCATCAATGCGATCAAGCGCGTTCTGCTCACGCAGCTGGTTCTCCAGGTTGGTCAGCATGCCGCCGGGCACTTGAGCGACGAGAATGCGCGAGTCCACTCCCTTGAGGCCACCCTCGAAGCGGGCGTACCTGCGGCGCACCGTTCGGAAGTACGCGGCGATTTCCTCGAGCAGCGCCATGTCCAAGCCGGTGGGGCGGCGGCTGTCCGCCAACATGGCCACCAGGGTCTCGGTGGCGGAATGGCCATAGGTCATGCTCATCGACGAGATGGCCCCGTCGAGGTTGTCGATGCCCGCCTCCACCGCCTTGAGATATGTGGCGGTGGACAACCCCGTGGTGGCATGGCAGTGCATGTGGACGGGGATGGCGACCGCCTCCTTCAAGCGGCTGACCAACTCGAAGGCGGCGTAGGGAGTGAGCAGGCCGGCCATGTCCTTGATGCACAGCGAATCGGCGCCCATGGCCTCGATGCGCTGACCGCGCTCCACCCAAAGCGCGATGGTGTGTACCGGGCTCAAGGTGTAGGCGATGGTGCCCTGGGCATGCCGCCCAACCCGGCGCACCGCGCCGATGGCCCGTTCCAGGTTGCGCATGTCGTTCATGGCGTCAAAGATGCGGAACACGTCCACGCCGTTGGCCGCGGCGCGCTCCACAAAGCGGTCCACCACGTCGTCCGCATAGTGCCGGTAGCCGAGCAGGTTCTGGCCGCGCAGCAGCATCTGCTGGGGGGTGTTGGGCATGGCCGCCTTGAGCTGGCGCAGCCGCTCCCAAGGATCCTCGCCCAAGTAGCGGATGCAGGCATCAAAGGTGGCGCCGCCCCAGGACTCCATGGACCAGAAGCCCACCTGGTCGAGCTTGCCGGCAATGGGCAGCATGTCCTCGATGCGCAGGCGCGTGGCCAACAGGCTTTGGTGCGCATCGCGCAGCACCAATTCGGTCAAACCCAGCGGGGCGGCGTTCATGGACTTGGGAGGGGTTGGGTCAGCGCCGATGCCGATGCAGGGCGGCGGCGATGGCGGCGGCTTCCTCCAGGGACGGCCCGTCCCCAACTCCCGCCACCGCTTGCGAGCGCCCGGCGAACCGCTGCGCCACGGCACCCAACGCCTTGGTGGCGAACAGCAGAATCAAGAGGAAGGCGAACACGGAGCCCATGCCAACGAGCATCAACTCCACGCCCTCAGCCAGCGGATCGCCTTGCAATGTCCGTCTCCGATTGCCCTAGTGCCGCACGCTACCTCGATGCCACGCAGTTTCGCGTCAGCGAAACTGCAAACCCGACCGTCAGGCCGGGCTGGCGCACCCGGCTGGATTCGAACCAGCAATCCCCAGTTTCGTAGACTGGTGCCTTATCCAATTTGGCCACGGGTGCGGCGGGCGGGTATCGTACACGCATTGGGGCCAGCTTGGAATGGGGGCGGACAGACCAAACTCGCTCCTTCAACGACAGCACAACTCTGTTTCGGCGCACCATCTAAATTCAAGGGTAGTGGCTCAGTTTGAATCACTTCGTCGTGACTCGGTCGAGGGCGGGACGCCCGCTCCGGGGGTTCCACATGAAGCGGGCGTTTTACCCCCGGAGCGAGGGCATCTTGCCCTCGCAGTGGCGCTCGTCAGAGCGCCAGCTGCTCAAGCCCAGCCAAATTCAAACTGAGCCACTACCGACTTCCAGCAGCGCCGACGTGGATTGGGCGCAAGGGCGCGGCCTACGGAATGCGCCCAAATCGGGCGGCGATCCCCCCGCCTCCTCCCGCAAGCCGCCGCGCACGTCCAGCCGTTCGGCGGGATATACAGCCTTGGTGGATCGCGCAAGACCGCCCGCGCCGGATATCCGGCAGGAAGCTACGCAGGCGCGGATCGCCCGCCGTCCTCCGGGCACAAGCCTTCGCCTTTCATGGCCGCTCTCCTTGGTGGATTACCGCACCAGCAGCCACCTACCCCTCGCCCCCGAATAGGCGCAGCAGAAAGAACATGATTGCCGTGTTCAGGCCGAGCAAGGCCGCGGACACCAGCCCGGCAATGCTGAGTGCCCTCGTTGTCATGCTGTTAAGCACGTCGGTCTTGAGTTCCGCCAGTGCCGCCGTGAGGTCGGCCTTGGTCGCCAAGTCGCCTTGAACGCTTTGGATCACCCCGGCGACTGTTTCCGCCTGCTCGCGCTTGAAGCCGCATTTTTCAAGCTGCTTGGTAGCCTGCAAGGTATCGAAAGCGATAGCCATAGCCACTCCACAAAAACCTGACATGAGCTGCTAACATACCATCGACCCGCTGACCCCGGCAACTCACTCAGGCGCTCCGACGAAACCCCTTTACGGGTGTGAAAACGCGGCAACGGCGCATTTCCGAGCCGCTTATTCTCCTGTGGGTTGTTGATGTTAAAAGGGTATTCCCGACGGGTGAATAACACGAAGCGGGTTCGAAACCTTATGGCGATCGAGACCGGCGACCACTTGGCCTTCGATCTTGACGAGGACGGAAGCCTCCAGGTCAGCCCCATCCGCAGCAAGAAGCCTTCGCTAAGGGGACTGCTCTCGGGCTACGCCAAGGGCCGAAGGGCGGATGGGGAACGGATTCGTGCGGCGCTCCGCGAGCGAGCGGCAGCGAAGTACGCGGTTCGTTGATCGCCTTTGACGCCAATGTCCTGCTGCGCCTGTTGCTGGACGATGACCCGCCGCAGGCGAGGAAGGCAAAGGCTCCGCTTGAGCAGACGCTGTCCAAGTCCGACAAGGTGCTGTTGCCGGATATTGTCCTGTGCGAGGTCGAATGGGTGCTGAGTTCCGTTTACAAAGTGCCGAGGGCGGAGATCATCGAGACGTTGCGGCATTTGCTCGAAGCGGACGAGTTCGCGTTCCTCAATCGCAGCGCCGTCTCCGAAGCCCTGAATGCGTGCAGGGGCGGCAGCGCAGACTTCTCGGACTACCTCGTCGGCGCGACCGCTGCGAAAGCGGGCGCCGCAACGACCTACACCTTTGACCGCGCCCTGCGGCGCACCGCTGGGTTCAGCCTGCCGGCGCGATGAACTCCGCGAGTTGACCTGGGAACCATGATCCTGCCGGACACTGCGGAAGCGGCCTCCTGATGCGCAAAGCGTTTAGCTGCGGTTCAGGATGACCTCGTTAGTCTGCTAGGGTCTTGACTGAAGACGAGGCACCGAACCATGAAATTTCTGTTTTCGATCAAGGGCCTAAAGGCGTTTTCCATCGCGGCGTTGGCCGGAGTCTGCACGGTGCCGGTCTGGGCGGCGAACAACCCGGCATCCAGCGATGCAGTCGTCAGCAAGGTGGAAGTCGAACCTGTTGAGCGCTTGGACGCCGAAGCGCTGGAAACCTTGGTGGCACCGGTGGCGCTCTATCCCGACGACCTGCTGGCCGTGGTGCTGCCCGCTTCGACCTACCCGCTGCAAATCGTGCTGGCGGCGCGCTTTCTTGAAGCGGGCTCGGATAACGCCGACGGGGATGCGGTGGAGCCGAACGAAGAGTGGGATGATGCCGTAGTCGCGCTGCTGAACTATCCCGAAGTGGTGGCGTTGATGGACGGC
Source organism: Gammaproteobacteria bacterium (assembly GCA_026709365.1). Classification (GTDB taxonomy): domain Bacteria; phylum Pseudomonadota; class Gammaproteobacteria; order Pseudomonadales; family Azotimanducaceae; genus Azophilus. The sequence goes on from JAPOTD010000062.1 coordinate 46,289, forward strand.
AACCTGGATTGGACCCGCCGACTCGGCGAGGCCGTGCTCGTCCAGGAGGAGGACGTCATCGCCGCGATCGGCGCCTTCCGGGAGCAGGCCAAGGACGCCGGCAACCTGAAGAGCGACGGCAAGCAGGAGGTGGCGGTAAACGACGCGGGCGCCATCGAGATCAAGCCCGCCGTCCCCGACGAAATCTATGTGCCCTACTACGAGCCTGCCCAGGTGGTCGTGCGCCAGCCGGTGCGGGTTTACCACTACCATCCCCGCCCTTACCCGGTGTACTACTACCCCTACCACCAAGGCTACGACTTCGCCTACGGGCCGTTCTGGGGGGTGACCTCCGTCTTCAGCATCGGCTGGCACACGCGCAACCTGCACCTGCACCACTACGGCTTCCAAGACCATCCGTACTACAGCTACCGCTACTACGATCCCTTCTACCACCGGCGGCCGCACTTGGTGCTGAACATCTACGACCGGGACCGCCGCCATCGCCACCGGCATCGTTCCGAGCGCCACCACCGAGGCAACGACTGGCGCTCCGAGCGCTCCAAGCGCAACCACCGGCAATGGGCCGACCGGGGCCACGGACGGCGGAGCGAGGGCCATCGGGGAGACCGGCGGCGTTGGGCCGGCCGAGACAACGGGCCACGCGGTGAAGGCCGCAGGGCCAATCGACATCTAGGGGAGCGGCAACGGCGGACGCAGCCGGGCGAAGGACAGTCGATTGCCCACAGGCTGGCGAACGGGGCCGCTCCCGTCATACACCGGCCGACCCGAATCGCGCCCTTGGATGAAGCGCGGCCTCGACCGAACGCAAGCGGCGCGGCGGCAGGGGCAGCCACGGTGAACCGCACCCCCGCGGGCGCCACACCGATCACGCATCAGCCAACCCGGGTCACGTCCTTGGGCGAAGCGCCGGCAAGGCCGCAACCGTCCAGAAGCGCTGAGGTGTCACGAGGCACGCGCATCAACCGTGCGCCACCGCCCAAGGCGCAAAGGCGCCACGCGGACAACCGGCAGCTCCACCAGCCGACCAGACGCCAAGCAATTGGGGAAGCGCGCGCTAGGCCGAACCTCAATCCCGGCGCATTGCCCCGGATGCAACGTTCCGCGCCAGCCACTCGGCAGGCCGCTCCGCAGGCGCATTCGGAGCCGCGCATCAATCGCCAAGCATCCCCTCGCGTGGATCGAGCCGCCAAGCCCGCGCGGCCAGCGCCGCAACGGCCTGTGCGAACCCGCTCCGGCTCATCGAACGACGACTTCAGTCCAAGGCAGCCACACTGATGTTTGGAACCTTCAGCGAGCCAGTTGGGCGGTATCCGGATCGCGGATCTCGTAAAGCTCGATGATGTTGCCGAACGGATCCTTGCCGTAGATGGCGGAGGCGCCGCCGAAGTCCACCGGCGGCCCCGCGAACGCCATGCCCGCGTCGCGAAGACGACAGTGGCGATTGAGTTCGACCTGTGTGACCGACAAGTTCATTGGGCTCCTCGTCGTTGAGGCGGCATTCCCCACCTGACCGAAGGTCACTGAAGGAACACGTTGACCCGCGCTGCCGACCCTTGGGAATCGACCACGGCAATCAACGCAAACCCCGTGCCGTCCGTATCCCAGCTGCTCTGACGGTCAAGGGTGGCGGCCGCCACAGGGCGACCGTTAACCAACCAAGTGAAGGGCGGAACACCGTTGCGAACTTTCAGCGCAAGTTGCCCGCCCCCCGTTTCAATTCGGGCCCTGTCGGGCGGGAAGGCAACCTCCGGCCCGAATCGTGGGCGTTGTCCACGACGGCCCCTGACCCGTTGCAAGGGCTGGGGCAATTCCCAGTTTTCAGCTACCAGAACGCCCTGCGGAGGCGGCGCAAAGGGCTCCAATGCTGGCTTCAACCGAGAGAAGGCGTCAAACAACAAAGGTGCGGCCGACTTGAGACCGGTGATCCCTGGCAAGGGCGCGGCATCCGCCCTCCCCACCCAAACGCCGACGACGTGCCGTCCGTCATAGCCGATCGCCCAGGCATCGCGGTAACCGTAGGAGGTTCCCGTCTTGAACGCTAACTGGCCATTCAATGATCCGGAGGGAGCGGGCGCGCCAGCTAGGATGTCAGTGACCTGCCAGGCGGCGGCCGGCGACATCAAAGGAACGTTAGGCGCTGTGACCCGCGTTGGTTTCGCGGTCAATGGAACCACCCCGCCGTCACGGGCAAGCGCTGTGTAGAGGGTGACGAGGTCCAAAAGGCTGATTCCCAAGCCGCCAAGACCGATCGCTAGATTCGCCACCCCGGTGGGCACCACCGGCACAACGTCGGCACGGCGCATTCGCGACAGGAATCTCGCTGGGCCAAGCGCATCGAGCAGTACCACGGCCGGCACGTTGCGCGACTGCTGCAGCGCCCGGCGAACGGTGACCGCCCCACGATAGTGATCGTCAAAGTTGGTCGGCGCGTAAACTCCAAATGCTGTGGGACGATCCTCGATCAGGCTCTCCGGATGTGCGAGGCCCTCGGTGAACGCCATTGCATAAATCAAGGGTTTAAGTAGCGAACCCGGCGAACGAACGGCCACTGTCATGTCGTTGAAGCCTTGACGCGCATCGTCAACCAAACCGGGCGAGCCGACTGACGCCAGGATTTCCCCGGAGCCGTGGTCGGCAACCACGACGGCCCCAGACATGGCGCGCGGGAACTGGTCCGCTGAATCCACAAGCAGCCGTTCGATGCGAGATTGGACATCGCGATCAATCGTGGTCCGCAAAACCGCCTGATTGGGCCGAGCTTGGCGCAAACGATCCGCCAGATGAACGCCATGTTGAGGAAAGGCGTTGCGTCGGTGCGGCAGCGCCTCCGAGCGGGCAGCAGCCGCTTGCTCCGCACTCAACGCACCCGCATCCACCGAGCGGGCGAGAACCCGATCACGAGCCCGGCGCGCTGCCCTTGGATGGCGGTCGGGGCGGCGCCACGCGGGCGCCTGCGGCAGAGCCACAAGCAGGGCCGCCTGAGCTGGCGTCAACCGATGCGGCTCCTTGCCGAACCAAGTCAAGGCAGCTGCTCGCACACCTTCCACATTGCCACCGAACGGCGCCAAGGTCAGATACAACTCCAGCACTTGGGTCTTGGTCAGCTGACGCTCAAGGGCCAACGCGAACCTGATCTGGCGCAGCTTCCCGAAAAAGGAACGCGTCGGCACCCTAGTCAAGAGCCGCACTACTTGCATGGACAGCGTCGAAGCGCCGGACTGGAGCCGTCTGGTAGCCAACGCTTGGCCTGCAGCCCGAAGCAACGCCCGCGCATCAACCCCCGAGTGCTGCCAGAAGCGCCGGTCTTCGTATGCGATCAATTGCGCGATGTACCCTTGGTCCACCTGTTCGACATCGACCGGCAGCCGCCAACGGCCGTCGGCGACCTGGTAGGCGCGCAGCAAGCGCCCATGCCGATCCAACACGGCGGCAGATGTATCAGGAGCTAGCTGCGGCAGGCTGGCCGTCCGAACCCAAAGCTCAAAGCCCACCCATGCCGCAATCGCGGCAATCGACGCCGTCAGGCCGATGCGGAAACCGCGGCCGAGACTCAGCATGCTAGTTCAGTGCGCCGGAGACCTCGACCCGGCCGCTGTCCGTCCAAGCGCGAAACTCCGGTCGATACATGTCAAGAACGACAGCGGCGGGATGATGGAATCGCCCCGGCGACACCGCCCGCACTATGTATGCCAAACGCACCCTGCCCTTGCCGTCATGGTCGATGGCTGCCGTGAATCGTTGGTCCAAAAACTGAACCTGCGCCACTTCGCCATGCGTGTCCAGCCAATCCAAGCCACTCACATTGCCGGAAGAAACCAGATTTGGATTGTCGATTTCGAAACCCGCCGGGAGCGGGTCGTCAATCATAAGCCGCGCCCGCCGCACTTGCTCGGACTGCACTGTCAAGACCACTGCGAGCCGGTCGTTCTGCCTAACCGCCTCGGGAGAGGCAGGAGCACCTTGCAAGGTAAAGTACTCGCGCTGAAGCCGATAGCCCTCTCCGTCTGCCGGTCGTCCCTTGGCTGGGACGCCCCGTGTGGTCAGCACCGCCGGTTTCGTCAGCCGCGAACGATTCTCAATGACAACCCTGCCATCATTGATGACCGCAGCCTCAAATCTGAGAGGCAGCCCCTGCGCCCAGGCTTCGCCGTCGATGTGCAGGCCGTCGCCGCCGGTTTCAGCCAGAGCGTGGGCAGCCATGAGCAACCAAGCTTGTTCCTGCGGCGAAGTCCAAAGATGCTGGCGCCTTGCCAGAACGTTCATTAGGCGTTGGGAATTCCCGACCACCGAGGAACGCACCTCCGACGCAAGCGCCAAGACCGCTGCCCCGTCACGCAGGTCCGAACCGTAGTCCAGCCGCCAATCCCGGGACTCAGGCTGGACCCTCAACGCTTGCCGCAAGGCCGCCCTGAACATCTCGTCGGACAGGGCCTTCTCGCCGTAGTGGGCCAGCGCCGCGCCCAATTGCGCCTTAGCCATTGGCGTAGCGAACTCCTCCCCCTTGGCCATGGCGTAGTAGCGCAGATCCCCAATGGAGGCCAAACCCTCACGCGCCAACACCATCAAAGCATAGGCGACGTCCACGCCCCCATGCTCGAAGCCCTGGGCGTAGTTCAAGGAGTTTCGGAGACTGTCCAACGCGTTGCCGAACGCGGCGGCGGGCACCGCATAGCCTCGACCTTGGGCGCGGCTAAGGAAGTCCGTCACGTAGGCATCCAACCAAAGGCTGTCGCGACCAGTCCGCCAGAGGCCAAATGAGCCGCTCGACGACTGGTTTGCCAACACCTCGGCAATGCCTCGATCCACCCTTTTCCTAGGCGAAAGCTGTCCTTGGCGGGTCATTGCCGCAGCCGCCTCATCAAAGTAGATCAAGGGCAACGCCTTGGACGTGATCTGCTCAGTGCAGCCATAAGGGTAGTCACCGAGGGAATGGAGCAGGCTTGAGACGTCCAACCATGAGGCCGCGCCAACACCTAAGGTCGCAACGCCCGAATCCGGCAACAAGCCAGCGAAAGTGCTGCGGTCAACAATCAGCCGCTCTGTGGGCGCAAGCGACAACGGTGTGCTTCGGACGACCTCGGGGTCGTTGCGACGAACCGGCAAGGTGACAGTCTTAAGCAAGGTTCCGCCGTCAGGCGTCAAGGTGCTTATGCGCAGTTGGGGATCGCCGATCGCTACCGCCCTGATGGGAAACGACAGCTGCTTCCTTTCGCCATCCAGCAACTCGAAGGCCTGACTCGCCTCTCCGGCGACTGCAAGGCCGGAGTCCGCCTCAACACGCACCTGAACCAAGCCGGCCGGACCACTCCCATGGGCGACGTCAATGCCTAACCGACTGCTGTCGCCCAACGCCAGAAAGCGGGGCAAGGCGGCGGCAACCACAATGGGATCACGCACAATGACGTCTTCGGAGGCGCTGCCTACGGCGGTCTTCGTCCAAGCCAGCGCCGTGACCCGAACACTGCCGTTGAAGTCGGGGACCGAGATCGGCACTACCGCCCCGCCGTCGGCCCCCACCTCGACCAAGCCCGAAAATTCAGCCATCAGAACGTCGCCGGGAATCGCCATGGCAGGCAGCCGCAGCTGCTCATCACCGCCCGAACGCATCCGACCCTGGTGGCCTTCGCCACCCTGTATCAACCGACCGTACAGGTCGCGCATTTCCACGCCCAGCGCTCGCTGACCGAAGTAGTGCCGCTCCGGGTTCGGCGTTTCGAACTCGGTGAGATTGAGTATGCCCAAATCCACGGCCGAGACCGTTACGTAAGCTGTTTCGCCCGGGGGCAAGCCAGCGATCAGCAGGTCTGCATCAAACGAGCCCCGGGGGACCGCTGTGGCCGGTACGGAAAGGGCCACGTCGAGCACTTGAGCGCCGGGTTCAACAGCTACCCAAGCGAGCCCTATGGCGCGTGTCGGACCGCGCCCAGCCGCCGAGTCCAGCGGCCGGACCAGGGTGGCGGAAACATAGGCACCGGTCCCCCAGCTTTCCGAAACCGGAATCTGAACCACAGTCTCGCCCTGGGCGACGTCAAAATGACTGACGTCAACCAACTGATCGTTGACGACCGCAATACGGATCTTGCCAGCATGCCGGGGCAACAAGCGAAGGCTGACTGATTCGCCGACCCGGTAGCTCCGCTTGTCCAGACCCAGCGGCAGGATGTCCGGCGTGTCCGGTGCGCCTTCGGCGCGGTGCCAGCCAGCGTTGAAGCGCAGCGACGCAGCAGCCAACCCATCGCCCGCATCAGTGAGCCTCAACTCATAAACGCCCCGCTCAACCGCAGCTTCCAGCATGACCCTGCCCTCGTCCGCCAAGGCTACTTCGCCATTGGCAACTTGCGTGCGCTCAGTGACGGGTTCCCAGTTCCAACGGCGGTTCAGGTAGTACCATTGCCAGCGTTTGGTTACCCTCGAAAGCGACCAATCGACCCGGTCCAAGGAGGTTTTCCTCCCATCGGCATCAATGGCGATCACTTCAAACCGGGCAAGACCACCCACGTCCGCTTGGTCATCGAACAAGGGGCGAATGCCCAGACGGATGCCACCCGGCAGAAGCGTCCGGGTCAGCGTGCGCTCAACAGGGCGGGAGGAACTGTCGGTGACTTGGACGCCCACCGTCATTTCGAGTGGCCGGCTGACCGCTTCGCTCGCTGGCACCGGCAAGACAAGCTCCGCTTTGCCAAAGTCGTCGGTCTTGGATGACGGCAGAGCTTCGGCGACCGCCACAGCCTCCTCATCTGCCAAACCGAAGCTGAAGCCTGGATAGCCGGGCAAGGCTCTCACCGTCCGTACGCGCACTTCGCCCGTGATGGGCAGTCCCGATGCCGACGGTCCATAGAGATAGCGAGCTTGAAGCGCGACGCTAAACGGCTTGCGCCCATCAATCATGCCTTTAGCAGCGGCAAGATCCAACTCAATGCGCTCAGGCACGAAGTCCTCGACCAAGAAAGTTCGCTTGGCGAGCGCCCCCGCTTCAGGGTCGGCATGCAATCTGACCGTCCAAGTGCCGCGCGGGGCGCTCGAACCCAAAGCTAGGGCGTAGGTGCGTCCGCCGGCGCCTTGGTCATCAAGCACAGTGCGCAGGTACTCAACGCCGTCAGGCCGGGTGGCCACCAAAGTCAACGGCAGCAATTCAATGCCGCTGGCGCGGGCATCGCGTGCAAGGACTGTCAAGCGCACCACTTCCCCCGGTCGATAGACGCCGCGATCGGTGGCGGCGAAAACGTCCACGGGCCCCGGCGCTGGGCGACCCTGCACACCACGGTCGGAGAGGTCAAAGCCCGGCTTTGCGAGATCCAGAAAAGTGAAGTCGCCACCGCTCTGGACCTCCAGCAGTGCCGGTGCGGCACCACCGACACCCCGAGTCAGCCCGGGATCAAACCGCACGTAGCCTGCTTCATCGGACAGTGCCTCGCCAAGAACGTCGTTGTTGACGGCAACCAGGCGCACCTTTGCGCCCGCGACCGGTTCGGCGGTGGACAGCGCCCGCACGAATCCATGCACCCCTTCAGCAGCGCTCATGGACGCAACGGCCAGATCAGTGACTACGAACCATTGCGTGGCGGCTTGGGCCCAACGCTCGTCCGACGTTGGCAACCGGGCAGTTACCGCGTAAACGCCCGGTTCAAACTCACGAACCACCTCATCCATGGGCAAGCGGGTGGTGACTTCCTCATTGCGTGAGCCACTCACCTCCGCAACCCCCGCCCACACCGGCTCCCCGATTTGCTCACCGAGCTGATCTTCCGCCCACGCCGTCAGCGGCCGGTCGAACAAATCGTCTCGAATGGCGGTCACCAAGTTGCGCGGTCCGATGCGATAAATTGCGATGGCCAATTCATCCACATTGACGGTAACCACCGGAATGGCCGAGCCGACGCTCTTCGGCAGCACGTAGGCTCGATCCTTGAAACGCACCGAAGGGGGGCGGTCACGGACGTAGATTTGCAGTTCATGGGCAGCGCGAAGGCGCTCCCCTTGGCTGGAGGGCAAGCCTGCGCGGACCAGCAATTCGTAGCGTTGACCATGCCGCAAGCCGCCGACGCAGAGCTGGTTGCCCTCCGCCTCAACCGGCAAGCGATCATGATCGCGGATCCGGACATAAGGCGCGTAGTCTGCATCTCGACGAAGTTCTTCCGAAAACCGCAGGCAAAGCCGCGGAATGACGGGCTGATCATCCACCCTGTGCTCAACCAACCGAAAACCGTAGGTGTCCAGCGCATGGTCGAGCAGTTCCCTAGTGGACCGACGCGGAGCCAGCCGCTGGCTAAGCCGCAAAGCCGAGATCATGTCGTCGCCACGCTGACGATCTTCAAGCCGCCGTGCCAGCGCCACCAACGCGGTCGCGCGAGCCGAGCGGCCATCAGTACGCAAGTATGCGTTCACCGCTGCGAACAGAGCTTCGTTTGCCAGTTCAAGCCGTTCGAAGTAGGAGTCGACTTCAGTTTTTGCGAGAACCCGGGACAGGTCGAGCCAAGCTTCGGAGCTATCGGACAGCATGGCGGCCACGGCGAGGTGCTGCGCCGCAACCCTCATGTTCCCGAAGTCCTCGGCGGCAGCGGCCAGTCGCTTCAGCGCTTCCAAGCTGCCTTCGGTCGCAGCCACCCGTGAGCCGAGGTCGCGCGCGAGGTCACGAACTTCAGCGACTTCGTCTTCCGACAGATAGTCCAGGTCACGCAACCGTTTGTTGGCCAACTCGTGCTGGGCGTCAACGGTTTCGACCATGCGCACTGACGTGAAGCCTTCCCGGGGCTCCGTTCGGTCCACGCTTGACTTAAGCAGGCAGGTCCTTTCGCGGAAGTCGAAGGTGAAGGCCGCGCAGGCGGCATGTTCGCCACAAGCCAGCCAACAGGCATGGAAGCCGGTGTCTTCAATTGAATCAACCTTCGGGCCAATCAAGTCCTCACCGATCTTGGCAACGCCCCGCCGATCGGGCAACGGGCTTTCCTGGCCTGCCGCGGAAAGGCAGACCAAGGTTGCGAGAATGAGCGCAAGAACGGCAGACGCCTGCTTCATGGATCACCAAGTGCTTGAGGCTCGATAAGCGCGAGGGTCTTGGTCAACGTAAACCTACCGGGCTGCCGCGCCAAAGCTGCGCATCTGTTCGCGGCATCGGTCCACTAAGAGGCTGCGCGCTTCATCCCGCGCTGCTCCGTGGGCCGACCCGATGGCACAGAGAGGAACCATGGCCACCAGTCAGGCGAGCTTCCGTGCAAAGACGACGGAAGGAGTGTGTACCTTTGCGGATTTCGCTTCAAGAGCTTGCGCGTCAGCCACTTCAGCGAGGGCGCCGGCGTGATTGGCTTGGTGACCCGCCTGCACCTTGATTCCGACCGCGGACCGCCCACCCTGATCGCCAAGTTCCCCTCCCCGGCGGCCGATAACCGCGCCGTGGCCCGGCCCTAAGACATGTACGGCTCAGCCGCCCAGTTCCGCAACCAGTTTCCCATGCGCTTTGCGGCTTAAGGGATAACTCAGCGCAGCGACGATCATGACGACCATGATGGCGGCCGGCGCCAGCGTCGTGAGGCTGCGAATGGCGTCCAATGACGCCGGGGTCTGTTCGGCGTTGGCCACGTAGCCAGCCAGCGCGAGCACGGCGGCGACGCCGGCTCCGCCCAGCGCCTTGGCCAGCTTTTGGAAGAAGCTCGACATCGCGAAGACGGAGCCGTCGGCGCGCGCGCCGAAGCGCGCTTGGGCGTAGTCCACCGTGTCCGGAATCATCGCCCAGCCGAGCACGGCGATCGGCGTGCCGCCCAAGGCCAGCAGGCAGCCCCACAGGAAGATCAGCTCGATCTCATCGTAGGGGGTGAAGTGCAGGCCCAAGGCCGCGGCAATGGTGACCACGGCACCGATGAGGATGCCGCCCGGCTTGCCGTATCGGTCAGCCAGCTTGGGCGTGAAGAGGAGCCCCACGAACATGATCGAGAGGGTCACCAAAAACCAAGTTTCGATCAGGTCCGCACGCCCCAAGTTGTACTTGAAGTAGTAGATGGCGACGGCCTGGCGCACCGTGAACGACAGCATGCCGCAGGAGAACATCACCATGACCACCAACAGCGGCGGATTGCGGAACACCGCCCTCAAGCTATCGCGGATCGCCAGCCGCTGCTTCGCCGGCGGTTGAATGCGCTCCTCGGTTTGCGCGAACGTCAACGCGAGCAAGGGCGTCGCCAACGCCGCGAAGATGATCATCGACCACAAGTAGCCCTCGGCTTCGGCCTCGAACAGGCCCACCAGGATCGGCATGCCCACCGATATCGCCAAGCCGCCGCCGAAGGCGCAGGCCATGCGCATGGTCGAAAGCACCGTGCGCTCGTGGTAATCGGCGGTCAGCGAGGCGGTCAGGGCCGAGTATGGGACCGAGACCACCGTGAAGGCGATGCTGAAGGCGATGTAGGTGAGGTAGGCCCACCAGAGCTTGCCCGAATCACTGAACTCCGGGCTGGCTAAGGTCAGCACCGCTGAGGCGCCCAAAGGCAGGGCGCCAAACAGTAGGTAGGGCCGCAAGCGCCCCCAACGGCTGCGGGTGCGCTCCGCGATGGCGCCCATCAGCGGATCGGTGACCGCATCAACGATGCGCGCCGTCAGCATCACGCCCCCGGCGGCGGCGGCCGACAGGCCAAACACGTCCGTGTAGAAGTACAGCAGGTAGGTCAGCGTCGAGATGAAGTAAAGATTGATGCCGAAGTCGCCGATCCCGTAGCCAAGCCGCTGCGTCGGCGTCAGCCGTTCCGATGGGCCGTTCATCCGTCGCGCCGGTCCGCTGCTTCGAGGCTAGCCGCATAGGGTTTGCGGCCCAACTGCAGCAGGGCGACGCCCAACAGCCCGAAGAAGCTGGACACCGTCACCAAGGAGTAGCGCACGCCACCGGCATCGGGAAAGACGTATTCGTTGAAGGCGCCGGCGATCGGCGGTCCCAGCATCATGCCCAAGGCGGAGACGAACAGATACACCGCAGCCACCTGGGCACGCAGGTTGGACGGCGTTATCACGGGCAAGGCACCGGCAGCGATGCCGAACGGGGAGTTGATCAACAGCATGGCCGGAAAGTAAAGGACAAAAGCCCAAAAGGCGCTCGGCGCGAACTGAATGACGACGATGTTGACGATGGCCAAAGCGCCGCCAACCATGCCGGCAACGATGTTGGCGTCCTTGGCGCCCCGGTCACTCAAGCGCCGGGCCAGCAAGGCCACCACCACCGGCCCCAGCGGCCCGGCGATGAGGAAGATCCAGCCGAAGGCCAGCGAGGCATCGGCGGCTTCAAGGCCGTGTACGCGCACGAAGAACGACACGCTCCAAAAGACGAAGGCGTAGCCCGCCAGAACCAGTGCCAGAAAGCCAAAGTGGTGCAGCGCCAACGCCCTGAGGTTTTGCCGATAGAAGTCCGCCAGTTCGCTCAAGGTGCCACCCCGGCCGTGGTCGCCCCCCCGGCGCGCGGGCTCCCGCAACAGCACGAAGAGCAGGGCCAGGAGCAGGCCAGGCGCGCCGACGTACACGAAGGTCTGCTGCCAAGGAGCCAGCTCACCGAACACCGGCAGCACCAACGGCGGCGCATCCTGCACCAAGCCGAGCACGTAGCCGCCGATGATGAAGGCAAGCCCCGAGCCCATGATGGGACCGGCCTGATACACCGACATCGCCACCGGCACCTGCGCCCGGGGAAAGAGGTCGCCCACCAAGGACGTGGTGGCTGGGCTCAAGGTCGCCTCGCCGACGCCCACGCCAATGCGCGCCAGCAAAACCTGCCAAAAGGTCCGCGAAACGCCGCAGGCCATGGTCATCAGCGACCAGAGGAAGATGCCGCCTGCGATAATGAGCTTGCGGCTGCGGCGGTCCGCCAACCAAGCGATGGGCAGTGCCGCGACGGCGTAGAACACCGCAAAGACGCCGTAAAGCCAACCGATCTGGGCGTCGTTGACGCCCAAGTCCGCCTTCATGGGATCGACCACGATGGCCACCACTTGGCGGTCGATGAAGGCCACCAGCGCCGCCACGACCAGCGCCGCCACCACCAGCCAAGCGTAGGCGCGGCTAGGACCTTGATCCAGGCGGCTGCTGACGGAATCGCTCACAAAGCCTCTAGCCCGCACTTGGTCAGGGTGCGAACCGGGAGTTTGCCTAAGGCGCGTTGCCCCAACCTACATTGAGTAGGACAGCTCAACCGCGTAGGTCTGCGGCGCGCCCCAACCTTGGAAGCCGGTCTGGAAGCCGCCGAGGAACAGGGCCTGTTCGCGCCACTCCTCGTCGGTCAGGTTCTTGCCGAACGCGGCAATGGCCAGCGTGTTGCCGTTGTCCAAGGTCCACTCGTAGGCCACCCGGGCGTCGAGGCCGAAGTAGCCGCCTTCATACAGGCGCTGGTCGGCGCCGCCGCCGGTGTTGACCAGCAGGAAGTCGCCCACCTTCTTCCAGCCGACGTTGGCCGAGAACATGCCGGAGCCGATCTGCCGGGCGAAGGCCAGCGTGACGCTGACGTTCCAGTCGGGCTGCCGGGAATCCGAGTTGCCGCCCAAGGTGCGCAAGGTGCCGCGGGGGTCCGCGCCAAGGACGCCGCCAGCGGTGCATCCGTCCAGAATGTGGCAGTCGATGGTGAACGCCTCGTTCTTGGTGTCCAGAATGCCCCCGTTGACCACCAAGGTGAAGTCTTCGTTGATGAGCCATTGCGACTCCAGCTCGACGCCGGTGTGCTCGGTAGTGCCGCCGTTGTTGATGATGGTGGTGGTGCCCGGAATGGATCCCGGCGGCAAGGTGATGATGGAACTGAATTGGGCACCGTCGCGCTCCAAGTGGAAGTAGGCGAGATTGACGCGCAGCCGACGCTCGAAAAACTCGTTCTTCAGGCCAACCTCCACCTGGAAGGCGTCTTCCGGATCAAAGGCCGCCTCGTTGGGGTCACGGGCGGAGCGAATGCTGAAGCCGCCGCTGCGGAAGCCTTCCGAATAGCTGACGTAGGCGGTGTTGACGTCGGTTATGGCCCAGGTGGCGGAGGCCTGCAGGATGAGGTCGTCCCAGGAGTCGCTGGCCTCGTAGGCGGTTCCCCGGCGCTCCGGCAGTCCGGCGAAATTGAATTCCTGGACGGGGGAGCCGGTGTCAAAGGTTCCCGTCGTGTAGTCGAAGTAGGAGTTGAAGACATCCTTCTCCTCGTCGATGTAACGGGCGCCGAAGCTGAGCTCCAAATTCTCGACTGGGCGCCAATTGACGGCCCCGAACACCGCCACGGACTGCACGTCCTCTCCCGCAATTTGGATGCTGCGGGCGTTGGGGAACTGGCAGAGCGCGTTGCCGAGGCTGGGATTTTCTCGAAGCGTCGGAATGACAGCCGCGCAAGGCGCGCCCGGCGGCAGGCCGAAGGGCACTTGCAGCACGTTGTTGGTGTGCTGCTGGAACTCCAGTTCCGAATCGAAGTAATAGATGCCCGCCATGAAGTCCACGGTATCCGTAAAGTCTCCGGAAAGCCGCACTTCCTGGGTGAAGACGTCGTACTGCTGGTCGCGCAGGGTGTGCAGTTGGGCGAACGGAGAAGCTCCGCCATTGATGGAGCCGCCGTCGAAGTCCTGATTGACCTTGTCGTCGCCGGCGTGGTAGCCGGTGATCGAGTTTATGACGTATCCGTTGCCGAGCTCCCATTGCGCCCGGAGCCCCACCTGGTCCACGTCGTAGTTGGTCGGCTCCTTCTTGTCAGCAAGGTTCTCAAACGGATCATCGCCGTTGAAGCGCGGATCCTGGGGCGGAATCTGGCTCCGGTCGCGGATGCGGTCGTAGGTGAGGATGGCGTCGAAGCTGTCCGTCGGCGCCCAGCGCAGCGCCGCCGTGTAGGAGGCGAAATCGACGTCGCCGGCGGAATCGCCCAAAGTGATGTTGTCGTAGAACCCGTCCCGCTCTCGGGAAACGGCGCCCACCTTGAGCGCCAAGCTGTCGTCGATCAGCGGGATGTTGATCCGGCCCTTGATGATTCGGGAGTCAAAGTTGCCGAGTTCGGCGGACAGCCGCGCCCCCGTCTCGTTGAATTGCGGCCGCACCCGGTTGACGACCACGTTGCCGCCAATGGTGTTCTTGCCGAACAGCACGCCTTGCGGGCCGCGGTTGACCTCGATGCTCTCGACGTCGAAGGTGTCGATCAGCTGGCCGGTGCTGGAGCCGATTTGGATGCCATCGACGATGACGCCAACCTGCGGGCTTTGGGTCTTCTCGATGTCAGGGTAGCCGACACCGCGAACGTAAAGGGCGCTGGCGCCGGGACCGGCGGTGTTCATGCCGATGTACATGTTCGGGATGAAGCCGTCGAAGTCCCGCAAGGTCTGCGGCTTGATCTGGTCGATCTGCTCCGCGCCAAAGGCGGTCACCGACAGCGGCACGTCCTGCTGCGATTCCTGGCGACGCCGGGAAGTGACCACGATCTCCTCGATCAGGCCGGATCCGGCGTCCTCCGCAGCCACACTTGCAGGTGCCTTCCCGATCACGGTGAAGCCGAACGCCAGCAGCGCCAAGACGCCCCACGAGCCAAGCCTCCCAATAGTGAACCTCATCACTGCAATGATTCCCATCTGGATTCCCTCCTCTTCCTGATGATGATGCGCAACTGCCGACTAAATCAAGCGCTTGGCTTGTTTTAGAGCAAGCCGGTGATGGTGTCAACGCGCCTGTGCGCCCGCGAGGCAGGCGCGTTGGAGCTTCGGTGCGCGAAACTCCGCTGCCGCAGCGTAGGTCAGGTTCCGATGGGTCCCTTAAACCGCCTGCGGCCCCTGCAAACAGGCTTGGTGAGGGCACGTTGCGTGACGTTGCGCGGACTGGGTTCCGACGGGACCGTGAATCCGCACATGCGGCCTGGCCCCTTGAGGCGAAGGTTTGCTGGATCATTTGCGGAATGTTCGGGCGGATGTCCTAAGGCGCGTCACGCCAATCGCCACTGGTGGCAGCTTGTGCATGGGGATAGTCTTCGAGCCATGAAGCACCCTCCGCATCAACATCCTCCCCGTGGGCACCAAACGGCAGCCCAAGGCCAGCCCCCTGGTACGGCAGTCCGCTGGCGCTGCCGCGGGGCTTCGCTGCTTGAACTGCTCGTAGCCTTGGCCATTGCCGGGTTGCTGATGGGCACTGCCCTGCCCGCCTTCATCGAACTCGGCGCCGACCACCGCGCCGCGGCACGCATCAACGCCATGCTCGGCGCGGTGCGCGCCACCCGCCATCTGGCCATCACCCACAACGCCCCCGCCACCCTGTGTGCCGGTCAAGGACCGGCATGCTTGGGCACAAACCGTTGGCATGAGGGAGCGATCGTGTTTCTGGATCAGGATCGGGATCTGCAGGTTGATGAGGGTGAGTTGGTGGGCCTTAGGCTGCCGCCCTTGGCTGAGGGGGAACGCATCCGTTGGCGCGCGTTCCGCAGCCGCAGCCATCTGCTCATTCACGGATCCGGCTTGACGGACTGGCAGAACGGCAACTTCCAATACTGCCCTGCCGATGGCGATGCCCGATTCGCCCGTCAGATCATTCTGAACGCCCAAGGCCGGGCGCGCCAAGCCATGGACGCGGACGGCGACGGCATCCGGGAGGACGCAGCGGGACAGCCCTTGGAGTGCTAGGAGCCTGCGCCGTAGGAAGTCGCGAAAGCGAAAATTCGATGCCGCCGCTCCTTGCTTACGCGACGGGGGAGAATGCCGAGCCAGTTTTGACGAAATCGAACGTCCAAACGGGCGCGGAATGCCGGCGTCGATGCGAGCGCCCCAATCGGGGCCGTCATGGCGTTGACTGCATCAGCAAGTGCGCGAACCTAACTCGATTCGCTGATCTGGTAGGCACGCCCGGATTCGAACCGGGGACCTCTACCATGTCAAGGTAGCGCTCTAACCAACTGAGCTACGCGCCTAGCGAAATGAACCTGACCGCAGTATGACCGCCATAATAGCCAAACTGGCGCAAGCAGGGAACGCGCGAACCTTCGGTTCGCGTTGTAGTTTCGCTGGCGCGAAACTCCGCTACCGTTGCATAGGCCAAGTTCCGAAGTGTTTCTGAGCCCGCACACGGCGCAGCGGTCGCGTGACGGTCGCGGCCAACCTTCGGCTCGCGGAGTTTCCGGCGTTCACTGAGTGCTTCCCACCCTCGTCCTGAATCCAGCGAATTCCTTACGCAGCGCAAGGCGCATCCCTCGATCATTCCGCGGGAATCGATTGCTCGGGCCGATACCAGATGGGGGATGTCCAAGCCATCTCCACGGTGGTTTCGGGGAGGGATCCGTCGCCGCAAACCGGCGGCCGGACGGCCTCCTCGATGCGCTGGCAGTCATAGGCGCTCCAGCGCGGCGTTGGCTCTTCCACGGCCCGCAGATAGTAGTAGGCGGACTGCGTGGCGTCGAACGTCTCATCCTGAACCACGGCGCAGAGCGTATCGGCGCCGCGGTCGGCGCCGGCAATGGCGCGCGCGGCGTAGCGCAGCGCGCCCTCGCCGTCGATCCAGCCCTTGACGAGCTGCAGTTCCCGCAAGGGCGTTGCGTCCTCGGCCGAATCCCGGGCGGCAAACGCGATGAAGCTCGGCCTGGCGCCGCGGGCAGGCACGTCCTCAAGATCTCCCCCCATGGGCACGCCGCGAGCGTAGCCCTCGGCTACCAAGGTCTCGCTGTCGCAAAGGTCTTGCGCATAGCCCCAGCCCGCGAAGAAGCGGGGCGTGATGCGCGGACCGGAGGTGCCGAAGACCTCACGCCGCTGCATGGCCTCAAAAATGGCGTCGCGAGAGTTCTCCACTGCCCAGACCCCGGCCAAGCCGCCCGGGTTGCCATCGCGTCCGCTGGTCAAAAGACCGCGCTCCAAGCGCGCCTGGGGCGTGGCTTCGCCCGTGACCGCCCCGCGATAGTCCGCTTCGGCAACCGCCCCCGGCGTTGCGGTGTGGGTGTCCGTGGAGGCGATGATGCCGAGCTTGATGGGGTTGAGGCCGATCGCTCGCTCCTCCTGCAGGCCCACCAACAACGCCGAGCGCACGAAATCGGTCTCGTCCACGCAGCCGGCGCCAACCATCCCGTTGGCGCCGACCTGATCGCCGCACTCGGTGGTCTCCAGAACCTGCTCGCTGGTCACCAACTCGCCGTCCAACGTGGCCATGGCGGTGAACGCCTCCTTGCGCCCAAGCACTCGGACCGCCTCCACATCGCACAGCTCGTCCGGCGCGCCCAGGACCGCGGACAGGCCATTGATGCACTCCGAGGCGCCCTTGTGCTGGAAGATCTCGACGATCGGCTCGCGGTCCAGCCGCACCTCGGCATAGGCTCGCCGATTCTCCACCGTGGCCTCCAAGCCCACGTAGGGCGCCATGCGCCCGTTGGCGAGGTTGGTGTTGTGCGGGATGGTCAGGTAGTCGCAGCCCGTCCGGTCGTTGCAGGCCACATCCAGCTGCTGCCACAGGCTCCTGTCGATGGGCGCGTCAATGTAGGAGACGGGCAGTTCCGGCACCTCGGCATTGCGGAAGATGACGTTGCGGTGATAGTTGGAGACGCCCGGCGTGCCAGTGTACTCGTAGCCAACGAAACTGGTGAAGCTGCATGCCTCGCTGCGGTCATAGGCTACCTCCGCAGCCTCGATCAAGCGCTTCCAAGGCCCCTTGGCGGCGGCTAGGCAAACCCCGCCGTCCGCACCGCACACCTCCCCGACCCGAGCCGGCGTCTCGGTGGTGATGACTTGGCCGAGCATCAGCATGCCTTGGCGTTCGTCGGCTCGGTAACCGGCGCAGAACGGCGTCTCATAGCTCACTGAGCCTGAGGTTCGGCACAAAGCCCGCTCACCGAGAAACTCGCCGTGGTCGGTCACCGCCAGGAAGTCCAGCGGCCGATCGATGGCGAACTTGCCCGCCGGCCCGCCGCTCTCGTCAAGCGGCCAAAAGTCGATGGCCTCGCCGCGGGCGAAACGGTGGGCATCGGTGGGCGTGGCGCCAATACTGTTGGCGGCGGCATCGAAGGAGAAGCTGGTGTGTACGTGCAAGTCGCCAAAGAGGGGCTGGCGCAACGGCGTGCGGTCACGGCAGGGCGCGCGCTCCTCGGTGTAGCGCACGAGGCGGTCCGACGCCTTGGCCGAACCGGTGCGCGGCGCATCCGCCGTAGGAGCTTCGCCCTCCGCACCCGTCTCTCTTCGGCTGTCTTCACCGCAGCCATTGACCACAAGCAACGCAAGCCACAACGTTGCCAACGCCCCAACGATCCGCATCTTGCTCTCCCAATCAGGTTGCAGGCACCACCCTACCACGGTCGAGGCCCCGCTTCCGGTTCCCCCGAACCGCTGGGAACAACTCCGGAATCGATTTCGAATGAAAGTAAAATAACTGTTATTCAATGGGTTGCATTGAAGACGACGTACTTTGGCGCATGCGAATTGCTGTTGTGCGAGGTCGAGTTCAGCAGTAGAATGCCGCGCTTCGCCGCCAACCGTCGGCAAGGGCTGCCTGAAGATGGGGATTTGGCAGTGCCCAATGGCCTGCCTGCAGACATGTCCGCACCCTGTTGCGGATGCTGCCAAGGAGGTGGATATTGTCGTCCTTGGAATCGATGCCGACGTAAGCAGCCCCATTCGATGACAGGTCGGCGAAAGATGGCCGGATGCCCCTTGAAGGGCGAGGGCATTGCCCGGTTTGAGATTGCGACGCCCAACATGCATAGCAAAGGAACTTATGGAGAGCACTCATCAAAAAAGGCGCTAAGCGGGCCGAGCGCGCGCTTCTGAACGACGAGATTCCCGCACGAACGTTGAGATTGATCGCCGCGGACGGGCAACAGGTGGGCATCGTCTCCAGGGACGACGCCCTGACGGAGGCCAAGCGCTCGGCAATGGACCTTGTGCTGATTGCGCCGGACGCCAACCCGCCGGTCGTGAAGGTGATGGACTATGGCAAGCACCTGTTCGAGGCCAAGAAGACTCGGGCGGCGCAGCGCCGGAACCAGAAGCAGATTCAGGTCAAGGAGATAAAGTTTCGGCCCGGCACGGAGGAAGGGGACTATCAAGTCAAGCTTAGAAACCTAATACGCTTTCTTGACGATGGCGACAAGGCGAAGGTTTCGCTCAGGTTTCGTGGCCGCGAGATGGTGCATCCGGAGATTGGCATGAAGTTGATGTCCCGCATCGAGGAGGACTTGGCCGAATACGGATCGATGGAAACCGAGCCCAAGTTCGAAGGCCGTCAGGTGGTGATGATCCTGGCACCCAAGAAGCGCCGCAAGCGCTAGTGTCCTGTCCCCCAATAAGTGGGTTTTAGGCCACTAAGTGGGTTCTAGGCCACGAATAATCACGCTTACTTGCGGGACAGGACACTAGAGGCCGGTGCCGTGGAAGTCGCGAAAGCGAAGCAAACGACGACGACTCAAAATCGAAAATCACGGAATGGACCATGCCCAAGCAAAAATCCCATAGCGGCGCCGCCAAGCGCTTTCGCCGCACGGCCACCGGCTTCAAGCACAGGCGCACCAACCGCAACCACATCCTGACCAAGAAGTCATCCAAGCGAAAGCGTCAGCTGCGTGGCTTGGAACCCGTTGCGAAGGCCGACGCAGCGGCCCTCAAGCGCATGACGCCCAAGAAGGCGCGCTAGCAGCGCCCCGAGCGCGGGGAATTGGCGCCAGCCAAGCGACAGCAGTCCAAACGTCCGCCGACACTACAAGGGCCTCGTCATCGGCATCGCCCCGCTGACCCAGAAAACCAGGAGAAGTCCCCATGCCAAGACCCAAACGCAGCGTTGCTTCCCGGGCGAGGCGCAAGAAGATACTCAAGCAGGCCAAGGGCTACTACGGCGCTCGCAGCCGTTCATTCAAAACGGCCAAGCAGGCGGTGATCCGCGCCGGCCAGTACGCCTACCGCGACCGCCGCCAGCGCAAGCGTCAATTTCGCTCGCTGTGGATCATGCGCATCAATGCCGCCGCCCGCCAGCATGGGCTGTCCTACAGCCGCTTCATCGCCGGCCTGAAGCAGGCGGAAATCGACATGGACCGGCGGGTGCTCGCCGATCTTGCCCTGCAGGAGCCTGACGCCTTCCGCGCGTGCGCGCAGAAAGCCAAG
>JAPOTD010000062.1:66325-121825 GCA_026709365.1 Gammaproteobacteria bacterium
AGGATAACTACGGTATCCTTGGTGATTTAACACATTCAATCTCACTCTATGGCTGGCGCGTTGGCGCAGAAAGCCAAGGGCGCCCTGGAGGAAGGCGCCAAGGGCGCCGCATCGGAAAACGCCCAGGCGGCCTGAACACCCGCGGTTCCAAGCGCCATGTCCGTCATGATTGTTGACGAGTTGCTCGGAGCAGCCGAAGCGGACATTCAGGGCGCCCGCGATGACGCCGGCCTGGAGCAGGCGCGCGTTCGCTATCTGGGCCGCAAGGGCGAGGTCACCGCGCTGCTCAAGGGCCTTGGCAAGCTGGCGCCCGAGGAGCGTCCCCAAGCCGGCGCGGCCATCAACGCCGCCAAGCGCCGCCTTACGGCGCTAATCGCTGAGCGCAAGGATCAGATCACCGCCGAACGGATGGCCGACGCGTTGGCCGAGGAGGCCGTTGACGTCACCCTTCCGGGGCGCCGCCCGGGCAGCGGCGGCCTGCATCCCGTCACCCAAACCTTGGCCCGCGTGGAGGACATCTTCACCGGCGCCGGCTACGACGTGTTTGCCGGCAAGGAGGTCGAGGACGACTACCACAACTTCGAAGCGCTCAACATCCCCCCCTACCATCCAGCGCGGTCCATGCACGATACCTTCTATTTCGGCAACGGAACCTTGCTGCGCACCCACACCTCGCCCGCCCAGGTGCACGTCATGGAGCGCCAAGCCCCGCCGATTCGCGTCATCTGCCCAGGACGGGTGTACCGGCGGGAAAGCGACCTCTCCCATACCCCGATGTTTCACCAGATAGAAGGGCTGGTGATCGACCAGGACATCAGCTTTGCCCACCTGAAAGGCACGGTGACCGAATTCACCCGGCAGTTCTTCGAGCGCGACCTGAAGCTTCGCTTCCGCCCGTCCTACTTCCCCTTCACGGAACCCTCCGCAGAGGTGGACGTGCAGTGCGTCCACTGCATGGGACGCGGCTGCCGCGTGTGCAGCCACACCGGTTGGCTGGAGGTCATGGGCTGCGGCCTCGTGCATCCAAACGCGCTGCGGATGTCGGGCATCGACCCGGAGGCGTGGTCGGGATTTGCCTTCGGCATGGGCGGCGACCGGCTGACCATGCTGCTGCATGAGGTCAACGATTGCCGCCTGTTCTTCGAGAACGACCTGCGCTTCCTCGAGCAGTTCCGATGAAGTTCAGCGAAGCGTGGCTGCGCGAGTGGGTCGATCCGGACATCGACCGCCAAGCGCTGCTCGATCAACTCACCATGGCGGGCCTTGAGGTTGAGATTGTCGAGCCAGTGGCCCCGCCCCTGCCGAACGTGGTGGTGGCGCGCATCGAAGCCTGCGACAGGCATCCCGATGCAGGCCACCTGTCCATCTGCCAAGTGGCGGACGGGGCCGGTGGCCGACAAGTGGTCTGCGGAGCGCCCAATGCCCGCCCGGGGCTGCTCACGGCCCTCGCCCTGCCCGGCTCGGAACTGCCCGGCGGCGTTTGCGTCGAAGCCGCGCAAATTCGCGGCACCGCATCGGCGGGCATGCTGTGCAGTGCCGCCGAACTGGGGTTGGGCGAGGACGCAGCCGGCATCGTGGAGCTGGACGGCGAAACCTGCGGAACGGCATTGACGCAAGCCCTCCAGCTCGACGACGTCAGCATCGAAATCAAGCTAACGCCCAATCGGGGCGACTGCCTCAGCCTGCGCGGCTTGGCGCGCGAGATCGGAGTGCTGAACAGCCTGCCGGTGCGGCATCAGCAGACCCCGCCCCCGGCCACCGGGTCCAGAGCCGCCTTCCCGGTCACCTTGGCCGACCCGGCAGGCTGCCCCCGCTACCTCGGCCGCGTCATTGAAGGCGTGGACTTAAGCGTCCCAGCCCCGTTGTGGATGCGGGAGCGGCTGCGCCGGTGCGGACTGCGCAGCATCAACGCAGTGGTGGATGTCACCAACTACGTCATGCTCGAACTCGGCCAACCCATGCACGCCTTTGACCTGACCGCCCTGTCGAAGCGCATCACCGTCCGCCGGGCGGGTTCCG
Organism: Gammaproteobacteria bacterium; assembly: GCA_026709365.1. GTDB lineage: Bacteria > Pseudomonadota > Gammaproteobacteria > Pseudomonadales > Azotimanducaceae > Azophilus. Next base: position 68,345 of record JAPOTD010000062.1, read on the forward strand.
GCGAAACGCTGAAGATGCTCGACGGGCGCTCCATCAGCCTGGGCGCCCAAGATCTGGTCATCGCTGATGAGGCCGGGCCGGTCGCCATCGCCGGCGTCATGGGCGGCGAGCGCAGCGGCGTGCAGGCGACCACCGCGGACGTCTTTCTCGAATGCGCTTGGTTCGACCCCCTCACTGTGGCGGAGACGGCTCGCCGCTTCGGGCTGCACACCGACGCCTCGCACCGCTATGAACGCGGAGTGGACCACCAACTGCAGCCCAAGGCCATGGATCGGGCGACGGCGCTGCTGCTCCAAATCACCGGCGGACGCGCCGGGCCCGTTGAGGAGGCGTTGGTCGCCGAATGCCTACCGAGCGCTGCCGTGGTCTCCCTGCGGCAGCGGCGCCTTCATCAACTGGCGGGGGTGGCCATGGACGCCGCGCAAGTCGATGCCGTGCTAGCCCGGCTGGACTTCCAGTTGCGAGACCGCTGCGAGACCGAGGGTGACGGCGTGGTCTGGACGATTGCAGCGCCCAGCCACCGCTTCGACATCAGCATTGAAGCCGACCTTGTGGAGGAGGTTTGCCGCATCCACGGCTACGACAACATCCCCGACCAAACGCCGAAGGCGGCGCTCCGGCCGCGGCCCAAGCCCATGGAGCAAAGCGGCGAACGGCAGCTGAAGGGGCAACTGGCCGCCTTGGGCTTTCAGGAGGCCATCACCTACAGCTTCGTCGATCCGGCCCGTCAAGCCCTGCTCGACCCCGGCACCGAGGCCTTGGCGCTGGCCAACCCGATGTCCGCCGACCGGTCGGTGATGCGCACCAACCTGCTGCCCGGCTTGGTCGAGTCCCTGCGCTTCAACCAGAACCGGCAGCAGCGGCGCGCCCAGCTGTTTGAGCTTGGCCTGTGCTTCAAGGCCAGCGCAGCGCCCGCCGAACCCATCGACCAAACCTTGCTGCTCGGCGGGCTGATGTGGGGCGAGCGGTTTCCAGAGTCCTGGCATGACAAGCCGGAGGCTGCGGACTTTTTCGATCTCAAGGGTGCGGTCGAGCGCCTGTTGGAGTGGGCTGGCGCGCCAGCGCCCAAATTCGCGCCATCAAGTGATCCGGTGCTGCATCCAGGGCAGCAGGCCGCCATCGTCAGCGACGGCGAGACCATCGGTCGCATCGGTCGCCTGCACCCGCGAGTCGAGCGCCAGTTGGAACTGTCCAGCGGCGTCCTGATCTTCGAAATCGATGGCCAGTCGGCGCTCCGCCATCCCCTGCGCCGCTTCTCGGAAATTCCCAACACTCCCCGCACGCGCCGGGACTTGGCGCTGCTCGTGGACGAGTCGGTGAGCGCCGAACAAGTTCGGGAAACCCTTTCCAAAGCCTTGGGAAACGCTCTGCGCGAACTCACCCTGTTTGACGTATATAGAAGTAAAAACCTTGATTCTAATGGAGAATCCAACAAAAAAAGTCTGGCCGTAGGGTTGACCTTCCAAGGCGCATCGTCCACTCTTACCGATCAGGAAATCGGCGTCTGGATGAACTGCGCGATTAAAGCCTTGGAGCGCGACTTGGGCGCCCAACTGCGTTAGTCGGCAGGACGGCGGGGGCACTGGCGCGGCAGCGACGAGGCAAGGCCCGCCCGCAAGCATTCGGTGCGGCTGACATCTGGCGACAAAGGAGAAGACCAGCCATGGGACTGTTCCCAAATGGCTGATGCAAGGGAGGCTTGGCACTTTGGGAGCGCTGACAAAAGCGCAGATGGCCGAAAGGCTGTTTGAGGAATTCGGGCTCAACAAGCGCGAAGCCAAGGAGATTGTTGAGACTTTCTTCGAGGAGTTGACCGAATGCCTCGAACGCAACGAGCAGGTCAAGCTGTCCAGCTTCGGCAACTTCGGCCTGCGGGACAAACGCGCCCGGCCGGGCCGAAATCCCAAGTCCGGCGAGGAGATCCCGGTCTCCGCGCGGCGGGTCGTCACTTTCCATGCAGGCCAGAAGCTGAAGGCCAGGGTGGGTGCGCATGTCGGTCCCGATCCCTAGGGAGCCTCTGATCAAGTGCCGGAAGTTCAGAGCGGCCTGTGGGGTGCGCTGGCAAGGCACGGCGAAGCCGTGTGGCAGGCCCCCGCACAATGAGCCGCAACGCCGCCAGCGCAGCCCACAGGCGCTCCCGAAGGGCGCTTCACGGCGCTTGGGCCCGAGTTCCGCTCCGCCTGCGGACAGGGAGCTGCTCCCGGCGGGGCCGCTTCGGCCCTCAAGCAGTGAAGCGCTGAATGAACGGGACTTGATCAGAGGCTCCCCCGACGCCCGCAACCCGCATAACGCCAGTCAGTCAGTGCGCCTGCCTCCTTGACCTTTCGACGTTGCCAAGCATGACCGGACAATCCCTGCAACCGCCTGCCCCTGAAAACGGCCAGTTCGAGTTTTCGCTCCCGCCGCCCAAGGCTGCGGCTCCGAGCCGCAAGTCGCCGCCCCTTCCCAGGAAGCGCTACCTGACCATCGGCGAGGTCAGCAAGCACTTCAAGGTAGCTCCCCACGTGCTGCGCTACTGGGAGAAGGAGTTTCCCCAACTCGGCCCCATCAAGCGGCGCGGCAACCGGCGTTTCTACGAGCAGCGGGACGTCCTGCTGATCGCGCGCATCAACTCGTTGCTGAAGGAGCAGGGGCTCACCATCGCCGGGGCGAGGAAAGTGTTGGACAGCGACGGCGCCCAGGAGGACCAAGCACAGTCAAAGGCTCTGACAAGGCAGTTGATCGGGGAGCTTGAGGAATTGCTGCAGGCGATCAAGGCCTAATGAGCCAAAACTCAAGGCCCCAAGCATGCGGGTTCAAAAGCACTTCGAAACCTGACCCCCGCGTAATGGGAGCGGAGTTTCGCGCCAGCGAAACTGCAATGCGAACCAAAGGTTCGCACGGGCTCGCCCTGCATGACTGATCCCACCGGCCTGCGCGCCCGGCTGAAACCGGTGCTCGAGGACATGGTGAAGCGGTCTGCCGTGGCTGGGCGATTCGTGCATCGGGACACCTACCGCATCATGCTCGCCACCCTGTGGGCCAATCTGGTGCTCAAACCCGAAGATGCCGGCATTGGGGAGGCCGACCTGGAGGCGGCCCACGACATCCTGAGCACCGAGGCGCAAGCCGTGCTCGGCGACGGCGAGGACCTGACCGCCTGCTTCGCCTTCCTCAACAGCAAGCCGGGCGAGGCGGCCATGCAGGAGGCAAGGCTCTCCAAGACGCACAAGGACTTGCTGCTCTACTTCTGCTCCATGATACTCGACCCGGACGGCCACCGAAAGTGGATGGAGCGGATGCGCGAGAGCGCCACGCAAGGCTTGTGACTTCGTTCAGCAATCATCCATGCCGCTGATCGGCATCGAACAGGCGGCTTGGCGAGCCGCTCGGGTCAGGGCTTGTTCCGGTCGCCGTGGAAGCGCCGTTGGGCGTCTCCGAACAGCGCCGCCGCCTGCCGGGCTTGAGCCATGTCCGGCTCATCCAGCATGAGCGATTCGCCGTCGTAGCGCCAACCGAGGAGCCCGCCGCCCCGCGCCAGCACGGTCAGGTGCCTGCGTCCGAGCACGCCGATGTGGTAGTCCTCCTCCGCCGGGGCCAACTGGTCCTCTCCCGACAGCAAGCTGCGCCCATAGAAGCGTTCCGTGGACGCAACGCCGAGCAGGTCGAGCAGCGTCACCGGCAGGCTCATGGTGGAGCCCGTGGCCGCCATGGCCTGCGGCGCCAATCGGGCCGGGTTGTAGAACACTAGGGGGACCCGGAAGTTGTTGGCCGGCAGCAAGGTCGGACCCGGCCTCAACGGCCCATGGTCGGCCACAATGACCAGCAGCGTGTCCTCAAACCAAGGACGGCGCTGGGCTTCGCGAACGAACTTGCCAAGCGCCCAGTCGGCGTAGGCCAAGGCGTAGTCCTGACGGCGCTGGTCATTGGGGAAAGGCACCCGGCCCGCCGGAAAGTCAAAGGGATGGTGATTGGTCACCGTCAGGGTACACAGCATCACCCGGCCATGGCGTTCGGTGCGGCGGTCCATTTCGACCAGCACCCGGTCAAGCAGAATCTCGTCCGCCACCCCCCAACTGGTCTCGAACCAAGGATCCGGGAAATCGTAGCGGCTCAGCATGGCATCGAAGCCGATGCGGCGCCAGTAGTCGAAGAAGTTGGTGAAGTCGGGCCAGCCGCCGTAAACGAACGCCGTGTGAAACCCGGCCCCAGCCAGAACTCTGGGCAGCGAGGGCAGCCGCTCGACGCCATCCCTTTGGGGCGTGGCCAAGCCGGGCAGCGGCGGATAGCCGTGCAGGATGGCCTCCATGCCCCGGAGGGTGTGGGCGCCGGTCGCGTAAACCCGGTCGAAATGGATGCCCTTGGGGGCAATCGCGGCCAGCTGCGGCGCGTACTTGCGCCGCAGCTCCGAGTTCCACCAAGCCTGACCGCCGAAGGATTCCTCGATGACCAGCAGCAGATGCTTGAATTCAGCAGGCGGCGGCGCGACGGGAGCCTGCGGGACAGGAGTCGGCGCGACAGGACTCGGCGCGACAGGACTCGCGGGCAAGGACGGCAGCTCAGGCCGCTCCGGCTGCCAGTAGGCATCCTCCCACCGGCTTTGGTCAAAGCTGGCCGCGTGCAGCATCTCCAGCCAGCCGTTGCTCGCCAAGTGGTTGAGCGAACGCTCCGGGGTGATCGGGCCCCGGTAACCGCCATCGCTGGCCACAAGAACGGCGGTGAGGGCCAGCAAGGCCAAGAAGCCCCTTCGGTCCCCCCCGCTGAAGGCCGGAGGAAGCCAGCCACTCATCCACCGCGCCGCCGCCCAACCCGCAGCCGCCAACGGCACGAGGAGGAAGGCAAAGCCCACCATCTCGTGCAAAAAGGCCAACACCTCCAATGGATGGCGGATGTAGCGGACGACCACGATTCCGGCTCGGGCAAAAAAAGTCATCCAGTACAGAAGCTCACCGACCATAACCAAGGCCACTGCCGTCATGGTCAGCCCTATCCACCAAACGGCGAGTCGGCGGCCCAGCAGAAAGCCCGCACCAAGCCAGCCGCAGATCAGCGTCCCGGCTTGGGCGTCGCTCAGGACGCCAAAGAGGAAGGTTTGCAACCAATCGCCAATCGAGGGGGCAACGAAGGATCCGGCCGGGGTCAACCACGCCATGGCCAGCCGCAAAGCCAACCCCAGCGCCATCCAAAGCGCCGCCAGACGCAGCCAGAAGCCGATCATGCAGCAGGTCGGCGGCGCACCGCGGGCGCCGGTTCGGACATCCAGGACAGCAGGACCGGCAGCAGGAACAAGGTGAAGGCCAGCAGCAGCGAAATCGCCACGGCCAGCAAAGAGCCGATGGATGCGGTGCCGGCGTGGGGCGACAGCGACAGCGCGGCGAAAGCGCCCACGGTGGTCAGGGCGCTGAGCACCACCGCCCGGGGCGTGCTCGAATGCATCAGATGGGCAACGCCGCCCTCGCCTCGATAGCGCTCCACCACGTGCACCCCGCCATCGACGCCCAAGCCAAAAATCAGCGGCATGACCAAAATGTTGGCCATGTTGAGGGGCGCATCGAGCAGCACCCCAAGGGCAAGGGTGAACAGCACCGCCAAGCCCAAGGGCACCAGCACCAGCACGGCATGGCGCAGGCTGCCCAGCATGACGAGCAGCACAATGAAAATGGTCGCCAATGCGAAGGCCATGGCCTGCTGGAAGCTGGCCACCACCACGCCGCCAACGCCCCGTTCGATGACCGGGCGCCCGGTGGCGCTTGGCGAGATGGCCTGCACGGCGTCAATGAAGCGATTCATCGTCCCCACGTCGGCAACGTCCTCGACTGGCAGGACGATGCTCAGGCGTTCTCCCGACTCGCTGGTGAGCCGGTTGCGAACTTCGGCCGGCACCGCCGCCTCCGTGACCGGGCCAACCTGCAACGCCCGGCGCAGCCAATCAAGCTCCTCGACCAAGCTCGCAACCACACCCTGCTGCCAGACCAGCAACTGCGGCACCGGACCATTGGCCAACTCCCGCAGAGCGGCCTCCAAGCCAGCGAAGCGGCTGCGTTCGTCACTGGCTTCAATGGCCTCAAGCAGGCTGCGGAGGCTGGCCAGCAGTTCCCGGTCGGTCGGTGGGTCGAGCTGCCGCAGCGGCGCCAGGGCGCTGGCCAGCATCCACTGCAGATCCTCCAGCACATAGAGCTTGTCCGGCTGGTCGTCCGGCACGAAGTCCGCCAAAGTGATGATCGAGCCAACCTCCGGCAACGCCGCCAAGCGCTCGATGGTCTGGGCGTCCTTCCCCAGCAGCAAAAGCGCGTAGTCCGTCGCCTCCCCGTCGCGCTGCAGGCGGCGCAGGGTGCGCATGGAGTCGGTGGCCGGGTCCTTGAGCGCCAGCACGCTGTAGTCGAAGCGCGACTGGCTGGCGAGGGCCAAGGCCATCAGGGCGGTGACGATGATGAGGCCCAACACCAGGCGGCGATTGGCGATGAGGGCCTCAACCATGCGCTGGCCCGACGGCAACGGCAGCACGTGGGGCTTGATCGGCCCCGTCACGGCGAAGAACGCCGGCAACAGGGTGACGGCGAGGATGCCAGCGATGGCCATGCCGCCGGCGGAGATGATGCCGAGGTCGGCCAAGCCGCGGTAGTCGGTAGGCCAGAAGCCCAGGAAGCCCAGGCCGGTGGTCAGGGTGCAGATGAAAATCGCGCCGCCGACGCTGCGGGTGGTTGAGTCCAAGGCCCGCACCGCATCGCCGGCGCCGACGTTGACCGCCTCCTGGTAACGCAGCGAGAAATGGATCGCAAAGTCCACGCCCAGGCCGAAGAACATCACCACGAACACCACCGAGAGGGTGTTGTACTCGCCCACGGTCAGCATGGCGTAGGCGGCGGTCATGCTGATGCCGACCGCCAGCATGGCGAAGGTGGCAATGATGATCTTCAGCGAGCGCACGCCGACCACCAGCACGACCGCCAGCAGGGCCAAGGCCAGCCAACCGGCCAGCTGCACGCCGCCGACCGCCGCTTCGATCTCCTCAAAGGCCAGCGCCGCCTCCCCGGTAATGCCTACGCGAACCTCCGGCGGCGCGCCAACCTGGGCCACGATGGCACGCAACTCGGCCACCATTTCGGCATTGGCGAGCGTCTCGCCCACATCGATATTGCTCTTCACCGAAATGACGCGGTGCCAAGTCCCATCGGCGCTGAAGAACTCGTTGGCCCAATGCACGGTGGGGTCATCACCCGCCAACAGCGCCGCCGCCGATTCCTCGAACAGCGCCACCACGTCGTCGAACCCGCTCGGCGGCTCGTTCCCAATGCCTTCTTCCAGCAGGCCGAGCAAGCCGCGCAGGCTGGGATCCTCGGCGACCGCGGTCAGCCAGGGCTGCGCTTCGGCCAAGTTGGCGGCCACTTCGTCAACGTCCTCCACATCGGCATAGAGCAGCGCATGGTCGCGAAAGAACGGATGGCTGCCGCCAGCGTAAACCGCCCGAAAGCGATCCGGGCGGCGGCGCAACTCGGCCTCGATCTGGCGCGCCACGTCCTCCACCTGCTTGAAACCGCTGCCGGAAACCACGACGACGGCAGTTTTCACGTGATCGGGGAAAGCCGCCTTAAAACGGTCGAAGTCATCTCGCCAAGACGAATCTTGGTTAATCAGGTCGCCGAGGTCGGCGTTCATTCGATGCCGGTCAACCGCCACCCAGGCGGAGGCGCAGGCCAGCAGGGCCAAGACTGCCAGCACCGGCCAAGCGTGGCGGGCAACCCAACCCACCCACCTGGCCAGCGCCAGGATCAGCCAGCGTTCGATCATTCGCAGCCCTCAGCCCGCCCCGCAACGGCGCGTCGCTGATGCCCAACAAGCAACATGTCTGTCCTCGAACTGCTTTCGATGGTTCATGGCGGGCCGTCGGTCTCGTCAAAGAAGTCGTCGAAGTCGTCCAAAGGCGGATCACCGTCAAAGATTTGGAACTGGCGACGCTGGTAGTAGGCCTCGCGGGTGAAGGCGTAGCGATCCAAGGCAGCGGCGTCACGGGCATCGGTAAGCGCAAGCGCATCCGCCCGGGTGGCCAACACATCGATGCCGGATGCCCAAATCGGATAGCCGCCGCCCACCAGCAGCCGCGGCGCAAAGGCGCGGATGGCCATGCTCGGCAGGTCCCGCAGCGTCGATGGCCCCACCAAGGGCACATAGACGTAGCGGCTGTTGCGCCAGCCCCAAACCGCCAGCGTCTGGCCGAAGTCCTCGTTCTGGGCGGCGAACCCGGCCGGCGTGGCCACGTCGAACAGCCCGGCGACGCCAACGGTGCTGTTGAGCAGCAAACGCATCATGTCGGTGCCGCCGCGCTTCGGCTTGCCTTGCAGAAAGCCGTTTATGGAACTGTCCACGGTGCGCAGGTTGGCGAAGAAATTGACCACCCCGGCCTCCACCGGCCGCGGCACGAGATCCAGGTATCCGCGCGCCACCGGCTCAAGCAACTTGTTGTCCAACGCTTCGGACAGCTCGAAGGAGGCCCGGTTGAAGCCCGGCGCCCGGTCATAGGCGCCATGGTCCGACCCCTCCAAGCCAGCGCAGGCGGTCTGCAGCACCAGGATGCCGGCAGTGGCCAAGATCCTGAACGCCCTAGGCCGGGACGGTAATGAGGCGTGCATGGCTGCTCTCCCGATTGAGTTTCAGTGCCAAAGTTCGGCGATGCTGGCCTCGATGTCGGCCACCAGTCCGTCATGGCCCGCCGCGCGAATGATGCCCGCGTAGTCCGCGCGGCGCAGGGACAGGTCGCTGACCCCATCGGCGACCACGTTGAACGCCTTGCCGCCGCGGAAGTAGTAATCGAGATTGACCGGCTCGTCGTTGCTGCGGTTCAGCAGGGTCTTGACCACCGGCCCGGTGCTGGCCGTCACGGTTTCCGCTCGAACGAAACTCTGGCCGCTGTAGCTGTCGAAGCGGTCGGCGTAGGTGGCCGTGATGAGCCGGCGCATCAGATCCACGAATGCCGAACGGCGCTCTTCCGCCAAGGACCGCCAAGAGGCGCCTAAGCTGATGCGGGCGACGGCTTCGAGGTCAAAAAATGCGGTCACCGCAGGCTCAAGCAGGGCCGCTCGTTGCGCAAAGCCCTGGGTTTGCATCGCGTCAAGCAAAACGGCATGGAAGGCGTCCACCGAAGCGGCCACCTCGCCGCCCGCCGGATTGGCCCAGGCGGCAGGCCCTGGCAGGCCGGCAAGGCCGCAGAGCGCAAGGCCGGTCAGCAGGCGCTTCATCGCACCAGCGCCAAGCTGAACCAAGGCACGTAGGTGATGACCAGCAGCGCCAGCAGCAGCACCACCATGAACGGCCAGCAGGCGGCATAGAGCGTCAGCACCGGCTTCTTGAACCGGTAGCTGGCAATGAACAGGTTCATCCCCACCGGGGGCGTGAAGTAGCCAATCTGCATGTTCGCCAAAAACACAATGCCCAAGTGAACCGGATCGATGCCGTAGCCCACCGCCACCGGCAGAATCAGGGGCACCATGATGACCAACGCGGCGAAGATGTCCAACAGGGCGCCCAAGGCCAGCAGCAGGATGTTCAACAGCGCCAGAAAGGCAATTGGGCTTTCGATGTGCGCCTGCATGAAGTCAAACAGGCGCTGCGGCACTTCGGCGTCAACCAGGAAGTTGGTGAACGCCAGGGCGACGCCGAGAATCAGCAGAATGCCGCCCACCATCACCATGGCCTTGACCGCCACTGCGGGCAAGTCGCGCAGCTTGAGGTCACGGTACAGCAGCGTCTGGGCGATGGTGACGTACGCCGCAGTCACCGCCGCCGCCTCGGAGATGGCGAAGTAGCCGGAGTAGATGCCGCCGAGCACCACCACCGGCAGCGGCAGCTCCCAACGCGCCGCCACCAGCGCCGCCCGGATGCGAGCGCCGTCAAGGCCTGCGGTGCGGCCGTGACTTGGACCGGCAAGCGGCCGCGCCGCGTTGGCCGCGCCGCGCCGCGCCCATAGCGTCCAGCCGATCAGGCAGCCCAGCATGAGCAGCAGGGGCATGAGGCCCGCCTTGAACAGATCGACGATGGTGAACGAGGGGCCCACGTCGATCTGCTGGGCAACAACCCCGTAGAGGATCAACGGCACCGACGGGGCCAGCAGCAGCCCTAGGCTGCCGGAACTGGTGACCAAACCCAAGCTGAAACGTTCGCCGTAGCCGGCCTGCCGCAGCGCCGGCAGCAGCAGCGCCCCAAGCGCCACGATGGTGACGCCGGAGGCGCCCGTCAAGGCGGTGAACAGGGCGCAGGCGGTTAAGCTGACGATGGCCAGGCCACTCGGCAGCCAGCCGAAGAGGCTTTCGACCAAGGCCAGCAGCCGTTGCGACGTGTTGGCCTGCGCCAGCACGTAGCCCGCATAGGTGAACAGCGGCAAAGCCACCAGCAGCGGGGTGTCAACAATGCGGTAAACCTCAATCGGCACCGCCGCCAAGTCAATGCCCGAGGCCAGAAAGCCGAGCATGGCGGCGCCCATGAGCACGGCGACCAGCGGCGCGCCCGCCAAGGCGGCTGCCAGCAGCACAGCGATGCCCAGGGCGGTCATGGCGGATCGAGGGCGTACAAAAGGTAGCGCAGGCCGATCACCGCGGCGCCCACGGGCAGCACGGCTTCGCAGGCCCAAGCCGGCACCGAGGCGAAGGCGATGGTTTCGTCCTCATACTCAAAGCGGACGAATCGAGCGCTGTGCCAGGCGAAAACGCCCATCACCGCGCAGGTGAAGGCGTTGGCGAAACGCTTCAGCGGCCGCTGCCAGCGGGGCGGCGCAAATCGGGCCAAAACATCGATGCGGATGTGGTCGTCGTTGCGGGAGGCCACCATGGCGCCGATCAGGGCCACCCAAATCACCAGCACCCGCACGAGGGCGTCGCCCCAAAGCAGGCCGGTGTCGAACAGGTTGCGAGCGATCACCTGATAGGCCGCCAAGGCGATCATCGCCGCCAGAATCAGCGCCAGCATCCCATCCTCAATGCGCCGCAGCACCTTCAGAACAGGCTCCAAAGGCATGGCCCCGTCAATCCGAGGAGGCGTTCGGGCGGCCCGCCCTGAAGTCGCGCAGATGCCCTTGCAATGCATCGTAAAGGCCGACGGACACGTACTCCTCCTCGACCAGGCGCATGGTGGCCCGCTCGGCCAGCCGACGCCACTCCGCCAGTTCCCCATCCGAGGCGCTGCGCCATTCGAGGCCCTGGTTGGCGAGCGCCGACGAGGCCTGTTCGTGGTCGCGGCGGCTGCGCGCGTTGACCTGCCCGACCACCTCGCCCATGACCCGGCGCACCACCGCTTGGTCCGGTTCGGCTAGCCGGTCAAAGCGCCGTTTGTCCAAGGCGAACAGGCCATAGACGTAGATCAGCGGCACGTCCAGGACATGCGACACCCGCGTATGCCACTGCAGGGCCACGGCACCGACCGGCGGGGCGGCGACGCAGTCGATCAGTCCGGTCTGCAGGCCGCCGAGCACATCGACAATGGGCAGCGGAATGGGTGCTACGCCGAACGCCTGCAGCGCTCGGGCCGAGCCTGGGTCGTTGTCCGGCACCCAGACCTTGCGCATTCTGACGTCGGCAACGCTGCTCACCGGCTCCTGCGTCATGGCGTAGGCGAAGCCAACCTCAGCCAGTCCCAAGGCCACAAAGCCCTTGGCCTCCAAGCCGGCCAGCAACTCGGCGTCCAGGCGCTGGCGCACGTAGTCCACCTCAGCGCCGGAGCGAAACGCCATGGGCAGGTTGTACAGGCCAATGTCAGGATAAACCTGCACCAAGGCGCCGGCCGTCACCACCGCGCCGTGCAGCTGGCCAATGCGAATCTTGCGCAGCACCGCCTTGTCGTCGCCCATCACCCCGCCTGGGTAGAACTTGAAGGACACGCGGCCCTCAGTTTCCGCCGCCACGCGGGCGCCGCCCTCGCGCAGCATGTCCATCCAAACCGAGCCTTCAGGGGAGAGCGCCCCGATCTTGAGCGCCTGCGCGCCGCAAATGGCGCTCCACAATCCAAGCAGCAGCGTCAAAGCCGCCCTCAAGCCGGTTGCTCCCAAACTAAAAGTACGCATCGGCGGTTTCCAGCAGGCTTTGGGCGCGCCGCTTGGCGACGGCGTTGAGGAGGATCAGTTCCGGCGCATCGACTTCGGCGGCCAGCACTTCGTTGAGCAGTTCGTCATGCAGGGGGCGGTCAAAGACCAGCCGGGCGTACTGCTCGGCAAACATGACCTGGGTGAGCAAGTGCCGACCCTCGGCGAGCGCCAAGGCGCGCTCGAAGTGAAAGCGGCCAACTTCGGGCCGCCCCCCCAAGGCGGGGGGCACCAAGGTCTCGAAGACGCCTAGGTACAGGTGCGGCCCGCCGTGGTCATGGCTCTCGTGCAGTTCGGCGATGCGGCTCATCAAGAGCTTCACTTTTCCCAAGTCAGCTACGGCGTTGAAGTCATCGCTGTTGGCCTGCATCCAAGCCGACCAAGCGGTCGCCAAGCCATAGGCCAGCGGCACGTCCGCCTTGGTGAGCGCGGCGGTCCATTGCTCAAACGCCTCGAAGGGCCTTGCGGCAATGCCGCAACTGTCCTGCCGCTCCACGCACAGCGCCCGTTCGGCCAGCGCCCGGCCCTTAGCCGCCAGCAGCCGCGCCCGCTCGCCGTCGGCGACGAAGGCCCCGGCGTAGGCGGAGTTCAGCAGCGCCGCCTGGGAGAGCAGGACCGGGTTGTCGGGACTGCTCTTGAGCAATCCGTCGATCAACAGCAGGAAGGCCGGCGCACCATCGCGCACCATGTCCACGTCCGGGTTTTCAAGGATCGCCGCCGACAGGTCGCCGGCCAAGCCCTCCACCGCCGAGGACATCAGCGACGCGCAGCCGGCCAGCGAAGCGGGCAGCGCCAGCCACAACGCCGCCCGCGCAATCAACCTGCCGCCCATCGCCCGCCGGTCAACCCCCGGGAGAAGCGCCCACCGCCTCAAGGACCGCCTCCATGGGCGGCCGCCGACGATAGCCGGGCACCGCAAGCTTGGCGGCAATGACCCCATTCGGGTCAATGTGCAGCACGCCCGGGTGGGCGACGCCGTAGGCGAAGTCCCCTGGCTTGTAGTTCTCGTTGAGAACGTTGAAGGCGACGGCGTGCTTGGCGTCCTCATCGGCAAGCAGCGGGTAGCCCAACTGCCGTTCGGCATGAAAGGCGGCCAGCACCTCAGGGCCATCGTAGGTCATGGCCGCCACCTTGAGGCCGACCGCCTCGAATTGCGAACGCCACTCCTCCAGTTGAACCAACTGGTGTTTGCAAAAGGGTCACCAGTCGGCCGAGCGGACCAGGAACAGCAGCAGGCCCCGCTCGCCCGCCAAGGAATCCAGGCTGCGCCGCGCGCCGCTCTGGTCCTGGGCGGCAATGGCCGGCGCCAAGGCGCCCACGGGCAAGCTCCAGCCATCGGCGTACTCATCGGCCAGCGCCGCCGGGGTCCACCCGGCCATGACGATGGCCGCAAGGGCACACATCAGTCGTTTCATGCGATCACTCCGATCAATCGACTCATCAAGGGTGCGCATCGTCGGAGGCATGGGGTATGCTTGTCAAGGTGCCTGCGCGCCCGCGAGGCGGGCGCGTTGGAGTTTCGCTGCGCGAAACTCGGCTTCCGTTGTGTGGGTCGGGTTCCGACATGTTTCTGAGCTCGCACAACGGCGACAGCCATGGATGACTTAACGGTCGTCATAGACCTCGCCAAAGCGCAGCCAACGCTTGTGGAGCGGCTTCGGGAGAAGCTGCTAACATTCGCCGCTTTCCGACTGGCCGCCGCACATTCGACATGCCCAGATTCCGCCACGCCGACTTGGACATCCACTATGAGCAGTGGGGTGCGCGGGCCGACCCTCCGCTGCTGCTGCTGCACGGCCTGTCGTGCCAGATCATTCACTGGCCGCAGAGGCTCATCGACCGCCTCACGCAGGCGGGGTACCGCGTCATCGCGATGGACAATCGAGACATGGGACTGTCCTCCAAGGTGTCCGCGCCGGCGCCGAAGGTCGCCGACATCCTGGCCGCCATGGACGACCTCTCCCGCTATCCGCCCCCCTACACCTTGAGCGACATGGCCGACGACGCCGCGGCCCTGCTCGACCACCTCGGCCAAGCCGGCGCCCACGTCATCGGCCTGTCGATGGGCGGCATGATCGCCCAGACGTTGGCCATCGAGCATCCCGAGCGGACCTTCAGCCTGACCTCGATCATGTCCAACACCGGCAATCCCGATCTGCCGCCGGGCGAGCCGGAGGCGCTGGCCGCCTTCATCGCCGACCGGCCCGAGGAACGGGATGCGGCGATCGCCCAATACCAAATTGGGTGGGACACGGTGGCTGGGCCGCACTTCAACTCGCTCACCGAGGGCCTGGCGCGGTTTTCCGAACAAGCGGTGGACCGGGGCTTTTCGGCGGCGGGCTTCGCCCGCCAATTGCTGGCCATCTTTCACCAGCCGGACCGCCGCCAGGCATTGGCCAAGGTGGCGGCGCCCGGCCTCGTCATCCACGGCGGCGCCGACCCGCTGGTGCCGCTGGCCGCCGGCGAGGATACGGCCCAAGCCTTGCCGAAAGGCCAGCTCAAGGTCTTCGACAAGATGGGCCACGACCTGCCGGAGCCCCTGCTGGCCGACCTCGCCGCCACCATCATCGACCACATCAATGCCGCGCCGAACGCACGATAGCCACGCAAAACCGCCGACGGAACCTCCTGTCAACCGAACCCTCGATGAAGTAGTGGCTCAGTTTGACTCACGTCATCGTCGTGATTCGGTCGAGGGCGGGAAGCCCTTGCTCCGGGGATCCCGCCTGAAGCGGGCGTTTCGCCTCGGAGCAAGGGCATCTTGCCCTCGCAGCGGCGCTCGTCAGGGCGCCAGCCGCTAAAGCCGAGCTAAAGTCAAGCTGAGCCACTACCCCCATTGACCGACCCAATGACCGACTCCCTGGTTTTGATCGAACGCCACCACGCCGTTGCCGTGGTGACGCTCAACCGGCCCGAAGCCCTGAACGCCCTGTCGAGCGCCCTGCGCAGGCGCATCAGCGAGACGTTTGCCGAACTGTCCGAAGACCGCGGCACCGAGGCCATCATCCTGACCGGTGCCGGCCGCGCCTTCACGGTCGGTTTGGACCTCAAGGAACTCGGCGGTGAAGGCGCCGCGAGCCGGGGTGCGCGAGGGGGAACCCCTCGCATGAAAGAAGCGAGCCGGGGTGCGCGAGGGGCAACCCCTTCCATGGAACAAGCCAGCCAAGGTACGCACGGGATGCCCCCTCGCCAAGAACAAGCCAACCCGCATTTGGGCGGCGCCGACCTCAGCGACGCATTGGCAGCGACGCCGCAGCCGATCATCGCCGCAGTCAACGGCTACGCCATCACCGGCGGCTTCGAGCTGGCGCTGATGTGCGACTTCATCATCGCCGCGCCCGAAGCCCGATTCGCGGATACCCATGCCCGGGTGGGCGTGGTGCCCGGCTGGGGCCTGTCGCAACGGCTACCGCGGCTGATCGGCATCAACCGGGCTAAGGAGCTTTCGCTGACCGGCAACTATCTCGACGCCGAGACCGCCTGCGCTTGGGGTCTGGTGAACCGGGTGGTTCCAGCGGCGGAACTGCTGCCCGTTTGCCTAAGCCTGGCCAAGGACATCGCCAGCACCCACCGCCCGACCCGAGATGAGATAAAGCGCATCATGGACTCCGGCTGGCAGGCCACGCTCGCCGAGGGGCTGGCGATCGAGGACGCCGCCAGCCGCGCCCACGCCAAGGCGGAAGTGCGCCCGGAAAAAGTCGCCCAGCGCCGCGCCGCCGTGCAAGCCCGAGGGCGGGAGCAAGGGAACCTCTGACCAAGCCCCTGCCTCGATGGGAGCGGAGCGGCAACTTCGGCATCCGCGTCGAGTGGCAGCCACAAAGGGCCGATGTCCCACAAGTCCTGCGGATTTGGCCTGCACATTTCGAGTGACGTTGCTGGCATCGTGAGCCATCCCAACGCAAGCGGTCCCAAAGTTGGCCCCGACAACCCGAAGGCCGACCCGCCACAGCAGCCCCTTACCGCGACGGTGGGCCTATGCTAGTGTGCCGGGCACGGATCCGCAGCATCTCCAAGGAGCCCGCCATGCGCCAAGCCCAACGGTCCAGCAGCCCCGCCCCGCCAAGGCCAGCGCCCAAAGCGCTGCGGGCGGAAGCCCCCGTCCACTACCCGGAGTCGGACGGTAGGCCGATGGCCGAGACCCCCGCCCACTGGCACGCCATGGTGGGCTTCGCCAGCCCCCTGCACGGCTTTTTCAAGGATCGGCCAGACGCCTACGTGGGCAGCAACATGCTGATGTACCACGCAGAGGGCGACAACCGGCGCAGCGTGTCGCCGGACGTGTTCGTGGCCTTCGGGGTGCCGAAGCTGCCGGAGCGGCGGGTGTGGCTGGTCTGGGAGGAGGGCAAGGCGGCGGACTTCGTTCTGGAGGTGACCTCCCGCTCGACCCGCCGGGAGGACGAGGTGGGCAAGAAGGCGCTCTATGCGCGCCTGGAGGTTCGGGAGTACTGGCAGTTCGACCCGTTGGGGGAGTGCCTGGACCCGCGGCTGAGGGGCTGCGTTCTCGGCGCGGACGGGAAGTACCGGCAGGTCGATCTTGAGGAGCGTGGCGGCGCGCTCTGCCACGACAGCCTGCTGGGGGTGACCCTTAGGCTGGAGGACGGGCGGCTGCGACTGCACGACCCCACGCGCGGCGAGTACCTGCTGACCCACGCGGAGGAGCGCGAGGCCCGGCGCTTGGCGGAGGTGCGGCTGGCGGAATTGGAGCGGCGCCTGCCCGGTGCGTGAGGCGCTGCCGACCCCAATCCCCGCCCGCAACTGCTTGAATTCAGAAATATATCGAACCTGACCCACGCAACAGGCACGGAGTTTCGCGTCAGCGACCCTACGACGAACCGGAGGTTCACTGCGGTCGCCAGGTCCCGTAGGCCCAACGTCGCGGAGTTTCGCGCAGCGAAACTCCAACCGCGCCCGCTTTGCGGGCGCGCAGGTGCTTCTAAGACTCGGCAAACATCTGCTAAATTCCCGCCCATCAAGCCGAAGAACGCTGGGCAGTGAATCTGCGCTTACTGGAAAAGTTCATTCACCAGGGCCGGTTGACGGTGATCGGCCCTGACGGTCGGGAGCGGGCCTTCGGCGAGGGCGAGCCGAGGGCGTCCTGGCGCCTGAACCGGCCTTCGACCTTCCCGCGCATCCTGCGCAATCCGCCGCTCAACTTGGGCGAGACCTACATGGACGGCGAGTGGGACGTGGGAGAAGGCACCCTGCACGACCTGCTGACCATCCTGCGCATCAACCTAGAGCCGGAGATCCCGCGCCGCGGCTGGCCCAGGCCGCTGCGGGCGGTGCTGCGTTCCTGGAACGGCCTAGCGGCGAGCCGCCGCAACGTCAGCCACCACTACGACCTCGACGAACCCCTGTTCCGTGCCTGCCTCGACGCCGACATGCACTACTCCTGCGCCTACTTCACCGCCCCCCTTGCAAGCCTGGAGGACGCCCAAGCGGCCAAGTGCCGCCACATCGCCGCCAAGCTGAACCTCGAGCCCGGGCAGAAGGTGCTCGACATCGGCAGCGGCTGGGGGAGCCTGGCCATGCACTTGGCGGAGCAACACGGCGTGGCCGTGACCGGCCTCACCCTATCCGCCGAACAATTGCGGGTGGCCCGGGAGGCCGCCCGGCAGCGCGGGCTTGCAGGCAAGGTGGAGTTTCGCTTGGAGGACTACCGGGAGCATGCGGGCACCTATGACCGCATCGTCTCCGTCGGCATGTTCGAGCACGTCGGCAAGCCCCGCTATGCGGCATTCTTCGACACGTTGGCCGCCAGCTTGGCCACCGACGGCGTGGCCCTGCTGCACACCATCGCCAGCAAGGCGCCACCCGAACCGCTCAATCCCTGGATTCGACGCCACATCTTTCCCGGCGGCCACATCCCCTCCTTGTCGGAAATCGCGCCCTTCGTGGAGCGGGCAGGGCTCATGAGCGCCGACATCGAGGTGCTGCGCACTCACTACGCGCTCACCCTCAAGGCTTGGAGCCAGCGCTTTCAGCATGCCCGCCAGCAGTTCGTTGACAGCAAGGGCGAACGGTTCTGCCGCATGTGGGAGTTCTATCTGGCGATTTCCCAAACGGCCTTCGAGGTCGGCGGCCTAGTCGTGCTGCAATGGCAGCTCACCAAGCACAACCAAGCGGCGCCGATCACCCGGGACTATCTTCACCCCTCGAACTTGGACTAGCCGCCACCTTTAAGGATGTCGTACTTCTTCAGGTAGCCGCGCAACTGGTGGTAGGTGAGCGAGAGCTGCTCGGCGGCTTTGCGCTGGTTGTGCCGGGAGGCGTCAAGGGCGCGCCGGATGGTGGCGACCTCAAAGTCCCGCACGGCGCTCTTAAGGTCCAAGGGGAAGGCGGGCGGGCGCACGGCACCCTGGGCTTTGGGGGCGCCGCCGGGCCGGTAGGGCGACTCGAATGGATCCAGGACGATCTCGGCAACCGGCTGGCCCGCTCGGGTTCGATAGACGCAGCGCTCGACCACGTTCTTCAGTTCGCGAATGTTGCCCGGCCAGTCGTGGGCGAGCAGGCGGCGGACGGCATCGCCGGAGAAGCCGGGAAACACTTCACGGCCCAGCTCCCTGCACATGTCTATGGCGAAGCGTTCGGCCAGCAGCAGGATGTCGTCGCGCCGTTCGCGCAGGGGCGGCAGGGTGATGACATCGAAGGCCAACCGGTCAAGCAGGTCGCTGCGGAACTTGCCCGCGGCCGCCAACCGCGGCAGGTCTTCGTTGGTGGCGGCAATCAAGCGCACGTCGCAGGCCAAGGTCCTGCTGCCGCCGACCCGCTCAAACTCACCGTACTCAATGACGCGCAGCAGCTTTTCCTGAACCAGCGGCGAGGTGGTGGCCAGTTCGTCAAGAAACAGCGTACCGCCATCAGCGCGTTCAAACCGTCCGTGATGGGTCCGCGAGGCGCCGGTGAAGGCGCCTGCCTCGTGGCCGAACAGCTCACTCTCAAGCAGGGCGTCGGATATAGCGGCGCAGTTCATCTTCAGGACGGCTTGGGCGGAGCGCTCGGAGAGCAGGTGCAGCCGGTCAGCAATCAGTTCCTTGCCGGTGCCGCGCTCGCCGACGATCAGCGCGGGCTTCTCCAGCGGCGCGATCCGAGAGGTGGCCTCAAGCACTTCGAGGAAGGCGGGCGACTCGCCGATTGGTGTTTCGGGGCCGGTCATCATGGCTAGCAATTTAACCAAATGTTGGCCATATCCGCCAACATTCTGTGGGGGCAAACCAGCGACCATCAGCCGAGCATTCGATAACCCTTTCAAACCAAAGGAAAAAATGCCTTTTGCAAATCTGGCGCGGAATCTGGCACGGAATCTGAGTAAACCGGAGCAACAGCCCAACCGGGCATGCAAACGGAGGCTAATCGCTCATGACCATCTTTTCGCGGATGACCGACATCATCAACTCCAACCTCAACGCCCTGCTCGACAAGGCCGAGAACCCGGAGAAGCTGGTGCGGCTGATCATCAAGGAAATGGAGGACACCCTGGTGGAGGTGCGCTCGACCGCCGCCCGGGCCATCGCCGACCGCAAGGAGCTGATGCGGCGCCGGGATTGGCTGGCCGGCGAGGCCGACGAGTGGCAGCGCAAGGCGGAGGTCGCGGTGGGCAAGGACCGCGACGACCTTGCCCGGCGCGCCTTGGCCGAACGGAACAAGGCCCGGGAAGCCGTTGAGTCGCTAGCCGACGAACTGGACCAGCTCGGCGAAACCCTCGACAAGCTGAACGGCGACCTCAGCGCCCTGCAGGCCAAGATCAAGGATGCCAAGGCCCACCAGAACGCCATCATCATGCGCAGCAAGGCGGCCAAGACCCGGCTGGGCGTGCGCCGGCAGCTCAACGATCACAACGTCGATGAGGCCATGCGCCGCTTCGAGGCTTATGAGCGTAAGATGGACGATCTCGAAGGGCAGGCTGAGGCCTACGACATGGGCCAGAAGACCTTGGCGGATGAAATCGCCGATCTGGAGAAGGGCGAGCAGCTCGACGGCCAGCTCGACGAACTCAAGGCCGGGCTGGCGGTGCGCCGCTCCGGTCCCGAAAAAGCCGACGGCTAAGGAGTTGCCATGAGCGGCATGGCCGTCGCCTTCTTCGTGCCAGCGGTCGTCTTCCTGACCTGCGTCGCGCCGATTTGGATCATCATGCACTACCGCAGCAAGCAGAAGGCCCAAGCGGCGCTCTCGGAGGATGAGCGCGAGGAGCTGGAAAGCCTCATCGAGCGGCTTGAGGGCATGACCGCGCGCATCGAGACCCTGGAGGCCATTCTCGATGCCGAGACGCCGGGCTGGCGGCGGCGCGCCGACGAGGCGTCACGATGAGCGGCGATGCGGCAAGCGGGCGGATGAAGCCTGACAGGACGTTCAAGCGGCCTCGGCTGCGCGGCTTGCATCGTGGCCGAAAGGCCAAGATCGCGGGCGTGTGCAGCGGCATTGCCGAGTACTACGGCGCTGAACCCTGGGTCGTTCGCTGCATCGCGCTGACGGGGCTGATCTTCATGACCAGCGTGGTTTTCATGGGCTACTGGATCCTGTACTTCCTCATGGAGGATCCGCCGTCGGGCGAGGCGGAGCAACCGTCCCAACCGCCTATCGGCCATAGCGGGGAAACGCCCGCCGGCCTGCCGCCGAGGCGTAGCCTGCGCGCCGCCCGAGCCCATCTCGCCCAAGCGGAGCTGCGCCTGCGGCGCATGGAGCACCACGTCACCTCGGGGCAACACGAGCTGCATCGGGAGTTCAATCGGATCGAAACCAACCCTTAAGTCCCTCCCCGGCGCCAGCCCACTGACTCAAGGCAAAACCAAAGAGCAACAACGAGGACAAGGAAAGCCAATGGACGTGTTCACCATGGTGACCATCATCGTGATTGTCGGCTGCGCGACCGGCGTGGCCACCGAGTACTTCAAAAGCCGCGCCAAGGCCGTCGGCAAGCAGGACCCAGCACTGCGGCAGGAGGTGCAGGAGTTGCGCAAGCGGGTGGAGGTGCTGGAGGAGATCGTCACCGACGACCAGTACGATCTGGCCAAGGAGATCAACCGCCTCGACGGCCGTGAGGGCCAGAGATCGAGCGCCTAGCCACTGATCAAAAGGTCCGGATGGTCGGTGAAGACGCCAGTGGCTCCCCAATCGATTAAGCGGTCAGCGGTCGGCCGATCGTTGACGGTGTAGATCAGCGTCGCAAGCCCCCGCTCGCCCGCCTCCTCAACCAGCCGCCTCGATGCGGTCCGCAAGGACAGGTTCACCGACCAGGCTCGAAGCGCCCGGGCCACCCGCCAGCCGTCCCCCGGCCAGCGCCGGAACAGCGGGGCAATCCTAAGCGCGGAGCCGCCCAAGGCCGCGGCGCGGCCCAACTCGTCAAGATCGAAGGATGAGATCAGCAGGTCGCGCCCCCGGGCCATCTCGGCTGCCGCCAAGGGCACGGCCAGTTCCGCGGTGCCGCGCCCCTTGAGCTCGACGTTGACGCCCACGTTGACCGGCAAGGCCGCAAAGACCTCTTGAAGCAGCGGCACGCGCTGGCCGCCGCCGGCGTCCAGGCGGCGCAGGGCGGCCAAGCTTTGCGCCCGCAGCGGACCCCGGCCGGAGGTGGTCCTATCCAAGGCGTCGTCATGGATCACGACCACTGCGCCGTCCAGCGCATGCACGTCCAGTTCCACGGCGTCCACCCCGAGCGCCGCGGCCCGGCGAAAGCCGTCCAGCGTGTTCTCGGGGGCGAGCCCGGCGGCGCCCCGATGGCCAATGACCAGATTCGTTCCGGCAAAGCCCAAGTCTCGCCCTCAGGCAAGGACATTGCGGCTAGAATAGGGTCAATGAGCTACCAGGTACTAGCCCGGAAGCTGCGCCCGGCGGACTTCGCCAGCCTCGTGGGCCAGGATCACATCGTCCGGGCACTGCGGCATGGCCTCGATTCAGGGCGCCTGCACCATGCGTACCTGTTCACTGGCACCCGGGGCGTCGGCAAGACCACCATCGCCCGCATCCTCGCCAAGTGCCTCAACTGCGAAGCGGGCGTCAGCGCATCGCCTTGCGGGGAATGCTCGGTCTGCCGGGAGCTGCAGGAGAACCGCTTCGTTGACCTGATCGAGGTGGATGCCGCCTCGCGCACCCGGGTCGATGACACGCGCGAACTGCTCGACAACGCGCAGTACCTGCCGACCCGTGGACGCTACAAGATCTACCTGATCGACGAAGTGCACATGCTCTCCGCCTCAAGCTTCAACGCCCTGCTCAAGACCTTGGAGGAGCCTCCGGAGCACGTCAAGTTCCTGCTCGCCACCACCGATCCGAAGAAAGTTCCGATCACGGTCCTTTCCCGGTGCCTGCAGTTCCAGTTGAAGAACATATCCCGAGAACGGATTGCCGCCTACTTGGCCGAAGCCATGGCGGATGAAGGCGTTGAATTTGAAGCCGAGGCCCTTGCCATCATTGCCAAGGCCGCCAGGGGCAGCATGCGCGACGCCCTCTCGGTTACTGATCAGGCCATCGCCTTCGGCCAGGGCCGCTTGGCCGAGCAGGACGTCGCGGAACTGCTTGGCGCGGTCGGCAGGGACGAGGTCTCCTCGGCGCTCGACGCCATCGAAAGCGGCGATCCCCAAGCCGTGGTGCGCATCAGCGCCGAGCTGGCCGAACGGGCTGCGGACTTCGAGGCCACCCTGGCCGAAGTGCTGCAGGCGCTGCACGACATCGCCGTGGCCAAGGCCCTCGGCCAAGCCGACGCCCGCCCGGCGCTCAGTACTGAGGCGGTGCAGCTTTACTACCAAATCGCGTTGACCGGCTACCGGGACCTGCGGGTGGGACCGGATCCCAAGACGGTCTTCGAGATGACCCTGCTGCGCATGCTGGCCTTCGCACCCGATGCCTCGGGCGCCGAGTCCGTGCCGCCCGCAGCGCCCCGCGCCGAGTCGGCGCCTGACGCGAAGCCCAACCCCGAATCCGGCGAGCCCGAGCCCCCAAGCCCGGCCATTGATCGTTCCGCCGTGCCTTCAGCGCCAGCTATCCCGCCGCCCGCCAGTGCCGGCGCGGCGCCGAAGCCCGCCAGCCCACCGCAGCAGCCAAGCCAGCCCGGCAATGGCTCGCAAACGCTGGCAGCCCAGTGGCTGGAGTTGTTCGAGCGGTTGGACCTGTCCGGGCCAAGCCGCGCCATCGCCGAGCATTCGGTGCTTCTGGGCACGGAAGGAAACCGTTATCGCCTGCGCCTTGACGAAGCCCAGGAGGCGCTGTTCTGCGGGGCAAGCAACCCCGAAATCGAGCAGGCGCTCACCAAGGCGCTGGGGCGCCAAGTCGAGGTGCGCATTGAAACCGGCGCACTGGCCGCCGAGTCCCCGGCCAAGCACCAGGCGCGGCTGAAGGCGGAGCGGCAGGCGGCAGCGCGGCAGCAGCTCGAGCAGGACCAGGTCGTGCAGTCGTTGATCAGTAAGTTCGACGGCCACCTAGTGGACGCAAGGCATTTGGCGAACCCCTGACGACCAGCATCATACGATCGGCATCTTATCGGCACCAAAAAGGACAGCGCATGAAGAAAATCAGCGGTCTCGGCGACCTCCTCGGCCAAGCACAGCAGATGCAGGCGCACATGCAGCAACTGCAATCGGAAATCGCCAAAACCGAAATCGTCGGCGAAAGCGGCGCCGGACTGGTCCGCTTGACCATGAACGGCGCCCACGAGGTGCTCAAGGTCAGCATCGACCCCAGCCTGATGAAGCCGGAGGATTGCGGGATTCTGGAGGAGCTCATTGCCGCCGCCGCCAACGACGCCGTCCGCCGGGTGGAGGAGGCGCAACGGCGGAAGATGTCGGAGGTGGCCGGCGGCCTCGGCGGCCTAGCCCGCAAGCTGTCCGGCTAGCCGTCCCCGACTTCGTCTCAACGGACCCGTGAAGCACACTTCCCAACGGCCCGCCAAGTTGCGCAGCAACTTGATCGCGTGCTTGCGCGCGCATGTTCAGCCCGCTGCTTGAACGACTCATCGGCGCGTTGCAGGCGCTGCCCGGCGTGGGTCCGAAGAGCGCCCAGCGCATGGCTTTCCATCTGCTGCAGCGGAACCGGGAGGGCGGGCAGCGGCTCGCCGAAACCCTCGCCAAGGCGGTCTCCGAGGTCGGCTGGTGCGCGGACTGCCGCACCCTGACCGAGACCGGCCGCTGCCGCATCTGCGCCAACGCCAAGCGGGATGACGCGCTGCTTTGCGTGGTCGAGTCACCAGCCGACATCGTCGCCATCGAGCAGGCCGGTGGCTACAGCGGGCGCTACTTCGTGCTGCACGGGCGCCTGTCGCCCATCGACGGGGTGGGGCCTGAGGAGCTGGGCTTAAGCCAACTCGCCGCCAAGGTGCGCGAAAGGCGGCCCGAGGAGGTGATTCTGGCCACCAATCCCACGGTCGAAGGCGAAGCCACCGCGTTCTACATCTCCGACCTCATCAAGGACGACGTGGGACGCATCACCCGCATCGCCCACGGCGTCCCCATCGGCGGCGAGTTGGAGTACGTCGATGGCGGCACCATCATGCACGCCCTGCAAGGCCGCCGCAGCCTCACCTAGCGCAAGTCGAAGTGCCCAAGCACCAATGGATCGACTCCAATGCGCGGCTGGCGGATGCCGCCGGGCGCTGGCGCGGCATCATCGGGCTGGACACGGAGTTTCAGCGCACCGACACCTTCCACCCCATTGCCGGGCTGTACCAGCTGGTGGCGGACGCCGAAATCTGGCTGATCGACCCGTTGGCCATCGACGACTGGCGCCCGCTGACGCAGGCGCTGGAAGACCCGGCAACAGTCAAGATCATGCACTCCTGCTCCGAGGACCTTGAGTTGATCGCCCATCACCTCGGCGCGCGGCCCGCCAACCTGTTCGACACCCAAATAGCCTACGCCTTCGTTTCCGAGCATCTCAGCATCAGCTACGCCAATCTGGTCAAGGCCCTGCTCGGCCTGCTGCTGCCGAAGCAGCAGGTGCGCTCCAACTGGCTGCGCCGGCCGCTTTCGGATGCGCAGGTCAGCTACGCCTGCGCCGACGTGGCCTCCCTGCCCGCGCTGCATCAGCTGCTCAGCGATGAGCTCCAGGCCAAGGGCCGCTGGCATTGGTTTCGGGAGGACATGGCGCTGCGCGAGGCCGCGAGGGGCATTGAACCGGAGCGCTACTACCTGGGCGTCAAGGGCGCTTGGCGCCTGAACGGCACCCAACTCGGGGCGCTCAAGGCCCTTTGCGCTTGGCGCGAGCGCCGAGCCATGTCGGAGGACAAGCCCCGCAATCGGGTGGTCTGGGACGAGCACCTGCTAAAGTTCGCCCGCCATGCGGACTTGGCGCCGGCGCTGGTTGAGGAGCACCTGCCGCGACGGCTGGCCCAGCGCTACGGCGATGCGTTGGTCGCCGCCCACCGCAAAGGCCGGGCCGCGCCGGTCGCGGCCACTGTCCCCCGGCCGCTGAGCGGCAGCCAAAACGCATTGATCAAGCAGCTGCGGGCCGTCGGCGGCGAGCGGGCGGCGAGCTTGGGGCTGGCGCCGGAACTGCTGTCGAGGCGGCGGGACTTGGAGGCCTGCCTTCGCCATCACGCCTCGACCGGCGAGCTGCCGGCCACCTACCGAGGTTGGCGCGGCGCCCTGGTGGGCAGCGACTTCGCCGCCCTGCTCAACGCTCAAGCCTCGTGAACCCCCGACGCAGCCGCCCATGAGCGAGCAAATCGCCTGGACCGTCGCGCTGGCCGCCGCCCTGCTCGTCTTCGTCGGCATCTACGCGCTGACGCGCCCCCTGCGCGGCCGCTTCCTGCGCGCTTGGCTGCGCGCCTTGAGCCTCGCCCTGATGCTCACCCCGGCGCCGGTGCCGAACTTTGCGGGCTACTACGCCCCCGCCGCCATCGTTGCGCTTTTTGAAGCCGCCTTCCAGCGCCAGGGCGAGCCCGCCCAGTCCCTGAAGCTGCTGCTGGCCACCGGCCTGCTGGCCACCGTCGCAGCGGCTCTGTGGTCATGGCTGGGGCCGCGCCGACGTCAAGCGAAGGCATCAGGCGGAAAGGGTCGGCAGCCGGAATAGGACAAGAGCCTACGCAGGAGAGTGTCCGTGAGTGTCGGTAGGAGTGGGGGATGTGAAAATGCAGTGTTGTGCGGTTTCAGAACATACCGAATCTGACCCGTGCAACAGGCGCGCCCGCTTCGCGGGCGCGCCTGTTGCACGTTCACGCAAGATCGTGAACAATCCCGGCACCTTAACCGCGAGAACCAAGATGGGAATTTCAAAGTACGGACTGATCGCGTTCGCCGCTTCGTTGACTTTGGCGTCGGGCACCGCCTTCGCCCAGCTGAGCGCCCCCTCCAGTGCCACGGCCATTACCGACGACGACTGCGTCGCCGCTTGGAGCCGGGCGGCCGCCAGCTCCTCCTGCACGACCGTGGTGCTCAATGCCGAAGCGGACTACCCGGGCGGCAGCTTGGTGAACAGGTGCGCCATCAAGGCCAATTGCGCCTCCGTGCCCGATGGGGCCCACGACACCTTCAGCGACTACCATGGCGGGCCTGAGGGGGCCGAGACGCTGGTTAACTGCAGCGGAACGCTGAGCTTGACGAGCTGCTGAGCCCATCCTAGTGCCTCTTCGTACCTTGGCAAGGCGCGGCAATGCCTTGCGGCCGGCCCCGCATCGCATTTTGCCGGGGGCGAGGGGACCACGAGCAATCATGCGATTCAGCCGGACAGGACGCTAGGCGGCCGCCGAAGCCACGGCCCGCGCCAAGGTGCCTTCGAAAGCAATGGGATTGTCCGGCATCGCACCTCCCAAGGCGCTGGCGGCCGGGACGGTCATCGGGTTGCTGGCGCTGCTCGCAGCCAGCCCATGCCGTTCGGATTCCACGCAACCCGAACCCATTGACCTCACGGTGCGCGAGGTGATCGTCCTGGCCCTGCGCCACAGCCGCTCGCTGGAGAACGCCAGGCTCAACCGGGCGGTTGAACGCTTCGCGCTGCGCATCGCCGAGGATGAGTTTCGGCCCAGGGTCACCTTGGACGCCTACACCGAGCGCAACGCCACGGATCGCGTGAACGAGACCGCCGGGGTTGGCTCCGCGGTCCGGCTGCGCATTCCCACCGGCGGCGAGCTCGCGGTCGCCTCCCGGGTAGCCGACCTCGGCGACGGCGCGCCGGCCTTCGCCTCCCACGCCGGCACGGTGGAACTCACCTTCGTCCAGCCGCTGCTGCGCGGCGCCGGGTTCGGCGTGGCCCGGGCGGCGCTGCGCACAGCAAGGGTCGGCGAGCAAATCAACATCCTTGCGTTCGAAGGCGCAGTGATCGACCTGACGTCGCAGGCCATCAGGGCCTATCGAGCCTACGTGCAGGCCGGGCGCCGGAACGAGATCGCTGAGCGCTCGCTGGAGCGGGCGCAGGACTTGCTGGAGGTCAACCGCTTGCTGGTCAAGGCCGGGCGCATGGCGGAACGCGACATCATCCAGACCGAAGCCGACATCGCCCGCCGGGAACTCGACGTGGTCGCCGCGCGCGGCGGCCTGGACGCGGCGCGGCTGCGCCTGATCGACCTCCTGGACCTCGACACCGGCACCGACTTCAAGCTGGCGGAGGAGCTGGGCGCCGACCAAGCGGAAACGGACCAGATCGACGTGCCGACCGCGCTGGAGCTCGCCTTGGCCAACCGACCGGACCACCACATCGGCCTGCTCAGCGTCGAAAACGCCGAAATCCAAGCGCTGGTGGCCCGCAACCAGCGGCTTTGGGATCTTTCCCTCACCTTGGGCAGAACCTTCATGGGCTCCGGCGACGACGCCGATGCCGCGCTCGGCGGCCTGGACCTCACCGGCAATCGGGTGAGCCTGGACCTCAGCGTTCCCGTCGGCCGGAGCGCCGCAGGCCAAGCCCAACTGGCCCATCGGCGGGCCGTCGCCAACCTCCAGGCGCAGCGCAATCGCCTTGACGACCTGCGCCAACGCATCGGCATCGAGGTCCGCAACGCCGTGCGCGACGTCCAACTGGCTGAGCAGCGGATGGAGCTGGCGCGCCGGGCAAAGTCGCTCTCCTTGCGCAAGACCGAGATCGAACGCGAGAAGCTGAACCTAGGCGTCACCACCAACTTTCAGATCGTCACCTTCGAGAGCGATCTGGTCAACGCCGAAAACGCCGAGCTTGATGCGCTGGTCGATCACCTCAACGCGGCCACGGCGCTGGACGTCACGCTGGGCACGACCTTGCAGCGCTGGGGCATCGAGATCGACCGGGTGGAGCAAAGCGCCGACCGGGCCGAGCGCTTCGGGGTTGGCGGCAGCGGCGGGCCCCGATGAGCGCCACCGGGGAAGACCGGCCGGACAGCGGCGCACCGCCGGCGGAGGCGCTGCACGAGGCCATCCTCCAGACTTTGGCCAGCGCCGTGATCTCGCTTCGTCCGGACGGCGTGATCACGACCTTCAACGCCGCCGCCGCGGCGGTCACCGGCCTGACCCCAGCCGCCGTGGTCCAGCGCACGTTTGCCGAAGTCTTCCTCGGCATCGAGGACGCCGAGGACTTTGCGCAGGCGGTCCTGGACGCGGTTTACAAAGGCCCCTTGGTCAGGCAGCGGGTGATCGAGGCCGACTTCGGCGGCGGCGCCCGGGACCTGTCCATGAGCGTCTCCCGCATCGCCAGCGACGACGAGGCCGATGCCGGCGTCGCGGTGGTGTTCGAGGACATCACCGAAATCCGGGAACTGCGCGCCAAGGAGCTCGCCCTGGCCCAGGAAGTCGAAGCGCAGCACAAGGAGCTGCGCAGCGCCTACCTGCGCCTTGAGGAGCGCAACCGCACTCTTGCGGAGGCCAATCGGCAGACCCGGTTCGCGCGCATCATCGGCTTGGGCGCGGTGGTCGTGCTGCTCAGCGTGGCGGGCTTCTACGTTCTGGACCTTCGGCCCCAGGCGGGCAACGACGCTGCGGAGACGCCGGCAGCGGCGCCGACGCCCGACGAAGCCGTGGTGCTGACCGTGGCGCCGCAGGCCATGAACCGGACCATCACCTTGACCGGCCAGCTCGCCCCGCGCCGCGAGGTGGACATCACCAGCCCCATCAGCGGCAAGATCGCGGCCGTCCACGTGCGCTACGGCGCACGGGTGGAGGCGGGCCAAGCGCTCGTTGAGCTCGATCCCACCGACATGCGCATCGACCACCGCGACGCCCAAGCGCGCCACATCAAGGCGGTCGAGCGGCTCGCCGAAGTCGAAAACTGGAACGACGGCGTCGAGGCGTCCCGGGCGCGGCGCAGCGTCGCCAGGGCGAAACTGGACCTTGAGGACAGCAGGGCGCGGCTTGAGGAGACCGCCTTCCTGTTGGAGCGCGGCGTCATCCCGAGTTCCGAGCACACCGCCGCCCAGCGCGGATTCACCAGCCGTCAGCTTGATCTCGAGGCGGCGGAGCAGGATCTCGCCAGCGTGATGCACAAGGGAGCCGCCGAAGTTCGGGTGGCGCAGCTGGAGCTTGCGAACGCCCGCGCCCGGCTCGACGAGCTCACCGAAAACCTGCGCCTCTCCGTGCTCAAGGCGCCGGTCGCCGGCGTGGTGATGCGGCCGCCGGCCGCCGAGGGCGGGGGCGGCGGCGGGCGTGACGGCCGGCTCGCCAGCGGCGATGCCGTCACCCAGGGCGAACGCCTGATGATTGTCGGCGACCTTGAGGGACTGGCAGTGGACGGCCGCATCGATGAGGTGGACATCATCAACGTCTCGGTCGGCAACGAAGTGCGGGTCAGCGGCGACGCCTTCCCCAACACCGTGCTGCTGGGCACGCTCGAACGGGTTTCGTCCGAAGCTACGGCGGCCTCGCGCTCGCTGCCGTTCTTTGAGGTCACCGCGGTTGTGCCGAGCCTCACCCCAAGCCAGCGCGCCGCCGTGCGCATCGGCATGTCCGCCGTGTTGGAAGTGGTCATCCGCCGGGAGGCCGAAGCCCTGCTCGTGCCGCTCGCCGCCATCGCGCTGGTCGGTAGCCAGCCGACCGTTCATCGGGTCGGCGACGACGGCCCCATTCCCGTTCCGGTGGTGGTTGGCGAAACCACGGTCGGGCAGATCGAGATTCTTGAAGGCGTAGCACCCGGCGACCGGATTCTGGTGATGGAGCGCTAGCCATGAACGTCTTGGCAACCGCCCGTCGGCAAGCGGCGCGAGGCGCCCGAATGGTCCGCACCGCCCTCCACGCCGGTTCCGGCCTTGCGCGCCGGAAGGGGGGCCAACGCAGCCGCCAGGCAGCGCCCATTGACGGCGGGCCGCTGCTGCGCCTTTCCGGGGTGGTCAAGCGCTATGCCATTGGACCGGTGGAAACGGAGGTGCTCAGGGGCGTTGACCTCGACGTGGGCGCCGGCGGCCTGCTCTCAATCATGGGCGAATCCGGTTCCGGCAAGTCCACGCTGCTGAACATCATGGGCCTGCTCGACCGCCCGACGGCGGGTTCCATCCAAGTGGCCGGCCGCAACGTCTCGGCAATGAGCGACGATGAGCTGTCCGACACGCGCAATCAAAGCATCGGATTCGTGTTTCAGGCGTTCCGCCTGCTGCCGCGCCTGACCGCCTTGGAGAACGTCGCGCTGCCGCTCACCTACCAAGGGATCGACGGCGTCGAGGCTCGAGAGCGGGCGCAAGGCATGCTGCGCAAGGTGGCGATGGGCAATCGCTCGGATCACCGCCCGGACCAGCTATCCGGCGGCCAGCAGCAGCGCGTCGCCATCGCGCGGGCGCTGGTGGCGTCACCCGCCCTAGTGCTTGCGGATGAGCCGACGGGCGCCTTGGATCCGAACACCGGCCGCGAGATCATGCAGTTGTTTCGCGAACTGAACGAATCCGACGGCATCGCCGTGGTGATCATCACCCATGACCGAGCCGTGGCCCGCCAATGCGCCGAGAACGTGGATCTCGTGGATGGCCGCATCACGGCTGCCGGTGGCGTCGCCCCTGCATCCGCATCGCCGGAAACGGCCGAGGGGGCTGGGGAATGACCATGCCCGCCGCCACCCATGCCCGCGAGGCCGCCCGCAGCCTGCGCGCCGCCGGACAGCGAACGCTGCTGGCCCTGACCGGGATCGTCATCGGCATTGGCGCCGTGATTGCGCTGCTCACCGTCGGGGACATCGCCAAGTCGGAGGCGCACAGACAGTTTCAGTCACTCGGCACGGACATGCTGTCGCTGGTTGACGTCACGCGACACCGGAACTCACTCAAGCTGACGGACATGCTCGATGCGACCGATGTCGCCGATCTGGAGCGGTTGCCGACCATCAAGGCGGCGGCCCCGTTCACGATGGATTCGACGGAACTCAACCTGGGCGGCCGACCGCAACAGTCCATTCAGCGCATTGGGGTGACCGCCGCATTCCGCAGCATGTACGACGTCGAGTTGACGGCCGGGCGCTTCATCACGCCGTTCGACAACCGCCAACCCTTCGCCGTGCTGGGCGCCAACGTCGCCAGAACCCTGCTGGAGAGCGGCATGGCACCCGAGGTCGGCATGCGGCTCCAGCTCGGCGAAGGCATCTTCACGGTCGTCGGAACGCTCGCCACCGCCCATTCCGGCCCGCTCGGCACCCGGCTGGATGACAACGTGCTCATCCCCCTGGAGTTGGCGCTGCGCGAGCTGGCCACCAAGAGGCTGCAGGGCATCACGCTGCGCACGGCCCCGGACGTTCACTACTTGGCGGCCACCCGGGAGATCCAGGACCACTTCCGATTCACCGCTCCCGACCTGAGCGTCCGCGTGGACAGCCCGGTGCCGATCATCGAGCAGATGGAGGCGCAGATGCGGCTGTTCGCGCTGCTGCTCGGCGCGGTTGGCGGCATCTCGCTGGTGGTGGGCGGGTTCGGGGTGATGAACGCCATGCTGGCATCGGTTGCGGAACGCCGGCTGGAGATCGGCATCCGGCGCGCCCTGGGCGCGAGGCGCAGCGACGTGCAGCGGCAGTTTCTGGCCGAAGCCGTGCTTCTGTGCCTGGTGGGGGGCATGCTCGGCGCACTGCTCGGCGTCGGCGCTGCGGCCATCATCAGCGCCGTGGCCAATTGGACTTGGCAATGGTCAGCCACCGCTGTGGTTCTGGGGGTCGGCACAGCCTGTGCGGCGGGCCTGTTCTTCGGCCTGTACCCGGCCAGGCAAGCCGCCCTGCTGGACCCGATCGCCGCCATGCGCGACCGCTGACCGCCCGGAATGTCCCGCGGTCGCAACCGGTCGCATCCACGCCACGCGACTCCTGCCGCTCGACAACCTCGATCCACCTAGCCGCCGTCCGGGATCAGAAAATCGTAGCTTTCCGTTGCCCTCAAAAGCCTTGCCGTTGCTGGCTTTCCGGCCAAGGCACCCATCTCAGTCTCCCTACCTGTACCACTTCCAGAACCGGCGCCACGCGCCATGACCCGACGGTTTTTGGGGTGTTGTGCGGTGTGGGCGAAAGATAAGGGCGTCAGCCCGAGTGTTGCACCAACGTGGTTAAGGAACGGCGGACAGTTCTCGGACTTAGGAGCTAGCCAGTGGGAAAGAAAAGCCGGACAACCGCCAATGTAATCAATGCGGCGGAAACCATACCACCCACCACACCTCCCAGAACCCATGCCTTGGTTGCCATGTGCTCCATATGTGCTTCCAATCGGGTGACTCGGCCCGCAAGGTCGTCACTTCGGATTGCTGTTGGCTCTTGGGCCATGACTCCGGCTTCCTGTTGGTGTGACTAATCGCTACTGTATCAAAGGAGTGTGCGGGCGCAAACTCAATAGCTGACTTTCCCTTCCCACGCGCTTGATTAACTGTGCTTGATTAACCCCGGCAGGCTCCATTAAAGTGCCGGCTTTGCAACGCTGGTGCTGACGGTGCCGCTCCGCTGCGGCGCTTCGGGCGTTTCGCGTCGCCTCCACTTCGAGAGAACCCAAGGGAAGTCCCATGATTTTTGACAGCACCGACACCTACATTTCCACCGACGAGCTGAGCATGGCCGTGGACGCGGCGGTCAAGCTTGAACGCCCCCTGCTGGTCAAGGGGGAGCCCGGCACCGGCAAGACCATGCTGGCGGAGGAGGTCGCCAAGACCTTGGGGCTGCGGCTCATTCAGTGGCACATCAAGTCGAGCACCAAGGCAATCAATGGCCTCTACGAGTACGACGCCGTCTCCCGGCTGCGCGATTCACAGCTCGGCGACGAGCGGGTCGGGGACATCCGCAACTACATCAAGAAGGGCAAGCTGTGGGAGGCGTTCGAGTCCGAGGAGCGGGTGGTGCTGCTGATCGACGAGATCGACAAAGCCGACATCGAGTTTCCCAACGACCTGCTGCAGGAGCTCGACCGCATGGAGTTCTTCGTTTACGAGCTCTCCGAGACCATCACGGCCAAGCATCGGCCCATCGTGGTGATCACCTCCAACAACGAGAAGGAGCTGCCTGACGCCTTCCTGCGACGCTGCTTCTTCCACTACATCAACTTTCCCGACCGGGAGACGATGCACGACATCATCGAGGTCCACTTCCCGTCCATCAAGAACGAGCTGGTCAAGGAGGCGATGGAGATCTTCTTCGACGTGCGCAAGGTTCCCGGCTTGAAGAAGAAGCCCTCCACATCGGAGCTGATCGACTGGCTCAAGCTCCTGATGGCGGATGACATCCCCGACGAGATCCTGACCAACCGGGACGCCAGCAAGGCCATCCCGCCCCTGTACGGCGCGTTGGTCAAGAACGAGCAGGACGTCCACCTGCTTGAGCGGCTCGCCTTCATGAACCGCCGCGACGCCCGCGGCTGAGCGGCGCCCGCGCCGGCCACCCCCATGCTGATCAACCTCTTCCTCACCCTGCGCAAGTACCAAGTGCCGGTCACCATCCGCGAGCTCATGGACCTGCTCGCCGCCCTCAAGCACCGCTTGGTCTATGCC
The DNA here is from genome assembly GCA_026709365.1 of Gammaproteobacteria bacterium. GTDB lineage: Bacteria > Pseudomonadota > Gammaproteobacteria > Pseudomonadales > Azotimanducaceae > Azophilus. Next base: position 102,200 of record JAPOTD010000062.1, read on the forward strand.
GATCTCGACGACTTCTACCTGCTCACCCGCACTTGCCTGGTGAAGGACGAGAAGAACTACGACAAGTTCGACCGCGCCTTCAGCGCCTACTTCCGGGGCCTCGAGGACCTGCACGGCATGCTGGAGTCGCTGATCCCCGACGAATGGCTGCGCCGGGAGTTCGAGAAGTCGCTGACGGCCGAGGATCTCAAGCGAATCGAATCCCTGGGCGGCCTGGAGAAGCTGATCGAGGCCTTCCGCGAGGCCAAGGAGCAGGCCGAGGCGGAGCAGGCCAAGCAGGCCAAGGAGGGCCAGGAGGGCGACGATCCCAACCGAACCGGGGGCAAAGGCCCCGGCGGCATGGGCAAGGGCAAGAAGCGCAAGGCCAAGAAGGTCTGGGACGAGCGCCAGTACAGGAACCTTGACGACTCCGTGGAACTCGGCACCCGCAACATCAAGATGGCCTTGCGGCGGCTGCGCAAGTTCGCCCGCACCGGCCAGGCGGAGGAGCTGGACATGGACAACACCATCCGCTCCACCGCCCACAACGGCGGCATGCTGGACATCAAGATGCAGGCGGAGCGCAGGAACACGGTCAAGGTGCTGCTGTTCCTGGACATCGGCGGCTCCATGGATGCCCACGTCAAGATTTGCGAGGAGCTGTTCTCCGCCACCCGCACCGAGTTCAAGCACATGGAGAGCTTCTACTTCCACAACTTCATCTACGAATCGGTGTGGCGGGACAACCGCCGCCGCATGACCGAGCGCATCCCCACTTGGGAGGTGCTGAACAAGTACGCCCAGGACTACAAGGTGGTCTTCGTCGGCGACGCCACCATGGCGCCCTATGAGATCACCCACGCCGGCGGCAGCGTCGAGCACTGGAACGAGGAGCCCGGCACCCACTGGATGGCCCGCTTCACGGCGTTGTACGACAAGCTGGTGTGGATCAATCCCACCCCCCAGGAGACCTGGGAGTACTCCACCTCGGTGGGCATGACCCAGAAGCTGGTCAACGGCGCCATGTATCCGCTGACCATCCGCGGGCTCGAAGAGGGCATGAACACCCTGTCCAAGTAGCGACCGACGCGGTCAGCCCGATGCCCAACGCAACCGCGGCGCCCACCACGAGGCGGGCTTGGAGGCCAGCCATCGACTTTCCCGGCGAGTTGCCGATCAGTCGGCACGTGGCGGAAATCGAGGACGCGCTGAGGCTTCGCCAAGTGGTGATCGTGGCTGGCGAAACCGGCTCCGGCAAGACCACCCAACTGCCGAAAGTCTGCTTGCGGGCGGGCTTGGGCCGCCAGGCCCTGATCGGCCACACCCAACCCAGGCGCATTGCCGCCCGCACCACCGCGGCGCGCATCGCCCACGAGCTCAAGGTCGAGCTCGGCCAGGAGGTTGGCTTTGCGGTGCGCTTCACCGACCGGGTGGCGGATTCGACCGCCATCAAGGTGATGACCGACGGCTTGCTGCTCAGCGAGGTCCGCAGTGACCGCAGGCTTTCCCGGTACGAGGCCATCATCGTGGACGAGGCCCACGAGCGCAGCCTGAACATCGACTTCCTGCTCGGCTACCTGAAGCAACTGCTGCCCAAGCGCCGGGACCTAAGGCTCATCATCACCAGCGCAACCATTGACGTGGACCGCTTCGCGCAGCACTTTGGCGATGCCCCGGTCATCAAGGTGAGCGGCCGCGGCCATCCGGTCGAGACCCGCCACTTGGAACCGGGCGAGGATGAGCAGGCCGACCTGCTCCGGGCCATCAAGGCCATTGAGGCAGCGCCCCGGCGCGCCGCCCAGGACCTGCTCGTCTTCCAGACCGGCGAGCGGGAGATATTCGAGTCCGCCAAGTTTCTGCGCAAGGCGCTGGCCGGCCGCTTTGAGATTCTGCCGCTCTACGCCCGGCTTTCCGCGAACGACCAGCAGCGGGTGTTCCAACCGGGCGCCGCGCGGCGCATCGTGCTCGCCACCAACGTCGCGGAGACCTCGATCACCGTGCCCAACATCGGCTTCGTCGTGGACCCCGGCAAGGCGCGCGTCAACCGCTACAGCTACCGCTCCAAGCTGCAGCAGCTGCCCATCGAGCCCATCTCCCAGGCCAGCGCCGACCAGCGCCGAGGCCGTTGCGGACGCCTCGGGCCGGGGCTCTGCATTCGCCTCTACGCCGAGGCGGACCACGCGGGACGCCCGGCCTACGCCGACCCGGAAATCAAGCGGGTGAACCTCGCCTCGGTGGTGCTGCAAATGCGGGCGTTCGGCCTCGGCGACATCGAGCGCTTCCCGTTTCTCGATCCTCCCGAACCCAAGGCGATCAAGGATGCCCTGACGCTGCTGCACGAACTCGGCGCCCTGATCGACGGCAAGCTCACCGCCGAGGGCCGCGCTATGGCGCGCTTCCCGCTGGACCCGCGCCTTGGCCGCATGCTCATCGCCGCCGCCCGGTTCGGGGCGCTGCGCGAGGTCGGCATCATCGCCGCGGCGCTGGCCGTCCCCGACCCGCGGGAGCGGCCGTTGAACGCCAGCGCCCGAGCGGATCAGGCCCACGCCGCCTTCGCCGACAAGCGCTCCGACTTCATGGCCACCCTCAACCTGTGGGCTTGGCTGGAGCAGACCCGCCAAGGCAGCACCCGACGCGGTTTCACGGCGGCGCTGAAAGCGGCCTTCCTCAGCCCCGCGCGAGTCAGGGAGTGGCGCGAGGTGCATCGCCAACTGCTGACGGTGCAACAGCAGCTGGGGCTGCGGCTCAACCCAAAGGCCGCCGACTACGCTGACATCCACCGGGCTCTGCTGCAGGGCGCCTTAAGCCTCGTGGCCCGCCATGAGGAGCGCGGCGCCTACCTGGGCGCGCGCCATCTGAAGCTGCGGATATTTCCGGGCTCCTGCTTGGCCGGACGCACGCCGCCGTGGATCATGGCGGCGCAAGTGAGCGAAACCCAAAGGGTCTATGCCCGCAACGCCGCCATCATTGAGGCGCGCTGGCTGGAGACGGCCGCCAGCCACCTGCTGCGCCGCACCTACAGCGACCCGCATTGGAGCGCCAAGCGCGGCGAGGCGATGGCCTTTGAGACGGTGCTGCTCTACGGCCTGAGGATCGTCGAGCGCCGTCCGGTGCGCTACGCCCCCATTGACGGGGTGGCGGCTCGGCAAATGCTCATTCGCGACGGCTTGGTCGGCGGCGGCTTGGGCGAGGGCGCCCCCCTCCCCTTCCTGGAGCACAACCGGCGCTTGGCCGCCGAGATTCTCGATTGGGAGGAGCAGGGAAGGCGACGGGACCTGCTGGCATCCGAGGCCGATCAATGCGCCTTCTACGAGCAGCGGCTGCCGACGCGCGTGACCGGCCTTCGGTCACTGCAAAACTGGCTCGACCAAGGCGGCGAGGGCGCCGACGGCAGCTTGAGAATGGCCCGCGACGACCTGCTGAGCGGCAACGCCGGGCCCGCACCTGACGACTATCCGGCCCGGCTCCAGCTGGCCGGAACCGAACTGCGCCTGCACTACCGCTTCGCACCGGGCGAGGCCGACGACGGCGTCAACGTGGACGTGCCCTTGGGCATCCTGCAAGCCATCGACGAGGAGGCCTTGGAATGGACGGTGCCGGGTTTCCTGCCGAGGCTGGTGGAGGCTTGGCTGCGCAGCCTGCCCAAGGCGATGCGCCGACAGCTTGCCCCCATCGCCCAAGCCGCGCAGCGAATCACGCCCGTTCTGGCGGCGCCGGGCTGCTACCGCCAAAGCCCCTTTCGAGCGGCGCTGGCCGACGTCATCGCGCGCCAGCTTGGCCTGCGCATCGCACCGTCGGCTTGGAGCCGGGCGCAGGTTCCGGCGCATTTGCTGATGAACGTTCGCGTCATCGACGAGCGCGGCGCGCTGCTCGCCCAAGGCCGGGAACTGGCGGCCCTGCAGCGGCGGTTTCTCAAGCAGGCACGGTCGCAGGTTGCCCAAGGGTTCGCCCGCCAGTTCGAACGCGACGGCCTCACCGCCTTCCCCGATCAGGGCGTACCCGCTGAGGCGGCGCTGGGCGCTGGCGCCTTGGCGGGCTTTCCAGCGCTCGTTGACCGGGGCGATGCGGTGGACTTGCGCCTATGCGCCACCCGCACTGAGCAAGCCGAGGCCAACCGAGCCGGCTATCCACGCCTGGCTTGGCTCGTGCTGGGCAAGCCGCGGCGTTTCTTCGAGCGCGAGGTGCTCAAGGCGCCGGTCCTCGTGGCGCAGGCCCGGGCGATGGGCGGAACCCGCCAACTGGTCGATTCCGTGATGCTGGCGGCGGCTTGGCGCTGCTATTTTGAGAACCGGCCCCTGCCCGCCGCAAAGGCAGCCTACGACGCGCTGCTCAAGGCCGAGCGGCCAAGGCTCGCCGATGCCTTCAGCGAGACCGTCAGCGACCTTGGGAACATCCTGCAAGCCCGAGCCCAAGTCATCGCGCGGGCGCAAGGCTTGACCTCCCCCGCCTTCCGCGACGCCCGCGACGATGTGATCGGCCAAGTGCAGGCGCTGACGCCCCCCGACCTGCTGCAGCGCACCCCCAGCCCGCGGCTGCCCGATCTGGCGCGGTTCCTTCGGGCCGCCGACCATCGCCTGGCTAAACTCCAGGGCCATGCGCAACGCGATGCCGAGCGCATGGCCCAAGTCAAGGCCTTCGCGGCGCGCCTTTCCCAGCTTGGCGAATCAAAACGCCACCCCGAGGGGAAGTGGCGCGAACTGCACTTCGACCTCGAGGAGTTGCGGGTGGCGCTGTTCGCCGAGGCACTGGCAAAAAAAGGCGTGATTTCGGTGGCAAAGATGGAGCGGCGCCTATTTGCAGCGGAAACGGAGGCCGGACTGCGCTGAGACCATCCTGCAGGCTCAGAAACACTCCGAACCTGACCTAAGCGACGAGCGCGGAGTTTCGCGCAGCGAAACTCCAACCGCCTCTCGCCCTCTGGGCGAGAGGCGCATGTGCAATTGACGCCCCCACACCTGTTCACTAGAATGCGCATCTCGCTGCGAAGTCCCCTTCGTCTAGAGGCCTAGGACTCCAGGTTTTCATCCTGGCAACAGGGGTTCGACTCCCCTAGGGGACGCCATACATGAATCATAACATTCTGATATGTAAAACGATTTTTTCTTGATCCGGATAGCGACCCCCCATACGTTCCCACTGCATTGCACATCAACCAAGCTCCTTCGCCCTAGTCGATCTTCCACGCAACCGGGACACTGCAGGTGAGGTTTGTCGGCGTTGACCTTGCCGCCCAACCTGCCCGCACGAGTCTTTGTGTTCTGAACTGGAAGGCAACACCCCGCGTCGAAGCTGTACACAGGCCCGCGAGTGACGAGTGCATCATCCGCATGGTCGAAACCGCGGCGGCCATCGGCCTCGACAGCCCCTTCGGCTGGCCAACTGCCTTCGTGTCTTTCGTCCAGCTGCCACTCTGGGTAGTTCGATTACGTCGCCGACCTTGCGGTCAAGGTACCGCGCCCAAGACTCCATGAGCGCCCGGCGCTTCTCGAAGAGGTCCGAACGGGCATATGCCTGCTCCACGACGTATCCCACCTTGTGGCCGAGGGCCGCCTCCGCCACCTCGCGTGGCGCGTTGGTCATTTCGCCGCGCCAGCAGGACTGGGAAACGCTGCCCAGCGCCTCCTCACCCCGCCATCGCCAGTTCCATGATGTCGCGATTGCCACGCTGCCACAAAAGCTTGAGGGTCACCGCGTTGATCAGCCAGCGGCCCTTGGTCCGCGACAGCTGGTCCACGTAGTAGCCGCCGATGGCATAGAGGGAGCTGCCCCGCTCGTTCTTCAGGAAGTGCTCTGCGGTCATGTGCATGCGGCACTGCGCCGCATCGCCTTGGATGTCGATGATTGGGTTGGTCATGACGTGGTGGGTGGCGTCCAAGCCATCGAACAACCGCCGGCATCCGGCAACCCAGTCGTCGGCGTCTAGGGTGGCGGGGGCTTGGCCGCTGTAGTCCTGGAAGTCCATGGTGATCCGGTCGGTGAACACGGAGCGCAGCAGCGCGTAGTCCCGGGTGTCAATGCCTAGGGCGTACTCGTATCGGCGGCGGGCGATTTCGGTGTGGTCGGAAAAGTTCACGGGCTCAAGCTCCTTGGGGCAGGCGATGGCGCCGAAGTGGCGAAAACGTTGGGGAAACGCATAATAGCCACCAAACCGGGGAGTTGAACCCATGTCCTATGCCCATCCCGAATACCTGATCTCACCCGCCGAACTGGCCGCGGACTTGGACGGCCGGCGCGTTCTCGATGCAACGGTGTTTCTCAGTCCGGCGCCCAAGGGCGGCTATCGGGCCGAGTCGGGGCTGGCGCGATTCCAAGAGGGACACATCCCCGGCGCGCTGTTTCTCGATCTCATTGGGGATGCGTCCGACACTTCCACCGGCTTGGGCTTCACCTTGCCGCCGGTTGCGCAGCTGGAGCGGCTGTTCGCCCGCCTGGGCATCCGCAACGACACCGAAGTCGTGCTCTACAGCAGCGGGCACCTCATGTGGGCCACCCGCGCCTGGTGGCTGCTGCGCTACTGCGGGCACCGACGGGCACGGGTGCTCAACGGCGGCCTGAAGGCTTGGCGGGACGACGGACACCCCCTGTCAACGGCCGCGGCGAGCCATCCCCAAGGAACCTTCAAGGCCATTCCCGATGCGTCGGCATTTGCGGATCGCGATGCGGTGCTCGCCGTCCTGGGCGATGGCGATGTCTGCACAGTCAATGCCCTCTCGCCGGAGGTGTACGCCGGCGAGGGCGACTTCAGCTACGGGCGCAAGGGTCACATCGCCGGAAGCATCAACCTGCACTATGAGGACCTGCTCGAAGACGGCTGCTTCAAGGACGGCGAGGCCCTGCGCAGGGCACTGAACGCCAAGGGCCTGCTCACGGCGCCCCAAGTGGTCGCCTATTGCGGCGGCGGCATCTCCGCCACCATCGATGCCTTCGCCTGCCTGCTGTGCGGCAAGGAGGAAGTGGCAGTGTACGACGGCTCAATGGCGGAATGGGTGCGCAATGAGTCCCTGCCGATGGAAACCGGGCCATAACCTTGGGCGGCTGCTGATCGGCGAGCCAACCCCCGTTGTCCAGCCCCGTCGGCATCGGCGAACTGAACGAGCGGTCCCTGCACCGCACCCTTAAGGCGCTGTACGCGGCGCCGGGCAGCCTGAGCGAGCAGCTCATCGACGGCTACGTGGTCGATGTGCTCACCGGCGCGCGAATCATCGAAATCCACACTGGCGGCTTCTCGCGTTTGAAACGGAAACTGCCACGCCTGCTTGAAAGCCGCTCCGTCACCTTGGTGCACCCGATCGCCAAGGATCGTTTCATCATCAAACGGACCGATCCGGCGGGGGACATCAAACGGACCGATCCGGCGGGGGACGGCGCAACCCGCCGCAAATCCCCGAAGCACGGCTCCGTATTCAGCGTCTTCGCTGGCCTGACCAGCATTCCCAAGCTCCTTGCCCATCCCAACTTCACATTGGAGGCCGTCATCACCGTCGAAGAGGAGATCCGCGTCCCCAACCCGCGCCGCAACCGGGGCCGGGGGGGCTGGACCGCGATCGACCGCCGGCTGGTTGAGGTGCTGGAAACCCACCGCATCGAGTCCATGGGTGACCTGTTCGCCATGCTCGACGCCTGCCTGCCGGCGGCCTTCACCACCGCCGACTTGGCATCCGCCATGCACGCCCCTCGGCGTCTGGGCCAGCAGGCGGCCTTCTGCCTGCGCGAAGCAGGCCTTGTGGAAATTTGCGGCAAGACTGGCAACGCGCTGCAGTACCGGCGCTGCAAGCGCTGAGCTTTTTCCCGTGCGGGCTTCCCGTTCGGCCCGGAATCGGTTAAAACAACCACCGTCGAAGGAAATCCGCTTGGGGGGAGTTGATGCGGAGCATCGCGGACCAGATTCCAATTGCGCAAGGGCTGTTCACTTGGCCGTCCAACGACCCGCGCCTGCTCGGCAGCAAGTGCCTCGATTGCGGGGTGGTCACTTTCCCCGCCCAGTCCGGGTGCCCGGCCTGCTGCGGGGAGAACACCGAAATCATTGAACTGGAGCGCAGGGGCAAGCTTTGGACCTGGACCATTCAGGGCTTCCTGCCCAATCGCCCGCCCTACGAAGGCCCGGAGACGCCGGAGACCTTCAAGCCCTTCGGCGTCGGCTACGTGGAACTGCCAAACCAGGTGCGCGTCGAAACCCGTATCCAAACCGAGGACATCTCCAGGCTGCGCATCGGCATGGAGATGGACTTGGTGGTCGAGAAGTTCATTGAGCGCGACGGCAAGGACATCATCGCCTATTTCTTCCGGCCAGCGGACGAGAGCTGACCTATGGCGCCTTTTCCTGACCCAAGACTGACCTACAACCAACCCATGACCAACTCTTGAAGGAGCACACTAGTGGACGTAGCAATCATCGGCATCGGCATCCATCCCTTCGGCCGCACCGAAGGCGTCACCGGCCTTGAGCAAGGCGTGCATGCGGCCCGGGAGGCACTCAAGGACGTGGGCCTCGACTGGAACGACATGGAGTTCGCCTACGGCGGCTCGTCGGCGGCCGGCAACGCCGATTCGATGGTCTCCAAGCTGGGCCTGACGGGCTTGCAGTTCATCAACGTCTCCAACGGCTGCGCCACCGGCGGCAGCGCCCTGCAGTCCGCCTACATGGCCATTCAGTCCGGCATGTTCGACATCGGCATGGCGGTTGGCTTTGACAAGCACCCCCGAGGCGCCTTCACCGTCAACCCGGAGGCCAGCGGGCTCGGCAAGTGGTACGGCGACGTCGGCATGGCGCTGACGCCGCAATTCTTCGGCATGAAGATCCAGCGCTACATGCATGAGTACGACATCAGCGAGGACACGCTGATTCGGGTCGCCGTCAAGAACTTCAGGAACGGCGCCAAGAACCCCAACGCCTGGCGGCGCAACGCCTTCAGCTATGACGACGTGGCGCAGTCCCAGATGGTGTGCCATCCGTTGCGCAAGTACATGTTCTGCTCCCCCGCCGAAGGCGGCTGCGCCATGATCCTGTGCCGCGCCGACAAGGCCAGGCAACACGCCTCCAACCCCGTGTTCCTGAAGGCCGTGGCGGTGAAGACGCGGCAGTTCGGCTCCTTCGAGGTGTTCTCCCAGTCCCAAGCCCTCGAACGGGCGCCGGCGCCGACGGTGCAGGCCGCCACGGCGGCCTTCGAGATGGCCGGCATCGGCCCGGAGGACATCGACGTGGCGCAATTGCAGGACACGGAGTCCGGCGCCGAAGTCATGCACATGGCCGAGAACGGCTTTTGCGCCGACGGCGACCAGGAGCAGTGGCTGCGCGAGGGCCACACGGAAATCGACGGCAAGCTGCCGGTCAACACCGACGGCGGCTGCCTGGCCAACGGCGAGCCGGTGGGCGCCTCCGGCTTGCGCCAAGTCTATGAAATCTGCCTGCAACTGCGCGGCGAGGCGGGCGAGCGGCAAGTGCCGAACAACCCGAAAACCGGCTACACCCATGTTTACGGCGCACCAGGGCTGAGCGGCGTCACCATCATGGCGGCTTAAGGCGAGGCAGCGCTGAACAGGTCGCCCGGTCGGCTGAGGTCATCGAATGGCCAGCACTGAAGCCACGCTCTACGAAGTGCGCAAGGGCGCGGCCTGGATCACGCTGAACCGGCCCGAAAGCCGCAATGCGCTCTCGGCGCTGCTGGTCAACGAGCTGTTCGAGCACATCCAAGGCGCACTGGCGGACGATGCGGTGCGCAGCATCGTCATCACCGGCGCAGCACCCGCCTTCTGCGCCGGCGCGGACCTCAAGAGCCCGCCGGGCCAAATCATCGACGGGCAGCGGGCAGTTCCGTACACCGACGTGATAGGCGCCATTCTGGAAAGCCCCAAGCCGGTCATCGCCGCGGTCAACGGCGCTGCGTTTGCGGGGGGCTTGGGCTTGGTCGGCGCCGCCGACATCGTCGTCATCGCCGAGGAGGCGCAGTGCAGCTTCAGCGAAGTGCGCATCGGCGTGATTCCGGCGGTGATCTCCGTGGTCTGCCTGCCCAAGCTCGGCGTCCACCATGGCATGAAGCTGTTCCTGACCGGCGAGCGCTTCAACGGCGACCAGGCCGTGACGATGGGCTTGGCGCACCGGGCGGTGCCGCGGGCGCAGCTCGCCGAGGCGGTTCAGGAGGAAGTCGAAATGATCAACCTGGGCGGACCCATCGCGGTGGGCGAATGCAAGAAGCTGGTGCGCCGGGTGCCGGAGCTTTCGGTTGAGGAAGGGTTCAAGGTGACCGGCGAATGGAGCGGACGCATGTTCCGCTCCGAGGAAGCCGCCGAGGGCATGGCGGCGTTCCGGGAGAAGCGCAAGCCCGGTTGGGTGGGCAGCGCCCCGCCTGCGGCGGGGTGATCGAGTTGCTGGCGCAACTCGGGAGCTATGGCGGACGAAGATCAAGTTGGGAGGGGATCGGCAAGCATGAGCGACATTATTCGCATCGGCAATTGCAGCGGGTACTACGGCGACCGGCTTGCGGCGGCGCGGGAGCTGATCGACGGCGGCCCCATCGATGTGCTGACCGGCGACTATCTCGCTGAGCTCACCATGTCCATCCTGCACAACCAGCGCACCAACCGCGGCGGTCACTTGGGCTACGTTGGCACCTTCCTCAAGCAGGTGCGGGCAGTGGCCGCCGATTGCGCGGCCCGGGGCATCAAGATCGTCTCCAACGCCGGCGGCCTCAACCCGAAGGGCATGGCCGAAGAGGTGGAGAAGATGCTGGCGGAGTTGGGGGTGGAGGCCAAGGTCGCCTACGTTGACGGCGACGACCTGCTCGGCGACCTCGATGCGCTCCAAGCCAAAGGACAGGCGTTCACCAATCTCGACACCGGCATCGCCTTGGCCGACTCCGGCCAGCAGGCGCTCACCGCCAACGTCTATTTCGGCGCTTGGGGCATCAAGGAGGCCTTGGACCAGGGCGCGGACATCGTCATCTGTCCGCGCGTGACCGACGCCGCCGTGGTCATCGGACCTGCGGCCTGGAAGTTCAACTGGCGGCGCAACGACTACGATGCCCTGGCCGGGGCCTTGGCGGCCGGGCACATCATCGAGTGCGGCACCCAATGCTGCGGCGGCAACTACTCATTCTTCGAGGAGGTGCCCTCGTTCCTCAACATGGGCTACCCGATTGCCGAGATCGCAGCGGACGGCAGCTTCGCCATCACCAAGCACCCCGGCACCGGCGGGCTGGTGTCAGTGGGCACGGTGACCGCCCAACTGCTCTACGAAATTTCCGCCCCGGCCTACATCAACCCCGACGTCATCGCCCATTTCGAGACCATGGCGGTCGAGCAGGACGGCGAAGATCGGGTGCGCGTCAGCGGCGTGCGCGGCAGCAGTCCGCCGCCAACCCACAAGGTCTGCTTCAACACCTTGGGTCCGCACAAGCAGACCGCCGAAGTGTTGCTTACGGGCCTCGACATCGAACGCAAGGCCGAGATCCACGTCGATCAGATGCTGCACAATCTCGGCGGACGCGAGCAGTTCGACGAGGTGGACGTTCAACTGATCCGCACCGACCACGAGGACCCAAGCTGCAACGAGGCCGCCCATGCCATCCTGCGCATGACCGTGACCACCCAGGATCCGGCCAAGTTGGGGCGCTTGTTCGACGCCAAGGTCATCGAACTCGCCCTGGCCGCGGTGCCGGGCAACGCCGGCGCGGGCGGCGGCGGCTTCAAGGGCGGGCGCGCCACCATCCACTGGCCCGCCGTCATCGACAGCGAATGGGTCACCGAGCGGGTGCATTGCGGCGGCAGGACCACGGAGGTGCTGCCCACCCAGCGCTTGGGCCTGGAGGAAATCCACTACCAGCAACCGCTGGCCGACATCGGCCCGCCCCCCGGCGGAGAAGTCGCCAAGCTGCCGTTCGGGCGCCTGTTCGGCACCCGCTCCGGGGACAAGGGCGGCAACGCCAACTGCGGCGTCTGGGCGCGCAGCGACGCAGCCTACGGCTTCCTGCACAACTACCTGACCGTGGCGGAGTTCAAGCGCCTGCTGCCGGACATGGCGCCCTACGAGGTGGAGCGCTACGAGCTGCCCAACCTGCGCGCCCTGAACTTCCACATTCGGGGCGTGCTCGGCACCGGCGCAGCCTCCAACCACCGCATCGACAAGCAGGCCAAGTCGCTCGGCGAATACCTGCGGGCCAAGCACATTGCAGTGCCGCAGTCTCTGGCGCAAACTGCTTCCTGACGCCTCGCCCGCCCAAGCGACAAACCCATGCAATCCATGACGTCCCCTGCCATCGCCATCATGCTGGCCACCTCCTTGCTGCCGCTCGGCGGCTGCGAACCGAGCGGCCCGCCGACGGCGGAGCCACCCCGGGTTGAGTCAGCTTCCAGCCCAGACCCCAACAACACCGCGCAGTCGAATCTCCAACTGGTGCAGGCCAGGCAGGCGATGCCTGGGCGGCCGATCTACGAGGCGGCTTGCGCGAGCTGCCACGAAGGCGCGGTGAGGAAGGCCCCGCATCGGGACATGATCGGGCTGATGCCCCCGGAGGCCATCCTGCGCTCCATGGAGGAGGGCGTCATGCAGGAGGAGGCGTCGGGGCTGACCCCGGAGGAGCGCGTGCTGGTCGCCGAGTTCCTGGCCGGAGCCACAATGGGCACGATCGCCGCCAGCGACCTGCCGGCCTGTGCGGACGACGTGCCGCCGCCGGACTTCAGCACGGCGCCGGACGTGATCAACTGGGGCTTGGAGCCCACCAACAGCCGCCACATCCCTGCCGCCGCGGCGGGGATTTCGGCGCAACAGCTGCCCGCCCTCAAGCCGCGCCTGGCCGTCCGCTTTCCGAGCGCCAACCGCGCCCGCTCCCAACCCACCTTCGCCGGCGGCGCCATCCTGGTCGGCTCCCACAGCGGCAAGGTCTATGCCCTCGATCAGGAGAGCGGCTGCGCCCATTGGTCCTACCAAGCCTCTTCGGAGGTGCGCACCGGCATCGTCATCGGGCGTTTGTCGGCGGATGGGCGCGCAGCCACCACCGCGGCGTTCTTCGGCGACCTGCTCGGGCACGTGTACGCCGTCAACGCCGGCACGGGCGAGGAGCTGTGGCGGCAACGGGCGGACGACCACCCCAACGCCACCATCACCGGAACGCCCTCCCTGCACGACGGCGTGCTCTACGCCCCGGTGTCAAGCCTGGAGGTGAACCTGGCGCTGGACCCCCACTACGAATGCTGCACGTTCCGCGGTTCCGTGGCCGCCTACGCGGCGGACACCGGCAAACTGCTCTGGCAGACCTTCACAATCGAAGAACCCGCAACGGTGCAGTACCAGAACCGGGCCGAAACCGACATGCTGGGGCCGTCCGGGGCGGTCATCTGGAACAGTCCGGCCATTGACGCGAAGCGCAATCAGCTCTACGTGGCCACCGGCGAGAACATGTCCTCCCCCGCCACCTTGACCAGCGACGCCATCTTTGCCATGGACCTTGACGACGGCACGGTGAACTGGGTGTTCCAAGCCACGGCCAACGATGTCTGGAACGTCGCCTGCGACACCGAGAACGACCACAGCTGCCCGCCGGAAGGCGGGCCGGACTTCGACTTCGGGGCAGCCACCATGCTGTTGACCGCCAGCGACGGGCGGGAATTCGTGGTCGGCGGCCAGAAGTCAGGCATCGTCCATGCCGTCAACCCCGACGACGGCAGCGTGGTCTGGCAAACCCGAGTCGGGCGCGGCGGCATCCAAGGGGGCGTGCATTTCGGGATGGCAGCTGCCGGCGACCGGCTGTTCGTGCCCATCTCGGACATGGCCGACGGCCGCGAATACCCAGACCCGGCGCGCCCCGGCCTGCATGCCTTGGACATCCGCACGGGCGACATTCTCTGGTCGGCCCTCAATCCCGACGCCTGCAACGGCCGCGACTTCTGCCATCCGGGCATCTCCCAGGCCGTGACCGCAGCGGGCGGCGTGGTTTACGCTGGCGCCATGGACGGTGTGCTGCGTGTACACGACATGGAGACCGGCGCGGTGCTTTGGGAAATCGACACCACCGAGGAGTTCACCACCATCACTGGCGAAACCACCCACGGCGGCTCCTTCGGCGGCGCCGCCGGCCCCATCATCCACAACGGCGACTTGGCGCTCAGCTCCGGATACGGCATCTACAACCACATGGCCGGCAACCTGCTGCTGGTGCTCTCGGCATCGGAACCCGCTCCCCCAGAAGGGTGATATCCGTGCGCTGCTTTCGGAGACGCACACGGACATTGGCGCTTTGCGCTCGCAGATGCATGCGCAGGGGCAGGAGCGATCGAACCAAATCAAGGATCTTCAACAACGGGTGGCTCGCATTGAAGGGCTGCTCGAAGGCCTTTCGCCTGCGCTGGCCAGCAGCGCAACACCGCCCACATAGCCGCGGCAGCATAGGTTGCCACTTCCTTAAACCGCACGCTCGGCAATCAACAGCAGCCAGCAAGCTTCCGCTGACCCTCAATGGTTCCACCAAGGCCGGTCGGAGAACGACCGCAGGTCGATCTCGAAGGTCCAAGTGGAGCGGTGCTGCTGGGCAAGGTGGTAGTAGGTCTCGGCGATCTTGGCCGGCAGCATCAGCCCGTCATGGACCGTGCCGCGATTCTCCCTGAGTTGCTGGAACCTCTCCGGGCCGAGCAGCTTGCCCAAGGTGTCCGGCGCATCCACCGCGCCGTCGATCAGAACGTGGGCCACATGGATGCCCTTGGGGCCGAACTCCGCGTTCAACGACTGGCAGAGCAGGCGCCGTCCGCCCATTGCCGCCGCGTGGGAGTGCTGTCCCTTGTTGCCGCGAACCGCGGCAGTCGCCGAGGTGGCCAGCAGGACGCCCTTGCCGCGCGCCGCCATCAGGGGACAGACCGCCGACGCCAGGCGGAACAGGCCGAAGGTGCCGAGCCGCCAACCCAACTCGAAAGCCCGGTGGCTGGTTTCCGCAAGCGCCCGGTCGCCGATCTGGGCGCCGAGGTTGTAAACCGCCACCTCGATGGGGCCCACATCGGCCTCAATCGCCGCCACCCGCTCCTCGATGGCGTTTTCGGCCACGGCGTTGAGCAGGAAGCCCGAGGCTGAGCCACCTTCAGCCTCAATGCCATCCACGAGCCGCTTCAGGCCCTCCTCATCACTGCGGCGGCAAAGGCAGGCATGGTAGCCCGCAGCGGCAAAGCGGCGGCCCACATTGCCGCCGATGCCGGCGCCGGCGCCGATCACTAAGCAAACTGGTTTCATGACCTAAAGACCTCCATTTCGATTGGCGATACGAACCCCATCGGCGACCAAGCCCTACGCTATCCGGAAGAGCCGTCCAGCAAGGCGGTGAAGCCGGACGGGGCGTGCGGTCCGATGACGACCTGCTCCACCACGCCAATGCCCTCGCCCATGTCATCCCGGGCGCGCACCACCTGCTGCACGTGCAGATTTTCCGGGGCAAGCAGATCCAAGCCGTTGGCGTCGAAGGCGTCGTGACCGGTGGCCAATTCGCCCTGCCAAGCGCCCTGAAGCCACTTGGGGTGTCCGTAGCCGAGCCCCTTCATCTGAAAGCGCAGCATCGGCTCCAGGATGATGTTGCGGGTTTCGCCGACGAGATTGCCGAGATCGAGTTCGACGCGCTCAGCCAGCCGGGTGCCGGCTTGATAGCGGATGCGGTGCGCGGCGGCGGCCATGCGCTCGACGCCCTCGTCCGCAACGGCCGGCACCGCGCCTTCGTCAGCATGGAGGGGCGCGGTGAGCGCTTCGCGCACCAATGCCTCCCCCCTCGGTCCATCGAAGAAGATCGCGTGGGAGACATGGTCCCCCCGGGCATGGCCTTGCCAAAACAGCGGCGCCCACAGGAAAAAGAAGCTGCCCGGCGCTTGGGGCGCACCGCCAACTTCCGGTTCGCCTACCGCGCGAACGCCCCAGGAGCGGTCCTTGGTGGCCCGGCATTCGATCGCCTGCACGGCGATGTCCCCATCCGGGGTGCGCACCGCCCCGCTCCAGGCGCCGAACTGGGCAAAGCGGGTGGCGTCCATCACTCGGCGGGCGCCGCGCCACAGGGTCTGCCGACCCTCCTGGATCGCGCCCGTGCGCGCCGAGAACAGTAGGTCGCAGCCAAGGCCGCTGTCGTTGTCGTCCAGCGTCACCCGCGCCCGCCGCATCGGTTCGAGCACCTCGATGCGCATCGGGCCGACCTGCATCTCCGTGCGCTCCCGGGGCGCCCGCCGCGATGCGAAGAAGCAGCGCTGCAGGCCGCCGGGACGCACCACGCTGAAGGCGCAGTCGAGCACGCCGCGATGGGGGTACACCGCCATGCCGATGCCGAAGTAGTAGCTGCCGTCCGCGGCATAGCCGTTGTACCAGGTGCGGTCGTAGGCATTGCGGTCGCTCGTGGCCGGGTGGGCGAGCGGCTCCGGCGTCTGGTGGACCGGGTAGTCGTCGAGCTTGTTGAGCATGCTCCCTCCTCCGAGTCGATGAACTAGGCGGGCCGGTTGGTCCGCTCGGCGAAGCGCCCATCGGGCCTGATCCGCTCGTACTCGCGCAGCACCGGGGCGAACTCCTCCGGGGTGCTGGCATGAACGATGATGCCGTCAGCGCCCGCCTCGAACTCGTCCAGCCAGCGCGCGGCGCAGGTCCTGGCGTCGCCCACCGCCGCTGGCCGCCAAGATTCCGGCAGGAGCTTCTCCACGGCGGCGATTTGCGCAAGCGAGGCGACGCTGTCGATCAGTCCGGGCATGGCCCGCACCGTCGCATCGGCCCGAAACCGCTCCAGGACGTCCGCATCCCAACCGTTGACCGACACCAGCATTTCGCCGTAGCCCGGAATCTGCAGATAGGAGGCCAGCCGCGCCACGATGAGCCGCAAGTAGCGCTCCTCGGAGGCATCGCAAGCGGTGGCCAGAACCGACCATACCTTGACCGTGCCCGGAGCCCGGCCAGCCTCCCGCTCGCCCTGCCGCACTTGGGCCACCGCCTGGCTCAGGGCCCGGTCGCCCATGAAGGTGTGCAGGTGAACGCCATCGTAGATGCGCCCGGCATTGACCAGGCTCTTCGGTCCAAAGCCGACATAGAGGATGGGAATGTCCTCGTCGATGTAGGAGGCTAGGCCGAGCTGGCCGAAATCGCCGAGTTCGCCTTGATGGCCGCGGATGGTCTCGCCCTGCCAAAGGCGGCGCAGCAGGCCAATGAACTCCCGTTCCCTAGCGTAGGTGGGGAAGTCGAGGCCCAACGCCCGCCACCGCATGGCCACCCCCTTGGCAAGGCCAAGCGCGAAGCGGCCGTTGGAGAGCCGATTGAGGGTGGAGCCCATGGAGGCCGTGACCAGTGGATGGCGCAGATTGAGGTTGGTTGCCGAGGTGCCGATGCTGATGGTCTCGGTGACCGCAGCGCAGGCGCCGCAGATGGCGGCAATCTCCTTGTAGTCGGCCCGCTCCGAGATCATCAGGTTGCCGATGCCAAGCGCCTCCGCATCGCGCGCCTGCCGCAGAATGTCCCTCGGCGCGCGGGTGTGGCCCGGCAGGCCGTAGAAGCCGAGTTCCGGAAACTTCGAGCGGTGCATGGGGTAGGCCTGTCCGGGCATGGGGCTTCCTGATGGAAATTAGGCGCATGATAGTATCAACCGCCTCCGCAATCCCCCAAGCCGCCGAAGCAATGCCGTCCTCCAAGGCACCGGTCCTGTCCAGCCCGGATCAAGTGACTCCGGCCGAGCTAACGGCCATCCTCAACCAAGTCGGCTTGGCCGGCACGGTCGAGTCCGTGCGCTGGCAGCGCATCGGCGCCGGCCAGGTGGGGCAGAACGCCCGCTTCACGCTGTCGGCGGACGGCGCCCTGCCGCAGACATTGGTGGGAAAGTTTCCGGCCACTGATCCCATCAGTCGGCAGACCGGCGTGCTGCTGCGGAACTATGAACGGGAGGCGTTCTTCTACTCCGCCCTAGCCGCCACGGTGGACATCCGCACCCCGGCAATCCTGGCGGTCCAGTTCGATCCGGACACCCACGAGTTCATGCTGCTGATGGAGGATTTGGCGCCGGGCTTCCAGATCGACCAGCGTTCGGAATGCAGCACCGACCAGGCCGCCCTAGCCTTGGAGGAGCTCGCCAAGCTGCAGGGTCCGCGCTGGGGCGATGCCGCCCTCGCCCAGCATGAACTGCTGCTTCGCCCGCCGCCCGATCCCGGCGAAGCGCCGATCTACAACACGACCCAGCAGGGTTTCACCGAGCGCTACGCGGACCGGCTCAGCGACGCCGAACTGAACGCCGTTCTCCGTTTCGGCGAGGTGCAGGCCGCCTACCTCAACCACGAGGTCCCCCGGACCCTGATCCACATCGACTACCGGCTCGACAACATGATCTTCGGCGAGGCCGGCGAGAGCCCGCCACGTCCGCTCACGGTGTTCGACTGGCAGTCCATAGGACTCGGCTGCGCGCTCAATGACGCAAGCTACTTCCTGGGCACCTCGCTGGCGCCGGAGCATCGCGCCAAGGCGGAGCGCGGGCTGCTCAAGCACTACCTGGAGGTGCTGCGCAGCTACGGCATCGATCTGGGCTGGGACGCCTGCTGGAAGCTGTACCGCCAACATGCGCCCGCCGGGCTGCACATGGCCGTGGTCGCCTCCATGATCGTCGGCGAAACCGAACGCGGCAACGACATGTTCATGACCATGGCCAAACGCAGCATCGCGATGTGCGAGGACTTGGAGAGTCTCGACCTGTTGAGCGGCTGACCCGGAGAATTTGTTGAGCCACAACACGGGCCGATTTCCCACAGGGATTGGAGAGACTGCCCATATCGTCGAATCTCGTCGGCCTGTAGCCTCGTCACCCAAGGAAGCGGCAGTGGGCGCCTAAGCCCCAACCGCGATGACGGGATTGGACGTGATAGGATGAACAGCGGTGACTGAGACCCACTCGAAAACCGAACGCTTCTTCAACACTTCCGGGCCTGTGGTTGCGGCGGACCACTACTGCATCCCGCCGCTTGAGCGCCTTGAACTCGATGAGGTGCTGCGGCTGATCCGGCAGAAGCGCTACTTCGTGCTGCACGCGCCGCGCCAGACCGGCAAGACCTCGTCGCTGCTGGCGCTCCGTAACCTGCTGAACGACGGCGGCGAACACCGCTGCCTGTATGCCAACGTGGAGACCGGGCAAGCCGCCCGCGGTGACGTGGCCGCCGGAATGCAGGCAATTCTCGCCGAACTGAGCATCCGCGCGCGCGCCACCTTTCCCAACAGCGGCTTGGATGACGCCACGCAGGGCACGCTGGAGAGCGCGGGGCCCTTGAGCGCCTTGCGCGAGACCTTGGTGCGCTGGTCCACTGCGGACGCCAAGCCGCTGGTGCTGCTGATCGACGAAATCGACGCACTGGTGGGCGACACGCTGATCTCGGTGCTGCGCCAGCTTCGCGCGGGGTACGACATGCGTCCGGCCGCTTTCCCGCAGAGCGTCATCCTGTGCGGCATCCGGGACGTGCGCGACTACCGCATCCATTCGGAGACGGAGGGCGACATCATCACTGGCGGCAGCGCCTTCAACATCAAGGCCGCGTCACTGCGGCTAGGCGACTTGGATGAGGCCGAGCTACGCGCCCTGCTCCGCCAGCACACGGCACAGACCGGGCAAGCGTTCACGGAAGGCGCCCTAGTGTCCTGTGCCAAAAATGGGTTGAATTAATGATTGGCTTCCTGGACCTCCG
>JAPOTD010000083.1 GCA_026709365.1 Gammaproteobacteria bacterium
GCACCATCGAAAACTCGGACCCGATGCCGGCGGCGTGGCTGGCGCGGTTCGGGCGCACGGTCGCCGATCAAGCCTTGAACAGCGTCGCGGGCCGGGTGCAGGCGTCCCGAGAGCCCGGCTTCAAGGGAACCCTGCCGACGCCCACCCGCAGCGGGCCGGTCGCAGGCGGGGCCCATGATCCCTCGATGGTCGGCCCAGGAGACGGTCGGATGCCCGCAGACCCCCGCGGCGGCGGCCTATGGGAGCCGGGGCTGACGCCGATGTCCGGGTCGCCGGGGATGGGCCGAACGGCGCCCCAGGCCGGACCGCTAGGACAGGGCGCTGGCGGACCCGCCGCGATGACCGGCCTTCCCGCACAGGGCGGCGGGTTCGGCGGGGATGACCTCTCCCCGGGCATGGGGCTGCTGCGGCAATTGGCCACCGGATCCTTCACCCACACCTTGGAGGCTGGCCCGGCGGGCGGCAACTTCGCTTGGTGGGGCAACGGGACGCTGTCGCAGTTCTCCGGGCGGGCCAACGGCTTGGGCCTGAACGGCGAGGTCCTGACCTTCACGCTGGGCGCGGACTACGGGCGTGATCGCTGGCTCGCCGGCATCGGGCTGCTGCAATCGCTGGGCCGCGGCGAGTGGTCGGGCGAGGCGACCGGCGAGGTGGAGGCTGCGCTGACATCGGTCACCCCCTATGCCGCCTGGTTCCCGAACGAGCGTCTGGAACTCTGGGGCACCGTCGGCCAAGGCTGGGGAACCCTGTCCCTCGACCTGTCCCCCGAACCCGGGGATGGCGAAAGCCCGGATGAGCGAATCGAGACCGGTCTGGGCTGGCGCATGGCTTCAGCGGGCGGGCGCGGCGAACTGCTGGCAGCGTCCCGAGGCCGCGGCCTCGGCTTGGCCGTGGTCGGCGACGCCCTGTGGACCCGGACCGCATCGGCTCGCGCCAAGGGACTCATCGCCGCCCAGGCCGGCGTCACCCGCCTGCGCCTTGGCCTGGAGGGCAGCTGGATGATGCGGTTCGAGGGCGGCGGCAGCCTCACGCCCAGGCTGGGGCTGGGCGCGCGCCTTGATGGCGGGGATGCGGAGACGGGCAGCGGATCGTACGCCAGCGCCGGGCTCGCGTTGGCCTTGCCCAAGCGCGGCCTGTCGCTCGATCTTGAGGGCCAGACGCTGGTTGCGCACGCTGACGACTCCCTCGAGGACTGGGGATTCTCCGCATCGTTCAAGTTCGACCCGCAGCCGGACACCGACCGCGGCCTGGCGCTCTCCCTGACGCAGGAACTGGGCGGTCGGTCGAACGGCGGGATGCATGCCATGTTCTCGCCCACCGCGCTCATGACCGGCGGCGCGGGGCCCGGCGTTGGCGGACGGTGGACGGCGGAGGCGGGCTATGGGCTGTTCGCCTTCAGCAAGCGCTTCACCGCAATACCTAAGCTGAGCTATGCGCTCTCGGCCAGAGACCGGGAGTACGGCTTCGGCTGGCAGCTCGCGCCCACCGAGCACGGCCCCGACCTGACGCTCGGCTTGAAGGCCACGCGGCGCGAGAGCGAGGGATCGTCGCCCGACCACGGGATCGCCATCGAAGTCGGCGCCAAGTGGTGAGTCCTGCGGCCCGGCCACCGGTGCCTGTGCCGTCTCAGAGACACTTCGGAATCTGACCTAAGCGACCAGCGCGGAGTTTTGCGCCAGCGAAACTCAAACGAACCGAAGGGTCGCGCTGTCTTGATCGATGCCTCCTAGGCTATGCTTTTGGGGATGCCTCCGAGCGCCCGCCGGTGCGCCAAATGGGGCCGGGAAACAGTCAATGGAGCAAATCGACACCGCTAGGTTCCGGTTTGGCGCGGACATCGGCGGCACCTTCACCGACCTAGTGCTGGACGACGGGGTCCGCCAGCACACCGCCAAGGTGCTGACCAGCCACGCCGACCCGGCTGACGCGGTGCTTGGGGGCCTGCGGCAGGTCATGGCCGCGGCGGGCTGCAAACCCGAAGCGTTGAGCCTGTTCCTGCATGGCACCACCTTGGCCACCAACGCCCTGATCGAGCGGCGCGGCGCGGTGACCGCCCTGCTCACCACCGAGGGCCATCGGGACGCCGTGGAGATGGCCTTCGAGAACCGCTTCGAGCAGTACGACATCAACATCGACCGCCCGGCGCCCCTGGTGCCGCGCCGGTTGCGCATTCCGGTGCGCGAACGCATCGCCGCCGACGGCGGCGTGCTCAGGGCTCTTGATGCCGCCTCGCTGAGCCGGGCCTTGGACGCACTCGAGGAGCAGCGGGTCGAGAGCGTCGCCATCGGCTTCCTGCACGCCTACCGCAACCCCGATCACGAGCGGCGCACGGCGGCGGCCGTGCGCGAACGCCTGCCGGGCGCGTCCATCACGCTGTCCAGCGAAGTCTGCCCGGAAATCCGGGAGTACGAGCGGCTGTCCACCACCTGCGCCAACGCCTATGTGCAGCCGTTGATGGCAGCCTACCTAGGCAGCTTGGAACGGCAGCTTCGGGCGGCGGGCATCCACTGCCCGCTGCTGCTGATGACCTCCGGGGGCGGCCTGACCGACATCGCCACCGCCAGCCGCTTCCCCATCCGGCTGGTGGAGTCCGGCCCCGCCGGCGGCGCCCTGCTGGCGCAGAGCATCGCCCGCCAGTGCGGCTACGATCGAGCCGTATCGTTCGACATGGGCGGCACCACTGCCAAGATCTGCCTGATCGACGACGCCAAGCCGCTGCTCTCCCGCGCCTTCGAGGTGGACCGCGCCTATCGATTCAAGAAGGGTTCCGGGCTGCCGGTGCGCGTTCCGGTGATCGAAATGGTGGAAATCGGCGCCGGCGGCGGCTCCATCGCCGCGGTCGATAGCTTAAGCCGCATCGCCGTGGGCCCGGTGAGCGCCGGTTCCGAGCCCGGCCCTGCCGCCTACGGGCGGGGCGGGGCACACCCCACGGTGACGGACGCCGACGTCCTGCTCGGCCGCTTGCGGCCGGAGCTCTTCGCCGGCGGCGCCATGCGGCTCGACGCCGACGCCAGCCGGCGCGCCATCGAGGGCGACGTGGCCGCTCCGCTCAAGCTCGACGCCTTGGCCGCGGCGGCGGGCATCAGCGAGGTCGTTGACGAGAGCATGGCCGCCGCGGCCCGCGCCCACGCGGCGGAGTGGGGCAAGGACACCGGTGGCCGCACCCTGATCGCCTATGGCGGCGCGGCGCCCCTGCACGCCTGCCGGGTGGCGGACAAGCTGCGCATCGACCGCATCCTGATCCCTGCCGGCGCGGGCGTCGGCTCCGCCTTGGGCTTGCTGCTGGCGCCGGTCAGCTTCGAGGTGGTGCGCAGCCGCTTCATGACCCTCTCCGGCCTTCGTCCGGCGGAAGTCCGCCGCCTGATCGACGAGATGCGCGCCCAGGCCACCGTGGTCGTTGAAGCGGCAACCGACCAACCGCTGGGAGAGACGCTTCGAGCCTACATGCGCTACGCCGGCCAAGGCTTTGAGATCGCCGTAAACGCCCCGCCCCCGGACGCCGATGACTTTGCGGACCAGCTGGGCTGCGCCTTCGCCGCCGCCTACCGGGCGCTCTACGGGCGGACCATCCCGGATCAGGGCATCGAAGTCCTCAGCTGGACCCTGGCCTTGGGCACTGCGCCCCCAACCCAGGAGCCGGTGCGGGCCCCGCAACGCCAACGCCAAGCGGCGCCGGACGGCAGCGTCGAGCTTTTCGATGCATCCTTGGGCGGCATGGGGCAGGCTGCGCTCCACCAACGCGGGCGGCTGCGCCCCGGCGACCACTTCGACGGCCCGGCGCTGATTGTGGAGGACCAGACCACCACCGTGGTCGGCGCAGGCTTCCGCGGCCTAGTCAGCGCCCAAGGGCACCTGATTCTGGAGCGAGCCGCCCATGACTGAAGCGCCGCAGTCCATTCGCACCCAACTGGTCTGGAACCGGCTGCTGGCCATCGTCGAGGAGCAGGCGCAAACCTTGATGCGCACGGCCTTCTCCACCGTCGTGCGCGAGGCTGGGGATCTGTCCGCCGGGGCGTTCAACACCCAAGGCGAGATGCTCGCCCAAGCGGTGACCGGAACGCCAGGGCACGTCAACGCCATGGCGGCCTCGGTGGGCAAGTTCCTGGGCCGGCATCCATTGGCCACCCTGGAGCCGGGCGACGTGCTGCTGACCAACGACCCCTGGGACGGCACCGGCCACCTGAACGACTTCACCGTGGTGACGCCGGTGTTCCGCTCCGGCCAGCCGGTGGCGCTCTTTGCCAGCACCAGCCACATCGCCGATGTCGGCGGCCGGGGCTTCGGGCCGGACGCCTCGCAAGTGTTCGAGGAGGGCCTGAACATCCCCATCGGCTTCCTGTTTCGGGCCGGGGAGCCGAACCGGACCCTGCTGTCGATCCTCGCCGCCAACGTCCGCGACCCGGTGGTCGCCCAAGGCGACCTGTACTCGCTGGCCGCTTGCAACGATGCGGGCGCGCGCGCGCTGCTCAAGACCCTCGACGACTTTGGTCTCGCCGACCTCGACCGCACGGGCCGCGCCATCCTTGAGACCTCCGAACGCGCCATGCGCCGCGAGATCGCCGCCCTCCCCGAGGGTTGCCACCGCTACGAGATGCGGGTGGACGGCTATGATGCGCCGGTCGATCTGCGCGCCTCGCTGACCATCGACGGGGAGGCCATGCGCATCGACTTCGCGGGCACGTCCGGCGCTTCAAAGTTCGGCATCAACGTGCCCCTGCCCTACACCCAAGCCTACGCCAGCTTCGGCGCCCGCTGCATCGTCGGCAACGACATCCCCAACAACGCAGGCTCCCTGGGCTGCATCGACGTGAGCGCGCCACCGGGCTGCATCCTCAACGCCCTGCCGCCGGCAGCGGTCTCCGCCCGCCACGCCATTGGCCAGATGCTGCCCGACGTGGTGCTCGGCTGCCTGGCGCAGGCGCTGCCCGGCCAGACCCCGGCGGAAGGCGCCTCCTGCATCTGGAACCCCGTGTTCCTCAGCGCCCGCCAAGGCGCGCAAGGAGCGGGCTCCCCCGACGAGGACTTCGTCATCAACCCGATCTTCAACGGCGGCGCCGGCGCCCGCCCCGCCAAGGACGGCCTATCGACCACTGCCTTCCCCAGCGGCGTGCGCACCACCCCCACCGAGATCAACGAGGCGACCTCCCCCTTGGTGATCTGGCGCAAGGAGTACCGCCCCGGTTCCGGCGGCCGGGGCAGGTTCCGCGGCGGACACGGCCAGATCATCGAAATCGCCCACCGCGACGGCGCACCCTTCCACATCTCCAAGATGTTCGACCGCATCCGCTTCCCGGCCCGGGGCCGGGACGGTGGCCAGGCGGGCCAACCCGGACGGGTCTATCTGAAGGACGGCCCGGACCTGCCTGGAAAGGGCAAGGACCTGGTGCCCGCAGGCGCCATGCTGGTGCTGGAAACCCCGGGCGGCGGCGGGATGGGGAATGCGGACGAACGGGATCCGGAGGCCGTGAAGGCGGACAGGACGGCTGGTTTGGAGGCGGACTCCGCACTTTCAACGGACTTGAAGTCAATGCGAAACAGTCATGTATCTGGTCAGGAATAATGGGCGCTACCGCCTTCGACCCTTTCACCCTCTCTTCGGAACAGGCCCACTAAGCAAGAGCCGCCATGAACTGCCCCCATCCCTACTGAATCTCGTGCAGCAAGGGCGCGGGCAGCATGGACATGCCGCCGTCCACGACGAACTCCTGGGCGGTGATGAAGGCGGATTCGTCGCAGGCCAAAAACACCACCACATCGGCAATGTTGCCGGGAGCGCCGAGCACCGCCGCTTCGGCTGGATCCGGCACTTGGGCGTCTCCCGGCCCAGCCATGCCCGCCTCCGCCGCTTGGCGGCCGAAGTTGCGCACCATTGGCGTGTCAATGCTGCCGGGATGAATCGAATTGCAGCGAATCCTGTAGCCCGACTCCAGGCAATGGGCGGCGATTGAGCGCGTGATGCCCTCCACCGCGCCCTTGGCCGCCGCGTAGCCCACAATGCCGCTGTAGGCCAGCTTGGAGGCTACCGAAGCCATGTTGATGATGGAGCCGCCGCCGCTCTCCGCCATCAGCGGGATGGCGCATTGGCAGCCGAGGAAGGTGGAGTCCGCGCTCACCGCGACCTGCGCCCGGTAGTCCGCGTGGGTCTGGCTCTCAATCGAGCCCGGCAGCACGATGCCCGCATTGTTGACGAGAACATGCAAGGCGCCGAATTCCGCCCTGATCTCCGCGATGAGCTGCAGCCATCTCGCCTCGTCGGTAACATCTTGGCGCTTGAAGACGCCCCCGATGTCTTCGGCCACCGCTTGGCCGGCGTTGTCGTCCACATCGGTGAGCACCACCTTGGCCCCTTCCGCGGCGAGCGCCCGCGCATCCGCCTCGCCCAAGCCCTTGGCGCCGCCGGTGACCAGCGCAACCTTGCCCGCTACACGTCCTGTCATTACTGGAATCTCCAAAGTTCAATGTAATTGGCGATCTTGCCAAAGTCTGCGATTTAAGCCAAATGAAACAATGCTCTTCGAGGGCAGTGGCGTTCCCCGGGACGGCGCACAAGCCTTGGCTTGGTGCCTAAAGGCCGCCGAGCGAGGGGATCTGGAAGCTCAAAACTTCTTGGGCATCATGTACACATACGGCATGGACATCCCCGATGACTACGAACAAGCCACAGCGTGGTTCCTCAAGGCCGCCGAGCAAGGTGACTCGAACGCTCAATATAACTTGGGCATGATGTACGCCAACGGCATGGGCACTCCGCAGAACGACGAGCAAGCCATGGCGTGGGTGCGCAAAGCAGCCGACCAAGGGCACGTGGGTGCGCAAATCGCCCGTGGTCACATGCTCTACACGCTCCACATGGGCTCAAGCGCCGCGGAAAGCGAGGTGGTGCTGTTCAGCAAACAGCGCAGCTATGCAATCTCCATAGCTCCCTAACACTGCTCAGGATCGCCCTTCCAGCCGCATTGGCCAACCGATGGCTACCCGTGAGTTTTTCCGGAAAGGGGTAGCGAGCGGAAAATCTACGCGAACGTGCGCAGCAGCGCGATGAGCACGCTGGCCAAGGCGGCGCTGGTTATGCCCAGCAGCCATCGCTGCATGGTCGTCTCCTTGTTGGCGATCAAGGTGGCGAGTTCGCGCCCCATATTGGCGATGTCCTCGCGGGTGGCGACGAACTCCATCTTGGCTTCGACTTGGGCTAGGCGGGTTTCGACCCCCGTTAGGCGCGTTTCAACGCCGTTGAGGCGCGTTTCGACTCCGTTGAGGCGCGTTTCGACTCCGTTGAGGCGCGTTTCGACTCCGCTGAGGCGCGTTTCGACTCCGCTGAGGCGCGTTTCGACTCCGTTGAGGCGCGTTTCGACCTCGACAATGCGGGTTTCCAACCCAGCAACATGTGTTTCCAGGCCACTAAGGCGGTGACCGACCCCGTCCCTTTCGGTTCTTGGGTCAGATTGGCGATTGGGAACTATCTTCCTGTCCTCACTGCTCGTTGACACACCGCTCATTGGAACCTTCCAGCAGACTGAATTTGCATCATGGTAGCGCTTGGCACCCGGGAGCACCACACAGC
This sequence comes from Gammaproteobacteria bacterium, assembly GCA_026709365.1. Classification (GTDB taxonomy): domain Bacteria; phylum Pseudomonadota; class Gammaproteobacteria; order Pseudomonadales; family Azotimanducaceae; genus Azophilus. The sequence goes on from JAPOTD010000083.1 coordinate 7,562, forward strand.
GAAGGCTTAAATGTCTGTAGGAAAACGCCCCGTCAGGCCGCGTCGAACAAGCCTTCCGCCTGCACGTCGGCCAGCGACTGCTGGAACACCTTGATCAGCCGATCGATCTCCGCCTCGCCGTGGGCGCTGGACAGGAAGGCCCGCTGGGTGCCGGGCACCAGCACGCCGCGGTTCAGGGCGTGCAGGTAGAAGGCCTTCTCGGCGGCGCTGCCGATGGACTTCACATCACGCATCGATTGCAGCGGCTCGCGCTGGAAGAACAGGTGGAACATGCTGCCCACATGCTTGACCTGCGCTGGAAGCTGACGAGCCTCGGCGAAGGCGTTGACCGCCCCGGTCAGCCGGCTGCCCGCCGCTTCCAAGTCGTCGTAGATCCGCGGATGGTCACGCAGCCAGCCCACCGCCGCAGCGCCCGCCTCCATGGTGAGGGGATTGCCGGAAAACGTGCCCCCGGAGAAGACGCCGCGCTGCGCCGCCAAGCCGGTGAAGACGTTCATCAGGTCCGCCCGCCCGGCGACGGCGCCGACGGCCAAGCCGCCGCCGAGCACCTTGCCGTAAGTGGCTAGGTCCGGGGTAACGCCAAAGCGCTCCTGAGCGCCGCCGTAGGCGACCCGGAAGCCGGTGATGACCTCGTCGATGCACAGCAGCACGCCGTTGGCGCGGCAGACGTCCGCCAGTTCGCGCAGGAATTCGCCCGCTTCCGGTTGGGGGTTGGAGCTTTGCACGCCCTCGACCATCACCAAGGCCAGCTCATCGCGGTGCTGGCGCACGAGGTCGAAGGCGGCGCGGCGCCGGTAGGGCAGCATCAGGTTCAGGCCCTTGAGCGCCTTGGGGATGCCGTGGCCCATGGGCAGGTGGTTGGGCGCATCCACCGGGCTGGCCGGATCGGTCACCCACAGGCCGTAGTCGTGGGCGCCGTGGTAGCAGCCGTCGAACAGGGCGATGCGCTCCTTGCCGGAGAAGCCCCGCGCCGCCCTGATGGCGTACATCGTGGCTTCGGTGCCGGTGTTGCAGAACACCACCCGCTCCGCGCAGGGGCTGGCGTCATGGAGCAGCTCGGCCAGCCGCATCTGGCTGGTGGTGTGGATGCCGAACATCCAGCCGAGTTCGGCGCGGTCCTTGATGGCCGCCTCAATGGTCGGATGCCGGTGGCCGAGCATGTGCAGTCCGAAGCCGACGGAGGTGTCGATGTAGCGGTTGCCGTCCGCGTCGAAAACGTAGGCGCCCTCACCACGCTCGATCAGGATGGGATGCGGCATCTCCAGATTGGCGGCCAAGCCGGAGTTGAGAATCTCGGCCCGCTGCTCGGAGATGCGCTGGGAGGCGGGGGTTTTGGCCAGCAGTTGCGCCCGTGCTTCGGCGACGGTGCTTGGTGTCTCAGTTCGATTCACGCCAACTTCACCGGAGGTCTGGCCTGAATCGAACGGTGACGCCGGGCGGTGGGCAACGGCGTGCGCCCTACCTGCCCGCCAAGCGGTCCACGACGGGCGCGAACGCCTCCATGACATCGGCGCCGATGGTGACGTAGGAGATGCCGAACTGCTCCCGGCGCCGTTCGAGTTCGTCGCAGATGGTGTCCACGCCGCCAAACAGCGCATGGGGGTGGCGGGCCATTTCCGCCTCGGGCAAGCCGAACATCTGCGCGAACCCGGCCAGCACCGGCGACGGGTCGTCCATCACCACGGTGAAGTAGGCGCCGATCTCGATTTCAAGTTCATCGAAGCGCTCGCCGGCGCCTTCCTTGATCCAGCCGAGCTTGCGGCGGGTCTCCTCCTCGGTGGAGGTCCGCACTCCGTCAGGGCCGATGACGCCTGCCCGGTTGTTGAAGTTGAGGCTGACGATGTCAGCCTCCCGGCCTGCCAGGCGCAGCACCCGGGGGCTGCCGCCCCCAACCATGATCGGCGGCTTGGAGACCGGCTTGGGCAAGCCGTCAAAGTCGCGCCAGGCCAAGGTGCCGTTGGCGACGTTGGCGTGGCCTTCGCCCCGGAACGCCTTGACGCCCTCGATGACGTCGGCCAATCGGTCGATGCGCGTCTTGGCGGGGTCGAAGGCCAGGCCCACCGCCGCGTACTCCTCCTGCAGCCAGCCGGCGCCCAGCCCGAACTCCAAGCGGCCCGAGGACAGCATGTCGATGGTCATGGCGGATTTCACCAGCACCACCGGGTTGTGGTAGTCGATGCAAAACACCCGGCAGCCGATGTGGATGCGCTCGGTCACCGCCGCCGCATAGGCCATCGCGGGAATGGCGGCAAGGTTCTGCACCGGATGGTTGGTCTTCTCCAAGGCCGGACCCGGGCCGAGCAGGTGGTCCGCGAGATGGAACGCGGAGTAGCCCAAGCGCTCCGCACTGCGCGCCTGCTTGGCCCAGTCGGCACCGGTCTCAGCGTTGAAGGACTGAACGCCGAAGCGGAACGGCTTAACGGGCATGGGCCGAGCCCCAGCTCAAGCCGCCACCCGGTCCGCGCAGTAGCGGATGCCGCGGCGGAGCAGTTCGTGGAACTGGTCCCGCTTCCAGCTGCCGCGCTCGACTTCCGGGTAGTAGTCCATCAGCGGCTGCATGTCGTAGTGGCCGCGGCTGTGGCCCAAGTTGAGGAAGAGCACCTCGCCCTCGCCCACCCGGTTGATGTAGTACACCGGGCGCGGCTCGTCCTTGGGCCACTGGTCGCTGACCCAGCCCTGGCATTCGCCGTGGAAGCGGGTTTCCAGCAGCACATGCAGGTCGCCGTGGATGTTGCACAGGTAGAGCTCATCGTCCGTCTCGAACTCGCTGATGCCCTTGACCAGCTCATGCGCAGGGTCCGCGAGGGTCACCTTGAACGGCTGGATGGGGGGATGGGCCTTGAACTGCGTGCCCAGGGTTTCCATCAGAACCGGCGCAATCTCCGGGGTATCGACGCGGCCATCCTCCAGGAACCGCGTAATGGCGTTGGTGCCGTGCAGCGCGAACCAGCTTTTGCCCGAGGCAACGTAGTCGCGCAACGCCACCTGCTCATCGTCGGTCGGCACGAGGTCGCAGGTGTAGGTCACCAGGAAGTCCGATTCGCCTATCGCCTCCAAGTCGTGGAAGTCGGCAGCGACCTGCACCCGAATGCGCTCGTCCTCCGCCAACAGCTTGAGCAGCTCAAGCCGTGCGTGGTCGATGTCATGGTACTTGCCGGCGGCCACCATGTAGGCCTTGACAGCTTTTTTGGGGTTCATGGCCGTTTGCTCGCTCATCATCAGAACTGGATGCGCTTGGTGAAGCCGCCGTCGATGACGATGTTGGCGCCGTTGGTGTAGGCGCCGAGCGGGCTAGCCAGCAGCGCGGCTTGGGCCGCCACCTCCTCGGCGCGGCCCATGCGTCCCACCGGAATGCCGGCGACCGTGGACTCATAGAACGGCGTCATGTGCTGCTTGATATTGTCCCAAGCGCCGCCCTCGATCATGATCGGACCCGGCGAGATGGCGTTGACGCGGATGCCCTTGGCGCCCGCCTCCTGGGCTAGGGCGCCCGAGTAGTTCAGCAGCGCCGCCTTGATGGCGTTGTAGGAGTGCGGTCCGATGAAGGCCTCCAGGGCGGCCGTGGTCGAGATGACCAGGATGCTGCCGTTGTCGGAGTTCTCCAAGTGGGGCATGGCCGCTTCCACCATGCGCACCGTGCCGAGCATGTCGTGCTCAAAGTTCGCGCGCCAGTCGGCCTCCGTCCTGCCGTTGCCGCCGGAGACGTTGGAGACGATGTTGTCGATGCCGCCGAGCGCCTCGGCGGAGGCCTCGACCCAGGCTTTCAGCGCATCGCCGTCGCCCACGTCCACCGCTTGGCCAAAGGCCGTCACGCCCTTGGCGGACAGCGCCGCCACGGCTTCGTTCACCTGGCCTTCGTTGCGGGCGCAGATGGCCACGTTGCAGCCCTCGTCGGAGAGCGCTTCGGCAATGGCCCGGCCGATGCCGCGGCTGCCGCCGGTGATCAGCGCCTTGCCGCCTTTCAGTTGCAAATCCATGTCGTGTCCTCCTGGGTGGTTCCAATCAGTGCGTTGAGGTTGTGAAAACTTGCTCGGGAATTCCGGCTTGACGATGCTCGGCAAGGCAAGCGGCGTCGGCGACCGCCTTCAATTGAGCAGACCGAACCGAGGCTTCGGCCGCTCCTTAGCGCCGCTTACGTCCACATGCACCTTGCCGGCCTCGAGCAGAACCGGAAAAGTGGCCACCGGCCGGGTGGCGGGCGGGCCCAGGCAGGCGCCGCTGCGCACGTCGAATAGGCCGCCGTGCAATGGGCAGCGCAGCTGGTGGCCGTTCAGGGTGCCAACGTGCAGCGCCTGGCGGGCGTGGCTGCATTGGTCCTGGAGGGCATGGAAGCGGCCTTCCACTTGGCAGACCAGCACCTTGACGCCGTCCACCTCCGAAGCGGCCATCTCCCCCTCGCCGACCGCGGCGATGCTGCAAACGGGCGTCACTTCAGCGTCGCCCGCACCCGCACCCTACATCCACTTAATGGGCTCGCGGTGCAGGTAGTCGTCAAGGGTCTTGTGGAAGTGGCGGATGCGCAGCTCCTGGGTGGAGATCCAAAGGCCCCGGTAGCCTCTTGAATTCATTCCCGCCTGCACCATGGCCAAGTTGGAGGCGTCCTGGTCGAGCACTTCGCCGATGGACTGCTCGCCGTGCTTGAACTGCTGGTGGGCCGGGCGCGGCGGCGGCTCCTGGCCAGCCGGAAACAGGCTGTAGTTCTGCAGGTCGTAGTACATCTTGTTGGGATCGGTCTCGTGCGGCCGCTGGCGGAAGATCATCACGCTGTTGCAGTGGATGTTCATGGTGATGTTGGGGAAGATCAGGTAATGGTAGTCGTCCGAAAGCTGGTCGTCGTTCAGGTCGTCGAAGTCGTAGCCCATGCCGCCGGCGATCTTGCGCCAGTTCCGCTGCACCGCCCGGCGCACGCCTAAGCCGTCGCCTTGGTAGCTGTCCGGGTCGAGCAGGTTCAGGCGCATGTAGTCCTTGAGCTCCTCGGTGATGACGGTGCCGTCCTTGATGTGGGTGCTGACGCAGCCGAAGGGGATGAGGTAGCGGTTGTGCCGCTCGTAGCAGTCGATCTGCACGTCCATGTCCTCCAGCATGGTCGTCAGCTGCGGGTGGGTGCCGAAGACGTGGTAGGTCTCGTTGAAGGCGTCCACCGAGGTCTTCCAGTTGCAGTCCCACTCGACGGTCACGTCGTTGACCAAGGTCATGCGGTCAAAGTGGTAGGGGTCGAGATGCTGCGGGATCATGCCCAGGAAGTCGCGCAGCGGCTCCGCATTGGGGTTCATGCTGAACCAGACCCAGCCGCCCCAGCTGTCGCAGGGCAGGCGCACGATGGAGAGCTTGTCGCAGGGCGCGCCCTGGGGAAAGGTCTCCGCATCCGGCACGTGGATCAGCTCGCCGCGCAGGTTGTACTCCCACAGGTGGTAGGAGCAGCGGAAGGTTTCGGTGTTGCCCGCAGCGCCGTAGGCGACTTGGTTGCCCCGGTGCGAGCAGACGTTGTAGAAGGCGTTGTACTGGTGGTTCTCGTCCTTGGTGATGACGATGTTCTCTTTGCCGATCCTGGTGGTGACGTAATCGCCCGGGTTGCGCAGGTCACCCTCCCAAGCGCCCATCAGCCAGACCTTGGTCCACAGCCGATCCCATTCCTGGCGCATGAACTCCGGCGAGGTGTAGCGCTCCTTGGGAATGAAGTCGTAGCCGAGGTCCGGCTCCGGCTCCTTCCGCGCCGGCGTCTTGGAGGTCTGCGGATCCGCAAAGCGCTCGATTTTTCGATAGACGGTCATGCCTTGGCCCCCAAAACCCAGTTCCCGAAGTCGAATTGTCGAGCATAGGAGGGGCCAAGGGGGCAGTCAAGGTCTTCCGCTGTGCTGCTGTGCGGCAGTGGCTCAGATTGAAACTGAAACAGCCTAGACGCCTAGTGGCGGGCTTGCCCGCCGCGCACCCGCCCAACCCAGATGAAGGTGGGCACGATGAGCACTACCGCTTCGTTGGGCCAGTGTGGGTGTTCCTGATCCAACCCTGAACCGTCGCCTTGGCGGGAAGGCCGGAGACAATCCAGCGGTCTGTCCATATGTACTGAAACCAGACCATGCCGTAGCCGTGAGTCTCCGGGTCTGACAGGACAAGGTTGAAGTTCTCGGTCCCGTCGCTAATGCTGTCGATGTGGGTTCTGATCCGGACTTTCGCAACGCGGGACCCCGCCTCAAACACGACATACCCCTCAGCGGCCTCGTAGTCGGCGCCCGCACGGGCATTCAAGTCCTGCGTGTGGTAGGCATAGCGAACCTTGAAGTCGAGCAGGCGGGACAGCGACAAGGTGAACACCACGTCCTCGCCCTCACGCGCAGAGGCTTCCTTCACATCCAATGACGCCGACACGTCAGGAATGACCACTTGGGCCGCGGCCGGGTGGGCCAGCGCCAACAACAGCAGGGCCGCAAACCGGGCCTGTGATCCGACTTTGGGCAAATACAGTTTCATGTCAACGTCTCCTATCCAATCAATGGCTTTGTTGCACCGCTACCATTCCGGCAGCGCACACCGAATATGACAGGAAGATTGACGAAGCGCAAGTGGAATTTCAAACTTGTGGAATTTCAAACTGAGCCACTACCTGCGTGAGTGGTGGCTCAGTTTGACTCACGTCATCGTCCTGATTCGGTCGAGGGCGGGACGCCCTCGCTCCGAGGATTCCGTCTGAAGCGGGCGTGTCGCCCCAGATCAGGGCGCTCGTCGCCCAGGTCAGGTTCCGATGCGTTTCTGAGCCCTCACAGCGCTTGCGGCCTGCCTGTGCGTCAAGCCGCACACGCTGTCTGAATGCGGTGGCGGTTCTGCAGCTGCCGCTCCACGACCTCCTCCGAAACGCCAAACTCCTCAGCGACGAAGGCCGTGTCCTTGCCGTCCTCGCGCATGGAGAGAATTTCCTCAACAGGAGCGAGGAACTCAGCGGCAAAGGCCCTCCCCAGCGCTTGACGTGAGGCGTCGTGGAGATCGTTCACAACTGATCGAACAACCGGAGGATTGCCAATGGCATCACCGACAGCTCGACCAAACGCAAACAAAGCGCTCTCCGGCCGGTGCCTTGCTTGGTGGCCACCACCCAGATGGACCCGCACATCGCCTTGGTCAAACTGCAAAACGGCCCGGACGCCCGAAACAGGTGCCGCTGGACTGAAATTGGGCGCATCCAGGCGACGCGCCAAAGCGCTTACTGAACGAAAACGTTCACCCGGCCCGGCGTTGAGCGCATCGCGCACTCGACGAGCGCAACGATAGCCCCGAGCCCACGGCGGCTCAGCCCCAGCAAGCTCCTTGGGCACACTCGAATTTTGCCGAAGGTCCTCGGCCAAGGGCAGCCGAGACTTGTAGCGAGGGCGAGTTTCACAACCTGCCATCCAGTTCAGCAGATCGTTGAGCCGACTGGCCCTTGCACCAGCCAAGGGCAAGCCCGAGAGAAACTCCAGCAAGGCGTCCCCTTTCAACAAGGCACCAGCCCGCTCAATGAAGTCCGCCGCTTCGTCCGACAGCGCATAGGGATCAAGGTTCATCGCCCCCGCAGCCTCGCAAAACGCCCGCTCATTGGCGTCCCCAATTGAGGCTCGGACCCGCTCCCAACGCAACGCAAGGGCCGATTGCGGCACCCCGGATGCTCGCAAACGCTCCATGGCCTGACTGATCAAACCGACAATCGCCGACTCGGCCTGGTCCTTGGACAGCAACTGACTGGCGCCGCGATAGAAAAACACCGGGGGGTTGGCGTACTCCCGAGCCTTGCTCACCACCGTGAACCGCTCGCCATCATGGCTGATGCGCAAGTCGGGAAGGGCATAGCCACAACGATGATTGAACAGCCGGAACTCGTCGTCGCGACGACCAAACAGACGCCACCACTCAAAAGCCAAGGCTTCCGCAATGGGATAGGCGGAAACGGTTGCTTCTCCTGACGGCTGGCGCACACCGGACGCTTGCCCGACAAGGTGCTCACAGACGTTCACTTCATCCACGAACACCTGAAGGTCGGCAACGGTTGCCCGTTCCTCCGCCGACGCGTTGGGGGCGTCGTCTTGCCATTCGAGGGAAAATCTCATGGCATTTCCTCGGCCTTCACAGGCCACCCCTTGTACTCACCTTTTTCGGGGTTCACACAAAGGCCACGCCAATGCCCACCGTCACCGTCGGTATGCCAGACTTGCTTAGGGAAACAGCCGTCTCCGTCCACAAATCGGCAGTTCCCTTTGCGGATCGCCTCCCTGACCCAGAGAGTAGCCTTGTTTTGGTCCTCTTCCGTGACCAAATGACACACCGTCGTGTGCTGCTTCTTGGGACGCTGAATCCGGCCGTCCTTACGCACGCGCACACCGGGCAAGCCGCCCCACCAACGCTTAGCCTTGTGCTCCTGACTGCCGACATAGGTCGCCGAATTTGCCGCGAGGTCCAAATCAGACTGGTCCCGACTCAGGTTTGGAATGGGTTTGGGCCGCTTCACCGCAGAACCGACTTAGAGCTGCACAACGGATTCAATTGTAGTCCCTTTACCACCGCACGGCAAAAGCTAGCCCGAGCGGCATTTGAACGGGCGCATCAGCATCATCGCCGCGATCAACTCCGCGGGGATGGGCGGCAACCAATCCGGCAACCCATCAGCGGGGCTGGGTGACGCATGAGCGGGCTCAGGTGTGCCTTCGGCACCCCAAGGCAGCCTCGGTTCAGGACGGGGCCTTCGCCGCTTGGACATCGGCGCCGAATGCCAGACCTTCGGCGACCAGCCGCTCGATGTCCGCATCGCTCCAGCCGAGGCGCCGCAGGATCTCGGCGGTGTGCTCGCCGTGGGCGGGGCTGGCGCCGCCCGGCTCGGCCCGTTCGCCGCCAAACCGGGCCGGCGGCTTGATGCGAACCAAGTTGCCCATGCGCGGGTGCTCGAACCGGTCAATGCTGGCGTTGGCCTCATATTGGGGGTGCGCCAGCACTTCCTCGTAGCTTAGGCACTTGGCCGCCGGAACGTCGTTCTCCTTGAGCTTGCGAAGCAGGTCATCGGTGCCGTGCTTGAGCAGTTCGCGGCTCAAGACCTCCCTGAACTCGTCAAGGTTGGCGAGCAGCTTCTCCTGGCTGTTGAACCGTTCGTCCGCCATCAGATGCAGTTGGTCAATGGCCTTCAGCAAGCCAAGCTGCTGCGCCGGATTCGCGGCTGACACCGTGATCGCGCCATCCTTGGTGAGCGTGAGATCGTAGAGCATCTCGCTCAACGGCAGGGTGTGCTGCGCATCCTCGTCAAGCAGGGTCTTATGCATGAAGCCGTCGGGAAACAGGAAGAAGAGGCCCGCATCCATCATCGAAAGATCGATGTGCTGGCCCTTGCCGGTCTTCTCCCTCACGAGCAGCGCGGCGGTCACGGCCTGAAAGGCGGTGTAGGCGGTGATCTTGTCGCAGGTGAGGTTGCGCACGAACTCCGGGCCCGCCTTGCCGGCGCCCTGCACCGCCGCGAAGCCCGACTGGGCCTGGACAATGGGGTCGTAGGCCGGCAGGCCGCGATCCGGCCCCTGGGTGCCGAACCCGGAGATCGCGCAGTAGATGAGCCGCGGATTCTGGGCGCGCAGATGCTCGCTGCCGAAGCCGAGCTTGTCCATGACGCCCGGCCGGTAGTTGCACAGCAGCACGTCGGCCTCGGCCGCCAGACGCTCAACGATCGTGCGAGCTTCGGCCGACTTCAGGTCGAGGCCCAAGGATTGCTTGCCGCGATTGCAGTTCGCAAAGAGCGCCGACATGCCGCCCTTGCTGCTGCCGAGATGGCGCATGGGGTCGCCGACTTCCACGGGTTCCACCTTGACGACCGAGGCGCCTTGCTCGCCCATCATCATGGCGGCGAGCGAGGCGGTGATCATGGTGGAGAACTCCAGGACTTTCACTCCGTCAAGCGGTTGCATCGCAGGCCTCCTTCAGGCGCGTTTTGAGCGCATTGCGACTTTGTCGGGTGGCAGCTTGACTGAGGCCAAGGCGAATGGCCTGCCAAAAGGCGCCAAGGCCGGCCCAACTCACTTGATGACCACCTCATTGGAGGCCCCGCTCCAAGGTCCGGCCTGGCCGTCGGCATCCACCGAGCGCACCCGGAGCGCGTAGGTTCCGGGCGCCAGACCCGACCAGCGGAACGACGTGCGCGTCGTGCGCGCCAGCGAGCGGCCCTCGACGGGAGCGCCGTCGAGCAGCAGGTCCACGCCGTAGCGAGCGCCGGCCACCGCGCTCCACGCGCCCCGCACCCGGCGGCCGCCCGCGTCCTCGACCGCCACCGACGCGGGCGGCGGCAGCAGCGACGGCAGGGGCGGGACGCCGCGCAAGGCGTCCACGCCCGACAGGTTCGCCAAGCGGCCCATGGGGCTCGACAGCAGGCTCATCACCGCAAGCTCCCCCTCCGACGCCACCCGCAGCCGCCACTTGCCCGTCCCGTCGCCGAGCGCACCCGCGGCAATGGCGTCCGCCTCACCGGACTCCAGCTCCGACGCCGTCAGTTCGACCGCAGTCCCCGCCGGAACCCGCACCTCCACCGTGCCCCCGGGGCGGACCCCGCGGTCGTCCGCGCCCGTGACCGAGGCAGCCGCCGCCTCCGAGCCGGAATTGACCAGACGCAGGATGCTGGCCTGGCGCGTGTTGCTGCCCGGATTGAAGGTCGCGACGCGGTGGACGCCGCCCATCGACGGCGCAACCGCCTGCATCGCCGTCAGGAAGCCGTCGGCGTGGCGGACGTAGCTGCCCGCCTCGAAGTCGATGTCCAAGCTGGACAACTCAAGCCGCCACGCGCCGGTGCCGGACCCCGTGCTGCCGGACAGGCCCTTGCGCGCGTTGCCCAGTTCGAGGTCGTTTGAGTTGAGGTGCTTCGCCTCGCCCGCCTCCAAGCGCAACCGTAGGGGGGGGTAGCGGACGTCGCTGTCGTCAAAGGCCCGGATGGTCACCGTGCCGGCGCGACCCGAGCGGTTCACCACCCGCACGAAGCCCTGACGCCCGTGGGGGTCCGAGGCCGGCGGGAAGAACGCCACGCGCCGAACGCCGCCCTCCCCTTCGGGCAGCGTCCCCGACAGGTTGGTCAGGTGCCCGCCGGGGCTCGACAGCAGCCCCATCGCCACCAGCGGGGCATCCGAGGCGACGGACAGCCGCCACTTGCCCGTCCCGTCCCCCAGCCCCGCCTGCGGCGCCCCGCAGGCCAGCCCCCGGCCGGACTCCAGTTCCGCCGCGTCCACCTCGCAGGCGGCGCCCGCCGGCAGCGTCAGGACCACCGGCGAGCCGGGGGACTCCCCGGCGTCGTCCGTCCCGGTCACCGTCGCCCGCCCCTCCGCTTCCGTCGGGTTGATGAGTCGCAGGCGGCTCACTTGGTTGGTGTTGCTCGCCGGATTGAAGGTCAGCAGCTGCAGCGCGCCGTCCGCATCCCCCGCGGTAGCGCCCATCGCCGTCAGGAAGCCGTCCGCCGAGCGCAGGTAGCCCAGCGCCTCCAAGTCCAGCGTCCCGCCGCCGAACTGCAGCCGCCAGGCGCCCGTGCCGGGGCCGGTGCCGCCGGACAGGCCTTTGCCCTCATTGCCGTTTTCAAGATCCGCCGAGTTGAAGTGGACGACCGCATGGGCCTCCAACCGCAGCGTCAACGGCTCGTGCTCCCGCCCGGCGGCGTCGGTGGCGGTCACCGTGACCTCGCCGGCCTGGCCCGAATGGTTGACCAGCCGCACGAACCCCTGCAGGAAGGGGTCTGAGGCCGGCGGCAGGCGCCAGACCGCCTCCGGCGCCGTAACGGTCACCACAAACCGCTGCGAGATGGAGCGGCGGCTGCCGTCGGTGGCGGTGACCCGGACCTCCGTCTCGCCGGGCCGCAGCCCGCGGATGGTCAGGGTCGTACCCTCCACCGACACCGCTGCCACCGTCGGTTCCGACGAGGTCGCCGTGAGGGTCAGGCTGCTGCCGCTCGGGCTGCGGAAGGCGTCCGCCAGGTCCAGCATCAACGCGGCGCCCGAGGAGAGCGCGCGGGCCTCCAGCTCCTCGGCGACCTCCGGCCGCTGGCTCACGGCTCCGCCTCCACCGCCGCCGCCACCGACGCCTCCGCCACCACCGCCGGTGCCGGGTGGCGGCGGCGGATCCACGGGACGCGGATTATCGTCGTCCCTGACCGTCACTGAAGCAACGGCACGGGAGTCGTGGGGCGAATACCCGGTTCCGCCCAGGACCGTAACCATGAGCATGCCGTCGGGTTCGTCCGTGCTGTCGTTCACCGTGCGAACGGTCAGGGTCGCCGTACCGCCCGTGCCGATTTGCACCGAACGGTCTCCGGTCTGACCGCTGGCTGCGAAGCTGCCGGTTTGGGCGACATTGACCCGCACCCTGATGCTGGCGGACGGCCGCGGGTTGGCGGTCAGGGTGAAGCTCGCAGTGCTGCCCTCATTCGCCGCTGCGCTCGCCCTGGAAACGCTCACCACCGGCGTGTTCGGCGGCGGATCGTCGTTGTCCGTGATGGTCAGCATGTGGACGCGGCGCGAACCCACCCGGTAGCCGGTGCCGCCGGTCAGCGTCAGGACCACGGCCTCGGCGCCCTCATCGTCGTCATCGTCAATGATCGTCACGGGAATGTTCACGCTGGTCGCGCCCGCCGAAACCGACACGGTGCCGGGAAGAGCGGCGTAGTCCGCACCCGAGGTCGCCGAGCCGCCCACCGAATAGTTCAGCGTGATTGCGGACGACGGCGCTGGGGAGAGGCCCACCGCCACGTTGCGCGCGCCCGCGCCCTCGCTGGCGCTGGATGATGCGCTCGCGAAGCTCGCCGTGGGGCTCAATAGGGTGAAGGTGAGCGTGGCCAGGGGCTGGCCATTGAACGGGCTGGTGTTGCGGATGCTGGTGATGGTTCCCCTCGGCGAGGTGTTTGAGTTGTTCAGCGAGAAGCCATTGCCGTCCTCCGTGCCGGCATCGTAGGGATGCAGATTCACCGAAAAGCTCGTCCGCCAGCGGTTCTGGGCATCAAGCAGGGAGAGGCCCGAGACGCCAACGAACCAATCCGGGGTGGGCGCGACCATGGAGATGAGCGTGACCAACGGGTGGGACTTGTTGGCTTGGAAGTTCAGGGTCGTCGTCGGCCTGGGCCCGCAGCACGCGCTAAATTGCAATCGGGTGCCGACGCTGCCGCCGGCGCTGGTGATCTCGGAGGTGAACGTGCCAGTACCGCCAGTCTCGGCTACGACTTCGACCCCGGAGGTGGCCGTGCCGCCCACCTCCCAAAAGGTCACCTGGCTGTTGTGCGTGGCGCCGATCAGCGTGGTGAAGTGGGCGCCGCCCGGCAAACTGCTTTGCGTTATTTTGTCGGCGGTCCAAGTGCCCGTGAACGTGACCCGATAGTTGGCAGTGGCATCCGTGTCCTGGGCTTGGGCCGCGCCAGGCGACCCGACGGCGAGCAGCGCGGCGGCGAGCAGGCCGAGGCAGGCGGAAACGGAACGGTTGAGTCGCTTTGTGGCCGACATGGTTTGTGTACCCTCCACGTTGGTTTTAGCTCGATTGATCCAATGACCTTTGACGCTTTCCAGCCCGCCGTCACGCCCAGCCAGCATGTCGCGATCGCCGAAGCGGGGGACGGCTTTGCCGCCTTTCAGACCGCATTGCTCGCCCCGGTTCGGGATGCCCCGAAAGCCGTCGCCTTGGGTTTGCCACCATAGCACAGCACTGCCCCTGCGGTGTTGCTCGAAGCGGCTCCTTCATCCACGCCGCGAGAACGCCCGCGGACAGGGTGGCTGTCCGCAACGCCAGCTCGGCGGCATCGGCCTGCACGACAGCAACACGCACTGCAGCCCAATCCTGTCGGAGATTCAGCTAAACTCTTGCGCCGAGTTGCACAGCAACCTACACGCGGAGTTTCGCGCAGCGAAACTCCCACGAACCTTGGCCCCAAGGCCAAGGTTCGCCTTGACTTGCCCGAACGCCGGTTCCACACTCGAACGCACACGGCAGCCAACTGCCAGGGAGATTTCCAAGGCACCATGCGCTTGAACGCAGCGGGATTCGAGGCGGAACGCCGAGCGGTGCGGCGCCTGCCGACCCTGGCGGTCATTTTGGCGGTCATGGCCCTGTCGTTCGCTGCCCCCGGCTGGGGCGATGGCGGATCGCCGGCGCCGGAAGCATCCTCCGCAGACGCCGGCAGCGCCGCAACCCGCCCGTCGCCGCAACCCATCGAGGAGGCGCTCGGCGAGGCCTTCGGCGATGCGGTTTCGCCCTTGGATGCGGTGGCTGTGGACATCGAGAGCGCCGAGTACGCGAAGGCGGAGGCGTTTCTGGCGCCTTACCTGAGAGCGGTGGAGGCGGCCCGACACCGCTATCATCCCGATCTCGTGCGGCCGCTGCTGCTGCTCGGCGATGCCCGCTTCGGCCAAGGCAACTATCCCGGCGCCTTGGAGAGCTACAGCCAAGCGATGCAAGTCAGCCGAGTCAGCGACGGGCTGTTCACCCCCAACCAAGTCGAAGCGGTGTACAAGCAGTCCGAAGCGCTGCAGCGGCTCGGCGACGGCAAGGCCGCCACGAGCCGCGAGGAGTACGCCTACGAGGTGCTCTCGCGGGCCCACGGGACGCAGAACGAGGCCATGCTGCCCGGCGTCTTCCGCCTCGCCCGCTGGTACCGGGACGACTACAACGTGTTTGCCGCACGCGCCCTTTACCAACAAGCGCTCAAGATCCACGAGGCCAATGGGCAGGCAGGCACGCCGCAGGCGATACCGGCCCTCCAGGGCCTCGTCGAAACCTACCGAATGGAGCGCTTTCCGCCCTTCTACGTGGACGACCGGGAGGCCGGCGCCCTCATCGCCACCCGCCCCACCGGGCGCTTCACCAACTACGACATGCCCTTGCAAGTCAACAGCTTTCCCGTCGCCGAGCGGGCCTTGCAGGAAGTGATCCGCATCCGCCAGCAGGATGCCGACACAGGCCCGACACCGGTGTCGGAGGCCATTCTGGACCTCGCGGACTGGCACCTGATGTGGGAGCACTTCCGCAAGGCGCACACCCTTTATGCGCATGTTTACGAACGCTTCGAGAAGGTCGGCAACGTCGATGCCGCCGCCTACTTCGCCGAACCGGTGCTGCTGCATTTCGCCGCGCCCAAGGATCCCCGCCCGCCGCCCGCCGGGGAGCGGGAGGCGCAAGCCGAGGGGTTCGTCGAAGTGCGATTCCAAGTCTCAAACAACGGCGGCGTTCGAGACATGGGGGTGGTCGCATCAGAACCGGAGGGGCTGATGGACTTCCCGGTGCGCCGCAGCCTGCGCAGCGCCCGCTACCGCCCGGCCATGGTCGATGGCCAGGCAACAGCCTACGCTGGGAAAATCTACCGCCATGCGTTCAACTATTTTCCACGTTCGAAAAAGGCCGCAGAGGAAGGGGGAAGGGAAGCGGGAAGGGAAGGGGCAGACAAAGGGGCAAGGGATGGCGGAAGGAATCGGGAAAGTGACGGGGGAAAGCATGAGGAATCCGATGTCTGAGGACGGCGCAACGCTTCGCGGCGGTTCGTACAGCTTCGGTTCAGGGTGCCTGCGGCATGCTGGATTCCTTGACTGTCGCTTGGATTCAAGGGTGTTGAGATGGCAACCTTGCTGAAGCTCACGCTGCTCGCAACGCTGGCCCTGCTCTGGGCCTGCGCTCCCATCACGCCGCTGTACCCGCAACCCCAATCCTCAACGCAGTCCGGCTCCAGCGGCGGCGCGTCGGGTTCATCGGGCGGACAGAGCGGTGGTTCCGGCGGCGGCGGCGGTGGCTCCAGTTCCGGCGGTGCCGGGGGCGGCGGCGCGGGCGGCAGTCCACTGCCCAGCGGCGTTCCGATGCCCGGCGGAAGCCCAGGGGGCGGCAGGCCGGGCAGCGGGGGCTCCGGCGCGGCCTCGGGCTCCCCGGCCGGGTCGGTTCCTGGCGGCGGAACGAGAGGCGGCGCGGGCGCGGGCGGAAGCACACGCATACCGCCGCCGCCCGGCACCATCGGGTCAGGCAGCAGCCAGCTTCCCGGCCAAGTGCCCGGGCTGCCGGACGGCAGCGCGGCTGGCGGCGGAAGGGCCAACCTCCCCGGCGGCGATGGACGGGACGGCGCGGGGGGATCCAAATTACCCGGCGGCGACCGGAACGGGGGCACTCCGAGTGGCGCCGGGGGGGCGCCCGGCACCGGCGGCAGCCAGCCTGGCGGAACCGGCGGCGGCCGTCCCGGCACCCCCACTGGCGAGGAGACTTGGCAAAGCGGCGCACCCAGCAGCGGCACGGGAGGCTGGGAAGCCAGCAACCAACTGCCCGGAGCGTCCGGCGCCCCACCCGGGATTCCCGGCGGTTCGGACGCGGGAGCGGATTCCCGAACCGGTTCCCGACCCGGCTCCGGCCAAGGTGCCCTGGACCAAGCGCTGGAGTCCTTCGACGGTGAAATTCTCGCCGAACGGGAAGTGCTGGCTGAGCGCACCAACCAGAGGCCATCCGGGGCCGGAGGCGCCGCTCCGGCGCAGTCCCCGGTCGGCGGGGCACTCGGCGCCGGCGCAGTCGGCAGCGGCAGCGCACCCATGCCTGGGACGGTTGCCCGGGGCGGGCCGAGGCAGGCGCCAGCCATGCCTGGCGGGGGGGCCGGTGGCCGCGGCGGCAGCGGCCAAGGCAACCTGCCCGACGCCAAGGACGACGACATCATCGCCCGCCAGCTGCGCGAGGCGGCGATGGCGGAGCCGGACCCGGAGCTGCGCGAGAGGCTCTGGGAGGAGTACCGCCGCTACAAGGGAAGCTGACCATGCGCATCCTTACCTACGCATTCACGCTCGCATCGGTCTTGGCTCTGGCTGGCTGCGTATCGGAATCGGTGCGCACCGTGGACATGACGCCGCCCAAGCAGTTCAGCGGCGTTCAGGACGAGGCGCTGCTGCTCGACGTGGGCGTCGCGGTGCTGGATCCGAACATCCCCGAAACCTTCGATGAGCAGGTCGAGCAACTGGTCAATCCGGACATCCGCCGGGCCGAAGCCCAGTTCATGCCCTACTTCGCCAAGAACCTGCTGCAAAGCACCGGCAACTGGGGCGCGGTGCGGGTGGTGCCGAGGGCCACCCACGCCGTCGATGTCACGGTGACCGGCAGGATTGTGCAATCCGACGGCGAGCGGCTGGTCCAGGAGTTCACCGTCACCGATGCGCGGGGCGTCGCCTGGTTCACCACCACCTACTACGCGACGGCCAGCAAGTACGCCTACTCGCCCACCGTGCCGCCGGACATCGACCCCTTCCAAGCCAACTACAAGCAGTTGGCGGATGACATGCTGGCCTATCGCGAGTCCTTGGATGAGGCCACGGTGCGGGCCATTCGCGCCACCGCCGAGATGAAGTTCGCCCGGGACTTCGCCCCCGACGCCTTCGACACCCATGTGCAGGCGCGGCCCGACGGCGGCTTCGAACTGCTGCGGCTGCCGGCGGAGGACGACCCCATGCTGGCGAGGGTGCGCCGAGTGCGCGAGCGGGAGTACGTGTTCATCGACACCCTGGACGAACACTACGCCCAATACCATCGGCAAATGTACGGCCCCTACCAGAACTGGCGCGAAGCCACCTACTCGGAAGCGTCCTCCCTGCGCGAACTCAAGGCCCAGGCGCGCACCCGGACTTGGGCCGGCATCGCCGCCATCGGCGCCGGCATCGGCGCGATCTACGACAGCGACAATCCGTACATTGACGCCACCGGGCTGGTTGCCATCGGCGCCGGCGCCGCGCTCGTCAAGAACGCCGTCACCAAGCGCAACGAAGCCGCCATGCAGGCGGAGGCGCTGCAGGAGCTGGGCGTGGCGGCGGAAGCGGAAATCATGCCGCACACGATGGAACTCGAGAACGAAACCGTCCGTCTGCAGGGCACGGTCGATGAGCAGTACCAGGAACTGCGACGAATACTGCGCCAGCTTTACTTCGAGGATCTCGGCCTGCCGCCGCCGCCGACGCCCGAGGCGCCTGAAGCCTCGTCCTGAGGGGACGAAGCCGCGAACCTGCAAGAAGACGGCCACCGGGCGCAAATGTTGATGGCTGCGACCGCCTTGCCCCGCGACCAGGGATAGCCGGTGTCCGACGAATCCGGCGTCATCAGGCCGCGCACGGTTCCCTTAAGCCACGCCGAAGGGCGGGCAGCCGGCCCCAAAGGCGGCAGGGGCCGGCGCTGGCCGCTGCTGCTGGTGGCTGCCGGCGCCGTGGCCACGGTCGCCGTCCTGTTCACCCTAGTGCCCCGTTGGATCGAACCCTTGGAAACGGTCCCGCCAACGGCTGCGCCCAGCAACGGAGCGCCACCGACGACGGCCGTGCCCCGGCCAGCCCCGGACGACCAGCTGCCGCCCTTCCAAGCGCTCAGAAGGGAGCAGGCGCACACCGAAGCCAGCGGCGAACTGGCCCGCTTCGTGGAGTTGGAGTTGAAGCTGCGCGAGGAGCTCAACGCCGGCGCCTGGTCCGAGGCCCCCTACGATGCCGCCCGCACCCTGGCCCAAGCCGGTGACGAGGCGTTCGTCGCCGAGCGGTTCGACGCCGCCATCGACCAGTACCGCCAAGCCGCCGACGCGCTGGCGGCGCTGATCGACCAAGGCCACGCCCAGTTCGAGGACGCCCTGAACCAAGGGCTTGCGGCCATTGAAGGGCGCGACCCCGCCACGGCGGAGGCCTGGCTCAGCCAAGCCGGGGACATCAAGCCGGACAGCCCGGCCCTGCACAGTGCCCTTGAGCGGGCGGGCCGCCTGCCCGAAGTCATCGCCCAGTTCCGCATCGCGCGCAACCACGAACTGGCCGGACGCTGGGACCAGGCGGTGGCCGCCTACCAAGCCATCCGCGCCTTGGACGCCGCCACGCCCGGCCTCGGCGCCGCCATCGACGCCGCCCGCCGGGGCCGCTCCGAGCAGATCTTGGGCGAACGGCTGTCCGCCGGATTCAAGGCTCTGGAACAGGGCAGCTTCGAACAGGCGGAAAACGCCTTCAGGCAGGCCTTGGGGATCGACCCCGGCAACGCCTCCGCCGAAGGCGGGCTGCAGCAGATCGCCGAGCAGTCGGAACTGGTGAGGATCGCCGAACTCCAGCGCCAGGCGGAGCGGCATGCGGCAGCCGAGCGGTGGGACGAGGCCGCCGAGGCCAACCGGCGCATTTTGGCCTTGGACGCGAACATCCAATTCGCCCGGCTGGGACTGGAGCAGGCCGAAGCGCAAAGCCACGCCTTGAACACCCTGAAGCGGATCGCCGACGGCGCCGAACGGCTGTCGTCGGATGCGCTCTTTGCGGAGGCGCAGGACCTTCTGGCCGATGCCAAGACGCTGTCGCCGAGGGGCCCCGTTCTAGCGGCCGCCATAGCGGGGATGGATGCCCTGCTCCGCCGCCACGGCACCCCGGTGCCCGTGCTGCTGCGGTCGGACGACGCCACCGAGGTGCTGCTCTCCAACGTCGGCCCCTTGGGGCGCTTCGCCGAAAAACGCCTTGAGCTGCGCCCGGGCGCCTACACGCTGGTCGGCAGCCGCGACGGCTGCCGGGACGTGCGCGCCGAGATCAGCGTCCAACCCGGCATGGGGCCGATCGAGATACGCTGCGTGGAACTCCTGCAGCGATGAGCGCCGACCCGGTCATCAAGCCGGTCCGCTACCAGCCGCCCGGCGAGTCCCGCGCCCGGCGGCCGCGCCTGTCCGCAGCGCGGATGGTGCTGCTCGCAGCGGCGCTGACCGCCGCCGCCGTGCTGGCGTTCCTGTTCATGGCCCGCTCCGTGGCCCTTGAGTTCACGCCCCCCGCCAGCCGCATCAGCATTGTGGGAGGACCCGCCGTTGAGTTCGGCGGCGTCCACCTGCTGCTGAGCGGAACCTACGAGGTCCAAGCGGAACTCGATGGCCACCACCCCATAGCGGCGCCGTTCACCGTGGGTGAGGAGCGCAACCAAGCCTTCGAGTTCAAGTTCGCGCCGCTGCCCGGCCTGCTCACCGTGGAGGCCGTCCCCACCGGGGCGCGGCTGACGGTGGATGGACGCCCCCTAGGCGCAACGCCGCTCACCGACGTGCCCGTCGAAGCGGGCCGGCGCGAGCTGCGCTTCACCCATCCGCGCCACCAGGCCCTGGACATGACCTTGGCGGTTGCCGGGCGCAGCGAACGGCAGCGCATTGACGCCGAACTCCTGCCCAACTGGGGGGAAGTGCGCTACGTCACGGAACCGCCGGGGGCGCGCATACTGGTCGATGGCGAGGACACCGGCCTGAGGACGCCGGCGACGGCGGAGATTCTCGCCGGCGAACATGAGGTGGCGCTGGTCATGCAAGGCCACCAAAGCCATCGCGAGCGCATCCTGATCGCGCCCCTGGAGCAGCGCGAGGCGCCGCTGATCCGGCTGCGCCAGTCCGATGCCCAGCTTCGGGTGAGCACCCGGCCGGAGCGGGCGGGCGTGACCATCGACGGCCAGTACCGGGGTGAGACGCCGGTCAGCGCGGCCTTGCGGTCGGGAAACGCCTACCGGGTGCGGCTTTTCAAGGCAGGCTTCGCCGCGCACAGCGCCACCGTCACCCTGAAGGCCGGCGAAAACCGCCGGGTTTCGTTCGACCTCGAACCCTTGACGGGCTTGGTGTGGGTGCAGGCCGAGCCCGCAAACGCCCAACTCCTGGTGGACGGCCAAGCCAAGGGCTCGGCCAACCAAGTGCTCGAACTGCCCACCCGCCCCCACCGGCTGGAGATTCAGGCCGACGGCTACGCCGGCTACCGCACCGAAATTCGCCCCCGCCAAGGCCTCACCCAGGAGGTGCGGGTCAAGCTGCTGACCTTGGCCGAAGCCCGGTTGGCGGCATTGCGTCCAGAAGTCGCCACGGCCCAAGGGCAGGTTCTGAAGCTGTTCAAGCCGACCCCCATCCGCATGGGCGCATCGCGCCGCGAACCCGGCCGGCGGGCCAACGAAACGCTGCGCGACGTGGCCTTGGAGCGCTTCTTCTACTTGGGGCTGAAGGAGGTGACCAATGCCGAGTTCAAGGCCTTCGCCAGCGGCCACGATTCCGGCGCCTACGAGGACCAGCCGCTGAACAAGGACGACCAGCCCGTGGCCATGGTCAGTTGGCACGAGGCCGCCCGGTACTGCAACTGGCTCTCAAGCCAGGACGGTCTGCCGGCGTTCTATGCGGAGGAGTTCGGCAAGGTGACTGGCTTCAACGCCGCCGCCACGGGCTACCGGCTGCCCTCCGAAGCGGAATGGGCCTGGACCGCCCGCCATCAGGAGGACGGCGGGTTGCTGCGCTTTCCTTGGGGCGAGGCGCTGCCGCCTCCGAACCGGCACGGCAACTACGCCGACCGCTCCGCCGGCCACTTGGTGGGGCGCATCATCTTCGGCTACAACGACAACCACGCGGTGGCCGCGCCGGTCGGCACCTTTGCGGCCAACGCCAAGGGCATCTTCGATCTCGGCGGCAACGTGGCGGAGTGGGTCAACGACTTCTACCAGCACCCGGCGCCCGACCCCACGCCGCCCCTCGGCCCGCCCGCCGGGGAGTATCATGTCATTCGCGGATCGAGCTGGATGCACGGCACCGCCACCGACCTGCGGCTGTCGTTTCGCGACTACGGCATCGACGGCCGCCGCGACCTCGGATTCCGCTTGGCGCGATTTGCGGAGACTGAACAATGAGCGTCGCATTAAAGGGTAAACTGGCGCGCGGGTTGCTGATCGGCGCGCTGCTGGCCATCGGCGGCTGGGCCTCGGCTGCTGAGACCGAGGCGCCAGACGATGGTGCTGCGGCCCAGGCCGACGAGGCGGCTGAGGAAAACGCGGCAGCCGACGATGGCCAGCCGGAGTCCCATGACATCTTTCTGCCGACCGAGGAGATCTCCGAGGACTTCGCCGTGCCCTTTCCTGTGGACATCTGAGACCCGGTGGACATCTGAATCCCCTCGGACATCCGCAAACCCACAGTGGACACATGAATGAAGCGCCAACTGCCTGTTGAACTGATCTACCAAATCGCCGCCTTGGTGCTGTCGCTCATCATCGTCCACCTGGCCTACATCACCGTGGTGCGCCCCAACGCCGAAGCCATCCTCGAGGTCCGTGCCGAGCAGTCGGCGGCTGGCGAGCCGGTGGCCGATGAGCCGTCGATCTACGTCATGCTCAAGGACTTCGAGCAGGAGGCCTGCTTCGTGCTGATGCTCTGGGCGATGGCGATCATGGGCTACAAGGGCCGCGCCGCCCTGCGCGAGCGCACGCTGCTCGATGAGGACTTGATCAGGCTCCACGAGGGCATGAGCATCCTGCCCGAGGACACCCGGGAGTACACGCGCCCGATTCAGGCGCTGCCGGCCAACGTCCAAGGCTGCCTGCTGCCCAGGACGCTGCTCTCCGCGCTGCAGCGCTTCGCCTCCACCCGCAACGTCCAGGACGTCTCGGTGGCGGTCAAGGCCATCTGCGACACCGAATCCGACCGGCTCGACAGCGAACTGGCGATGGTCCGCTACATTGCCTGGGCGATTCCCAGCATCGGCTTCATCGGCACCGTGCGCGGCATCAGCCAAGCCTTGGGCCAGGCCTACAAGGCCGTTGAGGGGGACATCGCGGGGGTGACGGCCAGCTTGGGCGTGGCCTTCAACTCCACCTTCATCGCCTTGGTCATCAGCATCATCATCATGTTCCTGATGCATCAGCTGCAACTGCTCCAGGAACGCTTGGTGCTTGACGCGCAAACCTACTGCGACCAGCGGCTGCTCGCCCATCTGCAGGTGCGCTAGTGTCCTTGCTGCTGGAGCTCAACGATGCGGCCTTGAGCCTGTACCGGGACGGCGACCCCATCTATCAGCAGCCCGCCATCGCCCTGGTTGGTCCCCAAGGCGCGGCCTTTGGGGCCGAAGCGCTGCAACGCGCCCGCCTGCAGCCGCAGCAGGTCAACCAGCAGTACCTCGCCCGGCTGAACGCCGATCCGCTGCCGCGGCCCGGCAAAGGGATCGCCAACCACGCCGACCTGGTTTACCGGCACTTGCGGGAGATCGGGGCCTTGGCCGACGAACCCCTGGCCGTCGCAGCGCCGGGCTTCCTGACCGGCGACCAACTCGGGGTGCTGCTCGGCATTGCCGAGGAGGCCGGCATCCGCATTCGCGGCTTCGTGGACAGCGCCGTGCTCATGGGCAGCGTGGCGGAACTGCGCCCCAACACCTGGCTGCTGGACCTGCACGCCACCCGCAGCTGCCTGACGGAGCTGCGGCTGGGCGACGCGGACGGCCAAGCGGTCAGCCAAGGGACGGTGGAGGACATCGCCGGCTTTGGGCGCAACGCCTGCCTGGACGGCTGGGCCAACCTGGTCGCCGACCGCTTCGTGCAGGACACCCGCTTCGACCCGTTGCACGCCGCCGACTGCGAACAGCAGCTCTACGACCAACTGCACGCCTGGGCCGAGCGCCAAACGCTCAGCGAACTGGCGGTGGCCGTCCGCCAAGGCGACGCCACCCGGCAGGTGCGGATCGGCGCCGCCGCTTTGCGCGACAAGCTGATGCAGCGGCTGGCGCCGGTGGTGGAGAAGGTTCCCGCGGGCGCCCGCCTGCTGGTCGCGCCGCACGGCGCCGCCCTGCCGGGCTTGGTGGAGGGCTTGGAGGGGCTCGGCATCGAGGCGCGCCGCCTGCCGGAGGACATCATGGCGCGAGCGATGGCGCAGCGGCTCGGGGCCGTGGACGGCTTGAAGTGGGTCACGGCACTGCCGGCTGCGGCTATGGAACCTGCGGCAGCGAACCAAGCGTCCGCAGCCTCGGCCAGCGCACCGGGGGACGCGGTGGCCAGCCACGCCCTCTGCGGCCACCGCGCCTGGCCCTTGGCCGGCAACGGCTTCGGCCTGCCGGAGCAAGGCCGCATTGGGGAGATCATTGAGCGCGGCGGCCGGCGCTTTGAGCTGATCGCCGTGGAGGACGCAGGCTAGGCGGCATGAGGGCATGGCCAAACGGCGTTCGTTAAGCGTTTTCTCGCTCTCCTTCCTGGACGTGATGTCCTGCGGCTTCGGCGCCGTGGTGCTGATCTTCCTCATCATCAACCACGCCACCGAAGAGGACGCCAAGATCGTCAACAAGGATCGGTTGGCGGAGATTCGCCTGCTCGACTACCAAGTGCAGAACGGCGAGCGGGACCTGTTCGAGTTGCAGGAGCAACTGGAGGGCGTTCTGCAACGGCTGGGCGAGTCCCGGCAAAAGCGGGTCAGCACCGAGGCCGATCTGGAACAGGTGCGTCGCGACTTTGACGACCTCGATGCCGAGTCGTCGGCGGAGCGGGCGTCCGTCGAGCGGCTGAAGAGCGATCTGGAGGCCCGTGAGGAGGAGGTGGCGCGCTTGCGGCAGATCGAGGAGGCCAATGACGGCGGACGGGCGCTGGCATTCGTCGGCGAGGGCGACCGCCAGTACCTGACCGGCCTGAAGGTGGGCGGCAGCAACGTGGTCATCGCCGTCGATGCCTCCGCCAGCATGCTCGACCGCACCATCGTCAACGTCCTGCGGCGGCGCAACATGCCCGAGCAGCGCCGTCGGCAAGCGCCCAAGTGGCGGCGGGCGGTGCGCACCGTGGAATGGCTGGCCGCCCAGCTGCCCTTGGATGCGGACTTCCAAGTGTTCGCCTTCAACGAACAAACCCGCTCGCTGGTGGCCGGCAGCGGCGACCAGTGGACGCCGCTCGGCGACGGCAGCGCCTTGGCGGCGGCCATCGGCGAACTGGACGGAATGGTGCCGAGCGGCGGCACCAGCCTGCTGCAGCTGGCGACCAAGCTGCGCGCCTTGGATCCGTTGCCGGACAACGTTTACCTGGTGACCGACTCGCTGCCCACCCAAGGCACCCGCGCCCCCCGGCGGGCCACGATTTCCGGGGCCGACCGCCTGGACCTATTCCGCGATGCGTTGCGGCAAATGCCCCTGCAGGTGCCGATCAACGTCATCCTGTTCCCGATGGAGGGCGATCCCTTGGCCTCGGCCGCCTATTGGAACCTGGCGCGCACCAGCGGCGGCGCCTACATGGCCCCGGCAAGGGATTGGCCATAGGATTGGGGCAGCCATGAGCACCCGCAACCGAAGATTGATCGAGGAGTTCAGCGTCTCCTTCCTGGACGTGATCTGCTGCGGCTTCGGCGCCATCATCCTGCTGCTGATGATCACCAAGACCGTGGAGCCGATCCTGCTGGAGCGATCGGTCGTCAGCTTGGAAGGCCAGGTGGCGAGCCGGGAGCAGGCGCTCTACGACATCCAAGGACAGATTCGCGAGCTGCGCCAGCAGTTGGCCGATGCCAGCGGGCAGCTCGACGACAACCTGCTCGCCTTGGCCCGCATGGAGCGGGAGCTGACCCGCATCCTCGGCCAGTTCACCGCCACCACCGAGGACCAGGAGCAGCTGCGCCGGCAAACCCTGAAGCTGGCCGCGGCGCGGCAGTCGCTGACCGATGAGATGGAACGCCTGCTCGGCCTCGACTTCCGCCGCCAGAGCGATCTGGTCGGCGGCATCGCCGTGGACAGCGAGTACATCATCTTCGTCATCGACACCTCCGGCAGCATGTTCAACGGCGCGTGGCCGCAAGTGCTGCGCAAGGTGAGCGAGACCTTGGACGTCTATCCGACCGTCAAGGGCATCCAAGTGATGAACGACATGGGCGAGTACATGTTCTCCGGCTTTCGCGGCCAGTGGATTCCCGACACGCCGGCCCGCCGCCAATCCATCCTCAACACCCTGCGCAGCTGGAACGCGTTCAGCAACTCAAGCCCCGTGGAGGGCATTCAGGCGGCCATCGACACCTACTACGCGCCCGACAAGCGCATCGGCATCTACGTCTTCGGCGACGACTACAGCGGCGACTCGGTGGAGGAGGTGGTGGACGCCGTGGACCGCATCAACGTCGCCGACGAGTCCGGGCGCCGCCGGGTGCGCATCAATGCGGTTGGCTTTCCGGTCCACTTGCAACGGCCCAACGCCCGCATCTACCGCTTCGCCGCGCTGATGCGGGAACTCGCCTACCGCAACGGCGGAACCTTTGTCGGCTTGTCGGAATTCCAGTAGGCTTGGCAGGCCATGATTGCCCTGTTTCTGAAACGCTGCGCAAAGTGCGCCATCGCGTCGGCCCTTGCCGCTTCAGCCTTGGGCTGCGCGGGCGCCAAGGTGGCGGTGCCCACGGCCTTTCCGGTGCCGCAGGTAATGAAGGTGTCGCTGCCGGTCGGCCTCTACCTGGATGAAGCGCTGCTGTCATACGTCCACCGGGAGTCCCTGGAGGGCCAAGGCGACTGGGAGATAGAGCTCGGTTCCGCCCAGCGGCCGATGTTCGACAATCTCTTGAGCGGCCTGTTCATCGGCCACCGCCCCGTGGAGCGGCTTGGGGCGAGC
>JAPOTD010000010.1 GCA_026709365.1 Gammaproteobacteria bacterium
GGACACGCTCTACGCCGTCACCCCGGCGAGGCCCCGAACCCGGTGGCGCAGCTGCCGGCCCGCTTCGACGCCGCCAAGTTCAGCGCACGGCAAACGTTCGCCGCCTCCGGCGATGGCGTCAAGGTGCCCTGCTTCATCATCGAGCCGAAAGGGCGGAGCGGTCCGTTGCCGACGCTGCTGTACGGATACGGCGGCTTCGAGATCGCCTTGACGCCCAGCTACCTCTCGCCCTTGGCCACGGCTTGGCTTCAAGCGGGCGGCGTGTTCGCCATCGCCAACATCCGCGGCGGCGGCGAGTACGGGCCGCAGTGGCATCAGGCGGCGCTCGGACCCAATCGCCAGCGGGCCTACGACGACTTCGCCGCCGTCGCTGAGCATTTGGCAACGACGGGCGTCACCCGCCCGCAGCAACTCGGCATCTACGGCGGCTCCAACGGCGGCTTGCTGGTGGGCGTGGCCTTCACCCAACGCCCGGAACTTTTCGGGGCCGCAGTGTCGGCGGTGCCGCTGCTGGACATGCTGCGCTACGACAAGCTGCTGGCCGGCGCCTCCTGGACCGGCGAGTACGGCGACCCCGACGACCCCGAGGCCCGGCGATGGCTGGCCGCCTACTCGCCCTACCAAAACGTCCGTGCGGATGCGGCCTACCCGCCCGTTTTCCTGACCACCTCGACCAAGGATGACCGGGTGCATCCCGGCCATGCCCGCAAGATGGCGGCCCGGCTGCAGTCCCAGGGCCATGAAACCCTGTACTACGAAAACACCGAGGGCGGCCACAGCGCCGCCGCCAACTTGGCCCAGCTCGCCCGCCGCGACGCCTTGGTGGCGACCTTCCTGATGCAGGAGCTGATGGTCGGTCCGAACTCTCCGGATTGATCTTCGGCATGGTGCCGCCAGAGTAGCGGCCCAGTTTGACTCGCGTCGTCGTCATGATCCGGTCGAGGGCGGGACGCCCTCCGGGAGTCGTCGCCCGAGCCCAGTGGATTCGCGGAGCGAGAGAGCCCCGCGGCGCAATGCGGGCGGCAAGCACCCAAGGAGGCCCCTTGCTGGACCGCGCGCAAAATGACGCAATCAAACCATTGACAAGACGGAAACTCGCTCAGCGGGTCTCACCTGACGTGGGCACGTCGCCTGGAGCGAGGGCATCTTGTCCTCGCAGTGACGCTCATCAGAGCGCCAGCCGCTCAAGCCCAGCGAAACTGAGCCACTACCGCCGCCGGACGTCAGTTGTGCCGCTGGCCCGCGCCCGGCCGCAGGCTGGGGGGAAGCGGTGCTCGCCGTCCAGCGAATGGCGGCACCCCGTAGTGGCGCGCCAGGTAGGTTAGGAGCTGATCTTCCGTGCGCGGGTCGAATCGCCACAGGTTTTCGTTGGCTTGCATCCGGCGAACGACAGTGGTCCAGAAGTTTCGATCGCCGCTTTGCGCCCTGACCAAGTCCAAGCCGTGGCAGCCGCTGCAATGGGCGTAAACCAGCGCCCTGCCCGGCCCTTCGATCAGTCCGGCGCCGGGTTCGGCAGCCGTGCCAGCGCCAAGCGCCAGCGCTGCGGCCAGCCCGATCAGGCCACTTGCACGGCGATGCGGTGGCATGCGTTGTTCAGGTAGCCCTTGGGGTTCCAGCCCGGCACCAGCATCGGTTGGGCGACACCCTGGTCATCCTCCGCCCGCGCCCAGACTTCGTAGTAGCCGGGGCGGGTGAAGTGGACCTCGCCGTGAAAGCGCTGCCAAGCCAGGCGATTGACGGGCTCATCGAGAGCCGCCCGCCGCCACGTCTGCCCGTAGTCGGCGGACAGGAACATTCGAGCCACAGCCCGCTCCCCGGCCCAAGCATGGCCGCGCACGGCCAAGGGCCGGGCGAGGCCATGTCGGACCCCGGACGCCGGGTGGGTGATCAGCGACTTCACTGGCATGGCCTCGATGATGCACATGTCCTGCGCAGGCACCTCGGCGCCCGGTTCCACAGGCTCGCAAGGCACCCGGTAGGAGTGGCCGCCCATTTTCGGTCCGTCATGCACCCGATCGCGGATGGCCAGCCGATGCAGCCACTTGCCGCTGACGGAGCCTGGCCAGCCGCCCGCCACCAAGCGCAGCGGGCCGCCATGCAGCGGCGGAATGGGCGCATCGTTCATCGCCCAGGCGACCAAGGTTTCCGGCTGCTGCGCCTTGGCCACCGGCACGCCTCTGGAGATGACCGTCTTGGCCGGATCGCCGGACAGGTGCCGGTCCCGGCCGTAATAGGCAACATAGACCGCATTGGAGGCCACGCCAACCGCCTTGAGCAGGTCGCTTAGGCGAACGCCCGTCCAGCGGGCGCAGCTGACCGCGCCGGTGGTCCATTGGTTGCCCGGCGCCGGCGGATGGAACTCGGCGCGGCCGTTGCCGCCGCATTCGATGGTCAGCGCGTAGGTGTGTGTCTCGAATCGAGCGCGCAGTTCGGCCAGCGAGAAACGGCGCGGCGCCAGGCAGGCCTCGCCGTCGATGGTCAGCCCCCAGCCCGAGGGGTCGGTGCTCGCCGGCAGCAGGCCGTTGTTGCGCACGAACATGTTCCGGGCTGAAGTGAAAGGCTCATCGAGCAGGTGCGCCGGGGTCTCGGCGTTGAGCGGCAGGGCGCTTAGAGTCCGCAAGTGCGGCTTGGCCGGCAAAGGGCTGGGGGCCAGGCTTGGAGCCGCCAGAACCGCTCCGGCGCCCCACGCGGCGAGGCTGGCGAAGCTGCGGCGGGTCACCATCGCGCATCACGCCTCAATCAGGATGGCACCGGCCGGGCAGACTTCCGCCGCCTGTTCGGCGCGCAGGCGCATCCCCGCATCGGCCAGGTCCGTCATCTTCAGCGAGGGCTCGCCATCGTCGCTCATCTCAAACAGCTCCGGATGGTTGTAGCAGCACTCGCCGGAGCGGTGGCACTGGTCCAAGTCGATGCGAACCTTCATGGCGGCGCGGCTAGGCCGGATTGAACGTCAGGACCAGCTCCTGCGGGGAGCGGAAGCCGCCGGAGTCGATGGAGGGCGAGCTGATGCCGGGATGGCGGTCAAGCTTGGGCTGCGCAGTGCCCATGGCGCCCATCAGCTTGGTGCAGGCGATCATGGCCTCCTGGCGGGCCATGACGTAGCCCATGCAAAAGTGCTGGCCGATGCCGAAACCCAAGTGGCCGGGCTTGCCGTCCTTGTAGCGCCCGGAGCGGTTCTCGCGTCCCATGTGCAGGTCGCTGCGGTGGATGTCGAAGGTGTCCGGGTCCTTGAACACCCGCTCGTCCCGGTTGCCGGCGCCGAGGTAGAGAATGATGCCGGCCCGCTCCGGGACCACCCGGCCGTGCAGCTCCACCTCCCGGGTGGTGTGGCGGAATTGGGCATGCACCACGGGGTCGTAGCGCATCATCTCGGTGAAGACGTCATCCCACAGGTTGGGGTCGGCCTGCACGTCGGCATACTGATCCGGGCGCGTGTACATCATGTGGAACCACATGTTGGCGATGGCCTTGTCGGTGGTGTCGCCGCCTGCCGCGAGCAGCAGTGCGACGAAGCCCTTCACTTCATCCGCGCTCATGCGGGCGCCATCGAGCTCGGCGCTGACGATGCGCGACAGCAGATCGTCGCCGGGCGTCTTGGCGCGGGTTGCGATCAGAGGATCGAGGTAGTCCCACATTTCGTTGCGCGCCTGAATGCCCCGGGCCAGATGCTCGCCGCCGAAACCCAAGCCGGCGATGAGCGCTTGGTACCAACCCACAAAGGTGTCCTCATCCTGCCGAGGCAGGCCCAGCATGTTGGAAATCACGCGGATGGGCACTTGGCTGGAGAACTGGCTGACCAGCTCCACTTCCCCTGCATCCCTGAAGGTGGCGATCACCTCATCGCAGATCTGCGCCACCATCGGCAGGAACGTTTGCAGTCGATTGCCCACGAATTGCCCGGCGACGATGTTGCGCAGCCAACGGTGCTGCGGGCTGTTGCCGTACTCCAGGATGTTCGGCCCAAAGACGTGGCTGGAGCCGAACCGGTATGGGCCGTCCGGCTTGTACACCGCGCGATCATAGCTGGCGTTGTCCTGAAAGGCACCGTCGATGTCCCAGTAGCGGGACAGCACCCAACGGTTGTGAAAGCGGTCGTGAAACAGGGGGTGGTGGTCGCGCAGCCGCTTGTACAGCGGGAAGGGATCGCGCTGAAAAGCCGCGCCATCGAACTCCCGGGGGTCGATTTCGTTGGGAAGCGCGGACGCCTGCTGCTCCTGCAGGGGTTCGGCCATGAGTTTCCTCCCGAGCGTTTCTGGGCGTTGCGGGCAAGTATAGGCGATCAATTGGTGGGGATTGGCATCACTATGGGG
The DNA here is from genome assembly GCA_026709365.1 of Gammaproteobacteria bacterium. Classification (GTDB taxonomy): domain Bacteria; phylum Pseudomonadota; class Gammaproteobacteria; order Pseudomonadales; family Azotimanducaceae; genus Azophilus. Next base: position 4,311 of record JAPOTD010000010.1, read on the forward strand.
ACACACACAATTAAAATCACCAGAAGGACACACAACATCACAACAAGGACACTCACAGACACGGTACAGGGACACACGCCACTGTCGTCCTACAGCGTGGTGGAGAACTCGCACAACGGGGTTCCGAAGATTCCGCGGCGACGACGAGCCGATGTCAGGCAAGTCCTGCGGAGATTGCCACTGGACGGCAGCTTGCCGGGTGCGTCACCCTATCCCCATGGCTACTCCCAGAAGCAAGCTGGTCGATTCTGAAAACGCCCTGAGCTACCACTTGGTTTCCCGTTGCGTGCGCGGCGCCTTCCTGTGCGGCCGCGACCCAACCACTGGTCGGGACTGCTCCCACCGTCGCCGTTGGCTCATTGATCGCCTGCTATTCCTCGCCCAGTTCTTTGCTGTCGAGATCGACAGCTACGCGGTGCTTAGCAACCACTTCCATTTGGCAGCGCATTACGACCCGAAGGCCTGCCTTGGGTGGAGCGAAGCGGAAGTGGCGCGTCGATGGGTGGCGGCGTTCCCGCCAATGGAGGACGGGGTGCCTGCGGAAGACCGTAAGCCCTTGGAGCAGGAGCGACTGCTGGCGGATCCGAAGCGATTGGCCCGAGCGCGAGCGACGTTGGGTTCTCTGTCGTCTTTCATGAAGCACCTGAAGCAGCCGATCGCCCGCCGTGCGAACAAGGAGGACGGGGTTAAGGGGCACTTTTTCGAGCAGCGATTCTACTCGGGGGCTCTTCTGGACGATGAGGCGGTCTTGGCGGCGATGGCCTACATCGACTTGAATCCGGTCCGTGCGAAGTTGGCGAACCATCTTTCGGAGTGCCGGGATGCGTCGATCGGGGAGCGCTTGCGGGTTAACCGGGCGCAGGCATTGGATGAGTTTCTGGCGCCGCTGGCTTCAGGCCTCGACTGTGTGCAGGACTTGGGAGGCGGATCGTCGGATGCCCCCGTAAGCGGGATTGGCGAGTCGGAGGAAACCACCTCCGATACTGGCCGACTAGGGCCCGCGCCCCGCATACGGATGACTCTTCGGGGCTACATCGAACTGCTTGAGGGGATCATGGCAGCTAGGTCCGCCAGCGCGAAAAGCCAGGGACCGGACTCAGCTATGCGCTGGCTGGCTCGTGTCACTTCAATGCGTAAACGCCAGCGAGCCTATGGTCGGCAGGGTGCGCTCTCGCAGTGGATGGCGCAAAGGGGGATGCGGTGCTGGGAGGTGCCTCTATCCGCCTAACCAAGGCGAGTTAGTCCAGCCGTTAAGTAAGGGAGCTCCAAATGCGGTTCAATTGGAAGTGCCGCGACCCGACAAACGGAACCGACGCCCCCGTCAACGGGGCCGAAAGCGCACTGGCAAGTGCCAGCAGGCGTGCATCTCCCCGAGCCGGCGGCAGATGGCGCTTGGCGGTTTTGCCTCATCGGCCAAAACCATGTCATCCACCGCCTCCAGCAACGCCCCGGATGCGGTGATCACGGCATCCCGAGTCAAGGCGTACAGTGACCGGGGACGATCTTCCGGCACCGCCGGATGCTTGGTGGGTGGTCCCAATCCTGGAGTGATGCCCGTGGCCAACCCATCCGCCCGATACTGACCCCGGGCCTCCCGGTGACAAATGTCCTTACGGCCAGCAATGAAGCGGTCGGGGTTGGCAAACACGCGGGGGTCCCGATTGGCTGCCGCGACTGAGCAAACCAGGAGGCCTCCCTTGGGGATCAGGCGGCCGAACCGCTCCACCTCATGCCTTGCAAACCGCTGGGCGGCAATCATCGGCGTGGAGTGGCGGAACGCCTCTAGAACAGCCAGCTTGACGCAGCGTGAGTCGCCGCGCACCTTGTCGAACTCCTCCGCATTGGTCAGCAGCGCCAGCCACAGATTGGCGAGCGCGCCGTGCAAGGTATCGAAGTCCATTTCCAATAGGGTTGCCACCAAGTCCTGGGGCTGGGCTGGCCCACCCTCCAATTCCAAGCCAGCCACCGCGGAGATCAGGTCGCCGCCGGGCGCCTGCCGCCGCGCCTCAAGCAACGGCGCAAGCTCGGCGACCAACTCGTCCGCCGCCGCCGCGCCCAGCCAGCGAGCGTGAGGATCCCAGCTCACCCCCCGGTGCAGTCGCCAAAGCAGGGCGGCGACTTGCGGTGCGCTCTCCGCAGGCGGATCGAGCATCGCCAACCATAGCTGCATGTTCAGGCGCGCTGCGAATTCGGTGGCGAGGTCGGCTTCTCCGCGCCGCGCGAAATCCGCAATGGCGGATTCGGCCAGACGCCTGCAGCTGGCGTCCCATGCGTTGGCTTGGGCGGTCAGCACCGGCAGCGCTGTTCGCAAATCCCTGCCGAAGCCTTCGATGCCCAAGCGCCAAGCCTTGGAACGGGTTTCGTAGTTGGCGCCGTCGGTGAGTATTGAGGTGACGTCGTCGTAGCGGGTGATCCAGAAGCAGTTGTTCAGCCAATCGCGGTAGCAGGGGTAGTTCTCGCGCAGTACGGCCAGCAATGGATAGGGGTTGTCCGCAAACTCGCGTGAGACCAATTGCGCCGGTTTGATCTTGGGGGTGGATTGGCCCACCCGCTCCCGTTGGAACACTTCGTAGGTGCGAAAGCCGGCGTCGCCGCGGGTGCCTTCAGGGATAGCCACTCCGTTGGCGCCGATCACCGGCAGGGCGCTTTCCGTCACGGCTGCCGTGCCCCGCCAATGCTGGCGAACGAGCCTTCAGCCAGCTTGGGAACGGCGCGTCTCTGATGCAAGGGGAACAGCCGACCAGCCGATGGGCTGCCTGCGTTCATTTCACGCAAGGTCATAGTCGAGATGCAGCTCCCGCACTGAAACGATGCCCAAGGGCTTCAAGCTCATGCCATCTGTGTCCTTCGGCATTCGCTCCATGTTGATGCGAGGATTTTTTAGATATTTCAAAAGGATACGGGAACCCTCCACTGCCTCCTGGTGGGATATCCAAGCACCGGGGCACAGATGCGGGCCGACCCCGAAGGCCATGTGGTTGCGGCGACCATCCTTGTTGTAGCCACTGCGCAGGATCTTGCCGGTGTAGAGGTCGTCGCGGAAGATGTTGAAGGTCTCGGGGTCCTTGAATACCCGTTCGTCGTGGTTGGCGGAGAAGTCCACCATCTCCATGAGCGATCCCGCTGGCACTCTGACGCCGTGCATCACCACGTCGTAGGTGTTGTGGCGGGGTTGGCCGCCGATCGAGGAGGAGTGGCGCAGCGTTTCGTGAAAGGCCGCATCCCACAGCGAATCGTCGTTGCGCAGCGCCTCGAACTGCTCCGGATTCCGCAGCAGCAGATGCCACATGTTGAGGATGGCGCCGCGGGTCGTCTCGCCACCGCCGCCGACCACCAGGGCGATGTTGGAGGTGATTTCCTCGGTGGAGAGGTAGTCGCCGTCCACCTTGGTTTCGCAAAGCTTGGAGATGATGTCCTTGCTGATCGGGTTGCCGACTTCGTCGTGCAGGTAGGTGGGCTGCTTGCGCCGCGCCTCGACGATGCCCTCCACGTAGTCCTCCAGATGCTGGCGAGCTTCCAGCCCCTGCTGGTGGGTCTCCGAACCGCCCAGTCCGGACATCATGGAGTTGTACCAGTAGTAAAAGTCGTTCTGGGCCTCCTTGGGAAAGCCGAGCACTTCGCAGACCACTCGGATGGGGAACTCGTTGGCGAAGGCCATGCCCAACTCCACGGTGCGCACCCCATCGGCCATGGAAACCACCCTAGGATCGCTGATGCCGTCCCATGCCTCGATCATCTCCCGTGCTTGGCGCTGAATGGCGGGAATGCGGTTCTTGAGCGACTGGCCAACCAAATGCTGCCCGTAGAGGTTGCGCCGCCGCCGATGCTCCACGCCGGACAGCTCCAGTTGGGTGTTGCCAAGCACGCCGCTGGAACTACCCTTGGGGATGGTGTTGAAGCCTTCGTCGTCGAAGTAGCAGCGGGTGATATCCTCGTATCGGGTGACGTAGTAGGTGTTGTGCAGCCGGTCGTGATAGACCGGGTAGTGGTCCCTCAGAATGCGGTAGTAGGGGTAAGGGTTGCGGAAGAACTCGGCAGACTGGAGGATTCGGGGATCGAACAGGGGCGTGCCGTCCGGCGCATGGCCCATGTCGTAGGCTTGGCCTTCCGGCATTAGGGGGAAGTCGAATTGAGCGCCAGGATCTTTGGCGTGGTCCTCCGGTTCGGCAAAGATATCCAAGGCAAAAGGGCACCCGGTGGCCATACGTCGCTCCTGCGCTTATGCGCTGTTTGCACTTCGTTGCGTTGCCGCTCAGGCGGTAAATTAACGCGAACGCGGCACGGTTCACAATCCCTTCGCTGGCTTCCTCCCGTTCCTCAATCTCCGACGCGAACCCCATTGTGTCCCGCCCCAATATGTGTGTCCCGCTCAACTACATGTGTGTCCCGCTCGACGTGCGTGTCCGGCTCGACGATGTGTGTGTCCCTTTCAACGAAACTATGTGTGTGTCCCTTTCAACGAAACTCACTCAACGCACAGCAGCCCCCAGTGCTATCCTGCTCACCCACCGAATACATGTGTGTCCAACTCAACATCCAACTCAACAGAGAGAGGAAGCAACCATGCCTCATTTCGTTCTCATCGGCCTTTGCGAACCGCCGGAAGCCGACAGCCAGGCGGCCTTTGAGGAATGGTTCGTTGATCAGCACATCGAGGACACCGCCAAGTGCCCCAACTTCATTCGCGGCAGCGTGTTCAAGCTGAGCGGACCGCACTTGGACGGGACGACGATCTCGGAGTATCTCTCCCTTTATGAGGTCGAAGCGCCGAGCTACGAGGAGGCGGAGCGCGTCCTCAACGAATGGCAGCGCGACCCGGACGCTTGGGAAGGCCGCAGGAACCACCTCGAGACCGGCGAGCGGCTCGGCGGGATTCCGTTGCGAGTCAAAGGTTCCGGATGGTACGAACACATCAAGTCCTTTGAGGCCCCCAAGGCTTGACCGGCGCAAGCCAAGCCCCGCTCGGTGCCTCATCCGCAGCCGGCGGTCTTCCATCCACGACCGCCAAGGCGGTCGCGCACAAGGCGGTCGCGCCATTGGCAAGGCCGGGCAATTTGGCTAGCCTACCCAGCTGCTGACGGAGACGGCCAAACCCATTGACTTTCGTAATCACCAATGCCTGCATCGACGTGCGGGACCAGTCGTGCATCGAGGTCTGCCCGGTGGATTGCATCCACTTTGATGAAGGCCACGACCGCATGTGCTATGTCCATCCGGATGAGTGCATCGACTGCGCCGCCTGCGAATCGGCCTGTCCGGTGGGCGCCATCTTTGCGGATGCCCAACTGCCGTCGGAGATGGCCGAATTCACCGCCATCAACGCGCAGTGGTTCGAGGACAAGGCCGCCGCCCGACAACGGGTGGACGGGATCGCCGGGCAGGGTCTGTCGGTGGGTTGAGCGGCCCGAGGTGCGCCAGCCCGGATTGCGGGAGCAGGCTCCAGTCGCGGCCCACGCAATGCTTGTCCGGCCATTCTCATTTTGACCGATGGCAGCTTAGCCGCTCGTTTGCCTTGAGGTTGGCAATGATCCCGCTCCGCGAATCCCACTCCGGAGCGGGGGCGCAACGCACCCATAGGCATCGAAGGCGCGCGTTCGCGCCCGACCGGGAAACCTGGGCCACACTTGATCCAAAGCGAGAATTGCTGATGCCCGGCCGATGCAGTTGGGCATTCCTCCCCGCCATAGTTACAATGCGCCATACCGTGAGCCGCATTCGGAAAAGCCCGCCATGAGCGAATCGCCCATCGACATCGTCGGCCAGGAATACAGCGCGGGCTTCGTCACGGACGTGGCCTCGGACACGCTGCCGCCGGGGCTCAGCGAGGCGGTGGTCCGCCACATTTCGGCCAAGAAGCGCGAGCCGGCCTGGATGGCGGACTGGCGACTGGCGGCCTACCGCAAGTGGCGCACCATGACCCCGCCGGACTGGGCGCACGTGCGCTTCCCGCCCATCGACTTCGAGGCCATCTCGTACTACTCCGCGCCCAAGAGCCTGGCGGACGCCCCCGCCTCCCTGGACGAAGTCGATCCGGAACTGCTGCGCACCTACGAGAAGCTCGGCATTCCTCTGCATGAGCGCGAAGCCTTGGCCGGGGTGGCGAAGAGGTCCAACGTGGCCGTGGACGCGGTGTTCGACAGCGTATCCATCGCCACCACGTTCAAGGACAAGCTGGCCGAAGCCGGGGTTATCTTCTGCCCCATCTCCGAAGCGGTCCACAGCCACCCGGAGCTGGTACGCAAGCACCTCGGCTCGGTGGTGCCGCAGCAGGACAACTTCTACGCCGCCCTCAACTCCGCTGTGTTCAGCGACGGCTCCTTCGTCTATGTGCCGGAAGGCGTGCGCTGCCCGATGGAGCTGTCCACCTACTTCCGCATCAACGAACGCAACACCGGCCAGTTCGAGCGCACCCTCATCATCGCCGGCGCCGGCGCCTACGTCAGCTACCTGGAGGGCTGCACGGCGCCGATGCGCGACGAGAACCAGCTGCATGCCGCGGTGGTGGAGCTGGTCGCCCTGGACGACGCCGAGATCAAGTACTCCACGGTGCAGAACTGGTATCCGGGCGATGCCGACGGCAAGGGCGGCATCTACAACTTCGTCACCAAGCGCGGCGCCTGCATCGGCGCCAACTCGAAGATTTCCTGGACCCAGGTGGAGACCGGCTCCGCCATCACTTGGAAGTACCCCAGCGTGGTGCTGCGCGGCGCCGGCAGCGTCGGCGAGTTCCATTCGGTGGCGCTCACCAACAACCACCAGCAGGCCGACACCGGCACCAAGATGATTCACTTGGGCCCCGGCACCCGCAGCACGATCATCTCCAAGGGCATCAGCGCTGGGCAAAGCCAAAACAGCTACCGCGGATTGGTGCGCACCTCGCCGGCCGCCAAGGGCGCGCGCAACTACACCCAGTGCGATTCGCTGCTGCTCGGCGACGCTTGCGGCGCCCACACCTTCCCGTACATCGAGAACAAGTCGCCCACGGCCACCATCGAGCACGAGGCCACCACCTCCAAGGTCAGCGATGACCAGCTCTTCCTCTGCCAGCAACGCGGCATCGACCCGGAAAAGGCCATCAGCATGATCGTCAACGGCTTCTGCAAGGACGTGTTCCGCGAACTGCCCATGGAGTTCGCCGTCGAGGCGGGCAAGCTGCTGGAAGTGTCCCTCGAGGGAGCGGTCGGTTGAGCCTGCTTGCGGTCGATGGCCTGCGCGCCGACGTCAACGGCAAGCCGATCCTCAAGAATCTCAGCCTGCGGGTCGAGGCCGGTGAGATCCACGCCATCATGGGGCCCAACGGTTCCGGCAAGAGCACCTTGGCCAACGTGCTGGCCGGCCGGCCGGGCTACGAGGTCACTGCCGGGCAGGTGTCGTTCAACGACGCCGACCTGGTCGGCATGGCACCCGAAGCGCGGGCTCAAGCGGGTCTGTTCCTAGCCTTTCAGTACCCGGTGGAGATACCCGGCGTCAGCAACATGGAGTTTCTCAAGGCGGCATGGGACAGCCACTTGGCCGCCCAGGGAGCGCAGCCGGAGTCCGCAGTCGGCTTCATGAAGCGGGCGCGGACGCTGGCGGCGAGCCTCGGGCTGAACCCGGAGTTCCTCAAGCGCGGGGTCAACGAGGGCTTCAGCGGCGGCGAGAAGAAGCGCAACGAAATCCTGCAGCTGCTGCTGCTCGAACCCAAGCTCGCCGTGCTTGACGAAACCGACTCCGGCCTCGACATCGACGCCCTGCAGACCGTCGCCGCCGGGGTCAACCGCTTCCGCAGCGCCGACAACGGCGTGCTGCTGATCACCCACTACCAACGGCTGCTCAACCACATCGTCCCGGATCAAGTGCATGTGCTCAGCGAAGGCCGCATCGTCGCCAGCGGCGACCGGCATCTGGCCGAGAAGCTGGAGGCCGAAGGCTACGCATGGCTGTCGGAGTAGAGGCGCTGCAGGACCTGGAGGCGCCGCCTTGGCTCGATGCCGAGGGCTTCAGGCGCTGCCGGCAGGCCTTGGACGGCAAGCTGGCGCGGGAGACCTGGAAGTACTCGCCGCTGCCGAAGGTCGCCAACGCGCTGATCCGTGCCGATGCCCATCGGCAGCCGCCCGCCGTGGCGCTGCCGCCGGAAGCGGCGCTTCATCGCCTTGATGAATCGGATGCGCCGCCGCTCGAAATAGACTTAAACCGCTATCCGCTGGCGGGCATCGCCGCCGCCCGCGCCGGGGCGGGCTGGTTGATTGACGTCAAGCGAACGCCCAGCCATCCCTTGCGCATTCCGGCTCCCGCCCCCGGGGCTGTTGCCGCCCCGCTGCTCGTGCGGGTGGCGCCGGGCTGCCGGGTCGAGCTCGAACAGGAGGCCTTGCCCCGCAACGACGGGTCGCCGATGCCGCAGCCGAAGCGTGGCGGAGTGGCGGCGATGCCCAGCCCGGCCGGCTTGCGCGCACAGGTTCTGGTGCTGTCGCTGGCCGCGGATTCCGAAGCACACTGGGCAGCGGCGCAGTTCACGCCTGATGTCGAGGAGTGGTCGTTGCTGCAGGCCCATCTGCAGCGCAACGCGGCGCTGACGCTCAACCAGCAATGCGCCGTCGGCGGCTTCCTGCGCCAGGATGTCAACGTCGTTCTCGGCGGCCAAGGCGCCCGTCTTGCCAGCGTTGGGGCGGCGTTGGTGCGCGATGGCGGGCGGCTCGATCAGCAACTCGTGGTTGAACATGCCAGTCGCGGCACCGTCAGCCGCATCAAGCAGCACAACTTGGCGGCGGGCAGGAGCCGCTGCACCTTCAACGGCCGCATCCACATCCACGTCGGCGCGGCCGGCGCCGATGCGGACCTCTCCAACCGCAACTTGGCCCTAGACCCCAGTGCTGAGGTCAACACCAAGCCGGAACTGGAGATCTACAACGACGACGTGCGGTGCGCCCACGGCGCCACCGTCGGGCAGTTGGACGCCGAGGCGCTGTTCTATCTGCTCAGCCGGGGCTTGGAGACCTGGCAGGCGCAGCGCCTGCTCAGCCTCGGCTTCCTGCGCGACGGCCTCGCCGGCCCGTTCGCGGAACCGGCTGCGGAAGCCTTCGCCGCGCACTTCGCCAGCGCCTGACATGGCAGCGTCATTGGACATCAGCGGCGACTTCCCGATCCTCGCCCGGCAAGTCAACGGCCAGCCGCTCACCTACCTCGACAGCGCCGCCACCACGCAAAAGCCGCAGGCGGTCATCGACGCCATCCGCCACTACTACGAACGCCGCAACGCCAACGTCCACCGCGCCGCCCATGCGCTGGCGGAGGAGGCGACCGCGGCCATGGAGGATGCCCGCGCCAAGGTCGCCGCCTTGGTCGGCGCAGGCGACGCCCGCGAGCTCATCTTCACCCGAGGTGCCACCGAGGGCATCAATCTGGTTGCCGCGGGCCTGACGGACCGGCTCGGGCCCGGTGACGAAGTGCTGATCACGGAACTGGAGCACCACTCCAACATCGTGCCTTGGCAAATGCTCTGCCAACGCAGCGGCGCGGCGCTGGTCGCCTGCCGAGTGACGGCAACCGGTGAGATCGACTTGTCAGACTTCCATGCCAAGCTCCGCCCGCGCACCAAGCTGGTGGCCATTGGCCACGTGAGCAACGCGCTGGGCACCGTCAATCCGGTTGCGGCATTGATCGAAGCGGCCCATGCCCAAGGCGCCCTGGCCCTGATCGACGGCGCCCAGGCGGTGCAGCACCTCGATGTGGACGTCGGCCGCCTCGGCTGTGACTTCTACGCCTTCTCAGCGCACAAGCTGTTCGGTCCCACCGGCATCGGCGCGCTCTACGGCAGGGCCGCCCTGCTCGAGGAGCTGCCGCCCTACCAAGGCGGGGGCGAGATGATCGAGCACGTGAGCATTGAGCGCACGATCTACAACCAACCGCCCTACAAGTTCGAGGCCGGCACGCCCAACATCGCCGGCGCCGTTGGCTTCGGAGCGGCTGCGGACTACCTCGCCGGCCTGCCCCGCCAAGCGCTGCGCGACCGGGAGGCGGCGCTGGTCAGTCAGGCCGTCAGCCGCCTCAAGCAGATTCCCGGCCTGCGGATGGTCGGCGAGCCTCGCGAGCGGGTGTCGGTGGTCTCCTTTCTGGTCGACGGCGGCCACCCCCATGACTTCGGCACCCTGCTCGACCAGCAGGGCATTGCCGTGCGCACCGGCCACCACTGCGCCATGCCGCTGATGGAGCGGCTTGGCGTTCCGGGCACCATCCGCGCCTCATTCGCGTTGTATAATTCGCCCGCCGACGTCGAGCGCCTGGTCGCCGGCGTCGAGAAGGCCATTGAGTTTGTTTGATTCGCCGACGCCGAGGCTGCCACTGATGAGCGTTGCCACCTTCAATCCCGCCGATGCCGCGGCGATAACCGTCACCGACGCTGCGGTGGCGCACATCGCGCGCCAGATCGCCCGCTCCGGCCGCTCCTGCCTGCGCTTGGGCCTGAAGGAAAGCGGCTGCAATGGCTACATGTACGTGCTCGACTACATCGACCGGCCGCAGGCGGACGACCGCGCCTTTGAGATTGCGCAAGGCTTGGCGCTCCACGTCCGCCAAAGCGACCTGCACCTATTGCGGGGCACCGAGGTGGACTTGATCACTGAGGGCCTGAACACCAACCTGCAGTTCAAGAACCCCAACGCCACCGCCCAGTGCGGCTGCGGCGAGAGCTTTTCCCTGGCCGCTGACGACGCGGGCTGACCCATGGAGCGGCGGATCATTCCCACCGCCCGGCCGGTGCAGGGCAAGCTGGTGCCCACCGGCGATCCGGTCCGCATTCCCGTCGGCACCTTCGTCACCCTCACCCAGGCGCTGGGCGGCAGCTACACCGTCATCTTCGACGGCAACATGGCGCGCATTGACGGCGCCGACAGCGACGCCCTGGGCCTGACCCCGGAAACGCTGGCGTTCGAGCCGCCCGCCGACGGCGCCGTTGACGCCCGGCAGGTTGATGCCGCGCTGTCGAGCGTCTTTGACCCGGAGATACCGGTCAACATCGTCGATCTGGGGCTGATCTACGCCCGCCGCATCGAGGCGGGTCGAGTCCACATCGACATGACCCTCACCGCGCCCGGCTGCGGGATGGGGCCGGTGCTGGTCGATGAGGTCAAGGCGCGCGTCGCCCAAGTGCCGTTCGTCACCGAGGTGGAGGTGGAATTGGTGTTCGACCCGCCCTGGTCCCGGGAGCGCATGAGCGAGGAAGCCCAACTGGAACTCGGCCTCTTCTAGGCGATCGCATGGGACACCCAATGGCGCTTGAGGAGATCCGCGAGGCCTTCTCCTTCTTCGACGGCTGGGAGGACAAGTACCGCTTCGTCATCGATCTCGGCAAGGACCTGCCGCAGCTGGACGACGCGCGCAGAACGCCCGCCAATTTGGTGCGCGGCTGCCAAAGCCAAGTCTGGCTGCTGACCGAGCGGCTTGGTGGCCGAATGCGCTTCGCCATCGACAGCGACGCGCAAATCGTGCGCGGGCTGATCGCCATCATCCTGACCGTCTTCCAAGACCGAACGCCGGACGAGATCCGCGCCTTCGACATTGAAGGCCTGTTCGCGGAGCTGGAGTTGATCAAGCACCTGACGCCCACCCGAGGCAACGGCCTGCGAGCCATGGTGGCGCGCATTCATCAGGAAGCCGAGCGCGCCTCGCTGGACTGAAGCCCCAGGAACCGGCGCCAATCATCGATCCCGTCCACGTCCCAAGTGGTTGGCAGTTCGGCGACGCGCAGGCGCAACCGTTCGGCTTGGGCGCGGGTGTCGGCCAGCACGGCCGGGGTGCTCCAGGCCATGCCCTGGAACAGGCGCGGCGCCGGGGCCTTGAGCCCAACCAATCCGTAGCCGCCGTCCTCCACAGGGCCGAGCACCAAGTCGTGAGCGGCCAGAGCGGCCGCTGCCTGCTTGATGTAGGAGAGGTCGATCTGCGGCAAGTCGGAGCCAACGATCAGGGCTGAATGGCCGACGGCGCAGCAGGCGGTCACGGCGGCGTGCATCTTGACGCCCAAGTCACCCTGCGGCTGCACCTTGACCGTCGCGCCCAAGCGCTGCGCCCAAGCCGCCACCTGCGGGTGGCCGACATCGCCGTTCACCCACAATTCCTTGGTCAACTCGCAGCCAGCCAAGCGGTCGAGAACGTGCGCCACTAGGGCCTCATGGGCACGGCAGGCCGCGGCGGCGCCCAAGTGCCGGGCCAAGCGGGTTTTGACCCGGCCGGGATCGGGCGCCTTGGCGAACACGCAAAGGCGCGGCTCAGCGACCATGGCAGTGCCGATACGCGGCTCATTGGCCATAGGCTCATTGGCCATAATAGCGCCGATACAGGCCCTCGGCCGAAGCGCCGAGCGCGTAGCGGGCGCGCAGCCACCACATGGTGGCAATGGTCTGCGCCGCGCCTTGGCGCTGCCACCGTCGGCTGGAGGCGCTCAAGATGGTTTTGGCCCGCAGGGGTCGGCTCAGCCGCCGCAGCCGCTTGCTGAGTTCGATGTCCTCCATGAGCGGCTGGCGCGGCACGCCGCCGATGGCGTTGAGCAGCTGGCGGTGCGCGAAGAGGCCTTGGTCGCCGGTGCAGATGCCGGTCAGGGCGGAGCGGCGATTCATCAACCAGGCCACCAGCTGCAGCGGCGGGCCGCCTTCGAGGCGCACGCCGAAACAGCCCCATCCGGGCGGCCTCGACGGCCAGCCGGCGACCTCCTTAACGTTGGCCGGGGAGGGTTCCGCATCGGCGTGCAGCATCCAGATCCAGTCCCTGGTCGCCGCCCGATGGCCTTTGTCCAGCTGCAGCCCCCGGCTGGCCGGGCTGCGAATGACCCGCGCGCCCGCCTGCTCCGCAGCCTCGGCGCTGCCGTCGCGGCTGCCGCCATCGACGACGATGACCTCGAAGCTCGTCCCCGCCAGCGTCCCGAGCAAACGGCGCAGGGCGGGCGCGTCGTCGAGCACCGGCACGACGACGCTCACTGATCCGGCCGCGGCGGGCATGGCCGCTCTCCTTGAAGGTCGGTTGATGGCTGCAAACGCCCTATAATAGTCGTTTGCCCGACAAGGAGTGATCGCCCGCCCCGCTTCCGTGCCGGTTCGAGGCCCGCACCTGCCGCAACCATGACGACGCCCCCCGCGGATCGGAAACGCTGGCCCAACCCCCTCTACGGCTGGTACGTCACCTTCGTCCTGTTGCTGGCCTACACGTTCTCGTTTGTGGACCGTCAAGTGCTCAATCTGCTGGTCGAGCCCGTGCAGGCCGACCTCGGCTTGTCCGATACCCAGATCAGCCTGCTGCAAGGCTTGGCCTTCGTGGCCACCTACGTGGCGCTGAGCGTGCCCATCGGGCGCATGGTGGACCGCTTCAACCGCGTCGCCATCATGATTGGCGGGGTTCTGGTGTGGAGCGCGACCACCGTGGCCTGCGGCCTTTCCCGCAGCTTTGAGCAGCTGTTCGCCGCCCGCTTGGGCGTCGGCGCCGGCGAAGCCACCGTCACCCCCGCGTCCTGGTCCCTGCTGTCGGACTGCTTTCCCCCGGAGCGCCTGTCGCGCCCGATCAGCGTCTATCTGATGGGCCCCTACATCGGCGGCGGCCTGGCGATGATCGCCGGCGCCGCGGTCCTCGATTGGACTGAGCAGGCGGGCGAGATCGCGCTGCCCCTGCTGGGCGCGCTCGCCCCTTGGCAGTTCACCTTCATCGCCGTCGGCCTGCCGGGCCTGCTGATCGCCGCGCTGCTGATGACCGTGCGCGAACCGGAGCGCAGGAACCGCGAGCGGGCCGAAGCGCCGCCTTGGCGGGCGGTCATTGCCTTTCTGCGCCGCCACTGGCGCATCTACGTCTCGCTGCACTTGGGCGTGCCCTGCATCGTGGTCATGCTCTACGGCCTGCAGGGCTGGGTGCCGACCGTCATGGTGCGCGTCCACGGTTGGGAACTGGCCGAGGTCGGACGCATCTACGGGATCATCGCCCTGGTCGCGGGTTCCGCCGGCGTACTTGCCGGACCTACCGTTGCCCGTCTGCTGGAGCGCCGCGGCGACCGGGATCACGCCCTGCCCATCGCCGCCTTCAGCGCCATCGCGGCGACCGCCTGCCTCGCCTTGCTGCCGTGGCAGGCCAGCCCCCATGCGGCCCTAGCCTGCGTGTTCGGTGCCAGCTTCTGCGTCACCCTGCCCTTGGCGCTGATGACCTCGGCCATCCAGCTCGCGACGCCGAACGACATGCGCGGGGTGGTGTCGGGCCTTTACGTGGTCACCACCAACGTCATCGGCTTAGGCCTTGGCCCAACGCTGGTGGCCGCCGCCACGGACTACGTCTTCGCCGACCCGAAGGCCGTCGCCCACTCCCTGGCCCTGGTCTCCTGGATCATGGGGCCCTTGGCCGCCGGCCTGCTGCTCAGCGGCCATCGAGCCTACCGCGAACGGTTGCGGACGGTGCGCGAGCGGGTCGAGGTTTCCTAGCAGCCCTCATCAGCGCGGGGAGCCACTCGTCAGGCAGGGGCTTGGGGATGGGCTTGAGTTTGGAACCACACCGCTGAGACCAGCGCGGAGATTTCCGCAGCGCGCGCGCTGGCCGAACTCAGCAGCCGCAGCGCCTCACCGTCCTGGGCGGCTTCCCGCGCGCGACCGGCGTTGGCCAGCTCCTCGGTCAAGGCGCCGGCGCAGTTGCGGGCGTCGGTCAGGCCTTGGGACGACCCTTGGGGCGACAGCCGTTCCAGGCATCGGCCGATGCGCTCGGCTTGATGCCGCATGGACCTGGGATGGTCGGCGTCGCACACCAGTCGATGCCAGACGGCGCCGGCATCAGCCGCCCAAGCGGCTTGGGGTTCGGCCAGATGGTGCAGTTGCGCCAGCAAATGGGCGCGATTGGGGTCCATGGGCGTCGGCGCCACCCCGAACTCGATGTTGACGGCGGCGAGCAGGCGCAGGCGCTCAACGTGCTTGCCAAGCCGCTGCAGCCAAAAGCCCTGATCCCGGAGCTGGGTTTCGTCCAGCAGTCCGCTGAGCGCCGCCAGCCGCAAAGCCAGGCCATCGAGCAGGCGGAGGGCATCAGCCGGGGTCCGTGCCCGCCAGCGCGACTGCAGCGCTTGGTGGATTCCCTCAATGGCTTGCCAAGCCGCCATCGGCAAAATCCCGCGCCGACGCATTCCGGTGAGACGCAGGCGGTCCAGAAGGTTGATCAGGCGGTCGTCACCGGTCGCATCGAAAAGCAGCCGGCAAAGCCCCGCCTCGTCGAATGCCCCCGTTGAGCGGCCCTCAGCGGCGGCGAAGTCCAGGGCGGACAGCAGCCGGAGCAGCAGCTGCGCGGCCTCCGGCCTTGCCGGGTGGCCTGCGGCGATGAGGTGACCCAGGGCGGTGAAGATCCGGATTGAGAGCTCCGCCCGTTCGAGGTAGCGACCGAACCAGAACAGATCATCGCCCAAGCGCCGGGTCAGAATGGCTGGTCCTGCCGCGGCGGCGGCGTCCGTCGGGTCGACGGCGTCCGGCGACGTTGCCGGGCGCGGCAGGCGCAATGAGCGCGCGCCGGACGGCGCTCGGCCATCGACGCGGGCCGGGTCGGCTGGCGCCAAGCCCGTCTCGACGATCCAAACGTCCTTGATGAGGCGGTGCGAGCCGTTGGCCGCCCGCGCCAAGCCCCCGGGCAGCACCTGGTAGCCGCTTGGCGTGGCGGCGACGAAGAGCCGCAAGGTCACGGGCGCCGACTTGATCTGGCCGTCGGACATCAGGCAAGGCGCGGTGGAGGGAACCAGGGGCTCCCGGCCCGCGAATCGGTAGGGTTGGGCTTGAATGGCCGTCCGCACTGCCGGATCGGGCGTTGCGTGGGGCTGGGCCGGGGTCGGATCGGCGTCCAGCCCGCAGGGGCCGCCGAAGGCGTCCCCGACGGCGAGTTCGTCGAGCCGCTCCAGCACTTGGGCCGCTTCCTGCTGCTGGCCGCACCACCAAGTGGCCGGGCTGGCCAGCAGCAGCGGCTCGTTGAGCAGTTGCTCGCACAAGGCCGGCAGGAAGGGATTGAAGGCATCCCCGCCCACGGCGCCGCTGCCGATCGGATTGATGGCCGCCACCCCGCTCCCGGCGACCGCGTTCAGCAGCCCCGGCGCGCCGATGAGGGAACTGGATGACAGCGTCATCGGATCGCAGGCATCCGATTCCACCAAGCGCAGCACCGCCGCTACCGGCTTAAGCCCCGTCAGGGTCTTGGCGAAGACGGCGCCGCGGCGCACCGCGAGGTCGTTGCCTTCCAGCAAGGGAAATCCGAGATGCTTGCTGAGCGCGATCCAGTCGGCGTGGTCGGGTTGGCCGGCATCCCCGGCCAACAGGACGCAGAGGCCGTCACTAGGCGCCCCGGTCGCTTCCCCCCTTCGGCGGACTTCGGCGCCAAAGCCGTCCAGGAAGTCATCCTGGGACGCAATCGCGGCTGCCCGGGCGGCTGCCGTCAGGGCGCTGGCCGTGCGGATTCGGTTGTCCTGGGCCAGCCCCAAGCCGGTCGGCGTTTCGGTGTGATTGGCCAGCACCCGCCAGCTGCCGTCAGGCGCCCGGCCGAGATCGAAGGCCAGCAGGCCCAGGTTGGCGCTGTCGGCCGGGAAGCCGGGCCGGCAGGCCGGCAGGTACCGGCGGTTGGCGAAGACCAGGGCGGGGTGCAGGCCCTGCTCGCGCAGCAGCCCCTGCCCGCCGTAGAGATCCAGGTTGATGGCGTTGAGCAGCCGGGCGCGCTGCTCAAGCCCCGCCTCAATGGACCGCCATTCCTCAGCCGCAATGAGGAAGGGGAGAGCGTCCCGGCGGTGGCCGGGGAAGCCGTCGGCAGCGCTTGAAGCTTGGCGCGCAGGGTCCAGCGGCTGTCGAAGCAGGGGCAGCCAGTGTACCCGGACTTCGCCAGCGCGCAGCAATTCGTCATGCGCCGGCGGGTTGGCGCCGTAGTGGGCGAGCGCCTCGGCCCATTGCGGATGGATGTCGTCCAAGCCGGACCGGCGGGTTGGGCTAGCCGGCATGTCGCGCCCCAGGGCTGCGATGGTCGCGCCGCAGGACCGGCGAGGGCGAGGCTGCGCTCGGTGCCGGTTGCGCCCCGCGGCACCGCCGGCCGCTGCCTGCGGCGACGCCTTGAAGCAAAAACGCCGTCATGGGCATGAACGCCATTGGGCTCCTCAACCAGCGGCTTGCTGAGCCATGCGGGCTACAATGCAGCGTCATCGGGCCACGACTCAAGATCGTTGGAGATTGCCTGTCACTGGAAGCATTAAGAGTAGTCCCCCAGTGCGGCGGCATCAATGGCAGGTCTCGCCCGCGAAGGCGCGCGCCATTCAGCAAAGGTTGGCCGCCGCGGTTCGCCTTGCGCCATTGCGGCAGGTGTCCACCGTCGCCGGGTTGGACTGCGCCTTTGCCGGCGACCGGGTGTTCGCTGCCGTTGTGGCTTGGGACGTGGAGCGCCGCCGGGTGGTTGAGCGCCGCGCCTTAAGCCTGGCGCTGCGGTTCCCCTACGTGCCGGGCCTGCTGTCGTTTCGGGAGGCCCCGGCGCTGCTGGCGGCGCTGCGCCGGCTGCGCGCCCCGGTGGACGCCCTGCTTTGCGACGGACAAGGCATTGCCCATCCGCGCCGGTTCGGCTTGGCTTGCCACTTGGGCGTTCTGCTCGGCCTGCCCGCCGTGGGCTGCGCCAAGTCGCGCCTGATCGGCGACTGGGTTGAACTCGGACCGAGCCGCGGCGAGCGCTCGCCGCTGACCCAAGGCGCGGAGCGCATCGGCACCGTGCTGCGCACCCGCACGGGGGTGAAGCCGCTGTTCGTCAGTCCCGGCCACCTGTGCGATGTCGAGGGTGCGACGGACTTGGTGCTGCGCTGCGGTGGTGGCCTGCGCCTGCCGGAACCGGTGCGCTTGGCCGACCGCTACGTTGGCGCGTTCAAGCGCGCGCAATCGCGCAATCAAGCCGCTGCGCGACTTGGCGGCGGCCTGAAGCCCGCCGACCAGTCCGGGCAATCAGGTCAGCGACCCAGCGTTGCGAAGTAGTCCTTGGCGGCGGCCTTCACCTTGGGCGCCAGAATCAGGGCGGACACCATGGTGGGTATGGCCATCATGGCAAAGGCACCGTCGATGATGCTGATGGCGGCTTGGGGCGTGATCAGCGCGGCGACCACGATGAACGCCAGCAGCAGCCAGCGGTAGTAGCGCTGCGCGCCGGTGCCGAACAGGAAGCTGGCGCATTGCGAGCCGTAGAAGGCATAGGTGAACAGGGTGGTGGTGGCGAAGCACACCACCGCCGCGAACACGACCGCCAAGCCGGGTGCGCCGAGCAGTGCGCCAAAGGCGTTGGCGGTGAGGGTGACGCCGTCGGACTCGCCGGACTGCCAGACCCCCGCCAGCAGGATGATGAAGGCGGTGGCCGAGCAGATCAGCAGGGTGTCGATGATGGGGCCGAGCATGGCCACCAGGCCCTCCCGAATCGGCACTCGGGTGCGGGCCGCGCCATGGGCCAGGGCTTCGGTGCCGATGCCCGCCTCGTTGGAGTAGGCGCCGCGCTGCACGCCGTAGAGAATCACCGCCAGCAGGCCGCCGCCGGCGGCGGCTTCGCCGGTGAAGGCATCGCGCAGGATCAGGGCCACCACGTCGGGCAGCCGCTCCGCGTTCAGCGCGATGGCGACCAGGGCGCTGCCCAGATACAGCGCGGCCATCAGCGGCACCAGCGCCGCAGCGACTCGGGCGATGCGCTGCAGGCCGCCGAGGATCACCGCGCCCGCCACGGCGCACAGCACGACGCCGACGCTCAGATTGAAGGGCAGGGGATCGGTGCCGGGATCCAGCCAGCCGTTGCCCACGAACAGCACTTCGCGCAGCACCTGCGTCAGTTGGTTCGCCTGAAAGACCGGCAGGGCGCCGATCAGGCCGAAGGCGGCGAACAGGTAGGCCAGGAATCGCCAGCGGCGGCCCAGCCCCTCGCGGATCACGTACATCGGCCCGCCCTGCAGGACGCCGTCGCTGTCCCGGCCCCGGTACATCACGGCCAGGGAGCAGGTGAAGAACTTGGTGGCGATGCCGAGCAGGGCGGTCATCCACATCCAGAAGATCGCGCCGGGGCCGCCGATGCCGATGGCCAGCGCCACGCCGCCGATGTTGCCCATGCCGATGGTGCCGGCCAAGGCTGAGGAGAGCGCTTGAAAGTGGCTGATTTGGCCCGGGTCGTCCGGGTCGTCGTAGCGGCCCCGCAACACTAGCCAGGCATGGCCCAGATGGCGGAACGGCACCCCGCCGGAGAAGATCAGGAAGAACAGCCCGCCGCCGAGCAGCAGCACCAGCAGCCAAGGCCCCCAAGCGAGTTGCGCAAAGCCGGTGGCGGCCTGTTGCAGGTTGTCCAGCATGGCTGACCGGACGATGCCTCAGGCCCGCGAGCGGCTGCGTTGCGCAAGGCGGCTTGGCGCTCGCCAGGGACGGGACTGACTCATGGGACAACTTAACTTGCGTTCAGGACGGGCAGGTATTGTAGAGTGTCTGCGACTTCGGAACCTAAGCCTGCCGTGTCCGAAACGCAAATGCCCCTTGGCCGTCAATCGCCGCCCGTCTCAGGTCGCCGCCCGGAGGTTCTGTACCCAATCCCCCGGGCCGATGCCCGGTGCCGGCTCGGCATTGCCGACCAAGCCCTGCCGTTCAAGGGCGAGGACCGCTGGACGGGTTACGAGCTGTCTTGGCTGGACCTAAGCGGCAAGCCGCAGGTGGGCGGCTTGCACCTGCGCCTGCCCTGCACCTCGCCGAACACGGTGGAAAGCAAGTCCCTCAAGCTGTACCTGAACGGCTTGGCGCAGCTGCGCTTCGGCCAGTCGGGCGAGTTGGCGGAGATGCTGGCGACGGATCTCGGCGCCGCGACGGGAGCGGAGGTTCGGGTGCGCGTTTCCGCAGTTGCGGACTTGGCGCTTGGGCAGCAGGCCCTTGGCTGGTCCCAATGCGCCAAGCCGACGATGCTGAAGCAGCAGCCTTTTGGTGGTGAGGGCCTCTCCCCTCGTTCCATGAGAGCGTTGCCCGGCCGGAGCCTGGATGGGCTATCACCCGCTCGATTCGAATACCAACGCAACCCGGCGCTGCTGCAGTGCGCACGGCCATCCGAGCCGGTGTCGGAGACTTGGCACACCGACCTGTTCCGCAGCCTCTGCCCGGTGACCGGCCAGCCGGACTGGGCTTCCATTCTGGTGTCCTACACCGGCCCGCCCATCGTCGCCGAGTCGCTGCTGGCCTACCTGGTGTCGTTTCGCGAGCACGCCTGCTTCCACGAGGATGCCGTGGAACGCATCTACATGGACATCCAGCAGCGTTGCCGGCCGGCCCGGCTCACCGTGTCCGGCCACTTCCTGCGACGCGGCGGCTTGGACATCAATCCCTACCGCTCCAACGAGAGCGGCGCCGCCCCGCAGTGGCGCCTGCCGCGGCAGTAGGGCGAAAGTGCGCACCTGCGCGGGCCAAATCACGTTTCGGAACCCGACCCACGCAACCGGCACGGGCTCACAAACATATGGGAATCCGACCCACGCGACGAGCGCGCATCTACTTTTACCCGCCAAATTCCGCTAGACTGCGCTGCCCGGATGGCCGGATCGATGGCGGTCCAGTCCGGTCCTCCCGCAACGTCAGGTTGTGAACTCCGCCAGGCCCGGAAGGGAGCAACGGTAGCAGCCAAAGCGTGTGCCGGGATGCGGCTGGACCGGATCGCCGCCCGGCCCGGTTTGGCCGCAGCCCCATGGCCGGTCAGCGAGCGCCAACCCGGAGAGGTGTCCGAGCGGTCGAAGGAGCACGCCTGGAAAGTGTGTATGCGGCAACGCATCGAGGGTTCGAATCCCTCCCTCTCCGCCATTAAGCCAATTAAATCAATGGGTTATAGAATTTTGTCCCTTTTTGCCCCCAGTTTTGGGCGCGTTGGCCGGGAAGTCGAACGAATCCTCAACCAATTGGAGCACGACCAGCTTATCGTGGACTACGAGCTTGATATTCCAAATCGGGATGAGGCGGAGGAAGGCGTCGCGCTGGCTCGAACAGTTGTTGAATCCACACGAACTGCTTTGGCTGCAAGAGCGGACTAGTCCCTCGCCAAAATGCCTGCAAATTCCGAACGCCTAGCCCTCCGCCAGATTGGCGTTCAGCCAGCGCCTCCGTGTTCGTGGGCGGCTTCACCCCGCTCAATGCGTCCCTTGTAGGCGCGATCGATCAGGCGCTTGGGATGCATGCCGTCCACGTAGCCGGTGAAGCCCGGCGCCACCACGCTGTAGCCGAGCAGGCCCTGCACCCGTGCGCTGTACCGGGCCGCCAATTCAGGGGGCACGGCCAGCGGCATGTTCTCTATGGTGCGCAGCCACGGCTGGCAATACTGGATGGTGATGGCGAGCCGAATGGACTGGCCCTGATTGGCGCCGCCGCGGTGCAGCAGGTTGCCGGCGAAGATGAGCGCCGAGCCCGCCTCAGCGCTGACCTTGACGGCCTCGTGATCCTTGGGTTGACGCTCCGGCCCCCAGCGATGGCTGCCGGGAATCACTTCGGTGGCGCCATTGGTCTCGGTGAATTCGTCGAACACCCAAATGGTGCTCAAGCCCCACATCTCGCGCGCCGCGGTTTGCGGCGCTCCGGCCGGGTTGTCGTCAACGTGGAAGTTTTGCGGCGTCTCGCCACCGTGCACATTGATCGCCAGAGCGGCGGACAGCAGGTAGTCGGGGCACAGGAATGAGTTGGCCAAGCCGAGCGCCAGCGGATGCTCAACCAGCTCGGCGCAGGCCGGAGACTTGGCCAGCAGGGCATAGACGCGCTCGGAGCGCTCGCCTTCGAAGTTGTTGCGCCCCCAGTTGCGTCCGTCCAGCCAAGGCGCCAGTTCCGTGCGGATGCGGCTCATCAGGCCGTCATCCATGGCGCCGGCGCAAACCGTGTAGCCTTGGTCCAGGATGCGTTGCCGATGCGTCGCGAGGTCGGCATTGAGAGGCGTTGCTGACATGCTTGGCTGCCCTGCTTGACCCGAATCGGGCGAGAATTGTATCCCGAACGGAACTGGCGCGAAGCTCAAATCGTTGTGTGTCCGGCTCCGTCCTGGATTTGTGTGTCCGGGTGGATTTCGGGCTGGACTTCGTGTGTCCCGCTCGGTTGGATTTGTGTGTCCGGCTGGATTTCGTGTGTCCCGGTCGGTTCCACTCGGTTCCTGTGTCCCATTCGGTTACTCGGTTCCCTCAGGCGCGGAGTTTCGCGCCAGCGAAACTCCAACCGCCTCTCGCCCTGTGGGCGAGAGGCGCACTTGCCGATTGGGGCGGAGGTGGCACAATGGCACTGGGGCCGAGCGGGAGTAGCCTGCGGTCGTGACCGCCCTCGGCAACAGCTGGCAAGCAGCGCCGCTTTGGGTGATTCGACCCGTCAGGCGCGTCCAGCTTTTGCCGGGCGTTGCCGAAAAGGTCGGCGTGGGCTGCGGCGGCGAATTGGACTGCGGGGCGGTTTCGCATCTGTGCAGTCCATTGTCGGCGGATCTCGGGCATCTGCGCATTGCTGACTTTCAACTGTAAATCACGACAGGTCCAAAATGCCCGGCAGCACCAGCGTCAGCCTCAGACGGAACACGCCCCAGGCCGGTGCGGGCGAGGCGGCTTTGGCCGCTTGGGCGCAGCGCCTTGGCCAACGCCACCCCCGACTTGACGCAGCGGCGATCCTATCGGCCGCCAGCCAGCTGGAGGAGGACGCCCTGCAATCCCACCTCGATGCCGCATTGGAGTTGGCAGCGCTGGTGGCCAGCATGGAGATGGACACCGCCTCGGTGCTGGCGGCGCTGTTTCACGGCTCGGTTCGCCATGGAGCCGTCGCCAAATCCGAATTGCCGGCCCGCATCGGCGCCGCTGCGGCGTCGTTGGCGGCATCGGTGATCGACATGGCGGACACCAGCATTCTCGACCTCACCAGTTCCCGCCTGCTGGCCAGCGAGGCCAAGGACCAAACCGCCAACATCCGCCGCATGCTGGTGGCGGTCATTGACGACGGCCGGGTGGCGGCGCTCAAGCTGGCGGAGCGGGTGGTCGCGCTGCGGCGGGCCAAGGCCAGTTCGGAGGAGCGCAAGGCCCGCATCGCCACCGAGGCGATGACCGTGTTCGTGCCGTTGGCGGACCGGCTGGGCATCTGGCAGCTCAAGTGGGAGCTTGAGGACCTGGCGTTGCGCTACTTGGAGCCCGATGCCTACATGCGCATTGCCAAGCAGCTCGACGGACGTCGGGTGGAGCGCGAACGTCGCGTCAAAGCACTGGTCGCGCGGCTTAGGGAGGCGTTTGAGTCCCAAGGCATCAAGGCGGCGATCGGTGGCCGGGCGAAGCACATCTACAGCATCTGGCGCAAGATGCGCACCAAGAACATTCCCTTGGATGAGGTCTATGACGCGCAGGCGGTGCGCATCATCGTGGGCGATGTCCCCGCCTGCTATGCCGCCTTGGGGGTCGTGCATTCGCTGTCGCGCCCCATTCCCGATGAGCTTGACGACTACATCGCCTCGCCGAAGGAGAACGGCTATCGTTCCATCCACACAGCTGTGGTTGGCGCCGCCGGCATGGCTTTCGAGGTTCAGATCCGCACCGAGGCGATGCATCGGGACGCGGAGCTCGGGGTTTGCGCCCACTGGGCCTACAAGGGCATGGACCCGGAGGACGACTACTACGCCAACCAGGTGGCTTGGCTGCGGCAGGCCCTTGACGCCCATGAGCGGGAAGGGGTGGGCCTGGCCGGTGAGCTGATCGACCAGGTTCGTGAGCAGCGGGTTTTCGTGTACACGCCCCAAGGCCATGTGCTGGACTTGATGGCCGGGGCCACGGCCCTGGACTTCGCCTATCGGGTACACACCGAGGTTGGGCAGCGCTGCGTGGGCGCGCGCATCGACGGGGTGCCGGCGCCTCTCAGTTCCCCCCTGCAATCCGGTCAACGGGTGCGAATACTGACTGCTCCGGACGCCGCCCCGCAGCGGGCTTGGCTGGACCCGGAACTGGGCTACGTGCGCACCTCAAGGGCGATGAGCAAGATCCGCGCCTGGTTTTATGATCGGGATCAGGCGGAGAGCATCGCCGCTGGCCGAAGCCTCTTCCTGGCGATGGTTGACGGGCTGGGCTTGCCGCTGCCGGATCCGAAGGCGCTCCTGGATGTGGCGCCGACGTTAAAGCGACCGGGCCCCAGCGGACTGTTCCTCGCGCTTGGCGTTGGCGAGATGGCGCCGCTGGAGGCGCTGCGCCTGTATCTGGCCGCCAACGGAGAGAATCCGGCCCAGCGCAGCCTGTTGCCCGAATTGGCATCTGAGGACGCGCCGTCCCGCTACCGATTGCGGATCGAGGGCCGTGACCGTGAGGGCCTGCTGCGTGACCTGACCGAGACGGTGAGCCGCTTTGGCCTGTCGATGCTGGCCAACGTCGCCCATGTCGTGCCGACCACCGGCGCGGCTTGGTTCGACATGGACCTTGAGCTTGAGGGCCTGTATGAGGCGGCGCGCATCATGCATCATTTACGCCATGTGCCCGATGTTCGGCAGGTGCGTCGGCTGGCCTTGAATGCGGCCTGATACGACCCTCGCCCTTTGGCAAGTCAACAAGGTGCAACCATGAGAATCATCATGCTGGGGCCGCCGGGGGCGGGCAAGGGCACCCAGGCGCAGTTCATTTGCGACGCCTGCTCGATCCCGCAAGTCTCCACCGGCAACATGCTGCGGGCGGCCATGAAGGCCGGCACGCCGTTGGGAAGGCAAGTCCAGGAGGTGGTGGACAGAGGCGCGCTGGTCTCCGACGACATCATCGTCGCTTTGGTCCGAGAGCGGATTGCCGAGGCGGACTGCGGCGGCGGATTTCTGTTCGATGGCTTCCCGCGCACCATCCCGCAGGCCGAAGCCCTGCAGGCCGCCGGCGTGGCCGTTGACGCGGTGGTCGAAATCACCGTGCCGGATGCGGAGATCATCAAGCGCATGAGCGGTCGCCGCATCCATCCGGGCAGCGGCCGGGTCTATCACGTGGCCTTCAATCCCCCGGCCAGGCCTGGCCTTGACGACCAAACCGGCGAACCCCTGATCCAGCGCGAGGACGACGCCGAGGATCGGGTGCGCCACCGGCTGGACGTCTATCGCCGGCAGACCCAGCCGCTGATCGCCTTTTACCGCGGCTTGGCGCAATCCACTGGGCTTCGCTACTTGGCCATTGAGGGAACGGGAACCGTGGCGGCCATTCAAGGCGAGCTGGCGGCTGGTTTGGGCATTGATCCGGCGCCTGGGCGGCGTCCCCAGGGGCCTGGGCCGAACCTTGGCTGAAACAAGTTCGATTCAAGACCGGTGCCGGACGGCTTCGGGCCGGAGCCCCACCTGAAGCGGACGTTCTATCCCGAGGGCGCTCCTGCGCCTCTACTTTGCCGCCCAGATCACCAGATGCAACTCGTCTTCTTCGATGAGGCTGTACTCAGGAATTCGTCCGGACAGCGCCTCGCACTCCCTGCGAATGATCGGCACGCCGTCGCCGCGCCGGTCCATCAAGCGCGTGCGCCCCAAACCGGATGGCGCCGCGCAGCGGGCCAGCGGCGAGACGATCAGTTCGTTGCGGTTCGCTTGCCGGAGGTGGAGGCTGTCCGGGGTCAGCGTGTTGACCAATCCGCCGGGCACGTGCTGGCTGCGTTCGATGTCAATGCGCAGCAGAGGCACGAGTCTGCCATCCCCGTCCGCGAGTTCCAGCTTGAGGATGTGGGCGTCTAGCGCCGGGCGGATGGCGTCGTTGCACAGGTCGCGAACCCGGGTTTCAACGGCGTCCAGTTCGTCAAGCGGAATGCCCGGAATTCGTCGGCTGCCATCCTCCACGCCCAACAACATCGTCCCGCCCCGGCTGTTGGCAAAGGCGGCAAGCTCGTCCGCCAAGTCGCGTTTGTCCGGGGCGGTGACTCGACCTCGGTCCACAGCGACGCTCTTGACTTCCAAGGCCGAGTCCTCGCCCAGCCGGATTCGGCGCGCCAGTTCCGCCTCTGTCATTGCGCATACCGTGGGTTGGTGCGCCAATCATAAGGCAATTCCAGCTGCCCATTGGCGTCCTGCATCATTGGGCGCCAATGCCAGCCAGCACTCCTCAAGGGCGAAACTGCAGGACGCGAGGCTTCAGGCGCGCCGGCTGGGCGACGATGCGGTAGGCGTTGCGCACCCACTCGCAGATCATTCGGCGGGTGTCCCGGGGGTCGATCAACTCCTCGATTTGGAACTTCGACAACGGCCCGATCGGCCCGCGGGCGCTTTCGATGCGGGCCATGAGCTCATCGCGCAGGGCCTTGGGATCCTCGGCCTCGGCGAGCTGGCGCTTGTAGGCGGCTTCGATGCCGCCTTCCGGGGGGATGCCGCCGACATCGGCGGCCGGCCAGGCGACGCGCATCGAGGGCCTTGAGCGTGGCGAGGCGAAGTTGTTGCCGGCCACGCCGAAGCTGCGGCGCATGAGCACCGTGAAGATCGGCACGGTGGCTTGGGCGGAGGCGATCATCCACTCGCCGCCGCGGCGTATCGTGCCGGCGGTCTCGTGCTCCAGGCCGACGGCGAAGCCGGGGTTGTCCACCAGGTTCAGGATGGGCAGATGAAACAGGTCGCAGAGATCCTGGTGGCGGGTGAGCTTGCGGCAGCCGTCGGCGGTCAGGGCGCCGCCGTTGACGTGTCGGCTGTCGGATGCGAGCACGCCGATGGGGTGGCCGTTCATGCGGGCCAAGCCGGTGATCTGGTCGGTGCCCCAAAGCGGGCCGATTTCAAGGAACGAATCCCGGTCGGCCATGAGCCGGATGGCCCTGCGCATGTCGAAGGCGGCGGTGCGCTTGCGCGGGATGAGGGTGAACAGCGCCTCGTCCTGGCGGTCCGGCGGATCGTTGGGATCGGGCGGCTGCACCGGTGGCGGCTCGTACACGCTGGAGGGCAGGTAGGACAGGAAGCGCTTGGTCAGCGTTGCGGCCTCCGCCTCGGTTTCGGCCAGGTTGTCCACCGACCCGTTGCGGCAGTGGATGTGCCAGCCGCCGAGCGCCTCCTTGTCGATGTCGTAGCCCATGGCGTGGCTGACCACGGGCGGCCCGGCGACGAACAGCTGGGCGATGTCGCGCACCATCACCGAGAAGTGGCCCAGCACCGCTTTGGCGGCGCCGATGCCCACGACGCTGCCGAGCAGCACGTTGACCACCGGCACGGTTGCCAGTTGCTCGGCATACATGGAACTGCCCAAGTGCGGCGGCAGGAAGGAGCCGCCGCCGCCCGCCACCCGTGGGCGGCCCGCCTTGATGGCCCCGGCGCTTTCCTTGGCCGCGCTTTCGCCCGCACGTCTTTGTTGCGGCACCATGGCGGCGACGCTGCCGCCGCCGGAGGAGCCGTCGAGCAGGCGCACCGCCGGCGTGCGCATTTCCAGCGACAGCCGGTCCAGGTAAATGCTCTTGGCGCCGATCGCGCCGTCGGCATGGCCGCCTCGGGAGGTGAAGTCGTCGGCGCAGGCCACGGCCGGTCGGCCGTCGATCCGTCCCCAGCCGCCGACGTGGTTGGCGGGCGTGAAGGCGCTGATGTTGCCGTCCCCGTCATAGGAGGGGAATCCGGCGAGGCTGCCCACCTCCTGAAAGGAGCCGTCGTCGAGCAGCAGATCGATGCGCTCCCGGCAGGTGAGCTTGCCCCGGCTGCGTTGCCGAATCACGCCGGGATCTTCGGAACCGTGCTGCAGCCGCTCATGGGCTAGCCGCTGAATGGCGGCGGCCTCGGCCAGGAGCGGCGCCCAAGTCTCGCCCTCCTGCCGTTGCCCGCCGGAGGGTTCGGCGCCTGCTGCGGGCGTGATCGCCGCCAGCACTTGGCCGGCATGGACGCCGTCGCCGGGTTGCAGGGCCAGCGCCTTGGTCAGTACGCCGGGGCAGGGGGCTTGGACTTCCGACTCCATCTTCATGGCGGTGATCACCAGCAGGGTTTCGCCTGCGGCAACGGTTGCGCCTGCATCGGCGTGCGTCTCAACCACGGTGCCGGTCATGGGGCATTCGACGGCGACTTGGCCTTCCTCGATGGCTAGGGAAGGGCCTTGCGGGGGTTGCTGGGCTGCCGAAACGGATGCTGGGTTGAGGCTGTCGGTCCGCAGCCCAAGCTGCGCCTGCTCCAGCAGCGCCAGCGCGCTGTTGCGATGGACCGCAACGGATGGCGGGGAGAGCAGGCCGGGCTCCTCGGTCAGCAGCGTGGTGCGGGCGTCGCCGCCCAGCAGAGCGGGATGCGCCAGAATGGCCTGCAGGGCGGCAAGGTTGGTTGGCAGCCCGGTGACGTGGAATTCCGCCAAGGCGCGGCGGGTGCGGTCGGCAGCGACGCCGAAAGACGCTCCAAAGCCGGCCGTGCCGATTACCTTCGCCAGCAGCGGATCGAACTCAGGCGGCGGCGCATAGCCCAGGTAGCCCGCCGCATCGACCCGCACCCCGGGCCCGGAAGGCTCCTTGTAGGCGCTGATGGTGCCTGCGCCTTCGACGGTTACCCGGGCCTGCACCGCGAATCCGCGCGGCGCCCCGACCGTGGCTTGATCCGCCAGCCCCAGATCCGCCAGTGATGCGCCCGCCGCGATTCGGAACTGGGCTTCGACGAGATCCACGCCGGTGACCTGCTCGGTGACCGTGTGCTCGACCTGGATGCGTGGATTGCACTCAATGAAGTAGTGCAGGCCAGCCTCCGGGGAGACGAGGAACTCCACCGTGCCGGCATTGAGGTAACTGGCACCCTCGGCCAATTTGATGGCGTCGTCAAGCAGCCGCTGGCGGAGCGCTTCGTCCAAGCCCGGCGCCGGCGCCATCTCGATGAGCTTTTGGTGGCGCACCTGCACCGAGCAGTCGCGCTCGTGCAGGTGAACCACCAGGCCCTGTGCGTCAGCCAGAATA
>JAPOTD010000036.1:0-26431 GCA_026709365.1 Gammaproteobacteria bacterium
CGCCGTTGAGGTTTCGTCCGAATCCAGCGGGGTGCGTGACAGCGCGCAAACCCCATCTGGGAGATCAGCAACTCTTGAACGCTCTCCATGTCAGAACTGCCGCTTAGAGCCGCCGACCGGGAGCCGGGCGGCGCCCCCTTCCATGTCGCGATCATCATGGACGGCAACCATCGATGGGCCAGGCGTCGGCATCTGCCCGGCGCTGCGGGGCATCGGGCGGGTGCCAGGAACGTGCGCCGCATCGCCGAGGCCTGTTCCGACCACGGCGTTCGTTGCCTGACGCTGTTCGCCTTCAGCACGGAAAACTGGCAACGGCCCAAGCGCGAAGTGAACCTGCTGCTGGACCTCATGCGCGGCCTGCTCGACCGGGACTTGGCGGACCTGGATGAACGCAACGTGCGGCTGAACGTCATCGGCGACCGCTCCCGCTTTCCGGCTGACCTGCAGATGCGCATGAACCGGGCGGAGGCTTTGACCCGCGCCAACACGCGCATGACCCTCAACATTGCTGCCAACTACGGTGGCCGCTGGGACATCGCCGGCGCGGCCCGGGCGTTGGCTCGCCAAGTGGCCGAAGGCCGCATCGAAATCGACGACATCGACGAGGACCTGTTCGCCTCCTTCCTTTCCTTGGGCCAGCTGCCGGCGCCGGATCTGTGCATCCGCACCGGTGGCGACCAGCGCATCAGCAACTTCCTGCTCTGGGACCTGGCCTACACCGAACTGCACTTCGTCGAGGCGTTCTGGCCGGAGTTCGAGCCGGCGCACCTGCTGGAGGCGTTCTCGGCCTTCGAGGAGCGTCGTCGTCGGTTCGGTTGCCGGAGCGTTAGGCCCTAGACGACGCAATGCTGAGGAGCCGGGTCATTACGGCGCTTGGCTTGGCCTTGGCTGCCTTGGCGCTGATCTATCTGCTGCCACCGCCGGGGTTTGCTTTGGCCATCGGACTGGTGGCGTTGCTGGCGGCTTGGGAGTGGGCGCGCTTTGCCGACCTTGAATCCGCGTGGCAGCGCGGGCTGTACGTCACCGCCATCGCTGTTTTGGGCGTTGCCGCTTGGGCTTGGCCCAGCCTGCGGGTCGTGGCGCTTTGGCTGGGCGTTGCTGCGTGGGCCGTCGCCATTGGCGGCATCCTGAGCCATCGCCAGGGCCGGCAGTTCAAACGCTGGCGGTGGATTGCCGCGTTGCTGGGCTTTGCCGTCATCTGGGCGGCTTGGGTGGCCGCGGCAGTCGTGCATTCGGCGCCAAATGGCGATCACTGGCTGGTCTGGCTCTTCATCCTGGTTTCGGCGGTGGACATCGGCGCCTACTTTGCCGGAACCGCATGGGGCCGCCGGAAGCTCGCGCCATCCTTGAGCCCGGCCAAGACTTGGGAAGGCGTCGCTGGGGGCGCCGCCTGCAGCATCTTGATTTGCGGCGGCGCCTTGGCGGCGCTGGGCCGCTTGGATGCGGCATCGGGCGCGATCATCGCCCTGCTCATCGCCGTTTCAGTGTTTGGCGACTTGCTGGAAAGCCTGCTCAAACGCCAATCGGGCGTCAAGGACTCCGGGACGCTGCTGCCCGGCCACGGTGGCCTGCTTGACCGGGTGGACTCCGAGTTGGCGGCGTTGCCGGTGTTTGCGCTGCTGCTGCCGTTTGTGTGACATTTCCCCAGGAACCTTCCTCGAAGCGGGAGTGCCTCAATTGAATTCCCCAAGCCACGGCGCCAATGGCCCACATGTTGCCCCGACTGTCGGGCCATCCGCACCGGTTGACTACATCGCCCGCACCCGCGAGCAATACGAAAAGCTGGGCTATCCGCCTTACCGTTGGGTGCGCAATGAAGACCCGCCGCCGTTTGCGCCGCTGGCCAAGTCCTTAAGCGAGGCCAAGGTCGGCTTGGTGGCGTCGGGGGGCGTTTACCGAAGCGGCCAGGTGGCATTCCACTACCGGGACGACTTCAGCTTCCGCGAGATTCCCGCCGACACCCCGGCCAGCGAGCTGCGCGCCACCCACTTCGCCTACGACTTGGCCGACGCCCGCCGCGACCCCAACGCGGTCTTCCCCTTGGCCACCCTGCGCAGCTTGGTTGATGAGGGGCACATCGGCGGCTTGGCCCCCCAAGCCTACGCCTTCATGGGGGGCATCTACTCAGTGCGCAAGGTGTGCGATGCGCTCGCCCCCGCCATCGCCGACCGGCTACTGCGCGACGAGGTCGATCTCGCCATATTGGTGCCGGTCTGACCCGTCTGCCATCAGTCCGTCGGGCTGATTGCGCGGGAGCTGGAAGGCCGCGGCCTGCCGACCGTCTGCCTGTCCAGCGCCTACTCGATCACCCAATCCGTCAATCCGCCCCGCGCCATCTACTTGGATTTCCCCCTGGGGCGCACCGCTGGCAAGCCGAACGACCCGGCCTTGCAGCGGCAGATCATGATCGCGGCCTTGGAGGCCTTTGCGACCGTCCGGCAGCCGGGCGAGATCGTCACTCTTCCCCACCGCTGGAGCGACGACGACGGCTGGAAGGATCGAGCCATGCGCCCGGAGCCGCAATCCGACGGGCGGGCGGGGGATGATCGCGTGGAGCGCTTCGGCACGCCACAGTACCAGAGCGAGACGGACCGGGTGGCGGCCGAGGCCAATCTGGCGGCGGGGCAATGTCCGGGATGCGTGTTTCTCCCGGAGCATGGGGCTTGATTGGCCGCTAGCGCATCGCGCCCCTGACGGCCGCCTCCAAGGCTGCGACTTCCGCATCGCTCAGTTCGTCAAACTGGCTGCGTTTGCGACTTGATAGGGTGCCGTTGTTTTGCATGGTCAGACGAGCGAAAAGGGAAGCCCGCCGGTCGGGCATGTCCAAGATGTCGCGCATCGCCCTCAGGGCGCGGTCAAAGGTGCTGACGAAGTCCAGTTCCTCGCGCAGATCATGGCGGATGGAGTCAGCCACTCGGGTATGCAGATACTCGGCAAACGGGGTGGCGTCCACGAATCGGTAGAGATCCCGTGTGTCGCCGTTGACGGTCAGGGACCCATCAGGCGTCAGCCGCCAATCGATCAATGCCCGAAGGGGTGCTGAAAACGACTCCAGCACCGCATCGTAGCCTCGGACGTCCCGTTCGATCGCGGCGGAGACGGGCAGCAAGGCGTTGGGCGGCCCGAAACCTTGCTTGGCGAGGGCCTGATGGATGAGAAAGCGATGGATGCGTCCGTTGCCGTCGTTGAAGGGATGGACGAACACGAACGGAAAGGCCACCGCAGCTGCGGCAACCACTGGCGGCAGGCCATCCCCCACCACGCGGCGGGTCAGCGCCATCCAGCCGCTCATGAGCTGCGCCACATCCTCCGGGCGGGGGCTGATGTGGTGTACCCGCTCCTGATAGCCGCTGACCGTCTCCCCGACGAAGTTCTGGGTGGAGCGCCAGTCCGAAGCGGCGTAGCGCGGCTCCACGATCGTCTTCTGCAATTCGATCAAGGCATCCTTGTCGCAGGCGTCGAAGTCCGCCGCCTTGCGCAGCGCAGCCACAAATCGTTCGGCTCGGTTGGGGCTGGGCGTTTCCCCTTCAATGGCGAATGACGAGCGCGTCTCCTTGGTGTAGAGGTAGTTCAGGGCACGGGCTAGCTGAGCCACGTCCACGTTTGCGCAGACTTGCTTGGCCTCCTCGTCCAGAGATTCGTTGAGTTGCCGGAGCAGTTCCGGGGTGCGCCGAACCGTGACGCAGAGGTCCCTGCCGCCGAGAAGATTGTCCAGCACGCGATGGCGCTTGGACCGGCGCGGACTGGACACGAGGTGGTGGCTTGGCGAGAGCGCCTCCACATAATTCCCGGAGCGCACGTTGTCCACATCCAAAGTGCGCCCAACGAAGGTTTCGTAGAAAAACCAGGCACGGCGGCTTTAGGCGCCCGTTGGCTGGCGGCGCACCCACGCCTCCAAGGGCGAAGGGCCGATTTCCGAGAAGACGGCATTCAGGACGCCCAGATCGATGCCTTCGTAGGCAAGCGCGAACCTCAAGTGCGCCAAAGGCTGATTGTCCACCGCGTATGGACTTGGAAACGTTAGAATGGTGCGAGAACCGTCGTGCTCGGTGGCCCGAACCCCGCCCAAGCGGCTCTGGACTTTGGGCTCGGGCACACGCAAGCCGAGTTCCCGGTGCAGCCAAGCTTGACCTAGCAGCATGTCGCAACAAAACCTGTTGAAAATGCGGCGTGACGCCCTATTTCGCTTACTTTAGCCCAAAATTGATTATAAAAGCCTCACTTTTCTATAAAATAGTGATTTCTGGAGTCCGTTGGACTGATTGTGCGGGAGTTGGAGAGCCGCGACCTGCCGACTGTCTGCCTGTCCAGCGCCTACTCGATCACCCAAGCCGTCAATCCGCCCTGGGCCATCTACTTGGATTTCCCCCGGGGCGCACCGCTGGCAAGCCGAACGACTCGGCCTTGCAGCGGCAGATCATGATGGAGGCTTTGGAGGCCTTTGCGGCCATCCGGCAGCCTGGCGAGATCATCACTCTTCCCCACCGCTGGAGCGACGACGACGGCTGGAAGGATCGAGCCATGCGCCCGGAACCCTGTGCGGGTGGCAGGGCGGCAGATGATCGCGTCGCGCGCTTCGACACGCCGCAGTACCAGAGCGAAGCCGACCAGGTGGCAGCGGAAGCTAGCTTGGCGACCGAGGGGAAATGTCCGGGATGCGTTTTTTTGGCGGAGTCCACAACTCGCCCTATGCCAGCGCCTTCCTGAAGCGCGGGGTTTCTGCGCTACATATCAGCAATTCCCGCCGCTGGCAGGAATCCCCTGTTTTCGGGGCTTTGCGGTGGATTTCGGAATTGTTCTTCGCAGACTTTTCCGCCGAAGTCGGTATGCTGCGGGGCATTTTCGTGGCCGGGGGTGACGAGCCATGTCCAGGATGCTGTTTCGCAGGACGCTCAGCGCGCCGGGGCTGCTGGGCTTGGTGCGCAGCCGGTTCGAGCGGGTCAACGACCCGGTGGCGAACCCGAGGATCAGCCTGCCGGACTGCCTGATGTCGGCCTTGGCGGTGTTCGGCATGAAGCACTCCCCGCTGCTGAAGTTCGAGGAGGGCGTGCGGCGCGACGGGGCCGTGCGGGGGAACCTGCGCCGCCTGTACGGGGTTCGGCAGGTGCCCGCCGACACCACGATGCGCGAGCGGCTCGACCGGGTGGACCCGTCGGAGCTGCGCGGCGCCTTCAAGGCGGTGCTCTCGGCGCTGCAGCGCGGCAAGGGGCTTGACGGGTTCGCGTGGCTCGACGGCCACCGCCTGCTGTCGGTGGACGGCACCGGCCACTTCTCCTCGAAGTCCGTCCACTGCGACAGCTGCTGCGTGAAGGAGCACAGGGACGGCACGAGGACCCACTGCCACCAGATGCTCGGGGCGGCCTTGGTGCATCCCGACTTCCGGGAGGTGTTCGCCCTGCCGCCGGAGCCGATCATGCGCTCGGACGGCGACACGAAGAACGACTGCGAGCGCAACGCGGCGAAGCGCCTGCTGCGCGACGTGCGGCGCGAGCACCCGCACCTGAGGCTGATGGTGGTCGAGGACGGGCTGGCCTCGAACGGCCCGCACATCCGGCTGCTTCAGGAACTCGGCATGCGCTTCGTGCTAGGCGCGAAGCCCGGCGACCACGCGGACCTGTTCGAGACGGTTGACACCTCGCCGATGACGCGGACGATGGAGGCGAAGGGGCGCGACGGGAAGCGGCAGCGCTTCTCGTGGGTGACGGACGTTGCGGTTGACGAGACCAACGCGGAATCGCTGATGCGGGCCGGAAGGGCGCGCTGGCGCATCGAGAACGAGACCTTCAACACCCCGAGGAACCAAGGCTACGGCCTTGAGCACAACTACGGGCACGGCCATCGGCACCTGGCGACGGTGCTCGCGCAGCTGATGACGCTCGCGTTCCTGATCGACCAGGTCCAGCAGCGCTGCTGCGGCCTGTTCCAAGCGGCGCTGGCGAAGTCGAAGCGGCGCATCCGCCTGTGGGAGCGGATGCGGTCGCTGTTCATGGACTACCGCATCGAGAGTTGGGAAGCCCTCTACCGGGCGCTCGCGTTCGGCCACCACAGGCCCGCCCTGACGCCGTTCGACACCTCCTGACCGGGCGCCGTGCCCAAGCGTGCGAGGGGCGGTTCCTCAGGGGTGACGACGCGGCCAGCCAAGGACTTCAGCACGGCGCCGAGGGAAGCCCTTCCCCCAGTCAAAAGCCGGGCCGCAATCCACGACCGAAAATGCCCACGGCAGATCGACAGGGGCGACCGGCGGGAATTGCTGGCTACATATCCCCTTCCTGTGCCGTCTTTGGGCGTATGTGGTATCGTAATCAGCGACCCGGCCGGTTGTTGCGTAGGTCGATTCACCCATTGTGCAATCGGAATCCGGGAAGATGGCGCGAAACACAATGGGCGCAACCTAGGATTCGCCGGTAACGAGGAGCCGCACTAAATGACCGAGGGTATTGATTCATCGATGCTGCCGCTTCGGGAGGTGGTTCGCGTGACGGCAGACAGGCTAGCGCTGGATTGGCGGAATCCGCGGTTGATTGGACTCGATCCCGAGACGTCGGACCACACGATTATTGCGCAGCTATACCGAGACGAGGATCTAAGCGAACTTTTGCAGTCGATTGCCGCCAATGGCTATCTAGACATTGAACCCCTCGTTGTGGTCGAAGAGCGCAAGGGCGTCTTGACGGTGCTCGAAGGCAACCGGCGACTCGCCGCGTTGCGGCTGTTCCGGGACACAGATTTAGCAACTCGAGTACGGGAGGAATGCGGGGTCAGGGTCGTTGTGCCTGAGATGCCGGCTGAACATCGGCAGACACTGGAGGGCGTGTCCGTGTACAGGGTCGCGCGTAGGGAAGACAGTTGGTCGTTCATCGGATTCAAGCACATCAACGGCGCAGCTAGATGGGAGTCATATGCGAAGGCAAAGTTCGCGGCGGATTGGTACCGTAAGGACAACATATCGCTCGCGGACATAGCGAGACGGATTGGTGACAAACACGACACTATCAAGCGGATGGTCAACGCGATTTATGTGTTGGAGCAGGCGCAACAGGAAGGTGTGTTCTCGATTGAAGACCGAGTAGCCCCGCGCTTCAGTTTCTCTCATCTTTACACGGCGCTGTCCCGCGCTCCCTATATGGACTTTTTGGGCCTAGAAGCAGCTTGGTCCCGCTTCGACCCAACTCCGGATCCGATCCCGAAAGACAATATCGAGCAGTTGGCCAAGGTATTTCAGTGGATCTATGGGTCGAAAAGCGAGGGAGTTGAGCCGATCATTCAGTCCCAGAACCCTGATATCAAGCTCCTCGCGGAAGTACTGGGCAGCAAAGAGGCATTGATGGTGCTCCGTCAGACTGGGTCCCTGACCAATGCGCATGCGAGTACGCAATCGGTGGCGAGGAAGTTCGAGGAGGCGCTGTTAAGGGCGCGTGACGAGATAAGGAAGGCTTCGAACAATCTCCGAGGTTTTGACGGACAAGACGGTACGTTGGTCGAAATCGCTGGTGATGTGTCCGAGATTGCACAGACAGTTCATCAACGCTTGATGAAGCGGGTCCGGGATGTGGTGGTGGCCGAGGAATGACCTCTCCGGTGTACCTTCCTGCCGACGAGTTCAGTGGTACGAATCCCCCTAACCTTGATTTGGCGGCGGACTATCTCGAAATGGTGGCCGCGTTGTCGCCAGTAGGGCAGTCGTATAGCTCAGAAATAGTAGATGCTTTGGAAATGACTGCGGACAGGGAATTCGAAGATGTCAACGATGAGATCGAAAAACGGGAGGTGGCGGCGGCAGGAGCGGTCACGCGAATTCGATTGCGTCAACGCGCTTTGGGGAGGGCATATCCTTTTGAAACTGACGAGTCGGGCAGCACGGTTTCCTTTCTGGCTCAGACGCCGGACCTCGGTCAAGCGGCGTACTTGGTTTCGCTCATCCTCTCTAACCTGCG
This sequence comes from Gammaproteobacteria bacterium, assembly GCA_026709365.1. GTDB lineage: Bacteria > Pseudomonadota > Gammaproteobacteria > Pseudomonadales > Azotimanducaceae > Azophilus. The sequence continues at coordinate 7,935 of JAPOTD010000036.1, forward strand.
TGCGATTACCCCGTTGCTTGGCGAGTCGGAGCTGCATCCCTCGAAAGAAGATGAGAAAGCTCTTCGAGAGTACTTTCAGTACTTCGCGACGGCCGCCCTTGCTGCTGAGGTTGGAGGCCGAGCGTGGTCCTTTGGCTTTCCGCGGCCAGATGGAAGCGGTTTCCTTGCTAAGCTGGCTCACATCTGGTCCGACCTGAAGGATGGGGCAGTTGATCCCCATCCGTCCGCGCCCGCATCCCCGAAAGACGATAAGGTGGACGTTTTTGCATGGCGCGAACACGCGGATGGACTGCCAGGTTTCCTATTTGCTGTAGCGCAGGTGGCGACCGGAAAGGACTGGAAGGACAAGCCGATTAGAAGCCAAGTCAAGGACGTATTTCCGAAACGGTGGTTCAGTCCGGTCCCAGTCACCGAGTGGATTGCCTACCATGTGGTGCCATTCGCACGACCGGACGGAGATTTCCGAGACGATGTTCTTGTACTTGGCAACGTGTTGCATCGAATCAGGGTTCCGAAACGTGTTCTGGAAGCAGAGAAGCTCAGTAAACAGGGGCTAGCGATCGAAGCCTTCGACCAGCTACAAGCTGCCGCGGATTGGGTCTCAAACTACTTCGCAAGTGCTAAGGCGCAGGCATGAGACACCGCTTTCACTCGATTTGCCCTTACTTCGCCATGTTCCCAGAAACCTTCGTGGAGAAGCACTTGGCGGCTTCGAAGTTTGACGGTGTGGTTCTTGACCCGTTTTGCGGGCGAGGAACGACGGTCTTTGAGAGCCTCATTTGCGGACGCCAGTCGGCGGGGTGCGACATACATCCGGTGGCGGCATGCGTTACTGGCGCCAAGTGCGATTCACCGACATGGTTAGAGGTGATCCATCGGCTGTCGGAGTTGGAAGCGGAGTGCCAGGAGGCGCGGATCATATCCGACATTGGTGAACTTGAAGAGTTTTTTTCGCTGTGCTTCGCTCCGGATACGCGTAGGCAAGTGCAGTTTCTTAGGCACAAACTAAACTGGCGATCGGACAGGACGGACCGCTTTGTCGCGGCGCTTTGCTTGGGCGCATTGCACGGGGAGTCGCACCGAAGCCCGAACTACTTCAGCAACAGGATGCCGAGGACGATCAGTACCAAGGCTGCTTATTCGGTCCGGTGGTGGAGAAGACACAGTTGCGAACCTCCTAACAGGGACGCATTCTCTATACTGAGGCACATGGCTGGGTTTCGGTACAAGACGCCGCCGCCACCGATGCGAGGTGAAGCAGTGTTGAGCGATGCGCGGGATGCCGCATCGACGTTTCAGCACTTAAAGGGCAGAGTAACAGACATCATCACCTCTCCACCTTATCTTGACACCACCAACTATCGGGAAGACCAGTGGTTGCGACTTTGGTTCTTGGGGGAGAAAGCCTCGGACAGACAGCAAGCAGGGGACGGACGACACTACCATTTGGACAGGTATTGCTCATTCCTTGAAGAGGCTTGGACCGGTCTGAGGGGGTTGCTTGACGAAGCTGTGAGGATCGTCATCAGGATTGGCGGTAGGCGACTCGGCAAGGACGAAGCCAAGGACGTGCTGCATAGATCGCTGAATACGGGGCTCGGGCGGTCAGTGCGTCTGGTGGATGCAGGAGTGTCGTCACAACCAAAGCGATCGCAGGCCAATGCGTTCAGGGGTGCGCGACCGTCGCCTACCGTGGAGCACGATTTCTGCTTCTCTTTGGACGGCTAGATTGCAGTTAGCATTGGTAGGTGGCAGTGGCGGTTCGCCTGACTGGTCAACTCGTATTTCATTTGCCCGGCAACAGATCGAGTCGAGAGCGACTAGGAGGTGCGGCATAGATCGGCGTTTGGAAGGGTACTTATGTAGCAAGACTGCGGTTGACAGAAGTGCCCGAGTGCTTGGAGAATAGGGTGATCCTTGGAAAGGAAGATATCGATTCGCTCCGACAGCGCCTGTTGGCATTACTCCGAGAGGGCGTGAAGTATTTTGCGGCTGCAAATCCGAATAAGGTGGCTGACGAGAATACTTGGTCTTTTGAGGAGCGGCTTGATCTACAAAACCCACGTGGCTGGCGCGAATCGGATGCGATGCGAACAACGATTAAGGAGTTGAGTGTGGACGTTGCCGGTGCGGCGCGCCGTTCGCCATTGCTTGCCGAAGCGGATATGCAGGAATTGCGGCACTGTACTCGGCAGATGCTCGCCAGTGTGCGGTTTAGGGAGTACCGACACACCAGCGTCTACGTTCATCATGACGAAGATATAGTCTTGGGGGTAGATCCGCCTTCACACGAGGAGTTCCCACACAGAGATCCATCGAAGGCTCAAGAGCGGTTTCAAGAGGCGGGGGCAAAAGTACTCGACCTGATCGACCTGCTCTCGCCAAGCGAGGCTGATGAACCCGTTTCAGGCACGTCGAACTACAAGCCAAACACGGCTTTCATCATGATGGCAATAGATCGGAATAGGCCCGAGTTGGAGGATATCAGAAACGCGATAAAGGAGATGTTCGAGAAATTTGGAATCCGGGCGATTACCGCGGACGAGATCGAGCACGAGGGTGTGATCACGGATCGAATTCTGAACGAGATTGATACGAGCGAGTTCTTGCTGGCAGACCTGAGCGACGAACGTCCGAACGTTTATTACGAAGTCGGGTATGCGCATTCACGTGGCAAGCGGGTCACGCTGTATCGAAAAGCGGGAACCGAGCTTCACTTCGATCTTGCACACTGGAATTGCCCTGAGTACAGCAATGCTACTGAGTTAAAGAAACTACTCGGAACACGACTCGAAGCCATTACCAACCGTCTAAATCCTTCTGGAGTGGCCAGACGTAAATCCATGTAGAGCGGCCTTCCAGACAGCACGGCGAACGATACGAGCGGCCTCTGCGCTTGTGGATCGCCAATCTTAGTCCCCGACAACTGCCTCAAACCTAGCCAACGCCGACCGCAGATTCTCCACGATCTCGCCCGCCAGCACTTCCGGCTCGGGCAGGTTCTCCAAATCCGCCATCGACGCATCCTTCAGCCAAAACACATCGAGGCTCGCCTTGTCGCGCTGCAGCAGCTCGTCGCGGGAGTAGGCGCGCCATCGGCCGTCCGGGGTGTCCTCGCTCCAAGTCGGCTCCCGGACGTGGCGGTTCTCAGGCTTGTAGCGCGCCACGAAGTCCTCAAGGTGGGCATAGGTCAGCGGCTTCTGCTTGAGGGTGTGGTGGACGTTGGTGCGGTAGTCGTAATACCAAACCTTGGCGGTCTGCGGGTCGGGGCTGGCGGGGCGGTTGTCGAAGAAGATGACGTTGGCCTTGACGCCTTGGGCGTAGAAGATGCCGGTGGGCAGCCGCAGGATGGTGTGCAGGTCGGTGGTCTGGAGCAGCTTGCGGCGGATGGTCTCGCCGGCGCCGCCCTCGAACAGCACGTTGTCGGGGACGACGACGGCGGCCCGTCCGGTGGTCTTCAGCATCGTTCGGATGTGCTGGACGAAGTTGAGCTGCTTGTTTGAGGTCGTGGCCCAGAAGTCCTGCCGGTTGTAGGTGAGGTCGTCGGTTTCCTGCTCGCCCTCGGCGTTGGTGAAGCTCATGGCGCTCTTCTTGCCGAAGGGCGGATTGGCCAGGACGTAATCGAAGGTTTCCGATGGCGGCGAGATCAGTGCGTCGGCGGGCGAGATGGCCGCCTCCCCGGTCATTTCGCCGATGCCGTGCAGCAGCAGGTTCATTAGGCACAGGCGGCGGGTGGCGGCGACGATTTCGTTGCCGTGGAAGGTTTGGTGCTTCAGGAACGCCTTCTGGTCCCTGTCCAGCGGCCAATGGCCCGGGTCGGCCAGAAAGTCGTGCGCGGCGAGGAAGAAGCCGCCGGTGCCGCAGGCGGGATCCGCAATCGTCCTGCCGGGTTCGGGACGCACGCAAGCCACCATGGCGCGGATCAGCGCGCGGGGCGTGAAGTACTGTCCCGCGCCGGATTTGGTGTCCTCCGCGTTGCGCTCCAGCAGCCCCTCGTAGATGACGCCCTTCACGTCGGCGCCGAGCATCACCCACTTCTCGCTGTCCACCATGTTGATCAGCCGGAAGAGCTTGGCCGGATCGGTGATCTTGTTCTGCGCCTTGGCGAAAACCTGGCCGAGCATGCCTTGGTGCTGGCCGAGGCGGCGGAGCAGGGCGACGTAGTGCGCCTCAAGCTCCGCGCCCTTGCGGATGGTGAGGCTGTTCCAGTCGTTGCCTTCGGGGATGCCGACATCCCGGTTGTAGAGCGGCTTGGCGTACTCGTCCGCCATCTTCAGGAAGATCAGGTAGGTGAGCTGCTCAAGGTAGTCGCCGTAGCCAACCCCGTCGTCGCGCAGCGTGGTGCAGAAGCTCCACACCTTGGAGACGATGGAAGCGGCGGTCATTTCCGTGAATCCTTGATCCGTCGAGCTAAGGCTTCGCCTGCTGGCGTGCGGCGGTAGCGCTGCTTGCTGCTGTTGGGCTTTGCCGGCAAGGTCATTTCAATGAGTCCGGCTTCTAGGGCGGGATTGAGGTAGCCGCTGCGGAAGTTCTGACGATCGGCCAGCTTCAACGCGGCCTGCAAGTCGGCGCGGCTCATTTCGCCTTGAAGCCTGCTGACCAGGTGCCCAAGTCGCTTGGTGACTTGGGGGGTGACTTGGGGGGTGACTTGGGGGGTGACTTGGGGGGTGACTTGGGGGGTAGTGTCAGAATTATCATTGTTTTCCAGTTGGCTACCTTGGTCGGTGACTTGTAGGGTGACTTGGTCAGTGACTTGGGGTGCGGATGAGATGTCTTGTCCAGAATCCCGTTCCCCAACGTGCCCTTCCGTCCCCGAAAACCCCGCATGCACGGGCAGCCGGGCAAGAAACCAAGTCCGATCATCATCAGTCTCGAAAATCGGAGATGGCGAGCCGTTGTTGCGCATCGCCCGCAGAATCTTGGGCACCCCGGTCGAGCGGCCTTCCGCCAAGTCCAGTTCCTTGAGGAACTCGCCGATCCGCCGGTTGCGGTAGCGGCGGCTTATCGCCCTGCCTTGCTGCAAATCGGCCATTCGGACGGAGCGGTCCGCGCCGGGGAAGCTCAACACCACCAGTTCTTCCGGGGTGATTCTCACCTCCACCGGTTCACGCACCTCGTAGGAGCGGTGGTAGATGGCGTTGCCCAGCGCCTCCTCGATCGCCGCCACCGGGAAATTCCAGAACCGTTCGGCTTCGGGCCGGTCGGGATGCTTGACGACTGCTTCCTTTAGGAAGTTGCGCTCAATATAGGTCACTGAATCGCGCAGTATTGCAGCCAGCGGCCCACGAAACTCGTTTTCCTCGAACCGGTCGCCGCCCGGGCCGTCCGGGAACCAGACCACATCAATCTGCGTCGCTGGAAAGAACTCCTGCGGTCGGTCGTTGAAAAACAGAAGGCCAACGTTCTTGGGAAACGAGCTCTCGGTGGGGCCTCCAACGATGTTCATGCGCCGTCCCAACGCTTCCATGGACAGCCCGGGCATATCATTGAGGAGACCGCTTCCCACGTCTTGGAGATACTCCCGGATTAGCTGGAATGAGAGGTCATTCAGGGCGGCGGTTTGGCGGTATCGGTCATCGAACGGCACCGTCGCCGCCAAGCCCAGCAATTCCCGCTCGTCCTCGCCTTGCGCCCGCACCGTGCTGCTGTGCTTGCGGATGTAGTGGGCCCACTCGCTGCTGCGTGACGAAAGGCTGACTCTAGTTCGATACGGTCGGGTCTCGCCGCCGGGCGCGTAGAGCACAAGTATCGTCTTGCCCGCCACCTCCTGCACCGACGCCAGCGGGTGGTAGGCGGGCCGGATTGCCGAGTTGCCCAGGTTCAGCAACTCCTTCTGCATGGCGTCGATGTGTTCCGGGTTCAGGCCCTTGGGCGGCAGGATGGGCCGGCCATCGCGTTCCTCAACCCCGAGCACCACGTAGCCGCCGCCGAGATTGTGGAAATCGTTGGCGAAGGCGCAGAGCGCGCGCAGGACGCTCTCCGGATTCCATCTGGCCTTGTATTCGACGCGCTCGCTCTCGACGGTACGCTGGCTGATCAGGTTGTCGATGTTGATTGGGAGTGTCGTCGTCAACTTGATTCGGCCCTATTCGAGTTGCTGGTCTTGTGCTCGGAAGTGTTGCGTCGCTTGGCCCGGATGGTCACGCGCTAGAAAAGCGGCGGTGGTTGAAATTGATCGCTGATGCCCCGCTTTGGGCTGACGCAGCCAGAAACAGATCGAGATCCACTGTCAAGAGAGGCGTTTTCGGGGACGCCGCCCTTAGCAGCGCGACATCGGTGACTCCGAGTCGGACAAACCGGTTATCGCTCGACGCCTCCTTGCTTGGAATCACCGTCTCATGACTCTCCTCAATCAACTTACCCAGCGTTGTCATGAGATTTGACCGTTCGGGTTCTCCATGGTGGCTAAGCAGGTTCGAGGCTTCCGTGACGGTATTGGGCGTGACGAACACTGAACCTGCCTGCTCCAGAATTCGGATGAGGAGATCGTAGTCTTCAACTGAGTATTCGCGGAGTCGCCGGTGTTTGGAGATTAGGCCTCGCCTTGTGAGACCCGCCACCAGCAGCACCAAGAGGTTCGCGTCAACGTAGATGCCGCTACTGGCCATTGGAGCCGTCTCTGGACACCTCACGATGCCTCAGCGACTGCACCGACCCCGTTTCGTCGTCGATACTCACTATCTTGTAGGTTCGCCCTGCGCCGCCAAGCGACTTGAGCACTCCGCTTGAAACGGGCCAATGCCTCGTGAAGCCTATGGTCACGGACCAGGTACCGCTGTGGAGTTCGATCTCCTCCAAGCCGATCTCTTGGATTGGTTCAGCCTCGAATAACTCGACAACGTGCTTCTTTGCGACTTCCACTGCTTCCCGCGCTTGCATCGGGCCGCTCCTTCACTGGTCAACTCTGGACAGTATATCGTGTGTGGGGTTCACGGAGTTTGGATTGGTCGCCCCTTCTTGGTCTAGGTTCGGCCCCAACCCTAATCGGCTACAATAAGCCCATGAAACGCAAACCGCTCTCCGAGACCAATCCCCACCTGCGCGACCCCGAAAAGGCTGCCCGTCAAGGAATTCGAAGCGTGGCAAGCTCGACGGCGATCGAGACCGGGAGGCCGGTTCGGGAGATTGAAGCGAGGCTTATTCATCTCGCTTCCCAGCCGTCTCGCACAACGCTTGCCTGACCAAGCCCTTCATGGGTTCGTAGTCGCTCATGCCTGCCTGAATGGCGGCAAAGTACTCGGTCTTGCATTTGTCCCAATGCGTGTAATCGAGTTCAGGCCAGCCAGCCTGCAGCGCCATCACACTCGCAAGCACGCGCGATAACCGGCCATTGCCTTCCCGAAACGGGTGGATGAGTATCAGTTCAACGTGAACAACGGCGATGGCTTCGGTCAGGCGGTCTTCGGACATTCCCGAACAAGGGGTGCGGATCAGAAGAACCTCTTTGTCCAGATTTTCCATGAGCCTCGGCACTTGCCCGCTGGCCGCAAATGGAAATTCTCCTTTACCCATGTTGACGCTGCGATACCTCCCGGCCCAAGCATAGACGTTGCCTAGCCACCGGCGGTGCCATTCGCAGACGTCAGCAACTGCAATGCTCTGATCCACTTCAATCGAGCCAAGGATGTTTTCGCGCAACTGATTCAACAAGTCCAGTTCGACGTCATCCATTTCCTCTGGGTTGGCGATGCCAAGCTTGTTGGCCAGCACACGACCGCCCGAACCGGGCTCGAACTGCGCTTCGATGTTGCCCGTCGTGCCGTAGCGGTTGTTCATGCAATAGCCGCCTTGCGCTTGCGCGTTTTTCCCTTCGGCTTCTGCGTGGCTTTGTCCGCTGTGGATGCGCTTTAGCCCGGATACTGCGCGAATCGGCCCATTTTAGCGAACTTGACCCATTTCGAGCGGTGTTGAACCTAGGCAGTGGCTCATTCGACCTTGGCTGGGCTTGAGCGGGCGGCGCTCTGACGAGCGCCACTGCGAGGGCGCGAACGCGCAACCTTCGCTGCGCGTCGGTTCGTCATGGCCTCGCTTCGGGGCGAAACGCCCGCGTCAGGCGGGCTCCCCGGAGCGAGGGCGTCCCGCCCTCGACCGAATCACGACTATGGCGTGAGTCAAACCGAGCCACTACGCATCCCATGCCACGCGACCGCTGCCGTTCCCAGCCGTGCGCGGGCTCAGAAACACTTCGGAACCTGACGCGCGCAACGGGCTGGCATCCCGCCGCCGCCCAACCAAGAAGGCGCTATCTGATAAAGTGCCCTGTAACCCCTTTCGCTGAAACTGCGGTGCTTCTGAACATGGCTGCCCCCCTCCCGAAAGCCACCGAACTGGCCGATCGATTGGCCCAGATAGGGCAAGATGCCGTTCTTGACGAGTTTGCCCTACGGCGAATCGTTGCGGATGCCCGCAAGCTGATCTCCACGGATGCCGCCAAAGCGCATGACGTATTGGGGCAGGTGGCAGCGCTTCAGTGGGATGTTTCCGCGTTAAGGCGGCACTATCGATCAGCAATCTCGTTGGGCGATCCAGTGCTGGGTCTTTGGAACTACTCCACGGCTCTATTCCTGGTTGGCGAGGCCGGGGAGAGCTACGAAGCAGCCCGCGATGCTTGGCGGAAGGCGCCTGATGACCTTGCCTTGCTGGATGACCTCATTGCGAGCGCCCTGCATGATGGGCGCTTTGGCGAAGCGCAGGCACTCTGTGGCCGACGGCGCAAGATGGCCCCAAGGCAGGAACCGCCCATAGCCAGCGTGGTCAAGGAGCTGGTGAAGGCAGTTGGCCAAGGTGAATTCAGCGAGGCAGGCGCCCGACGGGCGTTGCGCTCCGCGGACTCAATAAGGTCTGAGGCACGTGCTCGTCCCCACGGCATCAAGATCGTGCCCTCGCAGCACGAACCCGGATCATTCCTCTTCGAGTATCGCCTGATCACATCGCCCGCCGCCGCAGGTGACTTGAATGAGGCACTGGCGCTTCGTTGGGCCGAGTCCCCCGAAGCCAGGGCTGACCCCGGCCTGAAGTTCCTGCCCATGTTCATCGGGACGGTCGTTGATGGCGGTTGCGCCTGAAGCCCTGCTGGACGCTGCGGCAGAGATCGGCGTTGGTGGCCGAGAGATCGATTGGCGCAACGCCGCCAGTCGCGGCTACTACGGAGCTTAACCCCCGCAAGCGTAGCCTTCGCGGCTAGCTAAAGGTCAACCGGGCAGCATTTCTGGGCTGATCCTCTTGCTATGGCGGCTGCCTTACGGCAAGCAGAGGTTGGCGTTGTTGAGGATGGCGACGTAGTGGTCCCAGCAGGCATTGGCCTCGGACTGGAAATGCCGCATCAGCGGCCCTTGGTAGCCCAGGTCGGCGTCGAAGACGCCCTTGAAGGCGATCTGCCCCCGGTAGGCCAGAAAGCCGGCCTTCTCCAGGCATTCGAAGCCCAGTCCGCCGGGCCCCTGCACCAGCGTGTTGAACTCGCTGAGGCCGGATGCGGAACGGGTGAGGTCGCCGACCACCATGTGGTCGTGGTTGATGCTGCAGTCCACGCGGACCAGATCGCAATGGTCGTGGTTGGCTTGGGCGTTCCAATCGGCGTACTTGCCCATGTCGATGCGGTACTCGCCCGGCGTAGCCGACGGCAGGCAGGCCAGTTGCGCGTGGGTGGCCAGGGACGGGAGGCAGAGGCTGAGAGCAAGGAGCAGGTTGCGTCTGGCATTCATGGGGGCTCTCCGCAGCAGTGAAGTCGCCCGGATTGTACAGGAATCGCGCCTTTTGAAGTGGCCGCGAGCATCGTCCACTTCGTCTGGGTTGGCGACGCCAAGCTGGTTCGCCGGAACATGACCGCATGAACCCGGTTCAAACCGCGCCTCCCCATTGCCCGTCGTGTCGTAGCGGTCGTTCACGCAGTGACCGCTTGGCGCTTGCGCGTTGCTCCCTTCGGCGTCTGCGTGGCTTTGTCCGCCTTGATGCGCTCTAGAAGGACTTCAGCGGGTTCGTCCTCGGGATTCTGGGGGACAAGTTGGCCGGAAAACGCCTGTTTGAGGATAGATTGTCGGAGTGTTTCAGCACGGGTGAAGTTGGCATCGATTTCCGCTTCAAGCGTGTCGATGGCGGCAAGGCGGTCATCGAGGATGCGGACAATTTCGGCCTGTTCGGCAGGAGAGCAGAGCGGAACCGGCAAACCTGCTACCTTGGAGATGCTGAGTGTGTGAAGACCTGATGTGGAACTTGCCTGAGCCGTGATGCGTCTTCGCCCAAGTGGCGAAATCATGAAATACAGCGCGAATCGAGGCGACAACAGGCCGTTTGTTCTGAACCGGATCAAGTGGTTCTGATGAGTCATATCAGGGACGCTGTCGTTCCAGACCGCCACGCGCCCGATTTGTTCGATGGAACCGTTTCCCTCAACGAATAGAAGGTCGCCATCCACAAGGCGGGTTTTTCTCAGCTCCTCTTCGGAGACACCAATCTCCTTGATCTGATTGAGATTTAACCGGTTGGAGTAAACGTTGGCAACTCGCAGGTATTTTGCCTTGAGCGGCAGGAGGTCACGTTTCTGGCTTTTTGTGAGGCCACCGGAAACTTGGCCGAGATTCGACAAATGGAGCCATAGCCACTGGTTGGAGAGTTCACCGAAGTCCTCCGCTGACAAGCAGGCTTCGACAGCGAAGTCAGAAGGTCGTTTCGGCTTCGTGGGCTTCTTGCCGAGTTCACCGTTGTCGTGCCACTCGGCTGTGGCTCGCTCCCACTCGTCGAAAGCCGCTTGGTAGCGCTGTTCCCGCTCCTCGCGAATGCTTGCAAACAATGCCTCTGGGCTTTCCAGCTTGTCGGGGTTCTTGGCCCGCCAGTCGGCGGTGAGTCGGCCTTCAAAGGCGGATTTGAGCAGGGATTGGCGATAGAGTCCGATGCCTCGCTTGGCATCGCGCAGGCTCTCGACGCCCCGGTCGATCTCGTCGAAAAGGGCTTCGATTCGCTTGACGATGCGGCGTTGTTCGTTCGTCGGTGGCAAACCGATTGCGTGTGCTTCGAGAACACTGGCGGGCACACGCTTTTGCCCGACGGCACCGGTCATGTGGTGTTGGGCATGGAAGCGAAACGCACGGTTGGATATGGCGTGATAGAGGAAGCGAGAGTCGATGCCATTGGCTGGCCTCAGCACATGAAACTCGGTTGATCCAAAGCCATACTCGCTCGCCAGAGCAGGCACGATGGCGATTTTGCCGTTTTCCATGCAGGGTGTGATCTTGGCGAAGAGGACATCACCTGTCCGAAAAGGCGTGTAGCCCTTACGAACCGCCCCGAAGCTCCGAATCTGACTGACATCGATTTTGCCGGTTTCCGCCTCGACGGCCGACATGGGCACGAAGGACACCGAGCTTTTCGCGTCAATGGAGTTCTTGTCGACGCGTGGATTGATAGCGCAGATTTCGCGAAGCGGTGCTCTTGTCCACCCGGGGGGACAGTCACTCACGCCGCCAACGCCTCGTTCATCTCCGCCATGACCCCATCCATCCCGTCACCGAACAAGGCGTGCATCCTCCCCAAGCCGCCGTGGGCATCGAAGGGCGCCATGTCCAGATCTTCGCGCTCGATGGTGAACGAGGTCTCCAGATGGTCGCGGACCATGCGCAGCCACGCCATCTGCTCCGCCGAGAACTTCTCGCCCGCCCCGGCGTGACGGTTCAGCACCCAAGCCTGGAAGTTTCGCCGCACCCGGTCCGAATGCCGAGTCAACGTGCTGTCCAAGCCACACACGCGCCGGATCAGGGCGACCAAGGCGGTCAGTTCGCTGACCGGCTGCCCGCCCTGGTAGTCGTCCAGATGGCTGTACGCCCGCCAGACGAGCAGCGGGGCAAGGCGCGGGCGGTCCCGGCGCAGCTTGGCCAGCACGTCCTTGATCATGGCCAGCGTCACCGCCGACCGCCGCGCCGGCTGGGTGAAGTAGATCGTCAGCGCCTCGATCGCATCCCGGTTCTCCTTAAGGTAGCCCTCGAAGTCCTGTGCTATCCGCTTGGCGTTCTCCGCCACGTCGCCGGCCCACTCGGCGCGCAGGAGGGTGTCCAGGTTGTCGTGGTCGATGGTCTGCTCCCGGTCGCGGCGGATGCCGTCCATCAGGTTGATCAGCGGGCCGGTGAGGACGTTGGCCGCCTGGGCGATGCGCGCGGCCATTGCGGCTTGCAAGGCGGGTTCGTCGGGTTCGGCGTGGCCGGCCGCCTTGGCATCGGCCTCCGCCTGGTCCGGGTCGATGGCGTCGAACAGGTCGCGGACAATGGCGGCGAGCGGCTTGTCGGCCGCCTGTTCGATCCTCGCTTGGTCGTCCGCTTCAAGCTGGTGGTCGAGCCGGGCCAGCCGGGCAGCCAGCGAACGGGCGGTGTCCTCGGAGCGGTCGCCCATCATCAGGCTCATCGCGAGATCCTTCAGCGGGATCGACGGCTTGGTGTCCAGCGGCTGGCTGGCCGTCTTCAACGACCGGGTGACGCCCACGGCATCGACGATGACGTAGTGGGTCTTGGCTGGCGCGGACGGCGTCACCTTCCTGAGTTCGTCCGCCTCCAGGACGCGGGTGCCGCGGCCTTTCATCTGCTCGAAGTAGTTGCGCGACTTAACATCGCGCATGAACAGCAGGCATTCGATGGGCTTCACGTCGGTGCCGGTGGCGATCATGTCCACCGTGACGGCGATGCGCGGGTTGAAGTCGTTGCGGAAGGCGGTGAGGGACGACTTCGGGTTCTTGGCGCCGTTGGTGATCTTGCGGCAGAACTCGTTGCCCTCCCCGAACTCTTGGCGCACCGTTTGGATGATGTCGTCGGCGTGGCTGTCGGTCTTGGCGAAGACCAGCGTTTTGGGCAGCTCCCGGCGTCCGGGGAACATTCGCGGCCAGTGGTCTCGGAAGGCGCGGATGACGGTGCGAATCTGGTCCGGGTTCACCACCGATCGATCAAGCTGGCGGGCAGCGTAGGGCGAGCGCTCCTCTTGCACCGTCCAGCGGCGGGCGCGCGTGAGCCGCTGCCGCTTCTCGATGGGCTGCTCGCGCTTCAGCGTTGCGCCGCCTTGGCTGACTTGGGTCTCGATCAGGTAGATCTCGTTGCCCACGTTGACCTTGTCCGCCACGGCCTGTTCGTGGGTGTACTCGCTGACCACGTTCTTCTGGAAGAAGGCGTAGGTGCGGTTGTCCGGCGTGGCGGTCAGGCCGATCAGGAAGGCGTCGAGGTACTCGACCACCTGCCGCCACAGGTTGTAGATGGAGCGGTGGCACTCGTCAATGATGACCGCATCGAAGTGCTCCGGCGGCAGCGCGGCGCTGTAGGCGACCGGCTGCGGTCGTTTGCGCTGCCAACCTCGCTCCGCCGGATGCTCCTCCTCCGCACCCGCCGGCAAGTCCTGACCCTTGAGCGTGGCGTACAGGCGCTGGATGGTGGAGATGACCACCTGCACGTCGCCGGCAATGAAGGGCGAAGCCAGCCGCTGAACGTTGTAGAGCTCGGTGAATTGGCGGTTGTCGTCGTTGGGCATGAAGGCCATGAACGCCTGCTCGGCCTGCTCGCCCAGGTTGCGGGTGTCCACCAGAAAGAGCACGCGCCGGGCGCCGGCATGCTTCAGCAGCCGGTAAACCACGGTGATGGCGGTGTGGGTCTTCCCGGAGCCGGTGGCCATCTGCACGAGGGCGCGGGGACGGTTGGCTTGCAGCGACGCTTCGAGACGGACGATCGCCTTGGTTTGGCAGTCGCGCAGCTGCGCAGGGTTCAGCGGCGGCAGTGAGGCGAGGCCGGAGCGAAGGGAGCGCGGGGCGCGTCGCCAAGCTCGAAGCGTCTCCGGCTGGTGGAAGGTGAAGACTTCCCGGGAGCGCGGATTCGGGTCGCGGCCATCGGTGAAGCGCGTGACCTGCCCGGTGCATTCATAAAGGAAGGGCAGAGGCTCTTTGTTCGCGTACCACTTGAGCTTGGCGTTGGCGTAGCCCTCGGACTGCTCCTCAACCGTGGTGAGCTTGTCGCCCCAGCTGTCCGGCTTGGCCTCGATGACGCCAACGGCCTGCCGGTCCACGAAGAGCGCGTAGTCGGCGGGTCCGGCATCGGTTTGGTATTCGCGCACCGCGATGCCTGGGCCTGCGTTGAAGTTGAGGGCGTCCTTGTCCTGAACCTGCCAGCCTGCGCCCTCAAGGCGGGCGTCGATCCGATCCCGGGCGACCTGCTCCGGGGTCTGGTTTGCATCATTTGCCATGCGGCATTGAGTGACCGCGCTCCGGCGCGGCTACTTCAGCCGCACGGCCGTGCCCGAGGCGACCAGCAGCACCATGCCCTTGCCGCCGCCGCTGATCTCGCTGTAGTCGAGATCGATGCCGACCACCGCGTCGGCACCCAAGGACGATGCCTGGTCAGCCAGTTCATTGAGGCAGGTTTCCCGGGCCTCGCGCAGTGCCTTCTGGTGGGTGCCGCTGCGGCCGCCGACGATGTCGCGCAGGCCGCCGAGGACGTCGCGGAAGATGTTGATGCCGAGCACGCACTCGGCGCTGACGATGCCCAAGGCTTCGCGGGTCTCGCGGCCCGGCACGGCATGGGTGGTGACCAGTTTGTCGAGGGTTACGGACATGGTGGCTGCCTTTGGTTGCTGCGGCGCTGAACGGCCTTGGGAGGAACTATAGCGCAGACGCCGGGCTCGTGGGATCTGCGCGGCGGCAGTTGCCGGCAGTTCTCATCGGTTGGTTGGGTCGCTCTGGGTGTTTAGGCCGACTTTTGCCCGAACATGCCAATAAACGAGCTTCAGCCGACGAAGTTGGCGGCGTCCCCGGTTCATTTCGAGGGCGGAACGCCCTTATCCGTGGGTCGTTGCCCGAACCCAGCGGATTCCCGGAGCGAGGGCGTCCCGCCCTCGATTGAAAATCCGCAGGGACAACGCAGCGGGTTTGCACGCCCACTCAGGGTCGGCTGAAGCTCGTTTATAGGCGTGTCACTCTATTCGAGATGGTCCTTTTTGCTGCCTGAGCCGCTACCAAACAATTACAAAGTTGTGCGGGCTTAAGAACATATCGGAATCTGGCCTGAGCGACGAGCGCGGAGTTTCGCGCAGCGAAACTCCCACGAACGGAACGTTCGCCGAGACCGTCAGGTCGCGCGTTTGGCCTCATCGAAGGCAGCGTGTACGATGTTCGCATGGCAGCGGATGTGGCGTCGGGTAGCTTATCGAAGCGCGGGCAAACGGTGCCGCATCCTTTGACCGCGCTGTTCGTCTGCACTGGCAAGTTGGTGCCCGTTGGCGTGAAGCTGGTTCCTTGTCGGCCATGAACGTGGATCTGCCGAGGCGTCTGGTTGCGGAAACCTTGGGCACGGCGCTGCTGCTGGCCGTGGTGGTGGGCAGCGGCATCATGGGCGAGCGCCTGGCCGGGGGCAACGACGCCATCGCCCTGCTGGGCAACACCATCGCCACAGGCACGGCCTTGGTGGTGCTTATCCTGGTGTTCGGGCCGCTGTCCGGCGCCCACTTCAATCCGGCGGTGACCTTGGCCTTCCGGCTGCGGCGCGAACTGACGTCGGGCGATGCGGCGGGCTACGTTCTGGCCCAGCTCGCCGGCGGCATCCTTGGGGTGATGGCGGCGCATGCGATGTTCGGCGAGCCGCTTCTGGTTGAAGGCGTCAAGGCGCGCGCGGGCGCTGGCCAGTGGCTGGGCGAATTCGTCGCCACCTTTGCGCTGCTGGCCGCCATACTGGGCTGCCTGCGCACTCGCCCGGAGGCCGTGCCCTACGCTGTGGGGCTCATCATCACCGCCGGCTACTGGTTCACCTCATCGACCTCCTTCGCCAACCCGGCAGTCACCGTGGCCCGTTCGTTCACCGACACCTTTGCCGGCATCGCCCCGGCGCACGCGCCCGCGTTCATCGCCGCCCAGCTGTTCGGCGCCCTTGCCGCCACGCTGCTGTTCCGCTGGCTGGAGCGTCCAGCGACGGCGTGTGCGGAGCCCTCAGCCGGGGAGCGCGAGGGGCCCGCCCCTCGCAGGATTAAGCCTTCAGCCGGGGAGCGTGAAGGGCCTGCCCCTCGCAGGATTGAGCCTTCAGCCGGGGAGCGTGAGGGGCCTGCCCCTCGCAGGATTGAGCCCTCAGCCGGGGAGCGCGAGGGGCCTGCCCCTAGCATGAGGGAGCCTGCAGCGGGCCAAGATGCGCCATGATGCCGCTGGCGCACATTCGCGTTCTCGACCTCACCCATGCCCGGGCGGGCCCCACTGCGGTGCGGCTGCTCGCGGATTGGGGGGCGGACGTGATCAAGATCGAGGCGCCGCAGTCAGTCTCCGGTGCGGCCCGTGCGGTCACTGGCGCCCGACACGGGCCGGATGAGCAGAACCTGCACCGCAACAAGCGGGGGTTGACGCTCAACCTGAAGAAGCCCGGGGGACATGAGCTGTTCATGCGCTTGGCCCGCAGCGCCGACGTGGTGGTCGAGAACTTCAAGGCCGAGGTCAAGCACCGGCTCAAGGTGGACTACGAATCGGTCAAGGCGGCCAACCCGTCCATCATCTACGCCAGCATCTCCGGCTTTGGCCAGGACGGTCCCTATGGCGGGCGGGCCGGGGTCGATCAGGTCGTTCAGGGCATGAGCGGCCTGATGTCCATCACCGGCGAGCCGGGCAGCGGTCCGTGGCGGACGGGCATCGCCATCAGCGACACCTCCGCCGGGATGTTTCTGGGGCAGGGCATCCTGCTGGCCCTGCTGCACCGGGAGCGCACCGGGGAGGGGCAGTGGGTCCACACCTCGCTGCTCGAAGCCATGCTGTGCAAGCTGGACTTTCAAGGCGCCCGCTACACGATGGGCGGCGAAGTCCCCGGCCAGGCGGGGAACGACCATCCCTACCAGACCCCGATGGGCGCCTTCCGGGCCAGTGACGGCCTGGTGAACATCGCAGCGCCCAGCCAGCGGCTTTGGGAGCGCTTCTGCCGGGCGTTGGGGGCGGAGGAGCTCCTCAACCGGCCTGAATACCGCCAGGCCGGGGAGCGCCGGCGATTGAAGGCTGCGCTCAATGCCGACATCAATGCGGTCACGGCCCGCTTCACCGCCGCTGAACTGGTCCGCGCGCTCAACGGCGCGGGGGTGCCCTGCGGCCCAATCAACGATGTCGGCCAAGCCTTTGAGGACGAGCAGGCGCGTCATTTGGGGATGACCAAGGCCGCGCAGCACCCGGAATTGGGCGCGGTGCGCCTGATCCGCTCGCCCATCAATCTAAGCGCCCATCCCCAAGGCGACCGATTTGAGCGGGCGGCGCCCGATCCGGGGCAGGACTCGGAAGCCGTTCTGGCCGAGTTGGGCTGCGCCCCTTCGGAAGTCGAAGCGTTGCGCCGGACCGGCGTGATTTGAGGGGAATCAAGGGCGAATTAAAGCAGCAATATCCCTCGGCGCGAGGGCGTCCCGCCCTCGAACTCTCGCTCCGCATGGCGGTTTCGGCGTCAGGGCATCCTTACGGCTAAGCGGTCGCTGGCCAAATGAGAATTGCTGAAACTAAAGTGGGTAGTGTGCGACAGGGTTTATCTGGTGTACTCTGCCCCTTGGCAATCGGGGGCGTCAATCCGACTTCATGTACATTCCGCTAGTCACTTTCTTTCTGCTGGCGCTGGTGTTCTCTTTTCTCTGCTCCTTGTGGGAGGCCGTGCTCCTCAGCATGTCGCCTAGCCACGCGCGCGTGCTCGCCCGAAAGGGCACCCGCGTCGGCCGAACGCTGGAGGAGTTCAAGGCCAACATTGACCGGCCCTTGGCCGCCATCCTGACGCTCAACACCATAGCCCACACCGTGGGCGCCATCGGCGTGGGCGCCCAGGCGGGCTTGATCTGGGCGCAAGCCAGCCCGTGGATCACGGCCATTGCCGTTCCGGCGTCCATGACCATCGCGATATTGGTGTTTTCGGAAATCGTGCCCAAGACCATCGGGGCCTTGCACTGGCAGCGCTTCGCCGTATTCACCGTGCATTCGCTGCGCCTGCTGATCATCGCTCTGGCTCCCCTCGTCTGGCTCAGCCAGACCATCACCAAGTATTTGAAGCGGGATACGGCCCAGCCCATCCTGACCCGCACGGACTTCCTGGCGATGGCGGAACTCGGCGCCGAGGAAGGCGTGTTTGAGGCTGAGGAAAGCAAGATGATCGGCCACCTGATCCGCTTTCAGACCATTCAAGTCCGGGATGTCATGACGCCGCGCACCGTCGTGGCGATGGCTTCCGAAAGGGAAACCATTGCCGGCTACTACGGCAGCGCCAAGCGGCAGCACTTCTCCCGCATACCCCTGTACAACGAGTCCAAGGACCATGTCACCGGGTACGTGCTCAAGGACGACATGCTCACCGCCTTGGTGGAGGAGCGCGGCAGCGAGCCGCTCACGGCCCTGCGCCGGGAGATCGTCGCGGTCGGCGAATCCTATGCCATCACCGACCTGTTCACCGTCCTGCGGACGCGGCAGGAGCACTTGGCGGTGGTGATGGACGACTTCAATTATCACTGCTGTCCCCCATCAGAGCGAGCATATCAATAAAATTGTGAGGTGG
>JAPOTD010000036.1:26441-32734 GCA_026709365.1 Gammaproteobacteria bacterium
CCCCCCCGCGGCACGGCCGGCATCGTCACCACGGAGGCCGCGATCGACACCCTGCGCGGCCATGAGATCGTTGACGAAACGGACGCGACCACCGACATGCGCGAATTGGCGCGCCGCCACCGGGTGCGGCGCGCCAAGGCGCTCAGCGCGCTCGATGGCCCAGCCCCCCGGCCCGCCGGCCCGGAGCTTTCAGGGGAAAGCCCGGCTTAAGGCGAGGCCGGGGCACCGCTGGCTGGCGAGGATGGCCTTGAAGGTCAAGTTCCGCCAAGGCGGCTTCGACCGGCCTTCCAGCAACCGTGGGTTGGTCCCTTAGCCCGAGTCTTGTCCACTCGACCCGCAGTGACCAGCCCAGCAGACAATGCAATGAACGTGATCAAAATCCATCGCCGTTCATCAGTGTTCTTGTGCGGGTTCTCGTTGAGGACGACGAGGCACAAGCTCGGTTTGCTCGAGCGTTGTTGGAAGAGTTGACGCCGGAACGCCTCGGATTCATCTGCAGGGAGGTTGTGGTCGAACTGGTCTGGGTGTTGGAAAGAACCCACGCGCTTTCCAGAGACCGGATTGCGACGGCTCTCGAAGGGTTGGTTGCAACGCAAGTGCCTGCAGGTGGAATCGGCGGACGACGTCGCTCACGCGGCCCTTCGATACCGGCAGGGTGGCATTGGCTTTTCCGACCTTATGATCGCAGCCGCCGCCAGGCGTTCGGGCGCAACTCGTCTTTACACGTTCGACCGAAAGGTGGCGAGGCTTGAAGATTGTGCGCTGCTGGGCGAACCGGTTGCCTGAACCAGAGTTCCGCGGACCGCGAATTCCACTCGGTGTGCGAAGGGTGTAATCTCAGGCCCATGGACGGCATCGCCAGAAACCCGGAACTGCTCAAGCGCTACCTCAAGGATCCCTATCCGCTGCATGAGATGGTTCGCCAGCAGCGCCTGATTCAGGATGGCCAAGGCATCTGGTATGCGGGGCGCTACGAGGACGTGGACGCCATCCTGAAGGACAAGCGCTTCGGCAAGCAGCCCCGGCCCGGCACTGAGCATCGGATGCCGGCCTCGGTTCTTGACGATGAAGACCGCCGGTCGATGCTGGTGATCGACCCCCCGGACCATGGCCGCATCCGCAGCCGCTTCGCCAAGGCTTTCAACGCTCGCCGCATAGAAGCGATGCGGCCGCACGTTCAAGCCTTGGTGGACGGGCTGCTCGACCGCATCGAGCCGCTTGGCCGCATGGAGGCGATGCGTGAGTACGCCCATCCGATTCCGTCCACCATCATCAGCGAAATGCTGGGCATCCCCGCGGCTGACCGCGCCCGATTCGCCCGTATGTCCAACGATCTCATTGCCGCCGGCACCGGCATCGACCCCGCCACCAGCGGTGCGGAGAAGCGCCGCCGCAGCCAAGAGGTCACGGCGCTGTTTGACGCCTATCTCAACGAACTGTTCGAAGCCAAGCGGCAAGCGCCGGAGGATGACCTGACCAGCGGCTTGCTGCTGCGCAACGAGGAGGAGGAGAACCTCTCGCCGGAGGAGCTGACCCACAACGTGCGGCTGCTGTTCATGGCCGGCCACGAAACCACCGTGAACCTGATCGGCAACGCGCTGATCGCGCTGGCGCGGCACCCGGTCCAGCTGGAGAAGCTGCGCCAACGCCCGGAGCTGATGCCCCAGGCGGTGGAGGAGTTTCTGCGCTTCGACTCCTCGGTGCAGCAGTTGCCGCGGGTCGCCCAGGCCGACGTGGAAATCGGCGGCCACCAGATTCTTGCCGGGCAGATGGTGGTGCTGCTGCTCGGTTCGGCCAATCGGGATGGCGAGGCCTATGAAAACGCCCAGGAGCTCGATATCGAACGGCCCTTCAAGCGCTCCAAGAGCTTCGGCGGCGGCGCGCACTTCTGCCTCGGCGCCCAACTGGCCCGCATCGAAACCGAAATCGCGCTCAAAACCCTTCTGGCCCGCATTCCCCACTTCGAGATCGACAACCTGAACTGCTTGGACTATCCGTTCAACCTGTTCTTCCGGGGTCCGAAAGCGCTGCATCTGTCCTGGGCGTAAGCCGCTTCCCGTTTTGGCCGCGCGAGACCGCTTGCGCTACACTGCCGGCCATGAGCGCCGCGCCGGGACAGCCGAGGCTAAAGCTGCCGATAGGTATCCAAACCTTCCGCGAGATGCGTGAGGAGGGGCACTACTACGCCGACAAGACGCTGCATATCAAGCGCATGATCGATGTCGGCAAGCACTACTTCCTGTCGCGCCCCCGACGCTTCGGCAAGAGCCTGCTGCTCGACAGCATCAAGGAGCTGTTCGAGGGGTCTGAGGCGTTGTTCCGGGGGCTGTGCATCCACGATTCCTGGGATTGGCAGCGGCGGCATCCGGTGGTGCGTCTGAGCTTCGGCTCCGGCGATTTCAGTTCCCGCGAAAGGCTGGAGCTTGCAACGCTTGCGCTCATCGACGACGTTGCTCGTGAGCACAACGTGTCCCTGCATCACGCCCCGCCAGCGGCGCGGCTGCGCGAGATCATCAGGACGCTGCATGAGCGCGGCGGCGAACGGGTCGTGGTGCTGATTGACGAGTACGACAAGCCGATCCTCGACCTTCTCGACGAGCCGGAGGATGCCCGCGCCAGCCGGGGCTTCCTGAGCGGCCTGTACGCGGTCATCAAGGACTGCGATGCGCACATCCGCTTCACGCTGCTGACCGGGGTGAGCAAGTTCTCCAAAGTGAGTCTGTTCTCGGGCGTCAACAATCTCATTGATGTCACGCTCGATGCCAGCTTCGCGACCATCTGCGGCTATACCGAGAGCGACTTGGACACGGTGTTCGCGCCGGAGCTTGAGGGCCTCGATCGAGCCCAGGTGCGGGCTTGGTACAACGGCTACAACTGGGATGGCAGGGAGCGGGTTTACAACCCCTACGACATCCTGCTGCTGTTCCGGAATCGGACGTTCCGCGCTTGGTGGTTCGAGACCGGCACGCCGACCTTCTTGGTGGACACGCTGGCCCGCCGGGGCGTGGGCGCCTTTGCGCTCGACGGCATGGTTGCCGACGACCATCTGCTGTCGAGCTTTGATGTGGACGAGATCACCCCGGAGGCCCTGCTGTTCCAAACCGGTTACCTGACCATAGAGGGATCCTCCCACCGAAGCGGACGCACCCGCTACCGGCTCGGCTATCCGAACCTGGAGGTGCGCCAGAGCCTCAATGAGACGCTGCTTAGGCGTCTGGCAGGCGCCGCAGCGGGGCTGGCCAGACGGGACCGGCTTTACGATCACCTCCTCGCCCACGATTTGGCCGGCGTCGAGGCTGAATTCCGTGCCATCTACGCGGGCATTCCCGCCGATTGGCACCGCAGGAAAGACATCGCTTGTTTCGAGGGCTACTACGCCAGCGTCTTCTATGCCTGCTTGGCATCGCTGGGCTTCGACCTGTCCGTGGAGGATGCCTCCGCGACGGGCCGGGTGGACTTGGCGCTGCGCTGCGGGGGCAGGGTTTACCTCTTCGAGTTCAAGGTCATCGAGCGGGCCGGCGACGGCGCGGCCGTGCGGCAGCTGACGGAGCGCGGCTACGCCGACAAGCATCGCGCTTCCGGCGAGACGATCCACTTGATCGGCGTCGAATTCAGCGAGGAGACCCGCAACATTGCCGCCTTCGACACTGCCCTTGCCTGAAGCCAGGCCGGACCGCCGCTCGGTGTGCCGGCCCAAGGACCGCGCCGTGTTCAGGCGGAGTGGGGGTCCGCCATGCCGAGTTCGCCCAGTATGGCCGTTTCCAGCTCCTCCATGGCCTGGGCTTCGTCGGCGGCCTCGTGGTCGTGGCCGCGCAGGTGCAGCACCCCATGCACGACCATGTGGGCGAAGTGCTCGGCAGCGGCCTTGCGCTGCTGCGCCGCTTCCGCCTCCACGACCGGGGCGCAGACCACGATGTCGCCCAGCAAGCCGGCCTCGCCCGGCAGGCTTGCCGCAGCCGGGAAGCTCAGGACGTTGGTGGGCGCGTCAATGCCCCGGTAGCGGCCGTTCAGCGCTTGGGACTCATCGGCGTCCACCACCCGCACGCAGAGGTCGCCGCTTTCACCCTGCAGCGCCTGCCGGGCCCAAAGGCGGAAGTCCCGCACCTTGGGCAGACGGTGTGCCGGGGCGGCCAACTGCACCTCAACGGACATTGCGCGGCCTATCCTTGCCTCCGTCCCGGTCCTTGGCCTCGGACTGGTGCGCGGCATAGGCATCGACGATCTTCTTGACCAAGGGGTGGCGAACCACGTCCTTGGAGCTGAAGTGGGTGAAGGTCACGCCTTCGACGTCGCGCAGCACCTGGCGCACGTTGACGAGGCCGGACTGCTGCCCCGGCGGCAGGTCGATCTGCGTGATGTCGCCGGTGATCACCGCCGTTGCGCCGAAGCCGATGCGGGTCAGGAACATCTTCATTTGCGCAACGGTGGTGTTTTGGCTCTCATCAAGGATGATGAAGGCATTGTTGAGGGTGCGCCCGCGCATGTAGGCCAAGGGAGCGACCTCGATGATGTTGCGTTCAATGGCCTTGTTGACCCGCTCGACGCCCATCATTTCATACAGGGCGTCGTACAGGGGGCGCAGGTACGGATCGATCTTCTGCGCCAAATCGCCGGGCAGGAAGCCGAGCTTTTCGCCGGCCTCCACCGCGGGCCGCACCAACAGCAGGCGCGCCACGCGGCCGCTCTCCAAGGCTTCCACGGCGCAGGCCACGGCCAAGTAGGTTTTGCCGGTGCCGGCGGGGCCGATGCCGAAGTTGACGTCGTGGCTGCGCACTCGGCCGACGTAGTCGGTTTGGTTGGCGCCCCGGGGCTTGACGGTCTTGCGGCGGACGCGGATGACTGTCGCCTCGGCTTCACCCTGCCCAGCGCCTTGGTCGGCTCGACGGGCAACCAGCGTCTCGACGCCGGATTCCTGCAGGAGGAGATGCACCAGTTCCGGTTCGATGGCGCTGCGCCGTGCGGTCTCCTCGTAGAGCCGTTCGAGCACGGCGCCGGCGGCATGCACGCGCCGTTCGGGGCCGCTGATCTGGAACAGGTTGCCGCGGCTGCGGATGTGAACCCCAAGACGCGCCTCAAGGTGCTTCAGGTTCTGGTCGAACGGCCCGCACAACGCCGCCACGCGGAGAGGATGGTCGGGTTCCAAGTTTAAGTTGGTGGTGAGCTGCACCACCTTCTGTTCCCAAGCCGCCGCTGCGGCTGGGGATGAGTCCTCGCTCAACTGCTTGTGCCGTGCCTCGCGTCTGTTTGTCGTTGCCGAGCGGAGGTTAGCACAGCAAGGGCTTGCTCGCTGTAAATCGTCGATGAAGACGGTGGCTCAGTTTGACTTTGGCGAAGCTTGAGCATCTGGCGCTCTGACGGGCGTCACTGCGAGGGCAGGATGCCGTCGCTCCGGGACGAAATGCCCACTTCAGGTGAGATCCCCGGAGCGAGGGCGTCTCGCCCTCGACCGAATCACGACGACCTGAGTCAAACTGAGCCACTACTTCGATGAGCCTTGGTGAACTTCAGCTCAAGTCTCGAAACAGGCCTAATCGCTCGATCCAACCCATTCCCCGCGCAGTGAGTTGGGGAGCGCTTCGGTGATCCGCACCTCCGCGAAACCGCCGACCAGCCCGTCCTGCCGGACAGGTCTGTCCTGTTGGACAGGGGCGAAGTTCACCACCCGGTTGTTTTCCGTTCGGCCTTGCAGTTGGTCACGGTCCTTGCGGGCCGGGCCGGTGACCAGCACCTGCTGCCGGGTGCCGACCATGCGCTCAGCGATGGCGGCTGCGCTTTGCCGCAGGCGGTCCTGCAGGATGGCGAGGCGGTGCTGCTTGACTTCCATCGGCGTCTCGTCGGGCAGGTTGGCCGCCGGGGTGCCGGGGCGGGCGCTGTAGATGAACGAGAAGGAGGTGTCGAAGCCGATCTCGTCGATCAGCCGCAGCGTGGCGTCGAAGTCGGCATCGGTCTCGCCGGGAAAGCCGACGATGAAGTCCGATGACAGGGAAATGTTGGGCCGCACCGCGCGCAGCTTGCGGATCTTTGCCCTGTACTCCAGGGCGGTGTGGCCGCGCTTCATGGCCGCCAGCACCCGGTCGGAGCCGGACTGCACCGGCAGGTGCAGATGGTCAACCAGTTCCGGCACCTCGGCGTAGGCGGCAATCAGGTTGTCGCCGAACTCGACGGGGTGAGAGGTGGTGTAGCGCACGCGGTCGATGCCCTTGACTTGGGCTGCGTAGTGGATCAGCTCCGCCAGATCCGCCTGGTCGCCGTCGATCGGCCCGCGGTAGGCGTTGACGTTCTGGCCCAGCAGG
>JAPOTD010000134.1 GCA_026709365.1 Gammaproteobacteria bacterium
GGCTCGGGAAGTTCCCCGCCGCCAGAACCCGGAACGCCACGTCCTCCTCCAGCCGGTGCGCCACGCCCCGCGACGAGAACACGCCCGTCGCGTACCCGTGGATCAGCACCTTCACCATCATCCGCGCCCGCTCTGCGCGCGCTGGCGCGGAGCCAGTCAGAAAGCTAGTATTGGAAGATCATGAGCACCACTGCGACGGCCAATCTTTCCGACTACGCAAGCGCGGAGGAGATGCGTTCCCTGCTGGTGCGCTCCGACTGGCAGGCGGGATGGATGACGTTGTTCAATCTCGCCGTGATGGTCGGCGCCTTCGCCTTGCCGGCCCTGTGGCTCAGTCCGCTGACCGTGCTGCTGGCCGTCGCGTTGCTTGGTGGGCGTCAGTTGGGCCTTGCGGTGCTCTACCACGATTGCGCCCACCAGGTTTTCTTCGAGTCCCGGCGGCTTAACGACGCCTTTGGCACGTGGCTGTTCGGCGGGCTGATGAACACCTCTCTAGCCCGCTATCGGGCCTACCATCTCGACCACCATCGCCATGCGGGCACCGAGCGGGATCCGGACTTCGTCATGGCCAGCGCCTATCCGGCCGAGCCGGCCAGCCTGCGCCGCAAGCTGACGCGAGACCTGACGGGCCGCACCGGCTTCAAGGATTTGCTTCGGCAGGTCAAGTCATTCGGCTGGTCGCGCAACGCCCCCTTCCTGGCTTCCCACGGCGTTATGTTCAGTTTGCTCGCATTGGCCGGCGCACCTTGGGCCTATGCCCTTTGGTGGTTGGCCTATCTGGTGGCCTATCAGGTCGTCACCCGCATTCGGTTCATGAGCGAGCACGGCGTTGCCCTGAATCGGCTGAGCGCTGACGTGCGCGAAAACACCGCCACCACGTTGGTGTCTTGGTGGGAGCGGCTGCTTATCGGGCCGAATTTCGTCAACTATCATCTGGAGCACCACCTGCAAGCGGGGGTGCCCTGCTATCGCCTGCGCCGCTTTCACAACCTGCTCAAGGACAGGGGGTTTTTCGGCGCCTGCGCGAGACCTGAGGGCTGCTTCTCGAACGGCTACTTGCACGTTCTGCGCAAGGCCGTTGCTTAGGGGAAGATGCCCAGGGTTCCGCTTATGCCAGCGCCGCTTGGGAATTGGCGTCCGACCTCGCTTCGACGGGTTCGATCTTGAAGCCGGTGGCGCCGTAGGCCATCGACACCAGCGGGTTGATCAGGTTGAAGAAGCAGAAGGGCAGATAGGTCAGGGTGGGTACGCCGAGGGTGGCGGCCATGTAGGCGCCGCAGGTGTTCCAAGGCACCAGCGGCGAGGTTATGGTGCCGGTGTCCTCGACCACCCTGGCCAAGTTCTTCTCGTGTAGTCCGCGCCGCAGGTACTCGTCGCGGAACATGCGTCCGGTCAGCACGATGGACATGAACTGATCGGCGGCCAGCGCATTGATGCCGAAGCAGGTGCCGCCGCTGGCGGCAATGAGGCTGCCCGTGCCGCGTCCCAGTTTGACCAAGCCGCGCAGGAGCACCCGCAGGATGCCGGCTCTTTCCAGGACCGCGCCGAAGGACATGGCGGCGATCACCAGCCAGACGGTGGTCAGCATTGAACTCATGCCGCCCCGCGACAGCAGCGCATCGAGGTTGGCGTCGCCGGTGGTTGCCGTGTAGCCGTTGAACAGCACCGTCCACAGGGCCCGCGTGACGGCGTCGCCGCCGTCGCCCGGCGCCATCGCCAGAATGGCGGGGCGTTGAAACGCCAGGGCAAACAGGACGCCGACCAGGGCGCCAGCCAGAATCGTCGCCACGGCGGGGGTTTTGCGCACCGCCAAGCCGATCACCAGGGCCACCGGCACAAGCTGCAGCGCGCTGATGTCGAAATGACCCTCAAGCAGGGCCAAGGTGGCGTCGAGGCTGCCCGCCCGTGCGTTTGCGGAACTGCCGCCGATCAACAGGAAGATCGCCAAGGCCACGGCCAGGCTCGGCGTGGTGGTCCAGGTCATGTGCCGGATGTGGGTGAAGATGTCGATGCCGGTGACCGCCGGCGCCAGATTGGTGGTGTCTGAAAGCGGCGACATCTTGTCGCCGAAGTAGGCGCCGCTGATGATGGCCCCGGCGGTGACCTCGATGGATTGCCCCAAGGCCGCGGCGATGCCCACCAATGCGATGCCCAAGGTGCCGGCCACTGTCCAGGAGCTGCCGATCGCCAGTGCCGTGATGGCGCACAGCAGGCAGCAGGCGGCGTAGAAGAAGCCGGGGTCGAGCACCAGCAGCCCGTAGTAGATCAGCGTGGGCACCGTGCCGCTGATCATCCAAGCGCCGATCAGGCTGCCGACGGAGAGCAGGATCAGGATGGCCGGCATCGCGGTGCCGATGCCGGCCACAATCGCCCGTTCGATGGCCTTCCAGCTGTGGCCGTTCCTAATGCCGATGCCCGCAGCGATTGCCGTGCCGCAGACCAGGGCGATTTGATTGGCGCCGGCGGAGGAGTCGCTGCCGAACAGGAGCACGGAGGCCATCAGCAGCAGCAAGGTGCCACCGATGCCGATGCTCGCATCCGCAGCGTTGGCTTCCCGAACCTCAGATGGTTCCATTGGCCTTGAACGCAGGGGCTCGGACCGGGCCGTCAGCGGTGGTGGAGACGCTGGCCGGAGCTTGGGTGAAGTCGGCGACCCCCAGCCCCTCGAAGGCAAGGCTCACGCCCTTGGCGTCAACTCGAACAGCCAGAGCGCGCCGGAGGCAACAGCCGCCTCAGGTATGGGCTGGCCGCCCATGTACTTGCGTGACAGCTGCTCAAGCAACGGCTTGAGCATCGACCCCTCCCGGAGGCGCACCAAGTTGTGGTTGTGGAGCTTGCCGTCGATGCGCGTGATGATGCGCCCGTCGCGCTCCGCCTCGATGGGCCACTGCTTCCAGATGCGCCCCCAAGCCGAGTCCATGTAGCCACTGGGAATGAAAAGGCGTCCTTCGTGAACCAGCACCCAGACGGTGCGCGAGCGCGGCGGCTCCAAGGACTGGAACTCAATGGTTTCCATGTCCTTCACGAACGACCAGTCGCTGGGCACTGCCAATTGCGGCTCGCCGCTGGTGAACGGCCCTCCGGCGATGATCTCCAGGGGACCATCGGCGAAACGGGCGCCGATCAGCACGACGGCGACGATGGCGGTGACGGCCAGAACCGTGCCGAGGACGATCTTTGCGAACAGCTTCATAGGCCCAACTCCTGCGCAATGGGTGCGACTGGGGATTCAGGTTAGTCGCGCCATTGACCGACGGCAAGCCGCTCGCCGCCCCCTTTGCGCTGAATGGCCAATTTCCCACGCGACGGCGGGCGAATCGCCACTTTTCTGAGACGCGGCAAGGGTTCAAGGTGGCTTGCTATTCCAACTGCGACCAAGGAACATGATCATGCAGCGAACAGTCAGGGAAATCGAGGCGATGTCGGAGCGGCTTGAGGCATCCGGAATGCCCCAACAGGAGAGCAGGGCGGTGATTGCGGCGATCGCCAATTCCATTGAGAAGTTCGCCGTTACGCCGGAGCGGCTGCGCGCGGAGTTTGAGCGCAACAATGAATTGCTTTGGAAGCGCATTGATGAGCGCTTTAGTGAAGTTGACGCTCGCTTCGAGTCAACTGAGGTGGCCGCCGATGCCCGATTCAAGTCGGTTGAGGGACGTTTGGACCGGATCGAGTCCCTGCTTGAGAAAATGCTCGGCTGGATGGTCACGTTCTTCGTGACCTTCATTGTCGGCCTGATGGGGCTGTTCGGGACCTTGGTGGCGGGCATCTGGCCCTTGGCGTGAGCATCGGGAGCGTTGCAGGGAGGTATCGAACATGAGTGAAGCCGAAGTGTTTGAGCAGATTCGCTACGAGGAGCCCGCCGAGGGCGTGGCGCGGATCATGCTGGCGCGGGCGGACATCCGCAATGCGCAGAACAAGCAAATGCTCTATGAGATGGACCGCGCCCTGAACGTGGCCATGCACGATGACGCCATCAAGGTGGTCATCATCGGCGCTGACGGCCCGCACTTCTCCTCAGGGCACCACCTGAAGGACCGCAGCCGAATTGGCGACTACGGCCCGCCGATCATGGGCGGGGGCGGCTACCGGCGCCCCGGCCAGGAAGGGCACATGGCGATGGAGCAGGAGATCTACGTCGGCTTCTGCTGGCGCTGGCGCAACATGCCCAAGCCGACCATCGCCCAAGTGCAGGGCAAGGCCATCGCCGGCGGGCTGATGCTGGTCTGGCCGTTCGACCTGATCGTCGCCGCCGAGGACGCCCAGTTCTCCGACCCGGTGATCGCCTTCGGCGTCAACGGCCATGAGTACTTCGTCCACGCTTGGGAAGTGGGCCACCGCAAGGCCAAGGAAATGCTCTTCACCGGCGGCGCCATCAGCGCCCAGGAAGGCAAGGAACTGGGCATGGTCAACCATGTGGTGCCGAACGCCGAACTCACTGGCTTCACCTTGGACCTCGCCAGGAGGATCGCCAAGCAGCCGCCCTTCGGCCTGAAGCTGGCCAAGCTCGCCGTGAATCAATCGCTCGACGCCCAAGGCATGTACAACGCCATCCACTCGGCTTTC
Source organism: Gammaproteobacteria bacterium (assembly GCA_026709365.1). Taxonomy (GTDB): domain Bacteria; phylum Pseudomonadota; class Gammaproteobacteria; order Pseudomonadales; family Azotimanducaceae; genus Azophilus. Next base: position 4,564 of record JAPOTD010000134.1, read on the forward strand.
GGCCTGCATCATCTGGGGCACGCCAACTCGCGCATTCTCCATCAAATGGGGGTGGATCCCGGCGGTGCGGTGAAGATCGAGAAGGAGGCCCGGGAGCAGATCGCCAGCGGCAAGGCGGCTGGCGCGCCTGCGGTCGGACAGAACGCTAGATGAACTGGTTGATTAGCCTGGCCAAGGCGTCCGGCTGGTCGAGTTCCACGAGATGTCCGGCTTCGGCCACTTCCTGGATCAAGCATTCGCCGGGGACGGCGGCCTTCAGCTTTTCCAGGCAGGCTCGCGGCACCAACTTATCCTCGCCCCCCCGAAGCAGCAGCATGGGCTGGGTGATTCGGTAGGCACGCTTCAGGATGCCGGTGTCGTTGAGCGGCCACAGGTAGCGGGCGGCGGCTTCCCGGGCCCGGACTTCCGTCACCTGCCACTCGATTTCGTCCATGTCGTCAGGCTTGTCCCAGAGTGCCTCGAACCGCTCCGGACTGGCGCACAGCAGCGGCGGATAGCTTTTCGGGCCTGGGGGTTGCGCCCAGAGGTCCATGGCCCCGGAGCGCTCGTCATGGATGCCGAAGGGGCCGATGAGCGCCAGCTTGGCGATGCGCTGGCGCTGCATTGCGGCCGCTTCCAGGGCCAAGGGGGCGCTGACCGAGCTGGCGATCAGGCCGAAGGGGCCGTCCGTTGCGCCTTCGAGGATTTCCAGGGTGGCGGCCGTCCAGTCCGACAGGTCGTCGAGCCGGTCGTGGCCTGCGGCGCCGGGAAAGCCGGGCAGGGAAGGGACGATGACGTGGCGGCTTTCGGCCAGCCCGTCGAGGAACGGTATCCACTTCGGCAGGCCGCCGAAGCCGGCCAGGAAGACAATGGGTTCGCCCTCGCCTTGCTCCCAAACTCGAACTTCGGCGCCGTTGCAGCGCAGGCTTCGGCTGCGCATCAGGCGACTTGACGAGGTGCCCGGCGCTCGGCGCCGGCCATGGGCTCGGGCCACCAACGGTTCTCCCACTCGGAGAACAGGTCGCTGAGTTGGGGCAGCACCTGCTCGGCGTAGAGCCGGGTGTTGTGCTTGGTCAATTCGTGGCTCATGTTGCCGAACTGCAGCAGCAGCATCAGGTTGCCGACGTTGAGGGTGGTGCAGACCTCGCGCAGCCGCTCGGCCACTTCGTCGGGGGTGCCGACGATGACGTAGCCAGCCTCAATGATCTCCTCCCAAGTGGTGGCGCCGCCGCCGAAGCCGCCGCCCTTGGTCTGCTTGCCGCGCTCCTGCATCGCCGCGGCCGCCACTTGGGACTGCACTCGGGCTCGGATGGTGGCTTCGGTAGTGTAGCCGGGAGGCTGCACGAAGGAGGGGCTGACGTGCAGGCAGCGGCCGTAGAAGTACTCGGCGGGCTCCTTGTACAGGCTTAACGCCTCCGCACGCGTTTCGGCGACGCCGACGAACTGCAGGAAGCCTGCCCGATAGGGATTGCGGTCCTTGCCGAGCTTGTCCATTTCCTCCCAGAACCCCTGCATGGTGCGCAAGCCCAGTTTGTGGCCGAAGTACGAGAGGTAGCAGTAAACGTAGTCCAGTTCCGCGCACCAGCGCCAAGTCTCGATGGAGCCGCCGCCGGGAATCCACACGGGCGGATGGGGCTTTTGCACCGGGCGGGGCCAGACGTTGACGTAGCGCAGTTGGTTGAAGCGCCCGTTGAAGGCGAAGGTCTCTTCGGCCGACCACGCCTTCATGATGAGATCGTGGGCCTCGTAGTAGCGTTCGCGCAGCTTGGACGGGTTCTGCCCGTAGGCGTAGGCGGTGTCCATGGGCGAGCCGACCGGAAAGCCGGCGATCAGGCGGCCGCCGGAGATGCAGTCGAGCATGGCGAACTCCTCGGCCACCCGGATCGGCGGGTTGTAGAGCGCCAGCGAGTTGCCCATCACGCACAGCGCCGCCTCCTCGGTGCGCCGGGCCAGGGTGGAGGCGATCAGGTTGGGGGAGGGCATCAGCCCGTAGCCGTTGGCGTGATGCTCGTTGCAGCAGATGCCGTCGAAGCCGACTTCGGCGGCGTGCTCCAGCTCATCCATGAACTCGTTGTACATGACGTGTGCCCGGTTGGGATCGAGCAGGCCGGGGTCGATATCGACCCACACCGACCGATGCCGGTCGCGGAAGTCGTCGGGCAGCTCCTTGTAGGGCATCAGGTGGAACCATAGGTTTTTCAAGCCACGTTCTCCTCGAGCCGTTTTTCGCGGCGGTGAAACTAACATAACTGCGAGGTTGGTGATAAGGTGGACGCATCCAACCCGCTCGCCTGAAACCAACCGGAAATCGTCATGCAGCCCCTCACTTCGCAGGCGCCGCTCATTGTCTATGTGGACTACAAGAGCCCATACGCCTTCCTTGCCCTGGAACCCACTTACCAGTTGGAGGACGACTTCGGCATCGAGATTGATTGGCGGCACCTGACGCTGGACATCGGCAGCTTTCTCGGCACCGCCAAGGCTGACGGCAAAGGCCGGGTCCTGGAGAGCAACCGCAGCAAGGAGCAGTGGTCCTGGGTGCGGTACGCCTACCGGGACGCGAAGCGCACTGCCCGGCATCGCGGCTTGGTGCTCAAGGGGCCGCTCAAGGTATGGAACTCGTCGTTGGCCGGCATCGGCATGCAGTGGGCGAAGGCGGCGGGACGCGAATGCCTCAAGCGCTACTCCGTGACCCTCTTTGACCGTTTTTGGCGGCGCGATCTGGACATTGAGGATCCAGCCGTCATTGAAGCGCTGCTCGATGAGTCCGGCGCGGCCACCCAAGGCTTTCGCGGCTACCTCGAAGGCGAAGGGCGCGCCGAGCACGACGCCCTGCAGGAGAGGCTTTTGCCCGCCGGCCTGTTTGGCGTGCCCACCTATGTGGTTGACGGGCAGCCGTTCTTTGGCCGCGAACACCTGCCCTATGTGCGCTGGCACCTCGGCGGGCGTCAGGGCGAAGCGCCTGACGTCGCCTATGGGCCCTTCTGATGAGGTCAACAAAACAAAGTGCCGGAGCGACGAATGGGCCCTCGCCGGGCGCAGAAGCCGGTGCCCACGACCACCGCATGCCGCGACCGCGGGCATTGGTTGCCTACATCGATTTCAAGAGCCCCCAGGCCCGGTTGGCTTTGGGGCCGACCCTTGCCATCGCCGAGGAGACCGGCGCCGCATTGGATTGGCGCCCCTTCCACCTCAAGCCGCGGCTGCGGCGACAGGAGCTGGATCCGGCCTCCAGGGGCGCTCGGCATCGTCAGGTGCGGGCCGACTACCGTCGCTGGGAGCTGGACTTCTACGCCAACAGGCAGGGCATTGAGTGGGTTTACCCTGAAGCGGAGCTTGACAGCTTCGCCGCCAATGCCGGGCTGGCATGGATGCGGCGCCAAGACGCGGGCTTACGCCAATGCGATGCCTACGTCAGGCACGTCTTTGCCGAAGTGTGGGCGGGCCGCATGGTGCCCGACGACCGGGAGGCTGTCGAGGCCGCCATTGTCTCGGCCGGTGGCGCCCGTGCGGGCTTCGGCCGTTTTCTCGACCGGCAGGCGGGCGCTGAGCTGGCGCGCGCCGCCGATGAAGCGTGCGCTCTGGGCGCCAATGATGTGCCGGCCTATGCGATTGGCGATGAGCTCTACATCGGCCGGGCGCACTTGCCCGTCATCCGTTGGTGGCTTGGTGGCCAAGTGGGCGAGCCGCCCGTGTGACGCGCCACGCCCCGTGCCATGAATGATGGCGCTCTGTGCCGGCGTGAACGATGGCGGCAATGGCTTGTGCGGGCTCAGAAACGTTTCGAATCTGGCTTAAGCGACTAGCGCGGAGTTTCGCGCAGCGAAACTCCAACCGCCTCTCGCCCTCTGGGCGAGAGGCGCGGGCTGTGAATTTCACTCCCGCCTATCGTAGGATTGGCATATCGATATGCGGGGCAATCAGCATGGGCCGAAGCTGGGCGGTTTTCGTAGGAGCGATGGCCGCTGCCGGGTGCAGCGAGCCGCTCGTCACCATTCCCGGCGGCGAACTGGCCGGCGCCGACCGCCAGCCGCCCGATGTCTGGGGTGACGTGCCGGACACCATTCAGCTGGAGACCCGTCCCGCGGATCCCTACTCGATCAACATCTGGGGCGTCGGCATCGGCAGCGAACTCTACGTGGCCACCAGCGGCGACGGCACCACTTGGACGTCGTTCATAGAGAACGACCGCAACGTTCGGGTGCGAATTGATGGCGGCCTGTACCGTCTGCAGGCCGCATTGGTCGAGAACGACGGCGAACGCGGTCGAGTGGCGCTGGCCTACTCCGACAAGTACGAAGTCGATCCGCATGAGGGTTGGGTGTCGGAGGGCATGATCTTCCGCTTGGAGCGGCCATGACCTACCTGCTGGACGGCCTTCGGGTGATCGACGCCGCATCCTTTCTGGCAGGGCCGGGTGCGGCCACCGTCATGGCCGACTTTGGCGCTGACGTCATCAAGGTGGAGCCGCCCGGCGGCGACGGCTACCGCAAGCTGGTGGGCAAGCACCCGGTGCCCTATCACTGGCAGCTGACGTCGCGCAACAAACGCAGCATCGGCCTCGACCTAACCCAAGCGGCCGGCCAGGCGATCCTGCATCGGCTGGCGGCGGACGCGGACGTGGTGCTGACCAACTTCCTGCACGGCCAACTTGAGCGCTTTTGCATGACCTACGCCGAGTTGAAGGCCATCAACCCGCGCATCATCTTCGCCCAACTGACCGGTTATGGCACCGAGGGTCCCGAGGTGTCCCGCAAGGGCTTCGACATCACCGCTTGGTGGGCCCGCTCCGGCCTGATGGAGTTCATTCGCGAGCCGGGCCAGACGCCCCAAGGCCCAGCGCCGGGCATGGGCGACCACAGCACGGCGATGTGCCTGTTTGGCGCCATCATGACCGGCCTATACAGGCGCGAGCGCACCGGGGAGGGCTGCCAAGTCAGCACGTCGCTTGCCGCCAGCGGCGCTTGGGCCAACGGCATGGCGCTGCAGGGCGTGATCGCCGGGTTGGACCTGAGCGCCTACAAGCAGGCCAAAGGGCTGCGCAATCCGTTCACCATCGCCTACCCCACCAAGGATGACCGGTTCGTGGTGCTGGCATTGATCAACACCCAAAGGGAGTGGCCGCAATTGGCCGCTGCGCTGGGCCGTCCGGAATGGCTGGATGACGAGCGGTTCGTCGATTTCGATGCGCAGATGCGCAATCGCCATGCGCTTAAGGACTTAATCGCCGCCGAAACCTCGCAGCTCACCCAACAGGAGTTGATGGCGCGGCTCGACGCCCACGAGATCACCTGCGGGGTGGTCGCGCCCATGCGCGACGTGGTTCATGATGAGCAACTCAAGGCGAACGGCGTGATCCTCCCCACCCAGGATGAGGGCGAGGACTACCGGTTCACGGTCAACTCGCCGGTGTTCGTGGATGGCGAGGCCAAGCGCCCGCCTTCGCGGGCGCCGGACGTCGGCGCCCACACTTGGGAGGTGATGCGTGAACTGGGCTATTCGGACGACGAGGTGAGCGCCTTGCTCGCCAACGGGGTGGTGGTGGCCAGTCAGTGAGGCTTGGCCCGCTGTCCAGCCCCTTGCCCGCTCCGTAGCGTCCTCCCCGCCGGCCGGCAAGAGCGCCTCAAGGCGCTGCCGCCCGTTGGAGTGCAGGCTTTTGCGGGTTCTTTCCGCACTCGCAGCCTCCGACTTTCCTGTGCATGGAGAGGTTGGGCCTACGGCATGGACCGGTAGGCGGCCAGTGCTCGCGCGCGGGCGACGGCATGGTCAACGATGGGATTTGGGTAGGTGCGCCCCAGCGCGACGCCGGCGTCGTCCAGCACCGCATGGGGCGCTTCCCAGGGGGCGTGGATCCAACGCGTCGGCAACTTGGCCAGCTCCGGCACGAATCGGCGCACGTAGGCGCCCTCCGGGTCGTGCTTGCGGCCTTGGAGCACCGGATTGAAGATGCGAAAGTAGGGCGCGGCGTCCGCGCCTGAACCGGCCACCCATTGCCAGCCGGCTGCGTTGTTGGCGAGGTCGGCATCCACCAAGGTGTCCCAGAACCATGCTTCGCCCTGCGTCCAGTGGATGAGCAGGTGCTTGACCAAAAAGGAAGCGGCGATCATCCGTGCCCGGTTGTGCATCCAGCCGGTCGCCCAGAGCTGGCGCATTCCCGCATCCACCATCGGATAGCCCGTCAATCCCCGCTGCCAGGCGGCGAGTCCCTTGGGGTCGTTGCGCCATGGGAAGCCATCGAAGCGGGTGCGCCAGTTGGCCTCCGGCAGCGCCGGATGGTGGAACAGCAGATGGTGCGCGAACTCCCGCCAGATCAGTTCCGAGAGGAACTTGTCGGCGCTCCGTCCCGTCGCTTCGTCCCAGATCATGCGCTCATGCACGGCCTGCCAGATCCGGCGCGGGCTGATCTCGCCCCAGTGCAGGTGGGCTGACAGCCCGGAAGTGGCCGCGAGGTCGCAGCGGTCCCGCCCATCCGCGTACTCCGGCAGCGGGCCGTCGAGAAACTCGCGCAGACGGGATTCGGCGCCCTTGCTGCCTGGGCGCCATGCTGCCCGAAATCCGCTCGCCCAGTCCGGCGTTGTCGGCAGGAGCTTCCAATCCGCTAGCGTTTCGCTCGCCGGCGGGCTGTTCGGCGCGACCACGCTGTCCGGCGCTTGGGAAGGTTTCGGGAGCGCGTTCTCGACGCGGGTGCGCAGCGCCCTTTGGAACGGCGTGTACACCCGGTAAGGGCCGCCGGAAGCCGTGTTCACCTCCCAAGGCTCCGCAAGCAGCGACGCGTTGAAGGAACGCGCTTCGGCGCCGGCCTTGCGAAGCCTCGACTTGAGCGCCGCATCGCGCCGGACCGCGTAGGGTTCGTAGCAGCGGTTCCAGTACAGGCCGGCGGCGCGCGTCTCCGCCACCAGCTTCGGCAGGACCGCGGCCGCCTCGCCGGCGCGCAGCACAAGCGTCAGCGCATGGCTGGAGAGCGCATCGGCCAGCGCAGCCAGGCTGTGGTGCAGCCACCAGCGCGACGCGCCGCCCAAGCGCCATTGTCCAGGCGCCAGATCGTCCAGGACATAGACCGGAACCACCGGCCTGCCAGTGGCCGCGGCCGCCGCGAAGGCCGGGTTGTCGTCCAGCCGCAGATCCTGGCGAAACCAGACGAGAATCGGTGCTGCGCTGCCTGGCAATGGAAGCGGATCATCCAACTGGAGCAAGCTTCCTTACTGATCGTGTCCCCGGACGATTCTATTCGTGGAGGTTGGTGAAGTCATGCGCCTCTCGCCCGGAGGGCGAGAGGCGCAGTTGCTTCCTGCGCCATAAGTCAAGTAATATGCCTTTTAGACCATTTGCCATGGAGGCGTTTAGGGTTATGAGCACTTCACACATCGGCATCAGCGGTTTCGCAGCTTATCTTCCCCCCTATGCAGTCCGTTTGGCGGATTGGTGCGACTGGACCGGAGACGCTTGGGAAAAGGTCAAGGCGGTCATTGGCACCACGTTCCGCATGAGCGGCCCCAACGAAAACGCCTACACGATGGCGGCCACCGCGGTGCTGCGCTTGATTCGCCAGTACAACGTGGACCCGCGCAGCATCGGATATCTTGCCTTGGGCACCGAGTCGAGCACCGACAACTCCGCGGGCGCCATCATCATCAAGGGGATGGTGAACGATGCGCTTGCCGAGCATCGGCTGCCGCAGCTCAGCCGCGCCTGCGAGGTTCCTGAATTCAAGCACGCCTGCCTTGGCGGGGTTTACGCGCTCAAGGCGGCGTTGCGCTATCTGGCCGTTGATGGCCGAGGCCGCAAGGCGATCGTCGTCTGCTCCGACATTGCCGAGTACCAACGCTCATCCTCCGGCGAGCCGACCCAGGGCGCCGGTGCGGTGGCCTTGCTCGTGGAGGAGGACCCGCGCTTGCTCGATGTGGAGCTTGGCGTGTCGGGCTCCTCCTCGGCCTATCGCGGAGTGGACTTCCGCAAGCCGTTTCAGCGCTTTGCCGAGCAGACCATCGGCCGCTTCGCGCAGCTCAAGGACTTTCCGGTGTTCAACGGCAAGTACTCCACAACCTGTTACATCGACGCCGTCCTGGGCGCGATGAAAGACCTCTTCCCGCGCCTGACCAGCGCCCCCAGCGCCTTCCTAAAGGACGTCAGGGCGGTTTTCCTGCACCGGCCCTACCAGCGAATGGCGGAGGTTGGCTTGGCCGTCAGCTACCTGCTGTCGCTGACTGCGGGCGGCGCCGCTGACCGTGCGGAGTTGGCCCGCTACGCCGAGTCCTCCGGGATCGACGGCGAGGCGCTGGCTCAGGAGCTCACCTCCCAGCCTGTTTTGTACGATCTGGTTCGGCAGCAGGACATCAATGCGGAGATCTATCCGCTAGCCACTCGAGCAGCCCGCTTCCTGCGTCAGCTGCCCGTGTTCGGCGATCTGATGACCAAGCTCGGTGCCGAGAGGATGGGTGAAGTGGGCAACCTCTACACGGCTTCGCTGCCGGCTTGGATGGCGGCGGGCTTTGAGGAGGCCTCGCAAAAGGCGGTGCCCTTGGCGGGTGAGCGGGTGCTGACGGTTGGCTACGGCAGCGGCGACGCGGCGGAGGTCATTCCGATGCAGGTGGTGCGGGGCTGGGAGGAGGCTGCCGACAAGATCCAGTTCTCGGCAGCGCTGAGCAACGCCCGGATACTGGATCGCCGCGAATACGAGATGCTGCATGACCGAAGCGATCTCCCCAATCGGCGGGACGCGGCGGGCGTGTTCTACATTGATCGCGTCGGCGACCGCAGCAACCGTTTTGACGACCAAGGCGTCGAGTACTACCGTTACCAAGCCTGATCGGGGATGTCCTGAGCCAATGGGCTAGGCGGCGGGCGCGGCGGCGGCGCTGCACTGCGGCGGGTTGCCGTTGGACTCGGCCAGCGCCTCCACGGCCCGCCAAGCGCGCATGACATTCCCGCCCAGTATCTTGGCGATGTCCTGCTCGCTGTAGCCGCGGCCGAGCAGGCCTTGGATCAGGTTGGGATAGGTGGATGCGTCCTTCAGGCCGACGGGCAGGGAGTCGCCCACCCCGTCGTAGTCCGAACCGACTCCCACGGCCTCGATGCCAGCCAAGGCCACGGCTCGGTCGAAGTGGTTGAGTGCGTCGTCGAGAGTGGCGTAGGGATAGGGGTTCGCTGACCGGTACTGCGCCATGAATTCGGCCACCCGTGCGTCCCCCTCGTTGAGTTGCCGGTTGAAGGCGAAGCCCATCGCGGCCTTGCGCTGCCCCGCGCTGTAGGCTATGGCCGTTGGGGTCAGGAAGACGCTGCCGAAGCTGATTTGAATGACGCCGCCGTTCCTGCCGAGTGCGGCAACCATCTCGTCGCTCATGTTGCGTTCAAAGCCGGGGGTGAAGTGGCGCAGGGATGAGTGGGAGGCGATCACCGGCGCCCGGCTCAGTTCAATGACCTGCCAGAACGCTTGGTCGGACAGGTGGGAGACGTCGATCATCGTGCCCAGCCCGTTCATTTCCGCGACCAGCCGCTTGCCGAAGGGGGATAGGCCCTGCCAACGCTTGAACGAGTCGTAGGAGGAGTCGGAGATGTGGTTGCTTCTTGAGTGCGCCAAGGTGACGTAGCGAATGCCCCGTTCATGGAAGTGGCGCAGATTGGCGAAGTCCCCGCCGATGGGCCCGCCGTTCTCCATGCCGAGCGGCAAGGCAACGCGCCCAGTGGCCTTGATGGCCATGAGGTCGTCCGCGCAGGTGGCCAAGGCGAACTTGTCCGGCGCATTGCGGGCAATCCGCTCCACGGAGTCGATCAGTTTGTCAGCGAGCGCCGCGGCGCCGCCTTCGGCATCGATTGCGGCGGGTATGTAGATGGACATGAAGGCCGCATCGAGCCCGCCAGCCTGGGCGCGGGGGTGGTCGAAGTCCCCATCGGCAGTCGGCTTGGAGACATCCTGCCACGTTCGGTGCAGGCGGTAGGGCACATCGATGTGCGTGTCAACGATCAACAGTTCGCGCGCCAGCTGCTCGGCACGGTCCGCGCTGCCGGTGCCGCCGTCTTGGGCAAGCGCCGCTTGGGCAAGCGCCAAAACAGGCGCAATGACCATGAGTGCCCGCGCTTTTCCCTTGAGTGAATTCATTGCACCTCCCGGCGCTGTTGTTGGAGAATGGGTGGCGGAGCATCCTGATGTTTGCGCGCCGGTTTGTCCACCTGCCTTGAGCGACCGTGCGCCGAGCGATTCGGGGTCGCGTTTAACGGGACGGCGTGGCCTTGGGCAGTGCGCCCATGCGCCGATTCGGTACACCACCTCGTCAGGCGCTGTTGTTGAGCAGGCAAGGGAATCAGCAATTCTCATTTGGCCAGTGACCGCTTAGCCGTAAGGAGGCCCTGACGCTGAAACCGTCCTGCGGAGCGAGAATTCGAGGGCGGGAGGCCCTCCGAGGGATCCCGCGCCGGAGCGGGCATAACGAACTGAAGGTTCGCGCCCTCGATTGGGTAATGGAGCGTGGTTTTGATCCGAAATGGGAATCGCTGCAAGGGAACGGGAAAGGCCGCGACTTGCATGGCTGAGAAGAATGCAGTTGCCCCCCAAGCCCGTCCGGAAGCGACTTCCGGCGTCAGCGGCAACCATAGGTTCCAACGGCGCGACTATGGCGGTGCGGGGCTCAGGCGCGCGGACTTGGCTGAGGATCCGCTCATGCAGTTCTCCGCGTGGCTGGACGCCGCGATCGCGGACCGCATCGCAGACCCCACGGCCATGGCGCTGGCCACTGTGGGGGCGGACCGGTCGCCGTCAGTGCGCATCGTGCTGTTGAAGCACTTTGATGCCCAAGGGTTGTGCTGGTACACCGACTACCGCAGCGCCAAAGGCGCTCAGCTTGCGGAAAACCCCCTCGCCTCGGTTTTGTTCCATTGGCGCGAACAGGATCGCCAAGTGCGCATCAGCGGCTCCGTGCAGCGCTTGTCCGCAACCGAGTCGGACGCCTATTTTGAGTCCCGGCCGCTGCATAGCCGCTATGCGGCGGCGGCTTCGCTGCAGTCGGCGCCGATCGCCGACCGGCAAGCGCTGGAGCGAGCGGTGCGGACGTTGCGCCTGTCCCGCGCCCCGGAGGCGCTGACGCGCCCGCCCGAATGGGGCGGCTATCGTCTGCGGCCCGCGGAATACGAGTTCTGGCAGGGCAGGCCGGGACGGCTGCACGACCGCTTCCGCTACCGTCAAGACGACGCGGGCCATTGGGGCGTCGCGCGGTTGCAGCCGTAGCTTCCCGCCCACCCATTGACTTGGTGCGGTGACATGAGATCGGATGTGTCGGATTTTGGAGGGTGGCCAAACGGGAGTGGCGGCTCAGTTTGGCCCACGTCATCGACGTGGTTCGGTCGAGGGCGGGACGCTCTCGCTCCAAGGCTCTCGCCTGACTGAGCCACCACCCAAACGGGCGTTGGACGGAGACGACATTGATGCCGCGGTTGCCGTTGGCGAAGGCCGCTCGTTGGCATCGCCGGACTTGCTGAAGGGAGCACCAAAATGAATGACGTTGAATTCGGCATCGGCCTGCGCGGGTTGGACAACGTGGCAGCCGACGCAAGGGAAGCGGAGGCCTTGGGCTACGAGTACGTCTGCACTGGCGAGCACGTCTTCTTCCACGGTCCGGTGGGCAACGGGCTGATCGCCCTGGCTGCCGCGGCGGGCGCCACCGAGCGCATCAGGATGATGTCCACCATCACCTTGGCGCCGCTCTATCCGGCGGCGCTCCTGGCCAAGCAGGTGGCTTCGCTGGATCGGGTCTCCGGGGGGCGCTTCAGCTTGGGGGTTGGCGTCGGCGGCGAGTTTCCCAAGGAGTTTGAAGCCTGCGGCGTGCCGGTTGGCGAGCGCGGCGCCCGCACCGATGAAAGCCTGGACATCCTGGGCCGCCTTTGCCGAGAGGACAACCTGCACTACCAAGGCCGCTTCAACACCTTGAGCGGCGTCACCCTGGGGCCCAAGCCCGTGCAGCAGCCGCATCCGCCCATCTGGATATCGGGCCGAAGCGAAGCCGCCATGCGCCGCTGCGCCCGGTTCGGCACCGGTTGGCTCCCCTACATGTACACGCCGGAGAAGCTCAAGGACAGCATTGGGTGGATCGAGCGCGTTGCGGCGCCCTTGGACCGGCCCGCGCCAGTCAGGCCCGGGCTGTTCATCTTCTTCGCCGTACACGAGGATCGGGACACCGGCGTCAAGATGGCAGTGGAGCGCCTGTCGTTGCAGTACAACCAGGACTTCTCGGCGTTGGTCGGCAAGTACGCCCTGGCGGGCAGTCCTGATGACGTCATCTCCAGGCTTCGGGAGTACATCGACGCCGGCGCGCGCACCATCATGCTCAATTCAGCCTGTCCAAGCGACTACGTGGCGGAGAACGAGCGCCTGCTGGCAAAGGCCGTGATGCCAGCCCTGCGCGGCTAGCCCTCGCGGGTTGACGTCAACGGCCTGCCCATTGGCCGCGAGCCGCTGAGTGGGCTGCCCTCCGGCGAACCTGCCCTACGGCAAAAGCGGTCGCCTCAGTTCTTCTTGCTTTTGCTGATCACGATATGGCGGGTGCCGCCGTTGGCGCGCCACCCGCTGACGCCGGCGGGAATCTTCTGAATCTTCTTGCCCGCCGCCAAAAACGCCTGGACGTCTTCGGCGATGGTCTCGCGGGCGTTCGCGGAGGAAAGAACCTGCTGTCGTTTTGCCTTTCTTTTGGCCATGTTGGAACCAATGGTTGGGAAATCTGCCGGAATGCTGCGCTGTGCGGCGTTCGCCAACATTGCGGTGACCGTCAACAAGAGATGCTGCTGGCTCGAATGCTGTGTTTCCGGGCTTTGTCTTTCGGCCTCCTCGGAGGTTTGATGTCGTTGCTCAGCGTGCCGATCTGCACCGGCTTGCGATGGGTCTTGAACTGTGCTGGCGGAAGGCGGACCAAGCCCATCCTGCGAGGTCCGGGCAAGTTCCATCGTCAAAGGCAACGAAAGCTGAAGCCGAAGGGACCGAAGTGGGTAGCCAGTTGTTAGCCCCGATGCTAACAAAGTGGGCGGCGAAATCCAAACGGCCCCGGAGCACCGCCTTGGGGACGGCCTGCAACCGGCGTAAGATGGCGTCCAATTGAATGATCCCCAGGAAAGCCGCCATGCGCGTCATCAGGACCGAAGCCGAATTGCGCGCCGTCATCGGCACGGAGCCGCCTGGACTGGCCGAGAAGAACCAGCCGCGTCTTACTGGGTTTGCGATGGACTTCATCGCCAAGTCGTCGCGAGGCGTCCTTCGGCCAGATGTTCGCTGCCGCCGGAAACGCGCCTTCGGAAGCTGCGGCCGCCATTGACGAGGCGGTGAATGCCGATTGCCGCGACAGTTTCTGATTGACAGCCCGCAGCTCGCCAGCCTCCCCTGCAACGCCCATGCTGAAGTCCGACTTCGCCTACGACCTGCCTGCCGAACTGATCGCCCAAAGGCCGCTGGCGGAGCGTGACCGTGCCCGGCTGCTGCGTCTTTGCCAGGATGGCGTGACGCACCGAACGGTCTCCGACTGGCCGTCGCTGCTCAACCCGGACGACCTCGTGGTGGTGAACAACACCAAGGTGGTTCCGGCCCGCTTGCGCGGCTTGAAGGACAGCGGCGGGGCGGTTGAGCTGCTCCTGGAGCGCATTGAGCGGGATCGCATCGCCCTGTGCCAGGCGCGGGCCAGCAAGCCCCTGAAGGCTGGACGCACGGTGTCGGTGGGCGGGGAGCGCCTGGAGGTTTTGGCGCGGGCGGGCGAGTTCCACCGGCTGCGCTTTCCAAGCCCGGTGACGGACTTCCTGCAGCGGCACGGCAGCACGCCGCTGCCGCCCTACATTGACCGCGCCGCCGAAGCCGAGGACGAAGCCCGCTACCAAACCCTCTTCGCCAGCGCGCCCGGCGCGGTAGCGGCACCGACCGCCGGCCTGCACTTTTCGGAGCGCCTGCTCCGGGCCGTGCGCGAGCGCGTGGCGGGCATCGTGGAAGTCACGCTGCACGTCGGCGCGGGCACCTTTGCGCCGCTGCGGGGCGACGACCTCGAAAGCCACCAAATGCATGCCGAACGCTACGAGATTTCCGTTGCGGCGGCACAGCGGATTCGCGCCGCCTCGGCAGGCCCCGGCCGAGTCGTCGCGGTGGGCACCACCGTGGTGCGGGCGTTGGAGACCGCCGCTGCTGAGCCGGGCGGCCTCCGGGCGGGCTGCGGGGAGACCCGGCTGTTCATCAAGCCGGGGTTTCGCTTCCGGGCGGTGGATGCCCTGCTCACCAACTTCCACCTGCCGGAATCGACCCTGCTGATGCTGGTCTGCGCCTTTGTCGGCCAGCGGCGGACGCTCGACGCCTATTGCGCTGCGGTGGCCGCCCGCTACCGCTTCTTCAGCTACGGCGACGCCATGTTCACCGAGCGGTTTGCCGATGCTTGAAGTGCTCGCCCAATGCGGCGCCGCCCGCCGCGGGCGCCTGGCCACGGCGCATGGCGTGATCGACACCCCGGCGTTCATGCCCTGCGGCACCTACGGCTCGGTCAAGGCGATGACCCCGGAGGGGCTGGCGGCGGCGGGCACGCGGATTCTGCTCGGCAACACCTTTCACCTGATGCTGCGTCCCGGCGATGAGCGCATCGAGCGCTTGGGCGGCCTGCACCGATTCATGAACTGGCCGGGGGCGATCCTCACCGACAGCGGCGGCTTCCAGGTCTGGAGCCTCAAGAGCATGCGCAGGATCGGCGATGAGGGCGTGCTGTTCCGTTCGCCGATCAACGGCGACCAGGTGCGCCTCACCCCGGAGCGGGCCATTGAGGCGCAGCGGCGCTTCGGCAGCGACATCGTCATGGTGCTCGATGAATGCACGGACTATCCGGCAACCCAGGCCGAAGCCCGGGCCTCAATGGAACGCTCGGTTCGCTGGGCGCAACGCAGCCGCGCCCTCTGGGAGCGCTTGGATGCGGGCCAAAGTCGGCTGTTCGGCATCGTCCAAGGCGGCATGCACGCCGGGCTGCGCGCCGAGAGCCTGGCCCGCCTGACGGACATCGGCTTCGACGGTTACGCGGTGGGCGGCTTGTCGGTCGGCGAGCCCAAGGCCGAGATGCAGGCGGTTCTGGAGAGCCTCATGCCGCAGATGCCGGAGCGGAAGCCCCGCTACCTGATGGGGGTCGGCGCACCGGAGGACTTCCTGCTCGGCGTGGCCCTGGGCATCGACATGTTCGATTGCGTGCTGCCGACGCGCAACGCCCGCAACGGCCACCTGTTCACCAGCCGGGGCGTCGTGCGCATCCGCAACGCCCGCCACCGGGACGCCGACCGACCCTTGGATCCGGAGTGCGCCTGCCCGGCCTGCACTGGATACTCAAGGGCCTACCTGCACCATCTTGACCGCTGCCGCGAGCCGCTCGGCGCCATGCTGATGACCACCCACAATCTGCACTACTACCACGGCCTGATGGCGCGATTGCGCGCCTCCATCGAAACGGGTACATTGCCGGGCTTGATCAAACGCCTGCAAAAGGACTGGACCCAAGACGATGAACCTGTTTGAAACCACGGCCTATGCGGCGGAGGCGGGCGGCGGCGGCGCCGGCTACCTCAATCTGCTGTTTCTCGGCGGCTTTGTCCTGATCTTCTACTTCCTCCTGATCCGCCCGCAGAGCAAGCGCCGCAAGGAGCACCAAGCGCTGATGGCGGGCCTTGCCAAGGGCGATGAGGTGGTGACCGCCGGCGGTGTCGTCGGCCAAGTCAGCAAGGTGGAGGACGATTTCGTCAAGGTCAAGGTGGCCGCCAAGATCGAGCTGCGGCTGCAGAAGAGCGCCGTCAGCGCCACCCTGCCCAAGGGCACGCTCAAATCCCTGGATGAGGGGTAACCCCCCGCCTGGGAGACCGTTCCCGCTCAATCAACGCCTCACTTGCTGCCAATGGAAACGATGATGCGGCCGTGGGAGGCTGCCGCCGGCCCGGCCCTTCCATGCCATGCGCCTGATGCCGGACGAGGGCGGCGCACACTTGCCGTTGGGGGACGCAGCCAATCGATTGGGCGTCTCCCGTTGGCGGAAGGCCAACGCACACCGACGCGCACCGAGGCGCGTGTTGGCGTGGCATCCCGCCCTTGCGCGGTGCGCAGCGCCCTTCCCCCGGGCCGGGGCGGCGGCTGATGGTCGGCGAGCGCCTGATCGGCTTGTCCCCAGCGAAGCAGCGGGCGCCGAACACTTATCCCCTGAGTCGCTACCTGTTCGTGCTGCTGGTGGTCTCGCTCGGTGCGCTGTACGCCGCGCCCAACGTCTTTGCGCCGGACCCGGCGCTGCAGATCAAGCCGGAGGATCCTGACCGGGGCCTGAGCGCCGCGGCGCTGGAACGAGCCCGCACGGCCTTGGCGGAGGCCGGCATCGTGCTGAAGTCGGCGGAGCTGGAGGGCGGTTCCGGGTTTCTGCGCCTGGCGAGCGACGGCGACCAGCTGCGGGCCCGGGAAGTGGTCATGCAGGCGCTCGCCGGCGGCGAGGACCACCACATCGTCGCCCTGACCCGGGCCTCGACCACCCCCCAATGGCTCGCTGATCTTGGCGCCGTGCCCATGTCCTTGGGGCTTGACCTGTCCGGCGGCGTCCATCTGCTGCTACAGGTCGATATGGAGAAGTTCGTCGGCGACCGCATGCGCAGCATGGAGGAGACCGCCCGCGACGCCTTGGTGGCGGCGCGCATCCGCTACGTCGGCCGCAATTGGGTACAGGGTACCGAGTTGCGCATCCCGTTCCAGAGCGCTGCCCTGCGCGATGAGGCGGCGGCGTTGCTGGCCGAGCAGTTCGAGGGCTTTGAAATCTCCGAGACCGACGTCGATGGCCGGCCGGCGCTTGAATTCACGATGGTGGACGAGTACCTGCGCCAACTGGAGGATGCGGCCATCTCCCAAAACCTGCAAAGCCTGCGCAACCGGGTCAACGAACTGGGGGTTTCCGAGCCGCTGGTGCAGCGCTTGGGCCGGGAGCGCATCGTGCTTGACCTGCCGGGTATCCAGGACAGCGCCGAAGCCAAGCGGATCATCAACAAGTTCGCCAACCTGGAGTTCCGCTTGGTGGCCATGCCGGGCGACCGCGCCTCGCAGACCGAGACCCAGGACTACCGGGGCACCCCGACCACCCTGCTGCGGCGCAACATCGTCACCGGCGACCAGGTCACCTCCGCCAGCCAGGACTACGACCCGGAGACCGGCCTGCCGCAGGTGAGCATCGGCCTGGACAGCGACGGCGGCCAGCGCATGAACGAGGCCACCAAGGACAACGTGGGCCGCTCCATGGCCATCATCTTCATCGAGCAGAAGCCGCGCGCCCGCACGGTCCTGGTGGATGGCGAGGAAGTGGTGGAGCGCTACACGGTGGAGGAGCGTCGCCTGATCAGCGTGGCCACCATTCAGTCGGCCCTAGGCTACAACTTCCGCATCACCGGCCTGGAACTCGGCGAGGCGCGCGACCTGGCCCTGCTGCTGCGCTCCGGGGCGCTGGCCGCGCCCATGTACATCGTCGAGGAGCGCACCGTCGGCGCCAGCCTCGGCGAGGAGAACATCGAACGCGGTCAGCTGTCGGTGGTGGTCGGCTTCATCTTGGTGATGATCTTCATGGTCATCCACTACCGCGGCTTCGGGCTGGCCGCCAACCTGGCGCTGATGGCCAACCTGATGCTGCTGGTGGCCGTCATGTCGGTGCTGGGCGCCACCCTGACCCTGCCCGGCATCGCCGGCATCGTGCTTACCGTGGGCATGGCGGTGGACGCCAACGTGCTGATCTTCTCGCGCATTCGCGAGGAGCTGAAGCAGCGGGCGCCGCAGCAGGCCATTGCCGCTGGCTTCGACCGCGCCCTGCTGACCATTCTCGACGCCAACATCACCACCTTCTTCGTGGCGATCATCCTCTTCTCCATCGGCAGCGGGCCGGTCAAGGGCTTCGCCGTGACCTTGGCGGTGGGCATCGTCACCTCGGTGTTCACCGCCATCATGGGCACTCGGGCGCTGGTCAACCTGATGTACGGCGGACGCAACTTGAAGGCCTTGAGAATATGAAGCTCCCGGAGTTCAACTTTGACTTCATGGGCCGCCGCAAGCTGGCGGGAGGCCTGTCGATCGGCCTGATTGCGCTGTCGTTGGGCGCCTTGGCCGTCAACGGCCTGAACTTCGGCCTCGACTTCACGGGCGGCACCTTGGTGGAGGTCGGCTTTCCCGAGGGCGTCGATCCCGAGGAGATTCGCAGCCAACTGGACGATGCCGGCTTCGTCAACGGCGTGGTGCAGCACTTCGGCTCGCAGACGGAGGTGCTGATCCGCATGCCGCCCCAGGCGTACGGCGACCCGGCCGGCCTCGGCGACCGCATTCTGGACACCATTCGCCAGCAGGCGCCTGGCGCTGCGATGCGCCAATCCAACTTTGTCGGCCCGGTGGTGGGGGAGGAGCTGGCGGAGAGCGCCGGGCTGGCCATTCTCACCGCCTTGGCGGTGGTGATGCTCTACATTCTGTTCCGCTTCACCAAGCAGTTCTCGGTGGGCGCCGTGGTCGCCTTGGCCCACGACGTCACCTTGGTGCTGGGCCTGTTCTCCCTGCTGCAGTGGACCTTTGACCTGGCCGTGGTGGCGGCGGTGCTGGCGGTGGTGGGCTACTCGCTCAATGACACCATCGTGGTGTCGGACCGCATTCGGGAGAACTTCCGCACCCTGCGCAAGGGCGCGCCTTTTGACGTCATCAACCGCTCCCTCAACCAGACCTTGGGCCGCACCCTGGTGACCTCCATGACCACCCTGTTCGTGCTCCTGGCCCTGCTCATCGCCGGCGGCGAGGGCATTCGCGGCTTTGCCGCCGCGCTCACCTTCGGCGTGGTGATCGGCACCTACTCCTCGATCTACATCGCCGCCAACATGCTGTTGGTGATGAACATCTCACGCGAGGACCTGGTGGTGCCGGAAAAGGAGGACGCCAAGGAGTCCTATCCTTGAATCGGGTACGTCGCGCTCAAGCACCTGCTTGGCGAAGTGCTTTGTGATCGTATTCCGGGTCGAGCAGGTTGGATCCTTCGAGCTCCCTTAGATCAAGCCGCTTGCGGTTGGCCACGAACTCCAGCAACGCCTGATGCACCAAGACATCCTTGGTCTTGATTCGACTTAACCGTTGCGCTTCCTCCAGTAGGTCTTGGTCGAGTTCAATGTTGGTGCGCACTTGCCATGCCTTGATTTGTGTATGTTGATGTGGGTAGCAGGCTCGCCTTGAAGCAAATCCGATCTTTGGCGAAACGCTAACTGTCCTCGAAAAGCGCCTGCATTAGCGCGTCAAGCTCGTCATCACTGAGTATCCCAAGTTCCCGGCCACCTTGGTACGCTGTTGCCCTGCGACACAGGCGCTGCAGCGCGGCCGTATCCCGAAGGGCGGATTCGGGGTCTGACGACAATGCGCTGCCCAAGGCTCGAATGAAGGCGCTTCGGATGCTCATAGCACCAAAAGTCGAGTTGCGGAACACCACGCGGTCAATGAATTTCTCCCAATAGGTCTGGCTGATGCGAAGGGCGGCACGTGCACGGTCTTCCAGTCTCGGATCGCCCTTGGCGGCTTCGGTGACCATACGCTCGCGCCACCAAGCTCGCGCGAAAGGGCAGTCCACGAATACGGAGCGGTTGCCTCGCACCTCGGGAAGGCCGCCGAGGCGGCGCAGCACCGTTCGCACGCAGCGGTCCACGAGTTTGTCGGCGTTGGCCGTGCCGTCCGCAAGCGCACGATCGATTCGCTCCTCCCCGCCCGGCAGGGAACCGCCGTTCGCAGCGAGATACACGGGTTGGATGCGCCCCTCCCGAAGATGCTCAAGAGTTATCAGTGCCCAGAATGAAGACCGGCAAGCCACAGCAGGGACCAGGTCATGCCACGACCGATAGAGGGTTTGCTCGGTGTCCGTTGGCGGATCCTTGAACTCGCTTTCCGTCATTGGCGTGGGAATCAGATTCCCAGCACCTTGGCCGATAATCTTGATTTGGTCCAGCTCCCGGATGACGTCATCACCGCTTCGTACCTGCGCAAGGAAGCGTCTCTGTGCTTGGCTGCCCTTGCTGTGCAGAAGGCGCTTGCGGAAAGCCGTGTAGTCGGCATCGTCAAACTCGCAGTGGGACACGGCATTCATTCGCCGTCATCCGATTCGATAGCCAAGTCATCGACGGGAATGCGAAGCGGATGCAGTGCCGTGGCCACCTCCTCGGGCCGGAACTCGTCGTCGGCCCAATGGGGGAGGCCTCGGTCACTTAGACGATCTGCCAGTGCCTTCAGGGAGCGGTGCGACTCCCAGCCGCCCTCTCCATCGTCCGCATCGTCGTCAGAATAATCCCTCTGCAAGCGCGCCAGACAGGCGGTTACGATGTGGACCATCAGGTTGTGCTTGGCCGCGCCGTCGGCTCCGTACCGAGCAAAGCGATGCAATTCTGGATGCAGATTCGCACGAAACCCGAAGGGCTCAGCTTCTATGCCGATGGCAAACCCACCCTTCTTCTGCGCATCGTCCGCGTGCAGAGACAGAAGATGGGTAATGGATGCCTCAAGTTGTATGACGTTGCCGAGAGCTAGGCGTGAGCCTACCGTGAATTGCACCCGTTGCCCGTTCCATATCTCGTGTACGCCGTCCCGCTCCGAGTCCAGATCGATTTTGCTGTCGCAAACGCAGACCACGGCTGGGGTGAACAGTGGCGGCTCACCAAGCTCATTGGCATCCCAAGCCACCGCTTGCCGTGATTCGAATGATTGATGAATTTGGCGGTAGGCAGACCGAGGCGAGGATACTATGCAAACGAACTTCGCCTTCTTCTCCTGAATCAGGCGGGTGAGCAGCGGAGCACCCTCAAGCCTGTGCGTAAGTTGGAAGCCGTAGCCGTCCGCTTCCCGATCAAAGGACACCATGTACCTGCCTTTGGGAAAAGACAGGTTGCCGCTTTCCAGAATCGGGTGCTCATGGGAACTGATGGCGTTGGAGGGCCCAGACACTACGACTTCAATGGAGGCTGCCTCAGACATCGGGCGACTCGTCAGACTCCTTGGTTTCCTCGAATGGACTGGCTGCTCCGGCCTGCGGAGTTCTGAAGACCTCAATGCGCAGTGCGGTTCCAGGCAGGTCGGCGAACGCGCCACCGAAGGTAAAGTCCGTTTCCAAGGAAACAATTGCTTTGGCGGGAACGTCGCCCAGCTTCACGCCCACCACCTTGCCATTCCAATGTTCAAGTTGGGCGTCGGTGGCAGGTTCGCCGTTGATCGTCACATCGCCCAGCTCCGCTGGTAGGTATTCGTCCATCCCATACCGATCGCAGGTGGCGTCGAGCCCCTCATCGACCAGCAGGCGCACTTGCGCAGCCTTGCATGGGCGGGGAAAGTGAAGATGGATATGCCTCCTACGGAGTCCGGCGGGCCTGGATGCCGCCTGAACCAGGGCGTATAGAGCTGGCCTTCGCTTGTCTCCCTTGGGTTTACTTCTTTCCCTGCGAGTGTCCGCCTCACTCTCTCCGCCGATTAAGCCCCCGCTGATGGTTGAGTCTTGGTCATAGGATTGGAGTTGTTGCGCCGGTCGGCGTCCGATCAAGACTGGCTTGCCTCGAAACGCCTTGCTGCCTCCAGCGCTCCCGGGACCGTCAAGCCCAAAGTCGAGTGTCAGAAATTCCTCGGAGGCGAAGGCTTCGGACTTCACCTCAGTGGTGTGCGCCCTGAGCGATTCGATAATTTCCCCAAGAGCGGCCCGACAGGCTGAACGGTCATCGTTCTCAAGCCGTTTGAGTTCGAGGCTGTCGTGCAGCGGTCCTTCCGCAGAACGCACATGGTCGTGGAGGTCGCCACCCACTTCCGCCTTAAGCGACAGCACCGCATGAAACGGCACTCTGTCCGCAAACTTCCCGTAGAAGCCCGGTATGTTATTGGTGATCCACATACCATTGCGGCACAGATCAATTCGGGGAGTGCCAGTTGCGTTTGGGTTCAGCCGGATGTCGATCCCGCCATGTGATGTAGCGACCTGAAGTGGTTCGCCTGTTTGAAACGTCCTGTGGGCTTCGAACGCTTTCCGGCCGCTCAGAAAGGCTTTGGCTCGGGCCTTGTCCCGATGCTTCTCAAGCACTCGGCTGAGCATTGAGCGGTCCAGTTTTTGGGGCGGTGCCTCGGCTTCGCTCCGAGCGTCCTGCACTTCGATCTCCAGTTCGCCCTCCTCGATGGCGATGAAGAAATTTGCCGAGGCGGCAGGAGCCACCACGTCCCAGAGCGCCTCCTTGTTACGATCAAGGAAATGGTTAAAGGCCGGGATGATGACTGTCGTGCCGTGGCCGCTGACGCTCTCAATTCCGTCGAGGTCTTCACTAATCAGGTCCGGAATCTGGTTTGCTGAGGCGTATTGATACAGCGATGTTGGGCTTGGCCGTGTCTCCAAAACGAAAAAGCCGTCGCCCCCTCTTAGATGCCGTTCTCCTCGCACGTAGTGAGAGGCAAGAACCGCATGCCCGGCGGCGATCCGATTGCCATCCTCAGTAATGCCCCCATAAAGAATGTAACGAAGATCCGACGCCGGTATGGCGCTAGAGTGACCGTTTCCATAGGTGCCCGTGGCGCCACCGTCCTTGACGCTCAACCCGTCGCTCAGTAGTGCCGTCATTCGTTGTTCATCAAGCCCGATGCCGTTGTCGTGTACTGACAGCACCTCGACCTGTTCTTGCTTAAGCGCCCGCTCGATGCGCTTGCGGACCAGATCAGCTTGCTGGGCCAGATCTCCGGCCATCAGTTCTCGCTGAGACTTGACAGCTTGCTCGAAGGCTCGTTCGTAGCTTTCGATGCCGGGGATGCTGTTGCGCCCGACACGAGTCAGACGAAAGCGCACCACTGCTGGCGATGTGTTGGCGGAGCGAGCCGCGTCAAGCGCGTTCTGAATCAATTCGCGCACGACAGCGGCCGGGCGCAGATTGTCAAAGGCCGCAATTCCAGCTGGCGTGAAGCCGCTGTTCGACCCCGGCACGAAGTGCAGATCCGGCGTTTTGGCTTGCCGCCTAGCCTGAGGTTCGCTTCGAGACTTAGCCCGCGGCATGTTGTGCTGGTTCCGAGTGAAGGGCGGTGCCCACGCATTCAAAGACGCCGATGGCGGCGTCAATGTCAGCTTCGGTGGTAAAGCGACCCAAGCTGATGCGAATGCCGGTGGCGGCTGTTTCTCGGTCTAGGCCAAGTGCCAGCAAAACACGGGAGGGCTCGCTGCTGGCCGACGCGCAGGCGGCACCGCTGGAAACCGCTAGGCTTTCGGCCACGTTGCGGATCATCAGTTCAGCTGGAATGCCTGGGAATCCGATGTTGACACTGCCCGGCACCCGCCGCTCGGGATGGCCGAAAAGAAGGAGGCTGGGAAATGCGTTCCGCAGCCGTTGCAGTAGCCGGACGGTTAATTGTGAAATTCGCTCCCGATCCGACTCCTGTTGATCAACTGCGAGCTCGCAGGCGGTTCCAAAGCCTGCGACCAAGGCGGGTGCCAAGGTGCCGCTGCGCAGCCCCCGTTGCTGTCCCCCACCGCCCCAAATTGGAAGAATGGGTACGCCAGCTCGGACGAATAGGGCGCCGACACCCTTCGGTCCATACATCTTGTGCGCGGACAGGCTAAGCAGGTCCACCCCCAAGCGCTCCACATCCATCGGCAGACGGCCTCCGGCTTGCGCGGCATCGGTGTGGAGCAAAGCACCTACATGCCGACACCGATCTGCTATCTCCCGAATGGGCTGCAATACGCCGATTTCATTGTTTGCCGTCATCACGGAAACGATCAGCGTCCGTTCGTCAAGAACACGATCGAGCGCGGCTAGGTCAACCAAGCCATCCGACTTGACTGGCAGCACCACCGATTCAAACCCTTGACGACCCAAGCCCAGCACCGTTTCGAGCACGGCAGGGTGCTCGGTGGTCACGGTGACGATCCGTTTGCGATTGCAGCCATCGCCCGCGCATCTCGCCACGCCCCCAAGCGCGAGATGGCAGGCTTCGGTGGCGCCGGACGTAAATAGGACTTCGTCATCGTCAGCGTTGATGAACTCAGCCACTTTGGCGCGCGCATCACGAACTGCGGCAGCGGCCTCCCAGCCGAAGACGTGATCGGTGGAGTGTGGATTGCCGAAATTCTCGCACAGAAAGGGCATCATCGACTCGCGCACTCGTGGATCGAGCGGAGTCGTGGCTTGGTAGTCGAGATATACGGGCTGCTGCTTCATTCGGTGCAGTCGCAAGGCAGCATGGTCTCGGAATAGTCTGCCAAGTCAAGGCCCTCGCTCATGGCGCGATAGGAAACGCCGTCACTGCCGAAAAAACCGATATGGCTGACGTTGCCCCGAGTTTTTCGGCGTTCGGCAAGCAGGTCCCGGCCGTAGCTGGTTTCGATTCGATCCCACCAAGCGAGGTCGCAGGGGGTGTTGGCCAAAGGGCCAAACCCATCCGCCTCGGTCGCCCTCTCCTGCTTCATGTGGGCGCGAACCGCGGCAAGGTTGGCGGCGCCCTTTAGGAAGCAGAAGACGCAGTTGGATAGACTGGCGTCGCTCGGTAAGGCTAAGTCCCAGTTCTGTCGGGCCCAGAAGGCGTTCACATCGCCTCGGCTGACAGCCATGTCGCCCAGCGGCATGTAGATGTGCTCACCCTCGAATCCTGCGTCGCTTGCGCCGCGCTCAGCAACCCGAGCGATGCGCTGCGGTTCGTCTGCCCGCAACCCGATCATGGCGACGTACTCCACACCGCCTTTGCCGAAGGTCGCTTTGCCGCCGAAGGTGCGGTCGGCCAAGACAGCGTTCTCGAAGGGCTTCCAGTTTGGGCAATAGGCATCGAAACGCTGTTCTGGCCGAAAGTGCGACCTGTTCCACGCGTAAGCCCGCTTTTGCACGAAGATTTCTCTGGGAACGCCACCCCGATTCTTGCGGTGGCGCCGAAACGCTGTTTCCGCATCGATTCGGGAGTGGTCGCCGTAGTGCCCTAGCCGGGGAATGGACGGCTTGGATGACAGCCAATCCTGCAGGAAGCTGCGGGTCACTTCGAGCTTCAGCTTCTGTGTGCAGATGCGCTCAAACTGATTCGGAACGTAGCCCGACCAAGACAGCAGTTCCTCGTAAACCTCTCCCTGCCAGTGGAAGCCGTCGGGATTTTCTGGCGATTTCGGCAGATCATTGACCAGCCGGTAGGTGGGCAGGCGTGACCACTCGCCCTTGCGCGCGTCCTCGTAGGTTTGAAACTCGATTTGGAAGAACGGGATGCCGTAGATACGCGCAGCCTGCATGCAATGGCGAACGAAACGATAGGTTTCCGGGTGTTCCGCGGACGTATTGTTGAAAATGATCACATCGCCCCGGGCGGCGTCGAGCAGACCGTTCTCGAGCAAGGTGAATAGGAGCAGGCCGCTGGATCGACCGCCGGAGAACTTCACCACATGGGGCAAGCTGGCATGCTTCTTGGCCCGGTATCGAAATGCGTATTCGCCATCGGGATCGTGCCTTGTCGGCGGTTTGGGAACCCGCTTGGTGACAACGAGCTTGGGGCTATGGCAAACGGCAAGTTTAGTCATGCTTGCTCCGGCTTGGGACTTGAGTCGCTTGCTTTTCCATGATGGCGGATGCGGGGCTGTAGTGTAACTGAATCCCCACGAAATGGACCAAACGCCCATTGTCGGAGCGTTCGCTATTGATTGTCTTGCGCATCGTTTCGATCAGTACGCCCGCTCAGGCGGCAGTAGCGAGGTGCCGTCGCAGGCAGGCCACCATCAGCTTGAAGCACCGGGGGTTGGCCACCACGATGTCGCCGGTCTCGAAGTGGCGTTCCCCGCCTTCCAAGTCGGCGACGAAGCCGCCGGCCTCCTTGACGATCAACGATCCGGCGGCGATGTCCCACGGCGCCAAGCCCATTTCCCAGAAGCCGTCGAGCCGGCCGCTGGCCACATACGCCAGGTCCAGCGCGGCTGAGCCTTGGCGGCGGATGTTTCGGCAGCTGTCCGTGAACTCGGCAACCGCGGCGTTGAAGACGCCGAGCCGGCCTCGCGCGCCGGGCGGAATCCCGGTGGCGATCACGGCATCGCCCAAGCGGCGCGTGGCGCTGACCCGGATGCGCTTGCCGTTGAGCTGCGCGCCGGTGCCCCGGCTCGCCACCCACTCCTCGTTGCGCACCGGATCGACGATCACGGCGTGCTCGATTTGCCGACCGCGCCGCGCCGCGATGGAGATGGCGAAGTGGGGGATCCCCTGCAGGTAGTTGAGCGTTCCGTCAAGCGGATCGATGATCCAAGTGAACTCGGCGTCGGCGCGCTCCTCGCCGCTGCCTTCCTCGGCCAGCACCCCGTGGTCCGGGTAGGCGTCGAGCAGCGTATCGACGATGACCCGTTCGGCCTGCCGGTCGATGCTGGAGACGAAGTCGTTGGGGGCCTTCTCCTCCACCTTGAGCTCATCGAGCCGGTCCATGGCCTGCAGGAGGATCGGTGAGGCGCGGCGGGCGGCCCGCAACGCCATGTTGGCCATTGGCTGCATGGACGGGTAGCCTACCGCAACATGGGCCTGAACAACATCCGCATCGTGCTGGTTGCGCCCAGCCATCCCGGCAACATCGGCGCTGCCGCGCGGGCCATGAAGACCATGGGCCTGTCACGGCTGCTGTTGGTCAATCCCCGGCGCTATCCCGACCCGCAAGCCGAGTGGCGGGCCGCCCAAGCCACCGACGTCCTGGACCGGTGCCGGGTTTGCGCGAGCCTTGATGAGGCGATCGCGGATTGCCATTGGGTGGTCGGCGCCAGCGCTCGGCCAAGGCGCATTCCCTGGCCGGTGGCGGATGTCCGTGCGGCGGCGCGCAAGCTGCTTGCCGAAGCGGCGGCCGGCCAGGTGGCGGTGCTGTTCGGACGCGAGGCGGATGGCCTGAGCAACGAGGAGCTGCAGCGCTGCAACGCGCATCTGCGCATTCCCGCCTCGCCGGACTATCCCTCCTTGAACCTGGCCATGGCCGTGCAGGTGGTCGCCTACGAACTCTTCGCCGCCGAAGCGCCGCCGGCCGAATCCGAATGGGACCGGCCCCCGGCCACTGCTGCCGAAGTCGAAGCCATGCTGGCCCACTTGGAGCGGCTGCTGGTGGCCGCGGAATTCCTCGACCCCGACAACCCAGGCCAAACCCTGACCCGCCTGCGCAGGCTTGCCGCCCGCGCGGGCCTGGACCAGACCGAAGTGGGCATGCTCCGGGGCATCGCCACGCAGTTGGAGAAACGCAGCGGCATCCGCTGAGGCGCACTGCCCCCGGGTTGGCCAGAGCCTTCATGCGCTGCTTCAAGCCTTGGGCGATGCCGTTCAACCCCCCGCTCGACGGCTTGGCCAGCGACCGCGCAGGGCTTTGCCAGCGCCTCGTCCGACAGCGCCCAGAGCCGCTCGGCGACTGCGGCGTCCAGCGCATTGGCCGAGGGTTGGCTGACCGCGCAGCGATCACAACAGCGTCCGCCTTTCGGTTCGTTGTGCCCTCGCTCCGGGGGACGACGCCCAAACCGAGCTAGCCGTTCGGATATTTTGGGCGCCAATAAAACGACCGGATCCCCGATCTTCAGGAGTTGTCCCCTCCTCCGTGTTTGTCGGAATTTGCGAACCAAAGGGGCGGAGAGGGATGGAGTGTCCAAACTGGGAAGCTTTTGCGTCCCATGCCTTTAGCGCCATGCTTCCGGCCCAGCGGTGGCCGGGTTTCCTCAGCGCAACCCGGAGTCCGCCACTGCGGAGCGCACGGTGCTGATTCGACGCGCTTCCGCTGCCCCAGCCATGGGGCTTGGCATGAAAGTTGTTGGCTACGATCCATACCTGACTGGGGACAGAG
>JAPOTD010000112.1 GCA_026709365.1 Gammaproteobacteria bacterium
GAACCGCGCCCTTGCTGCCGACAACGCCCAAGTACAGGTCCTTTCTGGCCGTCCTTACCCAGTTGTAGTCGTGATCGCCAGTATTTGTGAACTCGTTCGAGAACACAAGTTCCCCGCTCGGGTGGGTTTGGTAGCCGCGGTACCTTATGGTGAGGCTGGCGCGCGACGCCTCCCCTATTCGCGGGAAAGTTTAGCGGAACAGCCCCTCCCGCGTCTCGTAGATGCTTCCCGCCGCCTCGGGCGCGGTGGCCCAGTCCATGGGCTTCACCGCCTGGGGCGCAAGGCGCAACCCCGGCGACTGGACGGAACTCGCTGACGCGGCGGCCCGCTCCTTCGACGCCTGCGCCACGAACCGCGGCTTCACCGGCCACGAGACGCTCGACGCCGTCGGCGCCGTCCACATGAACGGGCGGCTGTACGACCCCGCGCTCGGCAGGTTCCTGCGCGCCGACCCGTTCGTCCAGTTCCCCAAGGAACTCCAGGGCCACAACCGCTACAGCTACGCCCTGAACAACCCGCTCGCATACACCGACCCGAACGGCTACTTCCTCAAGGGACTGCTGCGCCCGCTGGCCAGCATCGCCATCTCCGTCTGGCTCCCCGGCGCGGGCTTCTGGACGGGCACCGGATTGTTCGCCGCCAACGGCGTCGGCGCGATCGCCGCCTCCGGGTTCATCGCCGGGGCCGTCGGCAGCGGCTCCCTCAGGGGCGCCGTGGTCGGGGCCTTCAGCGCGGCCGCCTTCAACGGCATCGGCGGCATCGGCTTCAAGGAGGGCTTCGCAGGCGCCTCGCTCAAGGCGCTGACCCACGGCGCCGTGGGCGGCATCGCCAGCGCGCTGGGCGGCGGCAGGTTCGGCCACGGGTTCATCTCGGCGGCGGGGGCGCAGGCGCTCAGCGGGCCCATCGACCGGCTCGGGGGACGCCTCCAGCGGACCGCCGCGGCGGCCGCCGTCGGCGGCACCCTATCCGCCGCCACCGGCGGCAAGTTCGCCAACGGCGCCGTCACCGGGGCCTTCTCCAGAGCGTTCAACGACGAGCTGCACCGGCAAAGGTCGCAAGTTGCCCAGGCACCCCTGACAGACGAGCAGGCACGGCTCGCTGAGCAGGGCCAAGTCAGGGAGTTCTGGGAGTCGCGGCTGGCGTCCGGCGACCCCATCGCGCAGCTTGCGCTGGATATCCTGGACAACAAAGGTGCCGGAAGGCTTGCCAACGACAGGTTGCGGGTCTTCGCAAGGCGACACCGGGTTGATGTATCACCCCATGAGGTTAGCCTAAGGCTAGCGGAAGCCCATGCCGAGGCCACGGAAAACGACAGTGACGGGTTGCTAACCGCGAGGGCGATTGCGCGGTACCACCATGAGGTGTTCAAGGAGTACGGGCTGCCAGCCATGACGTTCGGAGGAACCCCGCTATTCGGTGCGCTGTGGGAGGCTGACATCCCATATGCTTTGGGGTACGGATTCCCCCACTGGTGCGAAGCCTGCCCGGAGGAGTGAGCGATGTCCATTGAGACCGTAAAGCGATATCTTCTCGCCGCAACCCTAGTAGCAGCAAGCGGGTGCGGCCTGCTCTCCGACGAGGCCAGGATCACGCTGGGCAGGCACGAGTACTGCGTCCCAAAAGAGTACATCCTCAACAGTCCGCTGCCGAGGTGGCTGAAGTCCGTCGCCGAGCTGCCACACAGCTCTCCCGAGATCAGCCTCATCTTTCCGGCTGCTGAAGTCGCGAGGAACATCAAGGGCTTTGAGAAGCTCAACGGCCAACTCGCGGACGACTTGATCGTCGGTGTCGAACTGCTCGACGCCGCCGGAGTTCGAACCTACTCGGATCCAGAACTGCACATCTTCAGCAATGTCTGGTATGGACGTGGCAGGTTCGAAGACGCGGTCGTTGGTCCTCACCCGTCGGGTTTGTACCAAGTGGGTGTGGGATGGCGAACTCTTTGGAAGGTGGTGAGGTTCCCCCCCGATCCGACGATGCCGCCCCCGGACGACCCCTACTCTTGGTACATTGGCGGCTGCGTTCAGGCAAGCTCCCAGCTCACTCGCACCAACCCTGCATACTCGTGCTCAACCATGTTTCTGCATGAAGATCTTCGCATCAACATTTACTTTGATGAAATCAACCTGCCAGTGGTGGACGAAATACAGGTATTCGTTGTAGAGCAGCTCGAGTCTTGGGCTTTGGGCATTCCAGCAGTGTCAAACGAGCAAGCACCGGGAGGCAAACCCTCCGTTCGCCGAAACGAATCTCCATGAGGTGTCGCCAGCGCGCTCCGTGGCGGCCTTCGCAGGCGGCGCCGTCACTGGGGCCTTCTCCAGGGCGTTCAACGACGAGCTCCACCGGCAAAGGTCGCAAGTTGCCCAGCCACCCCTGACAGCCGAGCAGATGCAGCTCGCGGAGCAGGGCCAAGCCAGGGAGTTCTGGAAGTCGCGGCTGGAGTCCGGCGATCCCATCGCGCAGCTTGCGCTGGATATCCAGGACAACTAAGGGACTCGGTGCCGCTGCCAATGAAAGACTCATGGACTTCGCCGAAGACCGTAGCCTAAGCCTGAGCCTGAGCCTGAGCCTGAGCCTGAGCCTCGAAGAGGTTAGCAAGGAGATTGCCAGGGCCCACGCAAGGGCTACTGAATCGGACCAAGATGGCCTTCTGACCCCCCGGGAAATTGCTGACTATCATCACGAGGTGTTCAGGAACTATGGCCTGCCAGCTAGAGCATTCGGGGGTACGCCGGTGTTTGGACTGCTTTGGGAGGCGGACTACAATTTCGGCTCGGTGCTCAGCTATGAATACTGGTGCGTCGGCTGCCCGGAGGAGTAGCGATGATGGAACGGCGATGGGCTCACTTGGCGATGCTTGCAGCGCTGGTGCTCGCAACTGGCTCTTGCGGCCTCTCCGCGAAGGAAGTCAGGATGACTCTCGGCAAGCACGAGCTGTGCATTCCAGCGCAGAACCTGCGCAGCCACGAACTGCCGCCTTGGCTCAAGTCCGCCACTGGTTTGCCGCCGGGTAACGAAATACTATTGTTCGTAGGCGCGGAAGAGGTTGCCCACAACGTCAAGGGTTATGTGCCTTACTACGGAAATATTCCAGACGACCTGCTCTTTTCCGTAAAATCGGTGGACGAGGAAAGACGGAAAGCGCTACTCGATCCGGAGATGCGTGTTTACAGCGATTCTTGGTACGGTAGGGGCTTTTTTGACAACCGAGTCGTGGAACCTCACGCATCGGGGTTCTACAAGGTCCGGCAAACCGGAATCCACTTTTGTGGAACGCACTGAAAGTCTACCCAGACTCAACGCGGCCCGCGCCTGAGGATCCCCAATCTTGGTTTCTGGCAGGGTGCTGGGGCGTAACAACCGTATCAACTGAGCCCGGAACGCAAGTGAACTGCCTCAGCAAATTCGTTCATGAGGACTTGTTGTTCCAAGTCTATCTCAACGAGGAGAGCTTGGAGGTTGTCGAGGACATCAGGGCGTTTGTGCTACAACGCGTTTTGTCCTGGAAAGTGGCTGATCGAGCCTAATCGTCAGCGCCCTGGGCGGCGGGCGGTTCAGCCTCGGGTTCGCCTCCGGCGGGCTGGCCGCGCTCGGCTCGTCCGACACGAGCAGCAAGGGCAAGCTGGAGACCTTCCCCTCCAAGAACGCGGGCCGCTTCCCGCGGCAGGTGTCGAGCATCAGGAACGGCCTCGGCGCGGTGACCGCCATCACCCACGAGAGCCTGGCCCGCACGGACCACT
>JAPOTD010000026.1:0-12781 GCA_026709365.1 Gammaproteobacteria bacterium
CTGCGAGCGCGGAGTTTCGCGCAGCGAAACTCCATCCGCGACCGTCAGGTCGTGCAGTTTGACGCAATTTGGGCTTAAGTCGGATAATCCGCTGCTTCGCCGCGCTTGAGGGCCGGCACCAATCGGAGGCGCAGCCCTTGGCGGCAATTGAGGACATGGCCGGGTCGGCGGACGCGGTCCGCGGCCACTTGGAGGACCACCGCTACATCTGCAGCCCCCAGATCGCCACGGCGGTTTACCTGGCCTACCAGCTGCGCAAGCCGGTTCTGATCGAGGGGCCGCCGGGGGTGGGCAAGACCGAGCTGGCCAAGACCACTGCGGAGATGTTCCGGTTGCCGCTGATCCGCCTGCAGTGCTACGAGGGCCTCGACGAGGCCAAGGCCATCTACGAGTGGAAGTACGGCAAGCAGCTGCTCTACACCCAAGTGCTCAAGGAGACCTTGGACGAAGTGCTGCAGGGCGCCCGGGGCTTCGCCGAATCGGTCACTCGGCTGCACGAGTTCGGCGACATCTTCTTCTCCGAGGAGTTCATGGAGCCGCGCCCGCTGCTCAAGGCGCTGCGGGCGGAGGACGGCTGCGTGCTGCTGATTGACGAGGTGGACAAGTCGGACCACGAATTCGAGTCGCTGCTGCTGGAGATCCTCTCCGACTTCCAGGTGTCCATCCCGGAAATCGGCACCGTCAAGGCGGCGCGCGAGCCGCCGATGGTGTTTCTGACCAGCAACAACACCCGGGAAATCTCCGATGCCCTGAAGCGCCGCTGCCTGCATCTCTACATCCCGTTCCCGGACGTGGAGGTCGAGCAGCGCATCATCAACGCCCGGGTGCCCGAGATTCCGCCGGAGCTGCGCCGGCAGTTGGTGGCGTTCATCCAGGAACTGCGCGACCTCGACCTGAAGAAGGTGCCTGCCATCTCGGAGACCATCGACTGGGCCCGCACCCTCGTGCTGCTGCACGCCGAGAGTCTCGATGCGGATTTGGTGCGCGAAACCCTGAACGTGGTGCTCAAGTTCCAGGAGGACATCGAGAACGTGCAGGGCGAGTTGGCCGCCCTCACCAGCAAGGTGGTCAAGCGCTGACCCGGGCTTGAACCGCCGTGGACCGCACCCTCGCCAATTTCATTCGCGCCCTGCGCAACTCGGAGGTGCGCATCTCCACCGCCGAGACCCTGGACGCCTTCAACGCCTTGGAATTGGTGGGCTACCGGGATCGCGCTCTGCTCAAGCGCTCCCTGTCGCTGGTGCTGCCCAAGACCTTGGACGAGAAGGAGACCTTCGACGCCTGCTTCGACCGCTTCTTCTCCTTTGAGGACGTGCGTCGGGAGGCGCCGAGGCGGGCGGATGACAACGGGCGGTCGGATACGGCAGGCCGGCAGGCTGATGAATCCGCCGCCGATGGCCAGGGCGAAGGCGAAGGCGGCGCCGGCGGCGATGCCGCTGAGGCGGCTGCGGCGGGCGGCGACCGGCGCCGGGGCAAGGGCCAGCGGAAGTCCCGCAACGCCCAGCATGCCGAGGAAGAGGAGCCCGACCTAGGGCAGGGCGAGATGAGCGCGCCGACCTCCGCCTTGGGCGCTCTGTTGATGCAGGACTCCAAAGTGGAGCTGACCGTGGCCATGTCCCAGGCGGGCGAAGCGGAGGATGTGCGCGAGATTCAGGTCTTCACCCAGAAGGGCCTCTACACGCGCCGCATTATGGACCGCATGGGCTTGGCGGCGCTCAACCGGGAGATCGCCGACGCGCGCGAGGAAGCCGCCGAACCGGTGCGCCGCCTGGGCCAGGAGCTGCGGCGGCGGCGGGATTGGCTGCGCGGCCAGGTGCGCGACTACGTCGAGCGCCAGTTCCTGCTGCACGCCGACGCTTCGGGCAGGCGCCTGCGCGAGGAGCTGCTGCGCAAGGTGAAGCTCTCCAACGTCGAGCACCGCAGCTTCCGCCTCATCCAAGAGATTGTTTACAAGATGGCCAAGCGCCTGGCGACCCTGCACTCCAGGCGCAGGAAGGTGTTCAGGAAGGGTCAGCTCAGCGTGCCCCGCACCCTGCGCCGCAACATGGCCTACGACGGCGCCATCTTCGACCTGCGCTGGAAGTCGGTGAAGATCGACCGGCCCAAGGTGTTCGCCATCTGCGACGTGTCCGGATCAGTGGCCAACTACGCCCGCTTCATGCTGATGTTCCTCTACAGCCTGGAGGAGGTGATGCCCAAGGTGCGCGCCTTCGCCTTCTCCTCCGACCTTGCCGAAGTGACCGAGCTCTTCGACCGCAACGCCATTGAGGACGCCATTGCCAAGACCCTTCGCGACTACGGCGGCGGCTCCACCGACTACGGCCAAGCCTTTGAGGACTTCAAGCGCAGCTGCCTGGACGACGTGGACAACCGCACCACCATCATCATCCTCGGCGATGCCCGCAACAACTACGGCGACCCCCGCGCCGAAATTCTCAAGGAGATGCACGACCGCGCCAAGCGGGTCATCTGGCTCAACCCGGAGTCGCGCAACGCCTGGACGGTGGGCGATGCCGAAATGCGCCGCTACAGCGCCTACTGCCACCAAGTGGAGGAGTGCAACTCGCTCGCGCACTTGGAAAGGGTGGTGGGCAATCTGCTTAAATCAGTTTCGTGAATCAGCACGCTACCGCCCAAAGCGGTAGCGCAGCTTGACGATGAGCACGTCAACCACCGGGTTGCTGAACGCCTCCCGAAACAGGTCGGCGAAGCCATCCCTTCCGGCGTCATTGGCGTCGTCCAAGCCCAGATCGGAGTCGATGCGCCCGTCGAGATTGCTGCCTCGGGTGTAAACCACGAACAGATCGGAGAGCGGGCCGATTTCCCAGCGGTAGCGCAGTTGGCCGACCATGCGCGACAGCGTGAAGTCATCGCTGGCCCGGCCGGGCCGCTTGGCGATCGTCGCCTCCGGGATTGGAATCAACGCGCCGGGCCGCTCCGGTATCAGCCAGAAGTCCTGCTCGTCGGCTCGGGCGGCTGCCCACTGCAGGGTCAGGCGCAGTTGCTGCCGGGCGCTCAGGAAGAGCTCGGCTGCAAGGCGCGGGCGCCACTCGGTGGCGGCGAAGGTGGTCATGCGGCGGTCCTCCTGGTGCAGCAGCCAGCCGTCCCGCCAGTAGTGTTCCGTGTCGAACTCCAGGGAGAAGCGGTCGTTCGGCCTGAAGGTGAGCCCGGCCGTCATCCGGTAGGTGCGCCCGCCCAGGCTCTCGTGGCGCACACCGGCCAGAACGCTGACGCTCAGCGGTTTGCCCGTGTCGGTGCCCAAGGCCAGCTCCCCGGTCCAGCGGTCGCGTATCCTGAAGGTGCCGTTGCCGAAGCTGTTGCGGTCGTCCCACTGGGCCGGGAAGTAGTCGAGTTCCGTGCGCAGTTCGCTGCTGTTTGGGAACACCCAGGCGGTGCGCAGGAAAGCGGCTGAGCGGACCATGCGGCCCGCCCCGTTCTGCTCATGGGCCACCAGCAGGCTGGCCGTGCGGTTGCGCAGGTAGGTCAGCCCTTGGGCACGGCTGAACTGCCCTCGATAGCGCAAGTTGAGGTAGTCGTTGCGGCGAATGAAGCCGAGGTCGGAGATGTCCAGGCCGGCGTCAACGTAGTCGATTGAGGCGCTGTGCCGCCACTCCCGGCTGGGCACGTAGGCCAGGTCCATGAAGCCGCCGTAGCCCCTGCTGCCGTCCACGTCGCTGGCCATGAACTGCCCGTCCCAAGTGATCTTGCCGTTGGCGCTCAGCAGGTGCGCGTCGATGCCGTGCACCACGGCGTCGCCTTCCTGGCGCCGGGCCAAGGTGCCGATGTAGCCCGCCGACCAACGGCCGTCGCCGCTCGCCTCGTGGAGCAGCCGGACGACGCCGAAGTCCCGGCCGTCCTGAGTGAGCCGGATGGGGGTGCCGTCGTCGCGCCGCGCCATCCGGCGCACGTCGTCCTCGAAGGCGGCCAGCACGCCGTAGCGCCAATTGCCGGCTTGGCCGGTCACCTTGACCGCGCCGAGCAGGTCGGTGGGCCGGCCGAGTTCGGCGCCTTCGGCGCTGCTGCCGTCGGGCACCTCGATGCCCGGCGCTCCGCCGATGCGGCGGGTGTTGAGCAGCGTGGTGGGCGTTGGGGTGTAGGTGGTCCGGGTACGCCGCCCAAAGCCGCCGATGCCGCCGGAACCGACCCGGGATCGAGGCGTGGTGGTGAAAACCTCGTTGCCCTCCAGAAAGAACAGCCGCTTCTCCGGGAAGAAGGTCTCGAAGGCGGTCAGGTTCACCACCACGTCATCGCTCTCCACGGCGCCGAAGTCGGGGTTGGCGGCGGCGGCGAGCAGAAAGTTGCTGGTCGGGCGCCAGAACAGGTCAAGGCCAGCCCGGTAGCGGTCCTCGTTGCGGATCTCATCCTGGGTGGCGCTGAGGTAGGGGTAGAAGTCGAGCTGCCGCCGGGGGCGGACTTCGCCCAGGTTGAGCTGGCCGAGGGTGGACATGAAGCGGGCCGAGGAGAACGGCAGCGGCGGCACCGCCCAGCGCTCGTCGAGGTAGGTGACCTTGCGGTTGGCGTAGAAGCCCATGCGCCGCCGTCCTTCAGCCTGCGGCATGGCCATCATCGACCAGGGCAGGAACATCTCCACGCTCCAGCCGTCGGCCAGCTCGGCGGTGCCGTGCAGCCAAGGGCCGTCCCACTGGTTGGAGTAGCGGCGCTCCGGCGCCACCTTGCCGTCCATGACCGCGCCGCCGAGGTTCACCGTGAACCAGTAGCCGTACAGGCCTTCGCCGGAGGTGTCCAAGGTGATGCCGAAGCTGTCCCGGTTGATGTACCGATCGCGTCCCGACAGGCGGGCGACCAGCGTTTCCGGCGGCTGCGCAAGCTTTGCCCCGACGTACAGGCCGCGTTCGGTGTGGAAGTAGTACACCTGCGTGGGATGGGCGGTCGCCGCCAGGGTGTCGGGCGAGATCACCCGCATGCCGTCATGGGCGGCAAGCTCGGACCAGATGCCCTCGTCGAGATGGCCGTCGATGCGCAGCGTCAGGTCGGCGTCATCGAAGCGAGGCACGTCGATGAGCGGAATCTGGTCCGGTGCGGCCCCGTGGAGGCTTGGCGGGATGAGCAAAAGCAGCGCAGCGGCAAGCTGGCCAATAGTGGGGCGCATGGTGCGGGCCAACGCGCAAAAGAGCGCATTATAGGCGGTTTGGACCTTGATCCGTTGCCGTGTTTCCCGGACTGCCTGCCGTCAATAGGCACCTTCGCGGCGAAGCACCCTGAGCACTTGAATTTCCCGCGCTTCACTGCTGTAACGGAAGAACAAGCGGCGGTCGCCGACGCGAAGCCGCCACACCGCCGGGGTGACGCCCTTCAGCTTCACCACGTCGCCTCGGCCACTTTCAGCCAGCTCCACCAGCGCCTGCCGAAGCCGGCGCACCAATCCAGGGTCGAGCTTTTCATGTCCCTAAGTGCCGCTGATGTCCAAACCAGCGACCAGATCATATACCGAGTTCGTTGCGCAGTTCTTGGTCGGAAACGACTTGGCCCGCCTCCAAGGCCATCCTGGCCTCCTGGAGCGCGGCTTTGTCTTCATCCGTCAGCGGCTCGTCCAAACCGGCTGCTTCCACGAGCGCCGCTTCCAGCGGATCATTCAAGTGGCACAAATACGCCATGAAACGCTCCGCCGCATGGCGTTCATGCGTGGGAAGCGCCTCGACGAGTTGATGCAACTTGGCGGTGGCCGTTGGGTTGATGGGATCCATATGGGCTTGCCAATCATAGGAAGGCGAAGCTAAGACTACCGCGCCGCTTCCGCGAACCCAGCGTGCCGGCGACCGCAAAACAGGCAACGATGACGATCAGCCAAACTCGCAAGTCAGTCCCTCATGCACGCGTCGAGCTGATTGTGGAAGTGTTGAACACGCAGTTCGTCGTCGTTCAGCCAGACGCTGTCGAAACCCGCCGACCCCATGCCGGCCTGAACGCCGCCGAGCAGTTCGATGTCCTGGTCAATGGTGTCGGTCATGGTCTTCTCGCCGCGAAGGATCGCGTGGTGCTCGAACTGGTCGCGCTGCGGACGGACGTAGTCGGCGGGCTTGGTGCCGTCGGTGAGGTTGTGCCTGTGCCGTGCTGGGCCGCCGATGCCGCGTGTTTGTCCACCCAAGCTCGGATCGGCATGCAGCACCAGGCTCATCTTGTCGAACCAGCATTGCTGCGGGTCGCTGGCATGGGGACGCGGGCGGAGGATCCACAGGTGCTCGGGAGTGAAGGAGAGGATGGTGTTCGGGAACAGGTTGTACTGCCAGACGTCGGAGAGCTGGTCGTCGGCGAAGCGGCTGTAGTCGTAGCCGAAGTCCCGGCCCACCTCGCGCTTGCGCCGCTGCACGGCTTCGCGTATTTCGAGCACCCGCCCCCGGAACTCGGCGGGATCCAGACCCAAGCTCTGCAACTGGGCGGATTGGATGTCGGTGGGCTCCTCCGGGATGGGAAAGCGCGGGTTGACGGTGGCCCCCCGCACTGCCAAGCCGGTATGCCCCTCGGGGAAGAGGTGCACGGTGTCGTTGCAGCAGTCCACCATGCGCTTGTGCTGGGGGTGCAGGAAATCCACGTGGTAGAGCTCGCTGAAATTGTCCACCACGGCCTTCCAGTTGCAGTGGTGGTGAACGGTCTGGTCTTCCACCAAGGTCATGTTGCGAAAGCGGTAGGGGGCCAGCCATTCCGCCACCGGGCCAAGGAACTCCAGCAGCGGCCTAGGGTTCTCGGCCATGCAGATGAACACCAAGCCGTCCCAAACGTCCACCTCGACGGGGCGCAGGGCCCGCTCCCGGCGTGGGACCCCTTGGGGAAAGCGGTCTTCGCGGGGAATGGCGTTCAGGGCGCCGTCCAGGCCATAGGTCCAGGCGTGGTAGGCGCAGCGGAAGTTGCTGACCTTGCCGCGCTCCTCGGCCACCAGCTGGTTGCCGCGATGTTGGCAGACGTTGTAGAAGGCCCGCAATTGCCCGTCGGCCGCCCGAGTGACAAGAATCTGCTCGCGTCCCAAGTCGAAGACGAAGAAGTCGCCCGGCGCGGCGAGGTCGCTTTCCAGCCCCGCCAGCAACCAAGTCCGCCGCCAAACGCGCTCCCACTCCCGGTCCATGTAGGCCGGACACAGGTAGCGCTTCTTGGAGAAGTTGGCGATGGCCACTTCCTGCCCGGTGTGGTTGACCACCTCAATGGTCATGCCGCAGCCCCCGGATGCGCTGGATAGGGGAAGGGATTGTTTCACATTGTCGGGGTGCTTTCGAGAAACGCAGGAGGCCGCTAGCCGAGCGGTTCACGTCGAACTGAGTTGGGCCTAGGCTCGTTGCGGAGGGGCTGGCGCGTCACCTCGTCCTCCCGCCATCCCGCGGCGTCCCGTCCTCGCACCGAACCCGAAAGAGGACACCCTTGTTATGGAAGCATCGCGACCGCCAGCAGCGCGGTGGCCAACCGCGTCGGGGACGCAGGCATTAGGGTATGGGCGCCGCCTTCAGGGCACTGATGCGGGCGTCCAGCGACGGATGGGAGGCGAACATCGCCCTCAAGCCTTGCCGGGCGCCGCTGGAGATGCCGAACGCGACCATGGTGTCCGGCATGCTGTTGGGCATTTCCTGGCCACCCTTGAGCCGCTCCAGGGCAGCGATCATTTTGGCGCGCCCGGCGAGCTTGGCGCCGGCCTCGTCGGCCCGGAACTCCCGCCGCCGGGAGAACCACATGACGATGGCGCTGGCGAGGATGGCCAGCACGATCTCCGCGACGATGGTGGTGATCCAGTAGCCGATGCCCAGCCCACGCTCGTTCTTGAGCACCACGCGATCGACGACGAAGCCGATGATTCGCGCCAGAAACATCACGAAGGTGTTCACCACCCCTTGGATCAGGGTCAGCGTCACCATGTCGCCACTGGCGACGTGGCCGATTTCGTGGCCGAGCACCGCTTCGACCTCGTCTCGGTTCATGCCGTTCAACAGGCCCGCGCTGACCGCCACCAAGGCCTTGTTGCGATTGGCCCCCGTGGCGAAGGCGTTCGGCTCCTGGGCAGGGAAGATGGCCACCTCCGGCATGCCGATGCCTGCCTTTTTGGCCTGCGCGGCAACGGTGTCAAGCAGCCAGCGCTCGGTGGCGTTGCCGGGCCGCTCAATGATTTGCGCCTTGGTGGACCACTTGGCGAGCCGCTTCGACAGCGCCAAGGAGATGAACGCGCCGCCGAAGCCGAACAGGGCACAGAACACCAGCAGCGCCCCGAGGTCGAGATCAACGCCGTTGTTGGCCAGAATGCTCTCAAAGCCGAGCAGCCGGAAGGTGATGCTGGCCAGCGCGATGATGGCCAAGTTGGTGGCGAGGAAGAGCAGGATGCGCATCGGAATTGCCTTGGCTGGGGAACAGCCGTCTTATATAGGGGTTTCGTCAGCCGCATTCAAGCGCTCGTTGCGTGGGTCGGGTTTCGAGATATTTCTGAACCCGCTGCCGTTGGGTGGATCAGATCCAAAATGGGAACATGCCTCTAAACCAGCTTGAGCCAACAAAGTTGGGCGGAGTTCCCCTGTTCATTTCGAGGGCGTCCCGCCCTCGATTGGAAGCCCACGGGGAAGACGCAGCGGGTTTGCACAACCAATCCGTATCGGCTGAAGCATGTCTATAGGCATGAATGGGACTTGCTGCCGATCAGGAGGCCGCCAAGGCATTGCCGCCGAATTGTGGCACACTTAAGCGCCTCAACCGCTTGAGCCGCGCATCGTGCGCCGCCGCTGCCATGCCGCAGACCGCCACCGACATCGTTGAACGCCGCAAGGTTCAGGAAATCATGGTTTCCGAACGGGAGCTTGGCGCCTACCTGGTCGAAAAAGGCCACGTTCAAGCCGATGACCTCGACCGGGCGGCGCAGATCCAGCAGGCCGCCGGCGGCCGCCTCTGGGCGTTGCTGGTGCGGGTGGGTGCCATTTCCGAGGACCTGCTGCTGCGCATTCTCGCCGAACGTTCGGGCCTCGCCTACCTGCGCCACAGCGAGGAGCTGCCGGACAGTCTGGAGGTCTATCAGTTCATGGCGGGGTCGCCCATCAAGCTGGAGTGGTTCCTGGACCGTGCCGTGCTGCTGTGGCAGGTGGATGGCGCGCTGCAGTGCATCGCCCGGGACATTCTGGACGACGCCCTGTTCGAGGCGCTCGACTACTTTTACCGGGACGAGCCGGTTGCCTTTCACTTGGCGGCCAACCACCAGATTGACCGCCTGCTCGACTTCGTGCGCAAGGAGCAGGCCATCGAGAGCCTGTTCGCCGGCGACAACGCCAAGCAGCTGCGCGAGATGGCGGAGGAGGCGCCGGTGATCGAGCTGGTCAACAACCTGCTCTCCCAAGCCGTGGACATGGAAGCCTCGGACATCCACGTGGAGCCGAGCGAGGAGAACTTCGCCGTGCGCCTGCGCGTCGATGGGGTGCTGCACACCCGGCTCACCCAACCCATCGAGCGCTTTCCAGCGGTGGCTTCGCGCATCAAGCTCATCTCCGGCATCGACATCGCCGAGCGCCGCCTGCCCCAGGATGGGCGCATCACCGCGCGCATTGCGGGCCGGGAGATGGACGTGCGCGTCTCAACCGTGCCCTGCGCCTTCGGGGAGTCGGTGGTGCTGCGCCTGCTGCCCAAGGAGCGGGAGGATTTGAAGCTCAGGAACCTGGGCATGGAGCCGGATCATCTGGAGTTGTTCCGCGGCTGGCTCGGCGCCAGCAACGGCATCATCCTGGTCACCGGCCCCACCGGCTCCGGCAAGTCCACCACGCTCTACGCCGCCTTGGAGGAATCCGACGACGGGGTCCGCAAGATCATCACCGTCGAGGACCCCGTTGAGTACCAGATGCCCAACATCACCCAGATTCAGACCCATGCGGAGATTGGCTACACCTTCGCCCGGGCCCTGCGCGCCATTTTGCGCCAGGATCCGGACACCATCATGATCGGCGAGATCCGCGACTTGGAAACCGCGGAAATCGCCATTCAATCGGCCCTCACCGGGCACATCGTGCTCTCCACGGTACACACCAACGACGCCATCTCCAGCTTCACGCGGCTGATCGACATGGGCGTGGAGCCGTTCCTGGTGGCCTCGCCCATTCGCGGCG
This sequence comes from Gammaproteobacteria bacterium, assembly GCA_026709365.1. Classification (GTDB taxonomy): domain Bacteria; phylum Pseudomonadota; class Gammaproteobacteria; order Pseudomonadales; family Azotimanducaceae; genus Azophilus. The sequence continues at coordinate 10,074 of JAPOTD010000026.1, forward strand.
TGCAGGCCCAGCGCCTGGTGCGCAAGCCCTGCTCCCGATGCGCGGAGCCGGTTGCGCCGCCCAGCTACCTGAACGATCAGCTCGCCGCCATGCCCGAGGGGATGCTCGGCGATCAGTGGGTGCGGGCGGTGGGCTGCGATGCCTGCCAGCAGACCGGCTACCGGGGCCGCACCGGCATCTACGAACTCGTGCCCATGAGCGGCGAGATGCAGGACATGATCGTGGCTGGCGCGACCCTTAACGAACTCAAGCGCTTCGCCCGCGCCCAAGGCTGCCGGACGCTGTTTCAGGACGGCCTCATCAAGGCCTCCCACGGCCGGACCACCTTGGATGAAGTCACGCGCCTGACCCTGACCTAAGCAGCGTCCCGCAGTCCCGTGCCTGCCATGCCCAATCCAGACCGCGACTACGCTGACCGCCAGGGCAGCCTGCGCTGTATCCCCTCGCCACTGGCTGCCACCCATGCCTGAGTTCGACTACGAGTACGCTGACCGCCAAGGCAACCTGCACCAAGGCCGCATGGTGGCCGATTCCGCCCCGGAGGCCGTGCGCCGGCTGAACGTCAACGGCCAAACGGTGGTGGACGTGAGCGAGCGGGCGGCGCCGGCTGCCGGGCTTTTGCGGCGTCGGCTCCGCGCCCAGGAAGTCGTGGTCGCCCTGCACGAGCTGGCGACCTTGCTGGAGGCCGGCGTCTCCTTAAGCGATGCGGTGCTGGCGCAGGGCCGCGGCAGCCACCATCCCGCCTTGGCCGAGGCCTTTGCCAACATGGCCACCCGGCTCGGCCGGGGCGAGAACTTCCTGTCGGCACTGCGCACCTGCAACCTGCCCCTGCCGGACTACGTCTTTCAACTCGTGGAGGCGGGCGAGCTCAGCGGCCGCTTGGCGGCCGCCCTTCGCCAAGCCGTCTCCCAGCTGGAGTACGACAACAAGGTGGCCGCCGACTTTCGCGGGGCGCTGGCCTATCCGGCCATCCTGATCGTGGCTGGCCTAGCGGCAGTGATGTTCGTCTTCGTGTTCGTGGTGCCGCGCTTTTCCAACCTGCTGGACGAGGGCAACGACCTGCCGCTGCTTGCCGAAGCCGTCCTGCGCACCGGGCTGTGGTTCAACGACAACAGCGCCCTGGTGTTTGCCGGTGCCGGCGGCGCCCTGGCGGCGGCCCTGCTGCTGCTGCGCCAAGCGGCCTTCCGGCAGCGCCTGTTCGACCTGCTGGCGCTGCTGCCGGTGCTCAAGGACTGGTTTTCCGAAGCCGACACCGCCCGTTGGGCATCCGTGATGAGCGCCATGCTCACCAGCCGGGTGGAACTGATGGACGCCTTGGGCTTGGCGCTGCGCGGCATCCGCATCTCCCGCCGACGCAGCGGGCTGGAGCAGGCCGCCGGCGACGTGCGCAGCGGCGCGGCGCTGTCCGAGGCCTTGGCGCGAAGGGACGCCCTGACGGCGACCGGTTACAATCTGGTCCGGGTCGGCGAGCAGTCTGGCCAACTGGCCCAAATGCTGCGCTCGCTGGCGACGCTGTACGAGGAGAACAGCAGCCGGCGGATGAAGCGCTTCCTGAATCTGGTGGAGCCCTTGGCGATCCTCTTGATCGGCGGCTTCCTGGGGACCATCATGGTGGGCATCATTCTGGCCATCACCAGCATCAATGAAGGGGTGCTATAAGGACACTGGGAAAGGCTATGGCGGCAGTGACATGCGGATCCAATGCCCGTGCGCCAAGGGCACCGTTGCGGCGCAGCCGGCCGTCTCCACAGAGCCGGGGCTTCTCGCTGATCGAGCTCATGGTGGTGCTGGTCATACTCGGCCTGCTCACCGGCTTGGTGGGGCCGCGCCTGTTCGGGCGGGTGGACAGCTCCAAGATCAAGGCCGCCGAAACCCAGGTGAAGATGCTCAAGAGCGCCCTGCAGACCTATCGCCTCGATGTGGGCCGGTATCCGTCCACCGCCCAGGGCTTGGGCGCGTTGATGAACCCCCCGCCAGAGGTCGCCGATTACTGGGATGGGCCCTACCTTGAGGATGAGCTGCCGTTGGATCCTTGGCGCACTGCCTATGTTTACCAATTCCCGGCCGAGAACCTGCAGGGCTTTGCACTTTATTCGCTGGGCGCGGACGCCCTGAACGGCGGCGAGGGCATCAATGCCGACGTGGGCTATCTGCCGGACCGGTAGCGTTCCGGAACAGCGCGGCTTGAGCCGGCAACAACCCATAGGCGGCTTCACCCTGATTGAGCTGGTTGTGGTGCTGGTCATCCTCGGCATCGTCGGGGCGCTGGCGCTGCCCAACTTGCAGAACCTCTACGCTTCCGCCACCCGGCGCGCCGATCGCGACATCGCCCTTGACCGGATTGCCCGCTTGGGGGCCGATGCGCTGCTGAGCGGGCAAGGCCTCATCATCTGGACCGCCGCGGCTTCGGAGGGCGATGAGCTCGACGCGGGCTACTTGAGGCGCGAACTGGAGTTGCCGGCTGACTGGAGCTTCGAACTGGACCGCCCACTGCTGGTGCAGCCCAATGGGGTTTGCCTAGGCGCCCGCCTGACCCTGACCGACCCCCGTGGCCAGCGCACCATGCACGATCTTGAACCGCCGTTTTGCCGTGCCCGCTAGCCAGCAGGTCTGCCGTGTCCGTTAGTTTTCGGAATCGCCCGGCAAGGCCGCGCCCTGGGCCGGCTCTTGCGCCCGAACCCGCGCCCGCCGCCTTGGCGAGGCGCGGG
>JAPOTD010000026.1:12791-30818 GCA_026709365.1 Gammaproteobacteria bacterium
GCGGGCGCATTCGTCCGCGCAGGCATCGCCGTGTTGGCCAGCAGGGCTTCACCATCCTTGAAGCGATCGTCGCCCTGGCGGTGTTCGCCAGCGGCGCCATGGCCTTGTACGGCCTCTACGCCGCCAACATCGCGGCCTTGGTCAAGGTGGGCGACACCGTGCGCCAGGCCCCCTTGGTGCGCCAAGCCGTCGAACGGGTGGCGGCCATCAACCTCACCGATGAGGCGGCCGGGGAGTTCGAGATCGACGGCATGCGCTTCACCTGGACGGCGCGTCGGGTGGAACCCTATCGGCAGGGCCAGACCACCACCGGATTCCTGGGCAGCTACCAGATTGGGCTCTACGACATCGATCTGAGCGCCAGCGAAGCGGGCCGAAGGCTGGGCGACTACCGCATGCGCGTGGCCGGCTACGAACTGCTCAGGCCGCAAACCCTCCAATGAGCGGGCCATCGCTGCGCATCGCGGGCCGTTCGGCAGGCCTTTCCCTGCTGGAAATGCTGGTAGTGCTGGTGCTGGCCTCGCTGCTGGCGACGTTGCTGGTTCAAGGCTTGGGCTTCTTTCTGTCGAGCAGCGAGGCGGCACGGCGTCACGCCAGCCGGGCCGCCGAGGCGCACCAGCAGCAGCACTGGTTTGCCTCCTCGGTGCGCAGCATGGTGCCTTACCTCGATCCGCAGCGGGCGTTTGCCGGCGATGCGGCGTCCTTTGCCGGCATCACCTTGGAGCCGCTCGGCGCCGAGCCGGGCCTGCCGCGGGCGGCGCGCTGGTTCATTGAGCCGGACGGTGAGTCCCTGCGCTATGCGGAATCAGACGGCTCCGAGGCCGACGCCGTGGCTTGGACCGTGCTGCGCGCGCCGGGCCAAGCGCTGCGGTTCGAATACGCCGACCGCGCCGGCGCCTGGCACCCAAGCTGGCCCCAGGCCGCTGCCCCGCGAGAATGGATTCCCGGCCAAGTGCGGCTGGTCGGCGAGGATGGCCGCACGCTCCTGTCGGCCCACCTGAGCCTGCACCCGGTGCCGGTGGCCAACTTTCTGGAGCCGTTGTGAGCCGCCGGGGCCGATGCGGTTGCGCGCATGGCATGGCGCATGGCGGGGCGCATGGCAGGAGAAGGGCCGGCCAAGGCTTCATCCTAGTGGCGACTTTGTGGATTCTCGCCGCGCTTGCGGTGCTCGCCGCCTACGTCAACGCCGTGGCCGAGGCCAACGTCGCTCAGGCGACCGGCATCAAGCGCGCCATTGACGAGGACTTGGCCTTGCGCAGCGCGGAGGCGACCCTGCTTTACCTGCTCGCCACCAGCCGAATGAACCACCGGGGGCTGCTACTGGAGGCGGAGCAGCGCTTTGCCGAGCTCAGCCCGGATGACCTGCCCCCGGTCGGTGACGGCGAGTTCTGGATGAACGGCTCGGTTTACCAGGGTTTGGACGGCATCCGCTTTGCGGCCCAGGATGAGTACGGCTTGGTGTCGATCAACCGGCCGGAAGCGCCGCCGTTCGCCGCCCTGCTGCGCTGGGTTGGCGTCGGCCTAGCTGATCGCAGCCGACTCGTGGGACGCATCAAGGACTACGTGGACACGGATCACGAGCTGACCCTGGGCGGCGCCGAACGCTTGGCCTACCGGCGCGCGGGCCGGATGCCGCCAGCCAATTGGATCATGGCCACGCCGGTTGAGATGCAGCGCGTTCTGGGCGTGGATGGGATGCTGGCCGCCCCGCAGCAGCGCGCGCTTTTGCCCCTGCTGACCTCGCGCCCGCTGGCGGGCTACAATTTCAACACCATGCCCCTTGAAGTCGCCGCCGCAGTGCTGGAGGTGGATCGGGAGGCAGCCAAGGCGGTCGTTGACCAGCGGCTGGTGCAGCCGGTTTGGCGTTCGCTGCAGCTGCGCGAGCTCACCGGATCCGCGGTGGACGTCCCGGATGACCAGATATTGCGGCTGCCCTCAAGCTTCGTGCGGCTGATGCTGTGGCGTCCGGGGCGGGGCGGGCGATGGCTGGTGGGCTTGGAGATGACGCCCTATGGGGAGAGCGCCCTGTGGCGCAGGGACTATCAATATTGGGAGCCGGTTGCCGGGCATGATGCACAAGAGCCTCCAAGACTTGCGACGGCGCTTCTCTAGGCGTCCGAACTTCATCCAGGGCCGTCGCGGCGCAACGCGCCTGCCGCGGCCGTCGCTCAGCGCCCATTGGATTTTGGGCCGCGGCCTGTGCATGTACCGCTGCGAGAACTTTGATCACGTCCCCCGGGCGCGGCGAGAGGCGGCGGTCAGGCTGCAGGTGCCCGGATGGAGCCCGTTCGATCGCACCGAACACTACGTCGTCTGGGCGGGCGGCGATGCCATGGTTTGGTATTGGGATGCCGAAGTGGTGGACCGCGAAGCGATGCGCGACCAGCTGGAGCAGGCCGGTGCGGACGCCGCGCACTGCCCCGTGCTGCCGGAATCGGTGTTCCGCCCCCGTCAGGCGAGCGGCCTGTGCTTGCAGAAGTGCGCGGAGGGCTTTGAGATCCAGTATTGGCGGGACGGCCTGCTGCGCAGCGCCGTTTGGTCCTTGGAGCGGCCCTCGGCGCAACGCGTGGCCCTGTTCGCTGAGCGCCAGGGCGCCGCCGGGGAGGCGGTCGAACTCGATAAGCTGCTGGCCGAGCCTTGGGCGGCGCGGATGTCGCCGCGGGAGTGGCTGGTGGCCAACGAGCTGCGCGTGGCGGCGGGGCTTGCCCTGCTGCTGTCCACGCTGCTGGTCTGGCAGGAGGGTCGGCACTGGCGGCTGACGCTTGCCGGCCAGGGCGCGGACCGCGACTTCGCCGCCATTCAGGAGGAGGTCGCTCCCTTCATGGCGGCGCGCAACGAGCAGCGGCGCTTGAGCGGCATCAACGGCCGGCTTGACGACCTGCTGCGCGAACCGTCGCAGGCCTACCTGATGGGCCTGATCGACAAAGCGCTGCCCAATCCCGAAGCGCGCTTTGCGGCTTGGCGCTATCAGCAGGGCGAGCTCAAGGTGGTGGTTGAGGACGCGGCCGCCGACCCGGTGCAGTACGTGCGGCTCATGGAGGCGCTGCCCCTGCTCGCCGACGTGCGCGTGGAGCAGGCCCGTGGCCAAAACCGCGTTGAGCTGACGATGCAGGTGGCGCGATGAACGGCCTGAAGGCGGCTTGGCAGCGGCTGCGCTCGGAGTTGGCGGCCAACTTGCGGCTGCGCCTTGGCGCTTGGGCGGCGGCCTTCATCGTCCTCTTCTACGCCGTGCTGGTGCAGGGGGACCGAGTGGGGGCGGCCCACGAAGGCTACGTTGACGGCGCTGACCGCTTCGCCCGCGCCGAGCGGCTGCGCGGCCAAGGGGAATGGAGCGAACTGCTGGCCGCTGAGCGGTTGCGCAATGAGCAGTTGAGCGTCCTGTTCTGGGAGGCGGAGACCCAGGGCCTCGCGGAGGCCAGCCTGCAGGCCGCCTTGCAGGAGCTGCTCAAACCCCTTGAGTTCCGCAACATGCGCATTCAATCCGGCGTCAGCCAGCCGGTGCCGGACGTGCCGGGATTATGGCAAATCCAGGCCCAGGTCAATGCCGGATACCGGCAGGGGGCGGAGCTGCAGCTGCTGCACAAGATCGCCACCCATCCCCGCAAGCTGGTGGTCAACCGCCTCGACCTCGTGCCCCAGAACAGGCGCCTGCTGATGATCGTATCGGCCTACTTCACCGGCATCCCGGTTGAATTGGAGTAGCGATCTACCAAGTGTCCACATTGGGCCGCTTCTTGTGCGTCCTCGGCGGTCGCGGCGGCATGGAGCGCAGGCCGGCGCTGATCCACTTGCGGGAGTCCGCTGGGTCGATGACCTCGTCGAGCTCGAAGTGGGAAGCCATGTTGACGGCTTTGCCGCGCTCGTACATGTCGGCGACCATCCTTTCGTAGCTGGCCTTGCGTTCAGCGGCATCCTCGATGGCCTGCAGCTCCTTGCGGTAGCCGAGCTTCACCGCGCCTTCCAAGCCCATGCCGCCGAACTCGCCGGTCGGCCAGGTGACGGTGAACAGCGGCGCCTTGAAGCTGCCGCCGGCCATGGCTTGGGCGCCCAGGCCGTAGGCCTTGCGGGTGACGATGGTCATCAGCGGCACGTCGATGTTGGCCCCGACCACGAACATGCGTCCGGCGTGGCGCACCAAGGCGGTCTTCTCCGACTCCGGGCCAACCATGATGCCGGGGCAGTCGCACAGGCTCAGTATGGGGATGTCGAAGGCATCGCACAGCTGCAGGAAGCGGGCCCCCTTGTCGGCGCCGTCGGCGTCGATGGCGCCGGAGAGGTGGCCGGGGTTGTTGGCGATGACCCCCAAGGGACGGCCCTCCACGCGGATGAAGGCGGTGTGGATGCCCGCGCCCCAGTCCTTGCGGATTTCGAGCACGGAGCCCAGGTCGGCGATGCCCTCGATCACCTTGCGCATGTCGTAGTGGCGCAGGCGGTTTTCCGGCACCAGGAAGCGCAGCCTGCGCTCGTCGGGGGCCTCCCACTCGGTCACCGGCCCTTGGAAGTAGGAGAGATACAGCTTGGCGGCGGCCACGGCCTGGGCCTCGTCGGCGACGGCGATGTCCACCACCCCGTTGGGCCGCTGCACCGACAAGGGGCCGACCTCCTCGGGCTTGAAGATGCCCAAGCCCCCGCCCTCAATCATGGCGGGGCCGCCGATGCCGATGTTGGCGTCCTCGGTGGCGATGATCACATCGCAGCAGGCCAGCAGCACCGCGTTGCCGGCGAAGCAGCGGCCGGTGGTGATGCCGACGATGGGCACCAGCCCCGACAGGCGGGCGAAGTAGGTGAAGGCCCAGCAGTCGAGGCCCGCCACGCCGGTGCCGTCGGTGTCGCCGGGCCGTCCGCCGCCGCCCTCGGCGAACAGCACGGTGGGCAGGCGCTGTTGTTCGGCCACCTCGAACAGGCGGTCCTTCTTGGCGTGGTTCTTCATGCCCTGGGTGCCCGCCAGCACCATGTAGTCGTAGGACATGAGCATGGCCCGGGCGCGTTCGGGGCCGAACAGGCGGCCGTTGACCTGGCCGAGTCCGCAGACCATGCCGTCGCCCGTGGTGTTCCTGATCAGGTCCGCCATGCTGCGCCGCCGCCGCTGCCCGGCGACCACCACCGAGCCGTACTCGATGAAGGTGCCTTCGTCGCAGAGGTCGGCGATGTTCTCCCGAGCGGTGCGATGGCCGGTTCTGCGCCGCTTGGCCACCGCTTCGGGGCGGCTCTCGTCGTGGCCCGCGGCCCGGCGCTCCAGCACCTCGGCAAGGTCGGGGCGCACATGGTCCAAGTCCAGGGTTCCGCCGCCATCCTCGGCGGGCGCCTCAATCTCGGCTTCGGCAAGGACCACCAGCGGGTGGCCTTCAAAGACCGTGTCGCCGACGCACGCGCCAAGGCGCCGAACCGTGCCGCTGACCTCGGCGCGCACCACGTGCTCCATCTTCATCGCCTCCATGACCAGCACCTGCCTGCCGCGCCAGACCGCATCGCCAACGTCCACGTCGAAGGCGACCACGGTGCCCTGCATGGGCGCGGCCACGGCGACGGTGCCCGGCGGCAGCTCCTCCTCCGAGGGCACCGGCTTGTCTGGCTCATCGGCGGGGCTTGCCGCGGCGCCAAGCGCGATGGACTTGCCGTGGTCGAGAACGGCGAGCGGGTCGCTCGCATCGACCTTGGCGCCGGCCAATGCCTGGGCGGCGGCTGCCGCTCCGTCCCCGCCGGTGCCGCGCTCTCGGTGTTGGGCTGGGGTGCCCTGTTGGGTGGGCTGGGCCAGACGGCCCCAGTTGGCATCGATGAATCCGGTGTCGAACGCTGCCTCGGCGAACTGCGGGTCGGCGAACAGGTTGCGCAGGAAGTCCAGGTTGGTGGCCACGCCCTCGATGCGCGTCTCGCGCAGCGCCCGGTAGCCCTTGCGCACTGCGGCGGCGTAGCCGCCTTGGCGGGCACACACCACCAGCTTGGCGAGCAGGGAATCGAAGGCGGGACTGGTGGCGTAGCCCGTGTAGCCGAAGCTGTCGGCGCGCACGCCGGGGCCGGTGGGCAGCTCGAACAGGCGCAGGGTGCCGGCCGCCGGCTTGACGCTGCCGTCCTCGCCGAGGGTCTCCATGTTGATGCGCGCCTGAATGGCGAAGCCTTGGGGGGCCGGGATGTCGGCTTGCCGCAGGCCCAGCTCGGCAAGGCTGCGGCCGTCGGCGATCTCCAACTGGGCGCGCACCAGGTCGATGCCGGTCACCTCCTCGGTGACGGTGTGCTCCACCTGCAGGCGGGCATTGGCTTCGATGAAGGCCAAGCGCGGCGCCGAATCGCCGCCGGAGACCAGAAACTCGACGGTGCCGGCGCTGCGATAGCTCACCGCTTCGGCCAAGCGCACGGCCGCATCGGTGAGGCGGCTGCGCAACGCATCGTCCAGCTGCGGGCAGGGCGCGATTTCCACCACCTTCTGCCGGCGGCGCTGAATGCTGCACTCCCGCTCCCACAGATGGCTGACCGCGCCGCTGCCGTCGCCGAGGATCTGCACTTCGATGTGGCGGGCGCCGACCAGGCATTCCTCCACGTAGAGCGAAGGATCGCCGAAGGCCAGCTCCGCTTCGGAGGCGCAGCGCGAGAACGCCGCCTCAAGTTCGCTGTCGTCCGCCACCATCCGAATGCCACGTCCGCCGCCGCCGGAGACGGCCTTGATGATGAGCGGCGCGCCGTCAAGCGCCTCAAGGAAGGCGCGGGCTTCCAGGAGCGTGACCGGCCCGTCGCTGCCGCGCGGCAACGCGATGCCGCATTGCGCCGCCAGGGCGCGGGCCTTGGACTTGTCGCCGAGCGCGGCGACGGTGGCCGAATCCGGGCCGACGAAGGTGATGCCCGCGGCTTCCAACTCGTGCGCGAATTGGGCGTTTTCGCTCAGGAATCCATAGCCCGGATGCACCGCGTCGCAGTCGTGGGCGCAGGCCAATGCCACCAACTGCTCGATGTCCAGATAGGCGGCTGCGCCATGCCCCGCCAACGCCACCGCTTCGTCGGCTTGCAAGCGGTGCAGGGAGTCGGCGTCCTCGGGGGCATAAACGCCCAGGCTTGGAATGCCCAAGTCGGCGGCCGCCCGGGCGATGCGAATGGCGATTTCGCCCCGATTGGCGATCAGCAGTCGTTTCACGCCCGTTGCCCCAACCCCGTCAGAAGTCGGAAACGCCCTCCGCCGGGTAGGCGGCGCAGCCGAGGCCTTGGTATTCGCCGTCGTCGAACAGGCCGGCCGGCCGAAACAGGCGCACGTAGAGTTCGCACCGCTCCTGTCCTTGGGCGAAGGAGGCATCGGCGATCAGCTCGGCTTTGAGGCTGGCCAGGGTGACCACCTCATCATCCATGCGGATGCCGCCGTCGGCGGGGGTGTCGAGCAGGATGGTGTGCTGGCCGTCCTCGCCCCAAGCCAGCCAAGGTACTTCAGCGCCATCCCGGCCCCGTCCCGGCGCTCCGGTGTGGGCGAACTCCGCCCAGTAGGACATCATGCTGCGTGACAGCAGGAACTGGTTCTCATCGTTGGGGTAGAGATAGCCCACCGCGGCGATGCCGTTTGCAAAGTCGCCGAAGACGAAGGCGATTTCCAGGCCGTGGGCTGCGCCCAGGGCCACGCTGAGGTCGTAGCCCAACAGGCTCGGCTCCTCGTCCCAGTCCCAGCGGTAGGCATGGACGTTGCGGTTGCCGGCGGCGGTCATGGCCAGCGCCAGCTCATCCACGCCCCGGGCCTTCCAAGCGCGGGCGCCGTAGTACACCAGCTGCCGGTACTGGGCCTCGTCCTTCAAGGAGTTGAAGACGCCGAACCAGCTGTCCACGTAGCGGGGGTCCTGGGCCATGAACAGGCTCGGCTCGTCTCGATTGGTGCCGAGAATCACCGGCACGGCATTGTGGTTGCCGACGTCGGAAAACACCTCGGCGGCTTCCAGCGCGGGCAGCACATGGCCGTCCCGGAAGTTGGACGGCAGATCGACCATGCCGAAGCCGCCGCCCTCGAACAGGCGGTAGTAGTCGGCTGGCGACTTCTCGTGCAGGTAGCGGCGCGTCTCGGCGGCGGTCCAACCCTCCTGGAGGAGCCGGGCCGCCTTGGCGTCGGCGGCCTGGCCGTCGGCCACGAGCAGGGCATCGACGATCTCCGGCGCGCTGTGCCGATGGCCGCCGTCCGCTTGGTGGTCCTGGCCGCTGCCCACGCTGGACGTGCGGTAGCTGCCGCTTTGGACGATGGCGCGGTGAAACAGGCCGTCGGCCAGCGGCGAGGCCATCATCGCCAAGGTGTTGAAGCCGCCGGCCGACTCGCCGAACACGGTGACCCTGCCGGGGTCGCCGCCGAACGCGGCGATGTTGTCCCGGGTCCACTCCAAGGCCCGAATGATGTCCAAGGTGCCGTAGTTGCCGGAGTCGTTGACCGTCTCGCCGGTGCCCAGCGCCCGATGGTTGAACCACCCGAAGATGCCCAGACGGTAGTTGATCGACACGATCACGAGGTCTTCCGCGACTGCCAGGTGGCCGCCGTTGACGGTGCCGCCGTGGCCGATGGTGTTGCCGCCGCCGTGAATCCAGAGCATCACCGGCAGGCCGCTGGCGTTCGGCGGCGACCAGACGTTGAGCGTCAGGCAGTCCTCGCTGCCCGCCACTGCGGCGCCCTCCTCGACGTCGCCGCTGAGCAGCGATGGCAGCTGGGGGCACATCGCAGCGAAGGCCACTGCCTCCAAGGTGCCTTGCGCGGGCGTCGGCGGCTGCGGCGCCTGCCAGCGCAGCACCCCCACCGGCGGACGGGCGAAGGGGATGCCGAGCCAAGCCCGGGCGCCGCTGGCATCGATGAACCCCACCACGTCCCCGGACTCGGTGCTTCTGAGCGTGGCGCCGTCGGCTTGGTTGGGCGCCGGCGGCGCGGTGAGGCTGCTGATGTACCAGTTGGCGCCGACGATGACGCCGACGGCGACGATGATCAGGACAACGGCGAACTTGCGCATGGACTTTAAGCCTGAAGAGGTCTCGCGGCTAAGTTTAGCAGCGCTTGGGATCGCTTCGGCAATTCTCGTTTTGGATCAAGTCCGAGGAACCCCGCCCAACTTCGTTGCTTGAAACGGGTTTACGGGCACGAGCGAGAATTGCTGAAGGTCGAGCGGACGATGGTGTGTTAAGCCCACTTGCGGCGCGTATAATTCGCGTCCCGAAGGCAGGGCCGAAGGTTGCGCGCCGAAACGCGCCCGGTCCTGCATCTGGCCTGAATCCAGACTGAATTGAGCAGGCATTGCGGAGACCCCTATGGCTGTCGAGAGCACTCAATCCATCGTCAAGCCCGATGCGGTGGCCCGCAACCTCATCGGCGAGATCTACTCGCGCTTCGAGCGCGGCGGCTTGAGGATCGTCGCCGCCAAGATGCTGCGGCTCGATGCGGCCCAGGCCGCAGGCTTCTACGCCGAGCACCAGGGCAAGCCGTTTTACGCGGCGCTGTGCGCCTACATGACCTCCGGCCCGGTCATGGTGCAGGTCCTGGAGGGCGAGGACGCCATCGCGGTGAACCGTCGGCTGATGGGTGCCACCAACCCGGCACAAGCCGCACCTGGAACCATCCGGGCGGACTTCGCCGAATCCCTTGACGCCAACTCGGTGCATGGCTCGGACGCCCCGGCGTCGGCCCGCCGCGAGATCGCCTACTTCTTCGAACCCTCGGAGATTCCCTTCGGCCCGTAAGGCCGCCCCGATGCGCAACCTATTCGACTATGACCGGACGGGCCTGGAAGCGGGCTTCCAAGCGGCGGGGCACAAGGCGTTTCGCGCCCGCCAGATCATGAAGTGGGTCTATCACCGCGGCGTTCGGGACTTCTCCGCCATGACCGATCTCGCCAAGAGCCTGCGCGCTTGGCTGGCGGATACGGCGACCTTGGCGGTGCCCGAGGCCCGGTCCCGGCGCGACTCGGCGGACGGCACCGTCAAGTGGGCGATGGGCGTCGGCCAAGGCGATGCGGTGGAGACGGTGCTGATTCCGGAAGCGGGCCGCAACACGCTGTGCGTCTCTTCGCAAGCGGGCTGCGCGCTGGATTGCCGGTTTTGCGCCACCGGCAAGCAGGGCTTCAACGGCAACCTCGCCACGGCTGAGATCATCGGCCAGGTCTGGCTGGCCAACGAGGCGCTCAAGGCGGAGGGAAGGAGCGTGAGCAACGTGGTGCTCATGGGCATGGGCGAGCCGCTGCTCAACTTCGATGCGGTGGTTCGCGCCGTCAATCTGATGACGGACGACTTGGGCTTCGGCATCTCCAAGCGCCGGGTGACGATTTCCACCGCTGGCGTGGTTCCGGCCATCTACGACCTGGCTGAGGTGAGCGACGTGTCCTTGGCGGTGTCCCTGCACGCGCCGGATGACGCGCTGCGTGACGAGCTCGTGCCCATCAACCGCAAGTATCCCCTGCGCGAACTGCTGGCCGCCTGCCGCCATTACGTCGCCGGCTTGGGCGAACGCCGCGCCTTGACGGTGGAGTACACCCTGCTCAAGGGCGTCAACGACAGCCTCGCCCAGGCTCGGGCGCTGGCGCGGCTGCTGCGCGGCCTGCGCTGCAAGATCAACCTCATCCCGTTCAACCCGTTCCCGGCATCGGGCTTTGAGCGCCCGGCGCCCGACGCCGTGCGGGCCTTTCAAACCGCGCTCCTGGATGCCGGCCATGCGGCCATGCTGCGCACCACCCGCGGCGACGACATCGGCGCCGCCTGCGGCCAGTTGACGGGCTCGGTCAACGACCGGACTCGGCGCCAGTCCCGCTACGTTGCGCGGCTGCGGATGGCGCAGGCGAGCTGATCGTGGCCGCGGCCAAGGAAGGCCCTGGCGTCGCGCTGCAGGCGGCGCGCCAGGCGCGCAAGCTCAGCGTCCCCCAGGTGGCCGATCGGCTCAAGCTCTCCTCGGCGGTGGTGACGGCCTTGGAGGCCAACGACTGGGAGCGGCTGCCGGCGCCCGTGTTCGTGCGCGGCTACGTTCGCGCCTACGCTCGGCTGATGGGCTTGCCGGCGGAGGAGCTGCTGGACGACGGCCGCAGCGCCACCGTGACCCAGGCCAAGGGTGAATCCTCGGCGATCCAGACGCTGGAGAGCCGGCGCGGCTCGGCTTGGTGGGCCGCCGGCGCCGTTTCGGTGCTGGCTGCCATGGTGGCCGCCTTGGCCCTGCTGTCGGACTAGTGGCGGTGGTCCGCTTGGTGCGGGGCATGCGCGACCTGCTGCCCGAAGAGGCCCGGCGCTGGCGCGCGCTCGAGGAGCGCATCGTCCAGGTGCTCGATGGCTTTGCCTACGAGGAGGTGCGCCTGCCCTTGCAGGAGATGACCGAGCTCTTCGCCCGCAGCGTCGGAGCTGCGGCGACCGACATCGTCGAAAAGGAGATGTACAGCCTCATCGACCGCGACGGCAGCAGCCTCTCGCTGCGCCCGGAGGGCACCGCCTCCTGCGCCCGGGCCCTGCTGGAGAGCGGCCTGTTGCGCAATCAGGCGCAGCGGGTTTTCTACCGCGGCCCCATGTTCCGCCATGAGCGTCCGCAGAAGGGCCGCTTCCGGCAGTTCCACCAAATCGGCGTGGAGGCCTTCGGGCCGCCGGGGCCGGACGTGGATGCGGAGCTGATCCAGATGGGCACGGAGATCTGGCGGGCATTGGACCTCAGCGGCGAGATTCAACTTGAGCTCAACACGCTGGGCGCACCGGCCGCCCGGGCCGCTTGGCGCGATGCCTTGGCCACCCATCTCAGGCCGCATCGTGCAGCCCTCGATGCCGACAGCGCCCGCCGCCTGGACCGCAATCCGCTGCGCATTCTGGACAGCAAGCTCCCGGCCACCCAAGCGCTGCTGGCCGACGCCCCCAGCTTCGACGACTACATCGACGACGAAAGCGCTGCGCACTTCGCGGCGCTCAAGGGGCTGCTCGACGGGTTGGGCATCGCCTATGTGCTGAATCCGCGCTTGGTGCGCGGCTTGGACTACTACGGCCGGACGGTCTTTGAATGGACCACCCAGCGCCTGGGCGCCCAGGGCACGGTCTGCGCCGGCGGACGCTACGACGGCCTCGTTGAGACCATCGGCGGCAAGCCGACCGCGGCGGCGGGTTTCGCGTTGGGGCTGGAGCGTGTGGCGATGCTGCGGCTGGCGCTGGCCGAGGCGGCTCCGGCGTCGGCGGTCGATGTGTATTGCTGCGTCCTTGAGCCGCGGCGGCAGGGCGTTGTCCTGGCCGCCGTGCAGCGGCTGCGGAACGGGTTGCCGGGGCTGCGCTTCCGGGTGCATGCCGGCGGCGGCAGCCTCAAGAGCCAGCTGAAGCGCGCCAATCAGTGCGGCGCCCGCTGGGCGCTGTTGTTTGGGGAAGATGAATTGAGGGACAATCGCGTGACCTTCAAGGATCTGCGCTCTGGCGCCCCCCAGCAAGCGCTGACCGCGCAAGCCGTCATTGAGCGCTTGGTGGGCGAAGCGGCTTGATCCGGGTGGGGACGATCCGATTGTGGACGCAGTCAGGAGTGCGGTGAGTGTCCGACTATCTCAGTGAGGAAGAGCAGCTTGAGCGGCTCAAGGGCTGGTGGGGCCGCAACGGGACCGGCCTGCTGACCGGCTTGGCCCTGGCGGTGGCCGGGCTGGTGGGGTGGCGCTGGTACGATCAATCGACGACCGAGGCGCGCCAGTCGGCGTCGGATGTCTATGAATCCTTCCTGGCGGCGGAGGGCGATGCGCGCACTGCCTTTGCCGAACAGCTTGACGAGAGCGATGCAGGCAGCGCCTACCAAGCCTTCACCCTGCTGCACAGGGCACGGGAAGCCGTCGAGGCTGACCGCATTGAGGCTGCATCGGCCTATCTGCAGCGCGTCATCGACGCTAACTCCCCGAATTCACTGCAGGATCTGGCCCGCATTCGTCTGGCCCGGCTGCATCAGCAGGGCGGTGACGGCGCGGCGGCGCTGGCCGTTTTGGCGGGCGTGCGCGGCAGCGGCTACCGAGGGCTGGCCCAGGAGCTTAAGGGCGACATTCACGTGGCGCGGGGCGAGCGCGCCTTGGCCCATGAGGCCTACCGCTCCGCGCGCCAGGAGATGGGCGATGATCGTGAGCGGCCCATCTTGGACATCAAGATCAACGACACGGCGCCGCCTGAGCAGCCAGATCCTCCGCAACCCGCTGCCCAGCCGGCCGCACCCGAGCCGGAGAGTGCGGAATCTGAACCGGAGAGTGGCGAGCCTGAGCTGGAGAGTGCGGAGACCCCGCCCGAATGAGCCATTTTCTCGACAAAACGCCAGCGCGCCGGAGCGATGCGGGCAAGACGCCTGCGGTTCGATCGCCGTTCGAGGCCGCTCCTTGGCGCCAGGGCATTCCGCTTGGGGACGGCGCCAAGCGCCCTGGTGCGCTTTCCCGCCTCGTGCCACTGCTGGCCGTTGGCCTTTTGGCAGGCGGCTGCAGCTGGTTCTCCTGGATTCCCGGCATCGGCGGCAAGGACGACAAGGAGGACCAGCTCAAGCCCGCCGAGCTGGTGAGTTTCGAGCCCCAGGCGCGCATCCGGCCACTGTGGCGCGCCAAGATCGGCAAGGGATTGGGGCGCAAGTACCTGCGCCTGGATCCGGCGCCCTTGGCGGGTCGCATCTACGCCGCCGACGGCTACGGCACCGTCGAGGCCAGGGACCGCTTTTCCGGCAAGCGCGTCTGGCGCGCCCGCATCGCCCAGGAGGGGAGAGCCGACCGCTCCCCCCGGTCGGGCGTGGGGCGCTTCGTGCCGAGGGTCCAGTTCAGGTTCTTTGATCGCCGGGATCCGAGCTTCGTCAGCGGCGGCGTCGGCGCCGGCGCCGGCTTCGTGCTGGTCGGCACCACCGGCGGGGCGCTGGTGGCGCTGTCGGCGGCCGACGGCAGCGAGGTCTGGCGAAGCCAGGTCGGCGCGGAAATTCTCAGCCGGCCCGCGACCGGCGACGGGGCCGTGTTCGTCCAAACCATCGACGGGCGGCTGCTGGCCCTGGAACAGACGGACGGCAGCGTGCGCTGGAGCTTCGACAACCAGGTGCCGGTGCTCACCCTGCGCGGCAGCGCCTCGCCGGTGTTCAACGGCGACATCGTCTATGCCGGCTTCGCCAATGGCATGGTTGGCGCCATCCGCACCGGCAATGGCGAGCCGCTCTGGGAGCATCGGGTGATGCTGCCGGAAGGCCGCTCGGAACTCGACCGCATGGTCGATGTGGACGCCTCGCCGTTCATCAACGGACCGCTGCTGTACGCGGTGTCCTACCAAGGCCGCCTGAAGGCCTTGCGGGCCGCCGATGGCGTCGCGGTCTGGCAGCAGGAGGCTTCAAGCTACTTGGACCTTGCCGCCGGATACGGCCAAATCTACGTCGTCGATGAAACCGATGCGGTGATCGCCATCGACGAGCAGACCACCGACGAGGTGTGGCGCCAGGAAGGGTTGTACCGCCGCAAGCTGTCCAGCCCGGTGGCGTTCAGCAACTATCTGGTGGTCGGCGACGACGATGGCTACCTGCATGTGCTTGCCCAAAGCGATGGCCGCTTTCTCGCCCGCCGCAAGCTCGATGGCGACGGCCTGCGTTCCGGCATGGCGGTGGTTGATGGGCGCACTCTCTACGTCCTCGGCAATTCGGGTGCCCTGCACGCCCTCGAGATCGAGGCTCGGTGACCGCCCAAATCGTGCTGGTTGGCCGCCCCAACGTCGGCAAATCGACTCTGTTCAATCGACTCACCGGCAGCCGGGACGCCTTGGTCGCCGACGTGCCGGGCCTGACGCGAGACCGGCGCTACGGCCGCGCCCAGTTCGGCGGCAAGCCCTGCGCGCTGATCGACACCGGCGGCTTGGGCGCGGACGGCGAGTTCGCCGACCTCATCGGCGAGCAGGCGGATATGGCGTTGGCCGACGCCCACTGCGCGCTCTTCCTGGTCGATGCCCGTGCGGGGCTGACCGCCGGCGATGAAGCCATTGCCGAGCTGTTGCGGCGCAGCGGCAGGCGCATCGTGCTGGTCATCAACAAGATCGACGGCCTCGATGCCGAGGCGGCGGGTTCGGAGTTCGCCCGCCTTGGCTTTGCCGACACCTTCCGGGTCGCCGCCAATCACGGGCGGGGGGTCGCCGCCTTGACCGCCTTTTTGGCGCGCCTGCTGCCCGAGGGGCCGGCGGTGCCTGAGACGGTGCCGCAGGCCATGCGCGCGGCCATCATCGGTCGCCCCAACGTCGGCAAATCGACCTTGGTGAACCAACTGCTCGGCGAGCGGCGGCAGATTGTCCTCGACCGTCCCGGCACCACCCGCGATGCCATCGAGATTCCCTACCAACGGCGCGGCGAGCGTTTTCTGTTGATCGACACCGCCGGGGTGCGGCGCAAGGGCCGGGTGGCGGGCATCGTTGAGAAGTTCTCCGTCGTCAAGGCGCTCGATGCGATGGAACGGGCCCATGTCGTCGTGCTGGTGCTCGATGGCGAAGAGGGGGTGGTGGACCAGGATCTGCACGTCCTCAAGCTCGCCGCCGATGCGGGGGCTGGGTTGGTGGTGGCCGTCAACAAATGGGATGCGCTCAGCGGCGATGAGCGGCGCCGTTGTCGGGCGGCGCTCGACCGTCGGCTCGACTTCATTCCCTGGGCGCCGCTGCGCTGCATATCCGCCCTGCGCGGCCAGGGCGTTGGGCGCTTGATGGATGAGGCCGCGGCCGTCTTTCGCCGCGGCCGGTTCGCGGTCAGCACCGCCGCCCTCAACCGGGCCTTGGGCGGCTTGGTCGGCGAGCATCCGCCGCCCTCGAAGCACGGCCGCCCCATTAAGCTGCGCTACGCGCACAAGCTGGGCGAGCATCCGCCGCGGATCGGCATTCACGGCAGCCAGGCCGAAGCGCTGCCCGCCAGCTACGTCCGCTACTTGGAGAACGGCTTTCGGGAGGCTTTCGATCTGCTCGGCAACCCCGTTCGCCTAGTGCTGCGCAACGGCGGCAACCCCTATGCCGAGCGAGCCAACGTCCTAAGCCCGCGTCAGCAGCGCCAGCGCGCCCGCCTGATGCGCCACCGCAAGCTGCGGAAGCGCAAAACCCGCAACCGCAAGGTCCACCTTTGAAGTGCATTGATGCGTCGCCCTCCGTGCGGGCTCAGAAAACATCGGAACTTTACCTATGCAACGGCAGCGCAGTTTCGCGCCAGCGAAACCACGACGAACCGAAGGTTCGCCGAGACCTTGAGGTGGCGCCCCTCTTGCCATCAAGGAGCCTTCCGGGAACAATCCAAGGGATTTGTGGCTGACGTGAGGCGCATGATGGCCGAGGTGGGCGTGGATGGCGTTCCCGAATGGCTGACGGCTGACCCCGTGGCTCCCGACCTGTCCTGGGAGAAGGGTTCGCTGGGCTCCGTGGTGTTGGCGCTCAAGGGCGGCGACCCCGAGGTGCTCAAGGCGATGGCTGGGTGCTACGCGAAGCGGTTTCGGAAAAGCTGGCGGGACTTGCGGGGCGGGCTTGCCGTGTTCATGGCGCCGTCGCGCGCGCATGAGCGACGCTCGCGCAACTCAAGCGGGTTGGTTGAGGCGCTGTGCGCCGCAATGGGCCTTCCCGTCGTGGCGCTGGCGTCAACAACCCTGCATGGGCGCGGGAGCGGTAGGCAGGGGGAACCTGATGAGTCCTTCTACGTTGGCGAGAAGGCGGCTGAATACCAGCGCATGGAACGCAGCGGCGTGGGCGAGGATGAGCTGGACGCCTGGGCGGATGGCCAGCCGGCCGACTTGGTTGTCGAGGTCGAGCACACCCACTACGAAGCGGCGAAGCGCAGCATCTACCGCGACGCTGGCATCCGGGAGCTTTGGGAGATTGTGACGCCGCAGGCGGGTCGGGAAACGGCCATCACCAACCTGCAGGGCAATGTCGGGGCGGAACCGGTTGGCGTCTCCGAAGTGGTGCCGGGGGTGTGCGCCGACGGGATCAAGGACGCCTTGGACGTGTTGCGTGAGATTGGCGGACTCAGTCAGTTCATGTTGGCAATGGGCGCAGGGGAACCCGTTGCCTCAAGAGTTCTGGATGCATCCGGGGTGGAGATGCACGAACGCGCACCGGGCAAGGAGGCGCAGTAGCCCATTGATGCGCCCAGGTTAGCGGTGTCCGGGGACGGGGCTTTGGGGGAGGAGCGCCCCCAATCACGCTGACGCTGGTCAGCAGTTCTAGTTTGGCGGCGGGCATCCTGCCCTCGAAATGAACCAAGCGATGCCATCAAGGACGGCACGCCCGCCACCGGAGGGGAGTGCCGCCCGATGTGAGGGAGAAGCTTAAACGAGAGCCGCTGGACGCGGATTCAACCCCGCATTCACCAAACATTGGGCCCTGCGCCTCGGCTGGTGTGCCAGCCGAGGCGCAGGGCCTAATCGTCATTCAAGATCGCCATCACCCGCACCGGATCCACCCGATTGCCGTTCAGGCTGACCGACCAGTGCAGGTGGGCGCCGGTGACCCGTCCGGTGGCGCCCACCTCGCCGATCACTTGGCCGCGCTCCACCTCGTCGCCTTGTGCGACCGCAATGGCGTTCATGTGGCAGTACATGGTCACCAAGCCTTGGCCGTGATCGAGGAAGACGGTCTTGCCGTTGAAGAAGAGGTCTCCGGTCAGCACCACCGCGCCGGGCGCCGGCGCATGGATGGGCGTGCCGGTGGCGGCGGCGACGTCGAGGCCGGAATGGGGATTGCGCGGCTGGCCGTTCAGCACCCGTCGGTGGCCGAAGACGCTTGACACCCGGCCGGCCACCGGCAGCTCGAAGGGGGACAGGTCAAGCGGACGCGCCGTGAAGCGCCGGTACTGGGCCAGCTGCCGGGCGGTCTCCTCGCGAATGCGGGTCAGGTCGCTCTGCGGGGGATTCACTAGGCGCTGGTTGGCAATGGTCAGGCGCTCTTCTGTATACTGCTTGGCCGCGACGGCAAAGCGATGGGTGCGGGTGCCGGCGGCGCCGTTGAGCTGCAGTTCTTGCTCGCCGGGCTCGGTGTTGATGTGCAGGCCGACCAAGGCTCGGCCGCGGTGGACCAGCACCGGCTTGTCCTGGAACAGCACGGCGTCGAAGCCCGTCGGCAGCTCGAAGAGATAGACCCCGCCGG
>JAPOTD010000028.1 GCA_026709365.1 Gammaproteobacteria bacterium
CCATTCCCGCCCCCAAGCGCCCCCTCTGGGTTAAGATGCTCCCCACAAAGCACCCCAACCCCGTCACCCACAGCCCACGCGGAGCGACGCATCATGGACGCCCAAGCCCCAACCAACGCCAGCAACGAGCCAGTCTCCGAGCTCAGCGAACGCATCGCCCGCGTTGAGACCAACATGGCCCGCATGGAGACCAAGATGGACTTCATGGCCACCCACAAGGACATCGCTGCGGTGCGTGTGGAGATCGAAGGCACCCGCACGGAGATCGCCAGCATGAAGGGCGAGCTTCTCAACCAGATGGCCCAGATGAACACGGCGATGGTCGCCGAGATGGCGCGGATGAACACGGCGATAGCCGCCGAGATGGCCGAGACGAACACGGCAATCGAGGGCACGCGAACCCTGATCGCCAACCGCGAAGCCTCCATGCAGCGCTGGCTCCTCGGCCTCACCGCCACGATGGTCGTAGCCCTGAGCGCGGCGCTATTCCGCACCCTGGCGTGAAGGCGTTGGGCCTCAGCGCCCACGACGGCCAGGGCGACACCGATCAACGCCGTCGGCGTACATTTCGGCACCAAGGACAGCCGGGGGCATGAACCGCGACGCCAAGGGCCGCCAGACGAGCCGACGGCCATCCTGGCGGTTCCCGACCATCCCGCCCTGGACCGGCGGCGTCACTGGGTAGGTCAAAATTGCGCGGACCGCACCAACGCTCAGGGTGCGTCCTTCGCCGAGACGGCAAGCGCCCTGAACCCGACTGGTGCCAATCCCGGCCGGGCTGTAAGGGCGTACACGAACAGCGGGTTGGAGTGAGAAAGCCAGCCAGAGGCTTGAAGGGCGGCGAAAGACGACTACAATGTCCTTCAGCGTAAGTTGCGCCAGCAGTGGTCGGGGAGTGCCTGACGATGAGAATCTCGCTGCCAGAAAGAATGGTGGTCGATGACCGAAGTGCGGCGATGCAGTTGCGTAGGATCGAAAATTTGCTGACCTTCCTGCTGAGTGGTTCCTTGGCCCCGGATACCCTTATGTTTGATTAGTTGACATTCGTATGGCTACAGTGATTGGATTCGTGAGTGAGAAGGGCGGCGTTGGCAAAACGACGGCCGTCTATCATGTCGCGGCTTCCCTCAGTCGGGACCACGGCGCACGAGTCCTTGTGCTGGACACGGACTATCAGCGTGGCGGGGTAACGTGCCGCTTGATCCCAAGCATGATCGAGGATTTCCGCAACGGCAAAGTCAGTGACCCCACTTTGTACGCCGTTTACCGTTCGCTTTACACAGATACTGAGCCACTGCCGACTCTCTGTGTCCTTGAGACGAGCGTCAACATTGACCTTGTGCCAGCAGATCCACGTTTGAACGACATTTCCACTGACAAGATGCCTGCGCCACGCAATCTTCGTGACGGAAACCGGCGTCTGCTCCGACACCTCTTGCTTATCCGTGAGGCGATTGAGCCATTGGCCGGAGACTACGACTACGTTCTCATTGACAGTCATCCCGACCTGCATGATTTGGAAAAGGCCGTCATCGCCGCTTCCGACTACTTGGTGTCGCCGGTCAAGCTCGACCAACAATCCTCGGTCGCCGTAGCTTCAACATCGCAATCAGTTAACGACGTCAACGCCGACATAGACTCCGCTGCCACTCTTGTTGGCATAGAACTTGAGTACAGCCCTACCATTTTTCTCGGGGCAATTGGCATGATGTGCCGAGAATACGGCCAGTCGTTGAAGTATTCTGAACAGCTGATTTACAACCGACTCACGCGAAGCTCTGATATTTTTCAGCGGTATGTGACCGAAGGCGATGGCTTGCGCCAAGCGGCACAAACCTCCGCGTCCGTGTACGATTTGAAGTTCCCGAATGCCGTCAGGCAGGCAGAGCAGTTCCGCGGGGTCACTGAAGAGTTGCTCGAACGCATGAACGCGCATGGTTGAGCGGGCCGCCGTGACGAAAGACGACATTGCCAGTCTGGTGTCCTTGGTGGGCCGATCAGGTGCCATGCACGCCCTTGCGGGTAGTGACACCGTGACGGCAAGCGAGTTGAGGGAGCTGGGGCGCTTGCTGGGCTTGGCAATATCCAAGCAACCCAAGAGACAGCTTGCGGAGCTCTTGGTTCGAGCGGCGGACAAGCGGATTACGAGACCACTTGAGGAGCTTGAGGCGCTCAGCCGTGATGAACTGGCCGAATACCTGAATGCCACGGGTTGCGATGCGGAAGAGTTGAAGGCGCTGCTGGCGGAGGCCGATATCCCTGTCCAGGGCGGGATGTCCCGGCGAAGCCTTCTTGAGTTCGCTGCGATTCAGGTCAGCAGCTTGGGGATGTACAAGCGCATCTCGTCATCCGACAGCTCGGGGAGAATCTGTAGCTCGACCGAAAACAGGGAGGTCGGCAGCGGTCAGCAGCGCCACAAGCCGCCTGAGCCATCAGCCATCGTGGATTCTCCCTAGCGCAATCCAGTGGCTTGAATGCAATAAAGCCCGATAGCTTCTCACCGAAATCGCGGGAATACACACCTTGGTCGCCAACTGCGACGCATCCATGCGGCGCTGGCTGCTCGGCCTCACCGTCACAATGGCCGCGGCCCTGGCCGCAGCGCAGTCCCGCCGCCATGGCCGAGCGGCTGCTCCTGCATTCGCGGATGGACGATGTATAGTGCTGGGTGCCTTAAACGCTTGTGCAGCGGAATTGGAGGGAACCGATGACCGAGGAACACGTTAAGCGCGAGCCGGATGCCGCCCACAGGCCCAGTCCGTCAATCAGCCCGTCGAAGCGCCTAGGCGAATTGATGCCGATCGTAAGCTTCGGATTCGTTTTGATCGGCGCGGTACTCACTGGCGCGTATCAATTCTGGGAACTCGAAAAGAGGGTCGATGGGTTGCTGCCGGAAGCCGTTGCGGCGGCGGAAGCCAAGGCCCGCGAAGTGCTTCAAAACGAAGCGGGCAGCGTTCTGTTCGGACCGATCGGAAAGGAGCAGCGGCTGAAGCTGCCCGACGACGGCAGCCAGGGCGAGCTGGTGCTCGACACCTCGCGCAAGGAAGGCTTCTGCTTCCTGACCAGGATCAAGGGAAACATCTTCGACCACAGCACCGGACGGGAGAACGTGCGGGTGGTCATGGTTGGCGACGCTTGGGTGCTTCGGGGCAATGCCCTTCGGAAGGACGTCACGGTTGGGGCCCGGTGCTGGAGCTGGATGCGCGACAGGCAAGACTGAACCAATCGCAAGCGGGTGCGCCCGCGGTCAAGCTTCCAGGGATGAGGTCTCCATGCAGCGCTGGCTGCTCACCATCGCTGGCGCAAAGACCGGGGTCTTGAGGGCGGTGCTGTTCCGCACCTTGGCTTGAAGGCGTTGGGCCTCAGCGCCCACGACGGCTAGGGCGACACCGATCAACGCCGTCGGCGTGCATTGCGCCACCATGGACAGCTGAGGGCATGAACCGCGACGCCAAGGGCCGCCAGACGAGCCGACGGCCATCCTGGCGGTTCCCGACCATCCCGCCCTG
>JAPOTD010000032.1 GCA_026709365.1 Gammaproteobacteria bacterium
CCGGAACTCACGTCGCCGACGCCGTGGCCCGCCCGGCCAATGCGCTGCAGGGCACCGGCAATGGAGGGCGGCGTCTGCACCAGCACCACCTCGTCAAGGTGGCCGATGTCGATGCCCATTTCCAATGAACTGGTGGCGACGATGGCCTTGAGCTCGCCGGCCTTGAGGCGCCGCTCGACTTCGGTGCGGATGTCGCGCGCCAAGGAGCCGTGGTGGGCATAGGCCAGCGGCGCCGGCTGCTCCTCGTTGACCTCGAGGGTGATGCGCTCGGCCAGCCTGCGGCTGTTGGTGAAGAGCAGCGTGGAGCGGTTGCCTTCAATACGCTCGCGGAAGCTCTCCGCCAGCGGCTCCCAAATCTTGCGCTCGTTGGCCGCTGCGTCCCGAACCGCTTCGGGATAGCAGACCCGCAGGGCGATTGCCTTGCGGCAGGCCCCATCGCCGCCCGCTGCCTGCGCAGCCGCTCCATTGCCGGCTGAGTCGATGACCTCCACTTGGCGCGCCGCCCCCGACCGCAGGCAGCCGCCAACGTAGGCGGCAACCGCATCGAGCGGCCGCACGGTCGCCGACAGGGCGATGCGCTGGAACTCGCCCGCCAAGCGCGCCAGCCGCTCCACCGACACCATGAGCTGCGCGCCCCGCCGGTTGTCCGCAACGGCATGGATCTCATCCAGGATGAGGGTCCGCACGGTGGCCAGCGCCTGGCGGCCCTTGGCCGTGGTCAGCAGCAGCATCAGGCTTTCCGGCGTGGTGATGAGGATGTCCGGCGGATGGCGCAGCATTCGCGCACGCTCGCCAGCGGGCGTATCGCCAGAGCGGGTGCGGACGCTGATGTGAGGAAAGCCGGCGCTTTCCTGCAGCGCCTCAAGGGGAACCAGGAGATTGCGTTGAATATCGTTGTTGAGCGCCTTCAGGGGCGACACGTAGAGCACCCGGGTCGCGCCCGGACGCCACACGCCCGCCGCGAATTGATTCAGCGACCACAGAAAGGCGGTCAGCGTCTTGCCGCTGCCGGTGGGCGCGGTGGCAAGGACGTGCGCACCGGCGGCAATGCGCGGCCAAGCTGCCGCCTGCACTGGCGTCGGCGACGCGAAGCACCGCTTGAACCACGTCTTGATGGACGGATGGAATTGGTCCAAGATTTCCACGGTTGCCACGCAAGCAGGATCGCCAAAGCGTCTGAACCTAACCTTCACACGTTCATCATATGCTAAGGCCTGTTGCCGATATCGCCGAGGTCCAATGGATTGTTGACGGCCTCGGTCAAGCTCTGAGAGTCGGCGGTGTCATACCCGCAGGTTTCGAGCATCACGCCCGAATTCTGCACCCGGGCTGGCGAGTCGAGGATGGGGTGAGGACGCCGGTGCGATGGGCGGACATGGCTGAACGCTCTGGCCGTCCCTTCCATCGGCTTTCCCACTGGTCCGAACTGTCGGGAATGCCGCTGATCGACGAGCCAGCGATTGAAGCAATTGTATCTGCCGGAGGCGTGGTCATCGACCGTCCGGACGAGGGCAGGCTCCCTGAAGCCGTGGCCAAGCCGTTGCGGGAAGTGCTGGCTCGGCACGTCATGCCGAGCGAGTCCTGTTGGTTCGGTGTCTGGACGGGCTTCGCCAGCCCGTACAAGCCGGAGATTCCAACCACATCTTCGATCGATGCTGGGTTCCGCGAGTGGGATTTGTTCAAGGGCCCAGTCGATGCCGTTGGATTTCAGTTCTTCCAGAGGGAGAATTACGCCGCCAACGTAATCTGGCCGAACCGGCGCACTTGGTTCGTCAGCACCGATATCGATCTCGAAACCACCTATGTCGGCGGCTCGGCGGCATTGATCGGCGAATTGCTTGAGGCGCAGGGCTTGGAAGCGGTCGAGGCTCATCCAGACGATCCGGTTGCCCCGAGTGAACCGTTCGCCCACAACGACAACCTCATTCGCTTGGTTCGCCAACAGTCGCGGAGAGAAGTCGGCTTGATCGCCCTTTGGCGGCGATTGCTGGGCGGACCTCGGCGCCCTTGAACAACGTCGAGTTGGATTCCCGTGCCTCAAGGCAGCCAATCAACATCGGGCGGCATTCACTGTGAGAAGCGCATGGAAAGGTCCAAGGGGCTCACATCCTTGGTGAGGGCGCCCACTGAAATGCAGTCCACGCCGGTCTCGGCGATGGCGCGGATGTGGGACTCATCAACGCCACCGGAGGCTTCAAGGCGGGCCCGGCCCCGGGTCGCCGCCACCGCCAGCCGGGTTTCGGCAATGGAGAAGTTGTCGAGCATGATGGTGTCCGCCCCTGCCGCGATCGCCTCGGCCAGTTCAGACAGGCTCTCCACCTCCACTTCCACCATCAAGCCGGGCGGGCCCTGGCGCGCCTGCGTGACGGCAGCGCGGATGGAGCCGGCGGCGGCGATGTGGTTTTCCTTGATGAGGTAGGCGTCATGCAGGCCCAAGCGGTGGTTGGCGCCGCCGCCGCAGCGCACCGCGTACTTTTGGGCCAAGCGCAGGCCGGGCAGCGTCTTGCGGGTGTCCAGCAACTGGCAGCCAGTCCCCTCCAACAGCTTGACGAACCGCTGGGTGCGGGTGGCCGTGCCGGACAGCAGCTGAACGAAGTTGAGGATGGTCCGCTCCGCAGTGAGCAGGGCGCGGGCTTGGCCATGCCCCTCGAACAGCGTCTGCCCGGCCTTGAGGTCGGCGCCGTCCTCAACCTGCCAGTCGAGCTCGAAGGCGTGGTTCATCTGGCGCGCCACCTCCTCCACCCAAGGCCGTCCGCAGAACACGCCTGTCTGACGGGAGATGACCGTGCCGCGCCCTTGGGCGGCGGGGGGTATCAACTCGGCGCTGACGTCGCCGCTGCCAATGTCCTCGGCCAGCGCCTCGGCGACGGCAGCCTCGATGCGCTGGCGCAGCGCCTTGGAAATCTCCATGCTCGCTTGATGGTCCCCGCCGATGTCGGGTTGATTCTACCGTGCGCTATGTGCGGGGCCATGACCTGACGGTCGCAGCGCACCTGCGGTCCGCTCCAATTGCATCAAAAAATGGTTGTATTTATGGATCATAAGTCCATAATTTCAAGGATGATAGAGCGGCTTCTGGCATCCAAGCTCATGCGCCTCTTGCAGACGTTCCCCGCAGTCGGGCTTCTGGGGCCTCGCCAAGTCGGCAAGACCACGCTGGCGCAAGCCATGGCCACCAGCGCAAACAGCCTGTATCTGGACCTCGAAAACCCCGCTGATCTGGAAAAATTGGCCAACGCCCGAGGGTATCTTGAGTCTAGGCGCGGGCGGCTGGTCGTGCTTGATGAGGTGCAGCGCGCCCCGGGGTTGTTTCAGATCCTGCGCGGCGTCATTGACGAACGAATCCAGCTTGGGGAGCCGGCAGGACAGTTTCTGCTGCTCGGTTCCGCGTCAAACGAGTTGCTGCGGCAGTCCGGCGAAAGCCTCGCGGGCCGAATCGCCTACATTGAGCTGTCGTCCTTGGATGTCCGAGAAGTCCATCCGGCCGACCAGAACCGCCTTTGGATCCGGGGCGGCTTCCCCCGCGCGTTCCTCGCGGAGGATGATGAGGCCAGCGCCATGTGGCGGGAGCAGTTCATCCGCACCTACCTCGAACGGGACGTGCCAGCACTCGGACCCCGCATCCCCGCCGAAACGCTGCGCCGATTCTGGACCATGCTCGCCCACGGCCAAGGCGGCCTGTTCAATGCGGCGGGCCTTGCCAGGAGCCTAGCGGTGGACGGCAAGACCGTCGCCAAGTACCTGGACCTGATGGCGGATCTGCTCTTGGTGCGACGGCTGCCTCCGCTGCACGCCAATGTGCGCAAGCGCTTGGTGAAGTCACCCAAGATCTATGTCCGCGACAGCGGCATCGCACACACCCTGCTGCGGCTTGATGATGAGGAAAGCGTGCTCGGTCATCCGGTCGCGGGCAAGAGTTGGGAAGGCTTTGCGATCGAAACGCTTTTGCGCGCCGCTCCAGACCGAACCCAAGCCAGCTTCTATCGAACCGCGACGGGCGTGGAGGCCGACCTCGTGCTGGAAATGCCGGGTGGTCGGCTCTGGGTCGCTGAGATCAAGCGAAGCGCCGCCCGAGTGGACAGAGGGCTGCGCACCGCCCTCGATGATCTCAAGCCTGACCGCGCCTTCATCGTCAACACGAGCGACGAGCGCTACCCGGTCGAGGCGGGCGTCGAAGCCATGGGGCTTCGGCAGATGGCCGACGAGCTGGCCGCGCTGTGAATGCCATCGGGGGCATCGCATCCGGCCACTGGCTGTCCGGCGTCCGACGCGTTGCCTCGCCCAACTGCGACGACCGCCCGGACCCGGAGGACATCAGCCTGATCGTCGTGCATGGCATTTCCCTGCCGCCCGGCGAGTTTGGCGGCGGGCTGGTTGAGCGGCTGTTCACCAACCAACTGCCGGCGGACCCGGCTGGGCCGATGGCGGACCTCGCTGGCCTGCGCGTGTCCAGCCATCTGCTAATCGACCGCGACGGGCTTTGCACCCAATTCGTGCCCTTCCACCGGCGGGCTTGGCATGCCGGGCGCTCCGCATGGCGGGGGCGGCATGCCTGCAACGACTACGCCATCGGCATTGAACTGGAGGGAACGGACGCCCTGCCCTACGCCGAGGCGCAGTACCAGCCGTTGATTGCCGTGGTCAAAACGCTTTTGGCTGCCTATGCCGGGCTTTCCCCGGAGGCCGTCGTCGGCCATCTGGAAGTGGCGCCGGGACGCAAGACCGACCCCGGCCCGCACTTCGACTGGCGGCGCCTGCTGCTGGCCTTGGCCTAGGGAGCCTCTGATCAAGCCTCGTTTCGCGCAATGTCCCGACCATGAGCAGTGGCTCAGTCTGACTCACGTCATCGTCGTGATTCAATCGAGGGCGGGAAGCCCTCGCTCCGGGGATCTCGCTTGAAGCGGGCGTTTCGCCCCGGAGAGCGGCATCCTGCCCTCGCAGTGGCGCTCGTCGGAGCGCCAGCCGCTCAAGCCCAGCCAAAGTCAAACTGAGCCACTGCGCGACGATGGTGGCAAACGAAACGAATCACGGCTTAGGATAGAATCGCAACGGCTCCATCGTCCGCGGCCCAAGGCGGCGGCTGACGGCATTGAGCGGCAGGAGGCACACGCGCACTTGGACACAACCGATCGCGATCAGGAGGAGACCCGGGAGTGGCTGGACGCCTTGGAGTTCGTGCTGAACAACGACGGCGTTGAGCGGGCCAACTTCCTGCTGGAGCGGCTCTCCGCCCGCATGACCAAGACCGGCGCCCGGCTGCCCTACACCATCACCACCCCCTACCGGAACACCATTCCCTCCAGCCAGGAGGCCTTCATGCCGGGGGATCTGTTCATGGAGCGGCGCATCCGCTCGCTGATCCGCTGGAACGCACTGGCGATGGTGGTGCGCACCAACCGGCGGGAGGGCGACCTTGGCGGCCACATCTCCAGCTTCGCCTCTTCCGCCACCCTCTACGACGTGGGCTTCAACTACTTCTTCCGGGGCGGCGACGACGACCGGGACGGTGAGCCGGTCAGCGACCTGGTTTACTTCCAGGGCCACGCCTCGCCAGGAATCTACGCGCGTTCGTTCCTGGAGGGGCGCTTGAGCGAAGCCCAGCTCGACGACTTCCGCCGGGAGGTGGCGGGCCAGGGGCTGTCCTCCTACCCCCACCCTTGGCTGATGCCCGACTACTGGCAGTTTCCCACGGTCAGCATGGGCCTCGGGCCGCTGCAGGCCATCTACCAAGCCCACATCATGAAGTACTTGGACAGCCGCGGCCTCGTGAAGATGGGCAACCGCAAGGTCTGGGCCTTCGTCGGCGACGGCGAGTGCGACGAGCCGGAGTCCCTGGGCGCCCTGTCACTGGCCGGCCGGGAGCAGCTCGACAACCTGATCTTCGTGGTCAACTGCAACCTGCAGCGGCTCGATGGCCCGGTGCGCGGCAACGGCAAGATCATTCAGGAGTTGGAAGGCTACTTCCGGGGCGCGGGCTGGAACGTCATCAAGGTGGTTTGGGGACGGCTGTGGGATCCGCTGTTCGCCAAGGACGAGCTCGGCATGATGCAGCAGGTCATGGACGAGACGGTGGACGGGGAGTACCAGAACTACAAGGCCAAGGGCGGCGCCTACGTTCGGGAGCGCTTTTTCGGGCGCCATGAGGCCACGCTGAAGATGGTCGAGAACCTCTCCGATGACGACATCTACCGCCTCAACCGAGGCGGCCACGACCCCTACAAGATCTACGCCGCCTACCACCGGGCCACGCACCACAAGGGCGAGCCGACGGTGATCCTGGCCAAGACCATCAAGGGCTACGGCATGGGCGATGCGGGCGAGTCGGAGAACACCACCCACCAAGTCAAGAAGCTCGACCTTGATGGGCTCAAGCACTTTCGCGACCGCTTCGACATTCCGCTGACCGATGCCGAACTTGAGGGCGTGCCCTACTACCGCCCCAAGGCGGATGCGCCCGAGGCGCTTTACCTGCAAAAGCGCCGGGAGGCGCTCGGCGGCTACATACCCCAGCGCAGGGAGGTTGACGAAGCGCTGCCGGTGCCCGGCCTGGACGCCTTCTCGGCGCAACTCAAGGGCACCGGCGAGCGGGCCAACTCGACCACCATGCAATTCGTTCGGCTGCTCGGCGCCTTGGTGCGCGACCGCAACGTTGGCAGCCGCATCGTGCCGATCGTCCCGGACGAGGCGCGCACCTTCGGCATGGAGGGCATGTTCCGCCAGCTCGGCATCTACTCGTCGTCCGGGCAGCTTTACGAACCCGAGGATGCCGGCGAACTGGCCGCCTACAAGGAATCCAAGGATGGCCAAGTGCTTGAGGAGGGCATCAACGAGGCCGGGGCCTTCTCTGCCTGGCTGGCCGCCGCCACCTCCTACAGCACCCACCGCTTCACGTTGATCCCCTTCTACATCTTCTACTCCATGTTCGGCTTCCAGCGGGTAGGCGACCTGGCTTGGGCGGCGGGCGACATGCAGGCGCGCGGCTTCCTGCTCGGCGCCACCGCCGGACGCACCACCCTCAACGGCGAGGGCCTGCAGCATCAGGACGGCCACAGCCACGTGCTGGCCTCCACCATTCCCAACTGCATCTCCTACGATCCCTGCTACGCCTATGAGCTGGCGGTCATCATTCAGGACGGCTTGCAGCGCATGTTCGCCAACCGCGAGCGCGTGTTCTACTACATCACGCTGATGAACGAGAACTACCCGCAGCCCGCCATGCCGGAGGGCGCCGCCGAAGGCATCATCCAAGGCGCCTACCGCCTGCGCGAGGCCGAAGGCAGCCAGCAAGACGTGACGGGGCCGAGGGTCCGCCTGCTGGGCAGCGGCACCATCCTGCGCGAAGTGGAGGCGGCCGCCGAGCTGCTCGCCGAACGGGGCGTCGCCGCCGAGGTGTTCAGCGTCACCAGCTACAACGAGCTGGCCCGCCAGATGCGCGATGTCGAACGCTGGAACCTGCTGCATCCCGAAGCGCCGCCGCAGCGCAGCCGCGTGGCCGAGCTGCTGGGCGGAGACGTGCCGATCGTGGCGGCCAGCGACTACCAGAGGTCGTTGCCGGAGCAGATTCGCGGCGCCTTGACCGCGCCCTTCACCGTGCTGGGCACCGACGGCTTCGGGCGTAGCGACACACGGGAGGAGTTGCGCGACTTCTTTGAAGTGGACCGTCGCTTCATCGCGCTGGCGGCGCTCTCCGCGCTCGCCCGCGCCCAGCAGATTCCCTTCGATGCCGTGCGCCGCGCCCGGGACGGCTTTGGCATCGATCCCGACAAGCCCAACCCAAGGCTGGCCTGACGCCGTGTCCGAAGCCACCCAGGAAATCCGCATACCGGACATCGGCGATGCCGAGGACGTGGTGGTCATCGAGCTGTGCGTGGCGCCCGGCGACCAGGTGGAAGCGAGTGATGCGCTGATCGTCATCGAGTCCGACAAGGCCTCCATGGAGGTGCCCGCCGGCGTCAGCGGCGTGGTCGAGGCGCTGCTGGTGGCCATTGACGATTCGGTGGTGGAAGGACAGTCCATCGCCCGCATCGAGGCCCAGGCGGGTGAATCGGCTGCCACGGCGACCGCCGCCGAACCGGCGAAATCCGAAGCGCCGTCGCAGCATCGTCCCCAGCGCCCCTCGCCCCCGGTGCCGAAGGCGCAGCCTGCCGAACCTCCCGCCGCCCAGCGACCGGCTGGCCGGCGCATCCCCGGCGCTGCGGTGTACGCAGGCCCCGCCACCCGCCGATTGGCGCGGGAACTGGGCGTCGATCTTTCGGCAGTGGCGGCCAGCGGCGCCCGGGGGCGAATCGTCAAGGACGACGTCAAGGCCTACGTCAAGCAGCGGCTGACCGGCGGCGGAGACGCCCTGCCCCGCCTGCCGGCCATCGACTTCAGCCGTTTCGGCGAGACCGAGACGGTGCCGCTGTCGCGCATTCGCGCGGCCGGCGCGCAAAACCTGCACCGAAGCTGGCTGAACCTGCCGCACGTCACCCAGCACGACGAGTTGGATGTCACCGAACTCGAAGCCCACCGAGCGGGGCTCAAGGCCGAAGCGGCGGAGCGCGGCGTCAGCCTCTCGCCCCTGCCCTTTCTGATCAAGGCCTGCTGCCTGGCGCTCAAGGAGTTCCCCGCTTTCAACGCCTCGCTGGACCCCACCGGCTCGCAGTTCATCCTCAAGCGCTACTACCACATCGGCATCGCCGTGGACACCGAGCAGGGCCTGCTGGTGCCGGTCATCAGGAACGCGGACACCAAGGATCTTTGGGGCTTGGCCCAGGCCACCGCTGACCTGGCCGCCAAGGCGCGCGGCCAGCGGTTGGCCATGCACGAACTGCAAGGCGGCTCGTTCAGCATCTCCAGCTTGGGCGCCATCGGCGGCACCGGCTTCACGCCCATCATCAACGCCCCGGAAGTGGCCATCCTGGGCGTCGGCCGCCTGGCCACCAAGCCCGTCTGGGACGGCGCGGGCTTCGTGCCGCGCAAGATGCTGCCCGTCTCGCTCAGCTTCGACCACCGCGCCATCAATGGTGCGGAGGCCGGCCGATTCATGGCCCGCCTGGCGGACCTGCTGGGCAGCGTTTCGCATTTCTAGGGCCTCACCGACCTTCGGGTCCGCAAGGGAGCTGGCAACTTGAGCAACGACAACCAACCGATCGGCGGGCGCTACTCCCAATACGCATTGGGCGTGCTGCTGGTCGTTTACATCTTCAACTTCATCGATCGGCAGATCATTTCCATACTCGCCGAGGAGATCAAGGCGGACCTCGGCATCTCCGATGCCGAAATCGGGTTTCTGTACGGCACGGCATTCGCCGTCTTCTACGCGGTGTTCGGCATCCCGCTGGGCAAGCTCGCGGACGTTTGGACGCGCAAAAGCCTGATCTCGATCGGCATCGCCTTCTGGAGCCTGATGACGGCGCTGTCCGGCACCGCTCGCAGCTTCACGGCACTGGCCGCCTACCGCTTCGGGGTCGGCGTCGGCGAGGCCAGCGCTTCGCCCGCCGCGTTCTCGATGCTGTCCGACTACTTCTCGCCCAGGGTTCGGGCAACCGTGCTGGCGATCTACTCCAGCGGCGTGTACATCGGCGCCGGCATTGGCCTGTTCCTGGGCGGCGTGATCGTCGATGAGTGGAAAGAGGCCTTTCCCGACCCTGCGCTGGCGCCCTTTGGCCTCAAGGGCTGGCAGGCCGCGTTCTTCGCGGTGGGGCTTCCCGGCCTGATGGTCGCCGTGTGGATGTGGACCCTGCGCGAACCGGTGCGGGGCGCCAGCGAAGGCTTGACCATCGAACCCGAGCCGCATCCGTTCCGCGAGGCGCTGCGCTCGCTGCAATCGGTGCTGCCGCCGTTCACGCTGCACAACCTGCTGCGCTTGGGCGGCCGGCCCGCCGTCGGCTGGAACCTTGCCGCCGCGCTGGCCATCGCGGCGGCGGGCTGGGGGGCCAATGCGCTCATGCCCAGCGCCATCCAGTGGATCGCCCTGGGCCTGGGCGTCTATGCCGCCACCTCCTGGGTGCAGGCACTCAAGCTCCGCGAAGCCGACACCTTCGCCATGATGTTCCGCTCCAAGGCCTTTGTGCTGGCCTCCACCGGGTTTCCGTGCCTTTCCTTCGTGACCTACGGCATGGGCTTTTGGGGTCCGCCGTTCATGCTGCGCGTCCACGAGGTGAACCTTGCCGAAGCGGGCATGCTGCTGGGCCTTGGGGCCGCGGTCGGCGGCTGGCTGGGCGTGACCTTGGGCGGCGTCCTGTCCGACCGCCTGAAGGCGCGAACGCCCAACGCCCGGCTCTGGGTGGGCATCATGGCCGCCGTTCTTTCGCTGCCCAGCGCGTTCCTCTTCCTGCTGACCGACAGCCCTTGGGTTGCCTACGCAGCCTCTTTCGCGTTCAGCATGACCTCGCCAATGTGGGTGGGCGGCGGCGCCAGCACCGTAAACGATCTGGTCATGCCCCACATGAGGGCCACCGCATCCGCCTACTACATCCTGATGATCACCTTCGTCGGACTGGCCTTGGGACCGTTCATGATCGGCCAAATCAGCGATGCCTACATTGCTTCCGGGCTTGGCGACGGGCCGGCGCTGCGCAACGGCATGATGTGGTCGATTGCCCTGTTCGCGGCCAGCACCACGCTGCTGTCGCTGGCGATGCGCTACCTGCCGGGCGAGGAGGCCGCCCGTGACGAGCGCGTCCGCGTAGCGGCCAGCGCTGCGTCAAGCCACTAGCTGGCGCAAAGCTTGGCACAAAAACTGCTGCCCCAAAGTCGATGGATAAACTACAATTCGCGCTTTCCAGTTGACCGCGCACGGCAGGCGGGGCTGCAGCGATCCAAGCTGTCTCCCGTAGGGCCGGAGAAAGCTGCGACTGCCCGATGACCGCGCGGACGGACCGCGCACTACCGAGAGGGAATGATGAGAACACATCAAGTGGGATGGCGCCTTCGCCAAACGTCCGTTTCCGGTGCGCTGATGGCGGCGCTGGCCCTTTGCGCCCCAGCTTGGGGCGCGCAGGACCAAGCGCCGGCGGGCGAGGAAGTGGTTGAACTCGAAACCTTCGTCACAGAAGACCAGACGGAGGATGCCATAGGCATTCTGCCCACGGAGCCGACGGATGCGGTTTTCGGCTTCGACAAGACGCTGCTTGAGACGCCGCGCTCGGCGACCAGCATCACCATCGAGACCATCGAGCAGTACGGCATCACGGAAATCGACGATTTCGTGGTGCTCTCGCCGGGCAGCTTCACCCAATCGTTCTTCGGCGTTTCCGGCTCGCTCGACTTGCGCGGCACCTCCGGGGAGAACTACTTCAACGGGGTGCGGCGGCTGGACAACCCCGGCAACTACGCCACCCCCATCGGCGCCGCCGACCGGGTGGACATCGTGCGCGGCCCGGCGTCGGTGATCTACGGGCCAAGCAAGATCGGCGGCTACATGAACTTCATTCCCAAATCCGCCCGCGCCGAGACCGGGCGGTTCCTGTCCGATCCCACCGGCGCCGTCTCCTTCACCGGCGGCAGCTGGAGCAAATCCATTCTCACCGCCGAAGTCGGCGGCCCCGGCGAACTCGGGGAGCGGTCCTTCGGCTACTACCTCTTCGGGGAGGTCGAGGACTCGGGCAGCTACTACGACAACACCGGCAATGACAACACCATCCTGCAGGGCACCTTCAACATGGACCTCTCGGAGCGAGCGCGCATCGCCTTCGGCGGCATGTACCACGAATACAAGAGCAACCAGGTGGCGGGCTGGAACCGGCTGACCCAAGCCTTGATCGACGATGGCACCTACACCACCGGCTTGGCGATGCCCCTTGATGCGGACGGCGACGGGGCAATCTCCCACCAGGAGTACAACGCCGCCAACGACGGCGCCGGACTGTTCT
The DNA here is from genome assembly GCA_026709365.1 of Gammaproteobacteria bacterium. GTDB lineage: Bacteria > Pseudomonadota > Gammaproteobacteria > Pseudomonadales > Azotimanducaceae > Azophilus. The sequence continues at coordinate 11,856 of JAPOTD010000032.1, forward strand.
CCTTCACCTTCAACCCCGCAGGCATCGCCGAACCGGTGGCCTTCGGCCCGGACTTCGCGCTCGATCCCACCACCGTGGGCGTGGCCAAGCTGGACGGGGACCAAGTGCTGGTGGCGCCCGACGACACTCTGGAGAACGAGGATCTCATCCTCTACGCGGACCTTATCGTGGACCTCAGCGACAAGTGGACGGTGACCAACAAGCTCTACTTTGAGTCCTACGACAACATCAACGAAAACGCCTACGGATTCTCCCAGTTCGCGGACTCCTGGGTGGTTGAGAACCAATTGATCGTCAACTACACCGAGGAGTTCGCCGCCCTCACCTTCGATCTGCTGCTCTCGCCGTCGGTGCGCCACACCGACTTCGAGCACGCCAACGACTTCACCAATGAGCACTTCGACCGCCGTGACCTGACCGGCCCCTCCACGGCCCGAGACTTGCGGCTGCTGGCCACGCGCATCGACGACGACTATACCGAGTACTCGATCGGCGACTACACCATCTACGGGCTGGCGCTGCTGGCCGACCTCGACTTCAACAACGGCCTGAACATCCTGCTCGGCGGCCGCTTCGACTCGATCGACATGAGCAGCCGCCAACCGGGCCACAAGACCCTGTTCGGCGACGACATCGACGCCAGCTACACCGACGACGCCTTCTCCTGGACCGCCAGCATTTCCTACACCACGCCCGTGGGCCTTGTGCCCTACGCCACCGTGTCACGGCAAACGACCGTAGTGGTCGGCCAAGGCGCCAACCTGGACCCGGCGGGAGTCGAGGGGGAAAGCGCCGTGGCCAGTTCCGAGCTGTTCGAGGTGGGCGTCAAGGGCAACCTCCTCAACGAGCAGCTGTTTGCCCAAGCGATCTACTACGAGCAGAAGCGCACCGACTTCAGCGCCCAAGCCATCGTCACCAACCAAGTCTCCGACACGGAGGGCTTCGAGTTCGAGCTGCGTTGGCTGGCCACCCCCAACCTCACCCTGACCGCCGCCTACACCCACATCGAGGTGGTCAACCGGAGCACCTTGGACGAAGGCGGCCGGTTCAGCTTCCTAAGCGCTGCGGACCTGCCGGACACCGACCCCACCACCTTCTACGGCGGCACCGCGGCGGGCTTCGTCACCTTGGATTCCAACCCGAAGGCGCTGCGCGCCGGCGTACCGGAGAACATCATCAGCGTCAGCGGCATCTACCGCTTCGACAACGGCCTGCAGCTGTTTGGCAGCGTCATTGACGTGGACAGCGTCTATTCGGCGTTCTCCCAAGCCGTCAAGCTGCCCGCCTACACGCTGGTCAACGCCGGGGCCAAGTACGACTTGGGCAATTGGTCGTTCACCGTGACCGGCAAGAACCTCACCGACGAGCGCTACTTCCGCGCCAACTTCCCCAACCTGTTCGGCTCCGCCATCGTCCTTCCGGAGCTGCCCAGGCACTATCAGGCCAGCGTGGCCTACAAGTTTTAGGGCATTCGGAGCACTTGGGGAATTCGCCCGTGCTGATCCGCAAATGGCACCGCCTGCTGATCTGCAAATCGGCCGCGCTGGCCACCTGCTTGGCAGTGGCGGGCTGCGGCAATCCGCAGAACGAGCCACCGCCCACCTCGTCGCCTTCCCAAGCGCCAAGCGCAGGCGCGCCAGCCCCAGTGCCGGTGCGCGTGGTGGTGGTCACCATGTTTGAGCGGGGCGCGGACGAGGGCGACGAGCCAGGCGAGTTCCAGTTTTGGAAGGAGCGCCGCGACCTCGATCAACGCTTCGCATTCCCGCACTCCCACCATGATCTCCACTACAACGCCGAGTCGCAAATTCTCGGCATGGTGACCGGCGTGGGAACCGCCAAGTCGGCCGCAGCGACCATGGCGCTGGGCTTGGACCCCCGCTTCGACCTCCGCCAAGCCTACTGGCTGGTGGCGGGCATCGCGGGCATCGACCCGGAGGATGCCTCGGTCGGCTCCGCGGTCTGGTCCGCCTACCTCGTGGACGGCGACCTGGGCTATGAGATTGACGCGAGGGAAATTCCCGAGGACTGGGACTTCGGCTTCTTCGCCCGCCGCACAAGCTTTCCATTCGACCCCAACCGCCCGGAGCCCCAGGGCGAGCTGTTCCTGATCAACGCCGGTCTGCGCGACTGGGCCTACGGGTTGACCAAGGACTTGGAACTGCCGGACTCCCCGCAACTGGCGGAGCACCGCAGCCTGTACGCGGAGCATCCCAACGCCCGCAAGCCGCCGTTCGTCACCCGCGGCGGCCACATCGCCGCCATGACCTTCTGGCACGGGACGTTGATGAACGACTGGGCCAACGCCTACGTCCGCTACTGGTCGGACGGCGAAACCGACTTCGTCACCTCCGCGATGGAGGACACAGGCACCTACCAAGCCATCACCTACCTGCACGAATCGGGCCGGGTGGACAGGGACCGCTTCATGGTGCTGCGCACCGGCAGCAACCATACGATGCCGCCCCCCGGCATCACCGCCGCCGAAAACCTGCTGCGCGAGAACGAGGGCTACTCCGGGATGCGAGCCTCGCTGGAGGCGCTGTACCTCGTCGGCGGCACGGTGATTGACGAACTGCTCAGCGACTGGCCGCGGTATTCGGTCGAAGTTCCGGGGGCGGAGGCTCAATCGGCGAATCGTTGATTGCTGCCGCCCTTGCAGAGACCAAGAATAATCGTGGCAGTTACCGATTGCGAATCACGAAGTCAGATTTGCCTTCAAAATCAGACTTTCTTGAAGACTTGATGAAGCGAGCTCATACCAACCGTACTACCATGTAGAAGCTGTATGGCTTGGTTTTTGTTCGTTGACGAAAGCGGTCACGACCGCATGGCATCTCCATACGAGGTGTTGGCTGGAGTGGCGATTCAGGATCGAGTCGTGAGCGATGTGATTCGTCGCCTTCATGAGGCTGAACTCCGCTGCTTCGGTCGCCGATACAGCAATGGTCCCCGCGAACTGAAGGGGTCAGCTCTGCTAAAGCGGAAGGTCTTTCGCCACCAAGACTTTGGCGTAGATGTGGATCGCGCCGACATTTCAGCGCTGGCTCACGCTGCACTTGATGACGGCGCACATGCCGACCGTCGAATGCTTAAGGCACTGGCTCAAGCAAAAGTCAGCTACGTTGGCTCGGTGTTTGATATCTGTCGCGAATTCCGGTGTCGTGCATTCGCCAGTATCGTTGAAACGGACGCACCCCCCACAGAGGCCGGAGGGCTGCGGAAGGACTACGCGTATCTCTTTCAGAGGTTCTTCTACTTCCTTCAGGATATGGGAGACGAACAGGGCATCGTAGTCTTCGACGAACTGGAAAAGAGCCAGAGTCACCTGCTGACTCATCAAATGCGGCAGTATTTCGGCGAACCGGCGGTGGGACGGAATCGCGCAAGACGAATAATCTCGGAACCCTTCTTCGTGCACAGCGACCTGACCACTGGCATCCAGATCGCGGATTTGGCAGCTTACGTCATATCTTGGGGTTTTCGTCTGCCGCAAATGGCAAAACCAGCTCGGATGGAATTGTCGGGATTAGCAGATCAGATCGCGGGGCTCCGTCACCTCGCTATACGAAACCTCAACGGCAATCCAAATTTCCATGTCTGGAGCTTTGCCCACATCACGGACTTGCGCACACTGCCGGAACGGCTGAATGACTAATGGGTGGGAAAAGGCAATGAAGCGCCGAAACGCCTCAAAGCCTCCATCTCGAACATTGCTCTAGTCCTTCCGACTTGTCAAGCTGTAGTTGGGGAGTGTAGTTGGTGGCAGCAATTCCTGGGCTTGAAAGAACTGTTCAGCGACTGGCCGCGCTACGCAGCTAAGATTCCGGGGGCTGAGGTTCGGTGTTTGCTTGCTCGGGGGCACTCGTCGTTGCTTGGCGCTCGGTGGCCGGTTCAACCCGCCATATCTGGGCGTCTTCGCCGTCCTCGACGACGTACAGGTAGCCGTCGTGGCTGCGCACGTCACGAATGCGGCGACCGAGTTCGCTGAACAGGGCCTCCTCGCCCACCGCCGCGCCATCCTCCATTTCCAAGCGGCGGACTTCCCCGTCCACCAGTGCGCCAGTGAACAGATCGCCCCGCCACTCCGGGAAGCGCTCGCCCGCATAGATCGCCAGACCCGAGGGCGCTATGGATGGGGTCCAGTGGTTGAGGGGCACGGCCATGCCCGACGCCTCCTGGAACGGCGAAACGTAGGCGCCGTTGTAGTCGATGCCGTAAGTGACGGCGGGCCAGCCGTAGTTGGCACCGGGAGCGAGCCGATTGGTTTCGTCGCCGCCACGCGGGCCGTGCTCGTTGAGGTAGGCCGTGCCGTCGTCGGCGACCGCCAAGCCTTGGGCGTTGCGGTGGCCGTAGGTGTAGATGGCCGGATGGGCGCCGTCATGGCCGATGAAGGGATTGTCCTGCGGAATGCTGCCGTCGAGGTGAATGCGGACCGTCTTGCCGAGCAGGCTGCCCAAGTCCTGGGACGCTTCCCGGAAGTCGAAGCCATCCCCGCTGGTCAGCAGCAGGGTGCCGTCCGGCAGGAAGGTCATGCGGCCACCGTAGTGAACCGCGGTCGGCTTGCGCGGCTGCACCGAGAAGATCACCTCCCCATCGACCAAGGCTCCGTCCACCAGCCGGGCGCGCAGGATTTCGGTGGCGTTGTCGTCGGCAGGCGGGGCGGCGTAAGAGAGAAAGAGAGTTTGGTTGCGCTCAAAATCGGGGTGCAGCAGCACGTCGAACAGCCCCCCTTGGCTCATGTGATGCACCTCCGGCACGCCGGCGATGGGGTCGCCCAAGACGCCCTCCGGGGAGACTTTCCGAAGGGTGCCGCCGAGTTCGGTGACCAGGAGGCCGCCGTCCGGGAGAAAGGCAACGCACCAAGGGAAGTCCAAGCCCTCCGCCACTGGAAGGAGCTGGTAATCCCGTGCGGCGGCAGCGGCCACGGCCAAGCTGAGCGTCAATCCCAAAATGAGCGCTTTCGTTCCCATGAGACCCCGGTTATCGTTAACCAATGACGGGACGCAAGCTTACATGATCAGGCGAGTGACAGCCTTTGCCGCCGGGGTGCTGGCCACCTACACTCTGGCAGCCATCGCTTCCACACAGATGATTCTTGGCGAGGTGGCCGCACTCGGCCTGCCCGTCAGCTTCGGCAACCGCACCGCCGCAACGCTGCATGACTTGGCCGGCATGGCCATGTCCTACCTGCCGCTGATCGGCGCCAGCCTGTTGATCGCCTTTCCCCTCACTGCCCTGATTCTGCGCTACGTCGGGCTGCCCCGAACACTCGGCTACGCCTTGGCGGGCGGCGCCGCGCTCTGGGCGCTGCATCTGATCATGATCGCCGCTTTCGGCCTGCATCCCGTGCCCGCCACGCGAACGGCGTTGGGCTTGGCGCTGCAGGCCGCAGCTGGCTTGGTTGGCGGATATGTCTTCGCCCGCATTGCCTCGGGAGCGTCAAGAAAAACTGCGCAGTGAGCGGGGCAAGCGCGGATGACTAGTGCCAAAGCCAAGGGCCGCGTACTCATTGCCGGCGGCGGCATCGGCGGGCTGACGGCGGCGCTTTGCCTGGCCAAGGCGGGCTTCGAGGTGGCGCTGTTCGAGCAGGCCGCCGAATTCGGGGAGATCGGCGCGGGCATTCAACTAAGCCCGAATTGCACCCGGGTTCTGCACCATCTCGGCCTGGAACCGGCGCTTAGGGCCTGCGCCTTCCTGCCCGAAGGCACGGAGTTCCGGGCTTGGAAATCCGGCAAAGTGGTTGGCGCCTCGCCATTGGGCAGGACCGTGCGGGCCCGTTACGGCTTTCCCTACTACCACATTCACCGCGGCGACTTGCTGCGGGTGCTGGTGGAGGCGGCCGAAGGTTCCTCCGCCATTGAGTTGAACAGCGCGTGCGCAGTGACGGGATTCGAACAGCATGGTCGGGTGCGCATCGCCGTTGGCGATGCCGTTCATGCGGGGGATGCGCTGATTGGGGCCGACGGCATCCATTCGACGGTCCGCGCCCAACTGTTTGGCGACGCTGCGCCGCGGTTCACCGGCAACGTGGCTTGGCGGGCGCTGGTGCCGACGCAGCGACTGCCGGCCGGCTTGGTGCGGCCCATGTCCACCGCCTGGTGGGGGCCGCACAAGCACTTCGTTCACTATTACTTGCGCTCAGGCACCCTGGTGAACTGCGTGTGCGTCGTCGAAAAGACCGGCTGGGAGGTTGAATCCTGGACCGAGCGCGGCGATTTCGAGGAGCTCAAGCGCGATTTCGCAGGCTGGCACGAGGACATCCAGACCCTGATCGACAACACGGACCGGAGCTCCCTGCACAAGTGGGCGCTGCACGACCGGGCGCCCATGGCCCGCTGGGGCGAGGGGGCCGTCACCTTGCTCGGCGATGCCTGCCATCCCACCCTGCCCTTCATGGCGCAGGGCGCAGCCATGGCGATTGAGGACGCCGCCGTGCTGGCGGGCTGCCTAGCTGCCGCCGACGCCGTGCCCGCCGGATTGCAGCGCTACGAGGACCTGCGCCGCAAACGCACCGCCAGAATTCAGAGCGGCTCGCGCCGCAACGCCCAGCTCTTCCACCTCACCGGGATCAAGGCTTGGCTGCGCAATCAAGCGGCCAGGCGGGCGGGCGGGCGAACCATGGACGGCCTGTTTCGCTACGATGCCCTGGAAGCGGCACAGGCTGGTTGAACGGCGGTGCTGGCGCGCCGGAGCGCAAGCCTGTGAACACACCTAAACGAGGCAACTGAACATGCTGAGAGAAGAACACGTTCTGAACGAAATTCACGCCTACCGCTACCGTGGTGATGATCCCCAGTACGCCTTGGTCATCTCCCACGGCATCGCCTCCCACGGTGCCATATACGACGTCTTCTGCTGCCATCACGCGGCGCGCGGGGCGGACATCTGGTCCTATAACTTGGCCTCCTGGGCCTCGGTGTTCACCTTCGAGCCGAAGGTTCCGGCTGCGGAGAACGTCAAGCCCGTGCTGGTGGCCTGCGGCGAAAAGGACCCCTCCTTTCCGCCGGAGATGATGAAGGCCATGGCGGATGCCATCGCCGGGCCAGTGGAGTTCTACTGCATGGAGGGCGGCAAGCACCAATTGATGCTCTTCCATACGCAGGCGTTCTCGGAAAAGGTACACGACTGGGCGCTGCGGCAACTCAGGGCCGCAGCCTAGAGAACAATCAGGAGAAACGGACATGAACAAGGTCGATGGACTGCATCATCTGGCGATCTGCACCAGCAACATGAAGGAGCAGATCGAATTCTTCACCGACAAGCTCGGCATGGAGCTGGTGGCCCTGTATTGGATGCATGGCGTACACAACACTTGGCATGGGTTTCTGCGCCTGAACGACGAGGCCTCCATCGCCTTCGTGTGCAACCCCGACATTGAGAAGATCCCGGTCGAACTCGGCAGAACCCACGCGGGCAACCCGGCCGCCAACTGCGCGCGGGGCGCCATGCAGCATTTGGCGTTGCGGGTGAGGAACCACGACGAGATCCTCGCCATGCGCGACCGGCTGCGTTCCAAGGGCGTCCCGGTTTCCGGGCCGATCAACCACGGCTTTTGCGCCTCCATCTACTTTGCGGGGCCGGAGAATCTGTCCTTGGAGCTGTCCTACTCCACGGAGCCGATCAACCAGGAGGCCTGGATTGACCCCGAAGTGGTGGAGATGGCGGGCATCTCCGCCGAGGAGCTGGCCCGCTACAAGCATCCGGCCCACTATCAGGATCAGGGCGGCGCGGTGGCGCAGCCGGATCAGGACGGCCCCGGACCGCACATGGCCAACTATCCGGAAGGCGCTTACGAGACGCTCATGGGCGTTCCGGACGAGGTGCTTTGGAACAGCGTGGACAGCCAGCCGCCGGTTGCGGTCCCGGTGACGGCAGGTTAGTCAGCAACTGTGTCGAGAAATGGCCAACTTCATCCATCGGCATCGGCCAAGTCGCCGACCACATCCCAATAGGTTTGCAGGGCGTCGATGTGGGCTTGGGGCGGACCCAGGCTTTCGCCGATGCCGCGCATGGCCATGCCGCGCATCGCAACGTGGCTGGCGCCAATGGACTGCCAGGCTTCGATGTCCGAACGCCAGGCGTCCGGACCAGCCTGGTAGTTGAGCAGCGCCTCAAAGCCGAAATCCGCCGGGTTCCTGCCGACCGCATCGAGCGCAAGGCGGACCTTCTCCGCCGCGTCCAGGTTAGCCTGCTGACTGGCCCCGAAAATGAAGCCGTCGCCAATTCGGGCGGCGCGCCGGAACGCCGCATCGGTGAAGCCGCCAAACCAGATGGGAATGGAACGTCCCGGCAGGGGCTTCAAGCCGGCCCGTTCGATGCGATGCCAGCGGCCGCTGTAGTCCAGCACCGGCTCCGCCCAAAGCTGGCGCAGCAGTGCCACCTGCTCGGCTTGGCGGGCGCCACGATTGCCGAAATCCTCGTTCAGGGCATCGAACTCCACGTAGTTCCAGCCGGTGCCGACGCCCAAGCGCAGGCGTCCGCCGGAAAGCAGGTCGATCTCGGCGGCCTGCTTGGCGACCAGCACCGTCTGCCGCTGGGGCAGGATCAGGATGCCGGTGGCCAGTTCCACCCGGCTGGTGCAAGCGGCCAAGTAGCCGAACAGGACGAACGGCTCGTGAAAGGCCGACTGCTCGGTGTAAGGCCCCCAGAGCCGCGGCTCCCGACCTTCGTGGACGGCGCCGATGACGTGGTCGTAGGCGAGGATGTGGGAGTAGCCCAAGCCCTCCGCGGTCTGTGCCCAGTCGCGAATGACGGCTGGGTCGTTGCCAATGTCCAAGTGGGGAAACACGGCGCCGATTTTCATGTGCGCTCCTTTGGTTCCGTGATTGAATGCGTGATCGGACGATTGTGTCGCAAAACAGGCCCGCCGTCATCGGAGATGCTGCGAGTCATGCCCGATTCCACCGCCCTTCCAGCAATTCGCCACGCCCTCGCCAGCGATGCGGCCAGTATTGCGGAATGCGTGGCAGCGGCCTATTCGCCTTATATCGAGCGCATCGGCAAACCGCCGGGACCCATGCTGGACAGCTACGACGAGATCATCCGCGATCACCGCGTGTTCGTGGTCGATGGCGATGAGGGGATTATTGGCGTCTTGGTTCTCATTGAGAAGGGGAGCGGCCTGCTTCTCGACAACATTGCCGTGCGGCCGTCGAGGCAGCGCACGGGCATCGGGCAACGGCTCATGGCGCGCGCGGAGGCTGAAGGCCGACGGCTGGGCCATGCGCACCTGGATTTGTACACCCACCAGAGCATGATGGAGAACATTGCGCTCTATGCCCGCCGGGGATATGAGGAAATTGAGCGTCGCATCGAGCGCGGCTACCCGCGAGTTTACATGCGCAAGCGTCTCTGACCGGGAAGCGGGGATATCGAAGTCAAGCCTTGAACGCACTGCCGCCAGCGTGCGCCGTTGGTCCGAGGCAGCGTCACTTTAGTGTTGGTGTCCAAGAAGTCCTCAACGCTCATTTATCTCGTCTCTGGTGAATTTGCGACCGCCCGTCCCGTACTTTGCCCGCAACTCACGCACCGAGCGCTGGGCACGAGTGGCTTGGTGGCGTCGGGCGTACCGGTCCAACCATTTACGAAACTCCGCGTTGAGGGTCGTGTGCTCCGAAGCTGCCCGCTGCCGCGCCAAGTCTATGGTGTTCGCATCCGCACTGAGGGTGATGTTTCGCATGGGCTGCCTAGTGTCGATCGATGCTGTCGTCCGGGCACAGCATGACACGGAAACTTTCGCACTGCACATATTGCAGTGCTTGATGAACACTGCCTCGGCTTCACGAAACTGCCCTGCTTCACGCCGCCCAGCAGTGTTGAGGGCTATGTGAGCTCAGAAGCAGATCGGAAGCCTGACCAACGCAACGGGCGGGTAGTTTCGCGTCGGCGCAACAACGGATCAGTAGTGGCTCAGTTTGACTCACGTCATCGTCGTGATTCGGTCGAGGGCGGGACGCCCTCCGCTCCGGGGATTTCGCCTCGCTCCGGGGATTTCGCCTGAAGCGGGCGTTTCGCTCCGGATCGGGCATTGCGCATAGCCGAAGCTCTACTTATGGTAGCCACTCCGTTGGACGAGTTGCTCCGAATGCCCAAACACGGTGCCCACCGCATAGCCCTGAGTCGCGGATCCGTCGCATCGCTGGCGTTGATGACTTTGGCGGCTACGCCCCTAGGGGCTGTCGCCAGCGATGCGTTGGACGCTTGCGCCGATTGCCATGGGAGCGTCTTGACCGGCGATCAGGCGACCGGCGCGCCGAACTTGACGGTGCTGCCTTCGTGGTACGTTGAGCGGCAACTGCAGAACTACCAGCGGGGCTGGCGCGGCGAGGCCGCAGCCGCCGCGGCGCCAGATGCCCATGCGCTCGACGGCGCTGGCATTGCCGCCGCAACAGCTCTGGTGGCAAGCAGGCCGGAGCATGCGTCAGCCCCGACCTTGGAGGGCGATGCGGAGCGGGGCGGCGGCCTGTACCGCACCTGCGCGACCTGCCACGGCGAGCTGGCGCAGGGCAATCAAGCGCTCAACGCGCCGCCGCTGGCGGGCCAGAGTGACTGGTATTTGGTCCGCCAGATCGAAAACTACCAGACGGGCAGCCGAGGCGGCGCGCCCGGTGACATCTGGGGCGCGCAAATGCGAGCCTCCACGGGAGTGCTCGGCGACGACGCCGCAGTACGTGACGTGGTGGCGTATGTCAGCACGCTCAAGACGAACGCGACGCCTTGATCTCCAAGCGCAAACCAAACGAAGAGCGCTCGCTCAGCATCTTGAGCTGGGCACGAACGCCACGAGCGTGGCCAGTGGAGGAACGCCAATGAGCGATGGCATGAAGGAGTTGAAGGACAATCCCGGATTCTTTGACTTAGTCGGCGAGGTGCGGGCCATGCGGCGCCTGAAGCCCGACCCGGTGCCCGAAGCCATGCTGCGCAAGGTGCTCGATGCCGGGGTCAAGGCGCCTTCCGGCCAAAACAAGCAGCCTTGGTCGTTCTTGGTGATCCAGGATGCAGCAGGACGCGAGTGGTTCGCTGGGCGTTACCGGGCTGCCATCGAGTCCCGTTTTGGAGCCGTGCGGGTTCCGCAGCAGGATTCCTCCCTGACCCGCGAGCTCAAGGCGCTGCGCTACCAAATCGACCACATGCACGAAGCGCCCCTGCTGCTGGTGGTCTGCGGGCTGCGCGACTGGCCGTTCCGGGTGCCGCCGCAGCAGCGCATCGGCTTGGCGCCGCCCAACTACGGCGCGATCTACCCCTGCGTGCAGAACATCCTGCTGGCCTGCCGAGCGGTCGGCCTAGGCGCCGCCCTGACCACCATGCACCAGGTCTTCGAAGAGGAGATGCAGGCACGCTTCGGCATTCCCGACGAATACGGCATCGTCGTCACGCTGCCGATCGGCTTTCCCATGGGGCGCTTCGGCCCGGTGCGGCGCAAGCCAGCCGAGGACGTCACCTACTTTGACGCATGGGGCGCGGTCCGGCCGCTGCGGGAGGACTGAACGCGGCTTCGTGGTAGGGTATTGGCCTACTTGATGCCGACTGTGGCTGTGGACCTGAACTGGATCCTAGACGACCTAGTGTACCGTCTCTAAATTTCATTGACCATTCGCTGGGCCTTTTCGTGCGCCTCTCGGGCGCGCTGGATCTTGGCGAGGATCTCCTGGCCGGACTTGCGCCAGACGTAGGGCTTGGGGTTGAGGTTGTGCTCCTCGATGTGGGCGTTGATGGCGGCGACCAGATCGCCGACGCTGGCGAAGCTGCCGTCGCGGATGACGTCCTGGGTGAGGTCGCGGAAGAAGCGCTCGACCAGGTTCATCCAGGAGCTGGAGGTGGGGGTGAAGTGCATGACGATGCGGTCGATGCCGTGCGCCTTGCGGTGGCGCTGGTTGCGCCACCTGATCCAGGAGCGCACCTTGGCGTGCTTGTGGGTGGCGTAGTTGTCGGCGATCAGGTGCAGGCTGACGCCCTCGGGCGCCTCGCCGTTCAGCTGGCGCAGGAAGTCCAGCCACTCCCGGTGCGTGTGCCGGGCCGCGGTGCGGCTGAACACCTTGCCGTCGAGGTAGGCCATGGCGGCGAACAGCGTGACCGTGCCGTGGCGCCGGCAGTCGTGGGTCTGGGTGCGGCTGTGCCCGCGCAGCACCGGGAAGCCGGGCTGCGAGCGCTCCAGCGCCTGGCACTGGCTCTTCTCGTCGCAGCACAGCACCAGCGCCCGGTCCGGCGGCTTCAGGTACAGGCCGACCACGTCCCAGAACTTCGCCTCGAAGTCCTTGTCGCCGGACAGCTTGAAGGTGCGGGTCAGGTGCGGCTTGATGCCGTTGGCGCTCCACAGGCGCTGCACGGTCGCCTTGGACACGCCGGCGGCCTTCGCCATGCTCCGCGCCGACCAGCGCCCGCGGTTCGGCGGCGGCCTCGTGGCCCCGACGATGATCCGCTCGCGAACCTCCGGCGCGATGCTCGGCTTGCGCCCACGGCCCCCGGCGTCGGCCAGCCCCGCCGTCCCGGACTCGCGGAAGCGCCGCTCCCACTTGACCACCGAGGCCCGGCTGAGGCCGACCTCGGCGGCGGTCCGCGACTGGCTCAGGCCGTCCGCGCGGCACAGGACGGCGCGCGCCCTCTGGCAGTCCCTTCGCGCCGCCGTCGGGCGGCCAGCCACCGCCTCCAAGGCGCGGCGCTGCTCCGGCGTGAGGGGCAATGGGCGGATCGGTTGGGGCATGGCGGTCTCCCGATGGTTGGGTCGGACCAACCATATCCGGGACAGCCCTAAAGAGTCAATCCTTTTATGAGACGTTACACTAGTTCACGGCGGAACGGAACCAGTATTCGGACTTTTTGCGATGAAAGACTCATACGACTTTTCAATATCGGCAAAGAACCCCTACCTGCGCAAGCCCAAAAAGCAAGTGACGATACGATTGGACGAGAACACCATTGATTACTTCCGCTCTCTGGCCGCGCAAAGCGGCATCCCGTATCAGAGCCTGATCAATCTGTACCTGCGCGACTGCGTTGCGGAGAAAAAGACGTTGCGCTTGGAGTGGGCGAGCTGACCGCAGCGCGTTGGGAGATTCCGTCCTCGCATCGGCGCGCTGACGCACGGATTGGATGTGGTCTCTTGATGGCGGAAAGGGAGACTGCGCCGCACACCATTCGACCGGATTGGCAGCGCGCCTGGAGAAGTCTGGCTGCAAATCGGGGGCAAGGTGCGGTCGTCACCGCAGTTGTTGCGTGGCCCAAGCGGCCATCGACGGAATTGACAACGCCCAAACGCCATCCTTGCGCTCGACGATGCCATTCTCGATCAACTCTTGGCGGGTTCCTTCCCCGGAAAACTCTTCATCGGATTGCCAGTACGCCTTGGCTTGGCTGGAGCAAAGGGCTTCCAAGTCTCGGTAGCTGTGGCGGGGTGGGGCTTTGGCGATTTGAGCAACAATGTGCTTGGTCAAGTCCGGGTCGCCGCCGGGCGGATTGATGTCTTCCAAGCGCTCTTCGTAGTATTCAGCCCGGAGTTCAGCGCAGCGCTCCCTGATTTGCTTGTGATTGAGCGCTTGAAGGTTGCCGTTGGCTTCGAGCAGGGCTTCGCAAACGGCCTTTTGGGTGCTCAGCAAGTGCCGGGGCCACCCGAACGAGCACTCAGCGGTAAGGTGGGCTAGGGTTTGCCTTGACGCCAAAGGCGCATCACTTGGGCACAGTTCGGCCAGCATCCTCGTCGTGGATTGGACGCATTCCTCAGGGCCCATCGCCGTCATGTTCATGGTGGTTCCATCGCCAGCCCTTGTCAGCCCGGGGTGGGCATTCAGGTTTCTTTTGGTGTGCGCCAAGCCGGTCAGCACCACAACGCAGGGAATCTGGTCGGTTTCGCCCAAACCGCCTATATGCAGTTCGGTAAGCACCTCAAGAGCGTTGTTTGGCAGGCTGTGAGCTTCGTCAACGTGCAGCACGAAGCGCAGCCCCTCGGTGGAGTGGTCTCGAACCGCCTTTTGGATTTCCTCCGTCAGGGCGCGTCCGGCCAGCCGCTCGATGGATGCGGCAGCCCAATGGGTGGCTGTCAGCGCGTAACGCCCCCCCTGCTTGGATGCGGCGTTCCTGATGCGTTCCATCATGGACGCGAAATGGGTCAAGTGCCGCCGCGACAGCTTGATGAAGACGGCGTCCTCAGTGGTTTTGGCCAAATGGGCAGCGAGCGAGGTCTTGCCGCATCCCGGCGCACCTTGATAGATGCGAAAAACAGCTTGATCACGCCTTGTTGATGCGCTAAGGGAGTGCTTGAAGTTCTCAATTTCCGTGGCCCTGCCCTCAAAGTACCGGGCTTCATCGCGGGGGACATCCTCGAAAGCGATTTGCCGGGCGAGGTCGGCGTTGAACATCATGGATTGCGGCGTGTCTAGCGTGATCGCCACGGCCAGTGTACCAGCGACTCGGCTCGTCGCCTCACCTTGGCGGTTTGCGCCTTTTGGTGTCGCTTCTCGTTCGGCGACGGCGCACCTCTGGGCGTGGCCAGCGCATCCCATGGGAGTTGGGGCGCTTCGGGCCGATTTGGGGTGCTTGGAGTGGCCATGTGGGCGATTGTAGCAAAGACGACCTAGTGTTCTGTCCCGTAAATAAGTGGGTTTTAGGCGCTAGGCCGTTTCGGTTCCCGGCAAGGCGCGACGCCGCCGTGTGGCAGGCCCCACACAAGAAGGAGCAACGCAGCCGGGGGCCGAAACGGCCACGAATAATCACACTTATTTGCGGGACAGGACACTAGGGCAGCGGTGCCGGGGAGGGCGACTTGCGGGAGGTTTGCAAAACGGACGACGTCTATGGGCGGGAAGCCCTTGAGCCGAATTTGGTTCGAAGCGATTCCTTCGGGTCGGGGGCGTCGCGCGCCCTCTGCATCACATTCGTTTCATGGGAGGCTACGTCCACAAGCTACGAGCGAACCTGGAACCGCAGCGAGCTCAGGGGCTTAAGGTGTCACCAATATTCGACAAGCGCACGGCGCGATCCGGAAAGCGCGCGATCAACTCCAAGTCCCCGCCAAACGCCTCAACGTACTTGCGAAGCGTGGAGATATGCCAGTCCGGCCGACGAAACTGCTTCGACACGACAGCCTGCTGAATTCGTTGACTGAATACGCATAAAAATACATACTTTGGCCATGGACACATATTGGGATCCGAACAAGGCGCGAACGAACTTCGCCAAGCACGGCGTCGCTTTCGATGACGCTGAAACGGCTCTCACCGATCCTCTGGGCCTGACCCGGGACGACCCCGACACCCGTGGCGAACGCCGCTTCGTCACTGTCGGCGCTGACGCCCTCGGGCGTGTCATCACCGTGGTTCACACTTATAGGGGTGATGCGGTCAGGCTGATCTCCGCCCGCCCCGCCACACGAAAGGAGACTGACGCCTATGCGAAAGGAATATGACTTCTCAGATGCTGTCCGCGGCCCCGCCGTGAAGCAGCCCAGCAAAACACGCATCACTATCATGCTCGACCGGGATGTCATCGCCGCGTTCCGCGCCCGCGCTAAAGATACCGGCGGCGGCTACCAGACCGCCATCAATCAAGCCTTGCGCGAGCACCTCGCCAACGACGAGCTTGAGACGACGCTGCGGCGCGTGGTGCGTGAGGAGATTCGGAACGCTGGTTGAGAAGCAGTGTGCCAAGTCCATGATGAATGACCCAACAGCAAACCCTTGGGAAGTCCCGTACATTCCGCCCGAAGGCATTGTCGAGGAATGCCTGCTGCCGGACGGCTGCGATTCCTGCAACGACCCGGTCATGCGACAGCCGCTGAAGGCGCTTGGGGCATTCGACCACCCGCAACTTCGGCAGGCGGAAGGCGCAGACCCGGCATGGGATCCGCTGTGGAGCCTCAACCAATTCATGAGCAAGAACTGCGCTGGGCTGAACTACGGCTTACGAACAGAACCGCTGGAACTGCGGGAGGCGTTTCGGACCGGCGAGTTCACATCAAGGCAGAAAACCGCGTTGTCTTGGGCGTTCTCAGGCATGCGCAGGAAGTAAGTGCAGGAGCCACCTGCGGTAGAGCCCGCACCTGCAAGGGCGACCCGAACCGCGATTGCGCTCTTCCCATCGGGACTTGACAGCTAAATCTCAACCCGCATCAATGGATGAAATTCAACCACAGTTTGGTTGATTTTCATCCATTGATCGATATCATCCGTGCCTTGTTAAGCCGTATCGTCAGATCAGATTGCCACCGTGCCAGCTCGTCAATCCCCCAATCTCCCGGCTCAGTTGTTTGAACGCCACATCGCCGCTGCGGTTCGCGAGGCGTTGGCGGATACCCCGGTCGTCTGCCTGCGCGGGCCGCGTCAGACGGGCAAGACCACGCTCGCCCAGCACTTGGCAAACGGCTCGCCGCCGAGAGCCTATGTCACTCTCGACGACGATGCCACCCGCGCTGCCGCGCAGGCCGATCCCGTCGGGTTTCTGGCCGGATTGCCGGGGGCGGCCACCATTGATGAGGTTCAGCGCACGCCGGAACTCGCGCTCGCGCTGAAGGCGGCGGTAGATGCCGACCGCCGACCGGGGCGGTTTCTGCTCACCGGCTCAGCGGGCGGGCCGCTTTGGGCGCCGTTTGCCGAGGCGTTGGTCGGAAGGATGGAAACGCACACGTTGTGGCCCCTGTCGCAGGGTGAACTGGCTGGTGTGCGCGAGACCTTTGTCGAGCGCGCGTTTGCAGCAGACCTGACCGCCATCGGCACCCAGCAGCCCAGCGGGGCGCCCCCGCAGGTCAGCCTCCAACCTGAAACGCCCCGGCAGTTGCTGGCCACGCGGCTTTGCGCAGGCGGCTTTCCAGAGGCCGTGGCCCGCAAAGCCCGCCGCCGCCACGCTTGGTTCGACGCCTATGTGGAGGGGATTACCCAACGCGACATCCGTGACCTAGCCAGCATCGCACGCGGCCCGGAACTGTCGCGTCTGCTCGCGATGCTCGCCAGCCGAGCCTCCCAACCCGTCAACTTCGCCGATCTGTCGCGCTCGCTCAGCATTCCGCAAACCAGCCTGAAACGCTACGTCGCGCTGTTCGAGGCCACCTTCCTGATCCGCTTCCTGCCCGCTTGGACGACGAACATCGGCAAGCGGCTGGTCAAGGCGCCGAAACTCATCTTCAACGACCTTGGCTTGCTGGCACATCTGCTTGGCACTGATCCCGACCGCCTAGACGCCAACCCAACCCTCTTCGGTCCGGCACTGGAGAACCTGGTCGCGGCGGAGCTTGGCAAGCAACTGGGATGGTCTGCAAAGCAGTGCCGCCTGCATCACTTCCGCACCCACTCGGGCATCGAGGTGGACTTGGTGCTGGAAAGCTCCGCCGGGGATATCGTCGGCATTGAGGTCAAGGCTGGCGCCAGCCTGCGTCCAAGCTCGGCGCGGGGGCTGCGCACGTTGGCTGAACTTGCGGGAAATCAGTTTGTATGCGGCATCATCCTCTACACTGGCACCGTCTCGGTGCCGTTTGGCAATCGCATCCAGGCGCTGCCGGTTGGTGCGCTTTGGGCCTGATCCGCGCTGTTTGGGGCGCATCCTTACCGTAGCTTGAACTTATCGGGGCGAGGCGGTAAAGCTGTTTCCGCCCGCCCACCGAACGAGAGAAGACTTAAGCCTATTCCCCCATTTCGACCCGGACCCGGATACGTCGAGGGCAGCCACGCTCCAGACAGCCTGTCGCGCAGATCCAATACGCCTTGCGTTATATCGGGCGACTTCTGATCGCGCTGAGCAGCAACTCTCTCGCCTCGGCCAGTCTTTGCACTGATCCTTGCATATCGTGCTGGCCGTCGTCTCGAAACACCAACCAATTCGGCCATTCCGCGACACTCATGGGTTTGGTCTTCGTGGATTTCAGGCTGCTAGTGTCCTGTGCCAAAAATGGGTTGAATTAATGATTGGCTTCCTGGACCTCCG
>JAPOTD010000102.1:0-1104 GCA_026709365.1 Gammaproteobacteria bacterium
ATCTGGTAGGCGATTGTCTCGCCGCCGCCAACCCTTGCCGCCAGGCTGACGGCGATTGCGAAGGCCATTAGGCTGGTTGCCGTTGCTGCCGCCCAGGCCAGATGGCGCGGACGCAGCAGCATCACGAACGGCGCCATCAGCATGGGCACGGCGACCTGGAGTGCCGGCAGGTGTTCCGCCAACGGGCTCATCGCCGATCGATTTCCTGTATCTCGTGCTCCTCGATCGAGCCGTACTCCTCCTTGATGCGGATCACCAAGCCCAAGCCAAGGGCCGTGGTTGAGATGCCCACCACGATGGCCGTCAGGATCAGCACCTGCGGCAGGGGGCTGGAGAACGTCTCGGCGCCCGCTGCGTAGATCGGCGCCGTGCCGCCCTCCACCTTGCCCATGGTGATGTAGAGCAGGAACACGGCGGCCTGGAAGAGCGTCAGCCCAATCAGCTTCTTGATGAGGTTGAGCTTGGCGATCACGGTGTAGAAGCCGATCATCAGCAGGATCGCGAACACCCAGTAGTGGTAAAGGCCGAGCAATTCCATCGCGCTAGCTGCCTCGGGCGGCGAACGCATGGTAGATGCTGAGCAGCACCCCGGTGACCGTCATGCCAACGCCGAATTCAATCAGGATGATGCCAATCTGCTGACCGGTTACCGGATCGCCGGACAGCACGCTGTAGTCGAGGAAGTTGCCGCCCAGCAGCATGCCGGCCACGCCGACGGCCCCGTAGAGGATGGCGCCGCCCGCCATCAGCCCCATGAGCACACGGCGCGAGATGACGCGCAGCCCGCGCTGCTCACCCTCCAGGAGCGCGTAGAGAATGAGCGCGGCGGCGACGATTGCGCCGGCCTGGAATCCCCCGCCGGGCCCGTACTCGCCGTGGAACTGAATGTAGAAGCCCAGCATGAGAATGAACGGGATCAGCAGCCGTCCGGCGACGCGCGGAATGACGTAGCTGCGCAGCCCCGAATTCGCGGCGGTTGGCGCCGTGGCGCCGCTCGCTGCGCTTGGCTTTGCGGACAGCAGAAACAGCACGCCGATGCCGGCCGTCAACTTACACCGCCCAGGCGTTACCTGGCACCCTGCCCTATCGAGCCCGGACTTACCT